>JAHEDT010000081.1 GCA_024641085.1 Geobacteraceae bacterium | reverse complement strand
GCAACCTGACCCCGGCCTACAGCGGACCGGCCACGGTACTGAGCCTGGTTGCGAACCTGCACCTTGCCAGGGGAAATCTTAACGGGAAGCCCCGAACGATGGTCACCGGGCTGGACCTGACGCCGGTCGTGTTCATGGGCGAGCAGCAGGACGGCCGCGATTACGCGTCCATCGTGCCGTTGGCCTCGCTGAATGACGGCCCGCTGGACGCCGCGACCCGCAGCTACCTGGACGAGATCAACCGATACGCCGATCTGGTGCTGGGCGAGCACTGGCGCACAGCCAAGACGTAGCCCCCAGCTGGAAAAGCCGCTAGGCCAGGCGTTCCGCGCGCTCGATGTCTTCGCCGAGGGTCCGGGTCGCGGAGAAATACCAGGCCGCGCCGGCGATGGCCCCAACCGGGGCCAGCAACAGGGCGTAGCGCAGGCTTTCTGCTCCGAAGCGGGGTTCCAGCCAATCGCTGAGCACCCCAATGGCGAGCGGGCCGAGCCCCAGGCCGATCAGGTTGCCGATCAACAACATCAGCGCACCCGCGGTCGCCCGCATCGAGACCGGAGCCGCCGCCTGCGTCATCGCCGCGGTCGGGCCCTGGTAGAAAACACCGAGCGCGGCGGGCAGAAAGTAGGCGCCAACGGCCATCATGCCTGTCGGCGCGTAAATGACGAACAAATAAGCGGGCGCCAGCAGGAGCGCACCCAGGCCAATCACCCAACCGCCCCAACGCAGGTCTCGTTTCGACAGCCGGTCGGCCAGCAGGCCGCCAAGCACGATTGTCCCGATCGGTCCGGCCAGCCCCAGCGCCAGCCCCAGCGTGCGCCCGACCTCGTCCGCCGCCATCCCGTGCGAACGCGCCAGGTAGGAAGGCAGCCAGGCGATGACGCCAGTGCCGATGAACAGCATCATCGAGAGTCCGAGCACGTTGCGCCGATAGGACTTCTGGCTGAGCAGGAACTTGACGGCCGGCAGGAAGCCGATGCGGGCAGCATCGCCGGCAGCCGGTTCGAGGTCCTGCGCACCCTTGGCCAGGCCGTCCGCGTAACCGCGCGGCGGCTCCTTCAACGTCATGGCGATGATTGCGGCCACGATAATACCGGGGAGGCCGACCATCCAGAAGGCTTGTCGCCAGCCGTATTCGACGGCCACGTAGCCACCGACCACGAATCCGATCAGCAGACCGATGTTGGCGCCCACCGAGAAGATCGCCATGGCCGTCGAGCGACGCTGCTTTTCATACAGGTCGGACAGGATAGACAGCGAAGCCGGGGTCGTTCCCGCTTCGCCCACACCCACGCCCACGCGGGCCAGGAACAGGGTCAGGAAATTGACAGCCGCACCACACAACACGGTCATTACACTGAACAGCGCCAGCGAGATGGCGATGACGTACTTGCGGCCGTAGCGGTCGGCAAGTCGCGCGATCGGCATCCCGAGGGTGGCGTAGAACAGGGCGAATGCGATGCCGCTCAGCAGGCCAAGGTAACTGTCGTTGAGTTGTAATTCAGCCTTGATTTGCGGCAGCAGGATGCCGAGCAGGAATCGATCCAGGATGCTGAGCGAGTAGGTGGCCGTGAGCAATAGCAGCACGTAGTTGCGGGCGATTTTTACTGAAGGTTGGCCTGCAGGGCTGCTGGCTGTGATCCGGTTCAAGACTTTGTCGCCGCCGGCCCGGCCAGGATGCCGTGCTTGAGAATGCGTGCGCTCTCCCTGTTGCGTTCCCGGACCGCCTCGAGACTGTGCGTGGGCATGCCGACAATCGCCTCGATCTGCTCGGACAGAAACACCGGACCCATTTGCGTGAACAGGATGTGGAAAGTGAGCCACACCTTGTTGGCATCCCCGCGCAGGTGGCCGGCCGCCTCGACGCGGTTCAGTTCCTGTTGCACCAGCTGAAAGTACTCTTTGAAGGCTTCGTTTGCCGCCGGGGCGTTCTCAATGGTGAGTTGGCGCAGGTACTTGAGCAGGCCGACGTTGGCTATAAACCCCTCGATGTTCCTGTTCAGCAGGTAGTCGATAAAGGCCGTGCCCTCGCTGGGCCCGCTGCCATCCAGGATCCTTTGAAAAACTTCCTGCAACCGGCCCATCACCACCCGGGTGCATTCATCGACGAGACCGTCCTTGGAACCGAAGTAATGACGAATGAGCCCGATCGAGACACCCGCGCGATCGGAGATGTCGGTCAGGTTGACCTGCCGGAATCCCTGCTGAGCGAAAAGCTCGAAAGCGGCCTCCAGCAGGTCTTTTCGTGTATCGCGGCTGCTGTCTTTCTTTGGGCGCCCTAACCTGGCAGTGGACATGCAGTGATTCCTGTCGTTGAAAACGAATTTTGACTATAACTTGCTATAATTAATCAATCAAGTGTCGTTCGTTGACCCGGCACACATAATATATTGATATTAAATTTTTTTCATATAACAAAGGAACCTCTTGACTGTGAATATAAAGTATATACACTTATAATTAAATTCTCACACAATCGGAGCGAGAAATGAGCGGAATTCGGCACACACGTCGGGAACAGAGGGCCTGGGGGGCAACGATTCAACATGCGGGCGCCGCAGGACTGTGCGCCCTCGCCCTTGGCGGCTGGTCACTTAACGCACTGGCCCAGGACGAAGAAAGCCAGGTAATGGAGGAGGTCACGGTAACGGCGCAGAAACGCGCTCAGAGCCTGCAGGAAGTGCCGATTTCGGTGCAGGCGATCACCGAGTCCGCCATCCGCGAACTGGGCGCCACGGTAATCAGCGACCTCGAAGCCAGCGCGCCGTCGCTGCAGACCGGCGGCATCGTCGGCAGCAGCAACCAGCAGATGGGGCTTCGCGGCATCGTCGACTACTCGCGCAACACCGGCATCGACGCCCGCATGGGCATTTACATCGACGGCGTGTACCAGGGCCGGTCGTACTCGTCCGACCAGCCGTTGCTGGGCCTGGAGCGGGTCGAGATCCTGCGCGGTCCCCAGGGCACGCTGTTCGGCAAGAATACCGTATCAGGCGCGATCAGCCTGGTTACCAAGACCCCGACGGAGGAGTTCGAGGGACAGATCCAGGCCGAACTCGGGAACTTCGATTACCGCAAGGCGGCAGCCTACGTTTCCGGAGCGCTGGGCGAAACCGTGTTCGGTTCACTGTCGTTTTCCTATGACGAGTCTGACGGCTACTACTACAACACAACCCTGAACCAGGACACCGGCGACTACGATCGTTGGGCGACTCGCGGCAAATTGCGCTTCCTGCCCTCCGACAAGCTCGAGATCATCCTCGCGGGCGATGCGTCCCAGTCGAACAGCCACTCTCCCCTGTACGTGAATGCCAGTCTGCCGCCGTTTACCAGCCAGCAGAATTTTGAAGCCTCGGACGAAGTCAATTTCTGGGGCGGCGCGCTGACCGTCAACTACGACCTCGACGCGGGCTACACGGTGACGTCGCTGACCTCATACCGCGAGGCGGACTACAGCACCCTTTATGATGACGACATCACGCCGTTCAGCATCCAATCCACCAGTTTCGACGAAGACTCCGACCAGTTCTCGCAGGAACTGCGACTGGTCTCGCCCCGTGAGGATCGCTACGACTGGGTCGCAGGCCTGTACTATTTCAACTCGGACATGTCCACAGCGCGCAGCGCCTTCTTCGGTGAAGACCTCTACAACCTGCTGGTTCCCGCCCTGGCGCCGTATGCGGCCGCGCTGCAAGGCACCGCCACGATTCCCAACACGGTCGGCGTGGATTCCTGGGCTGCCTATATCCACGGCAACTACCGCTTCAGCGACCGCTGGGAACTGACCGCGGGACTGCGCTACACGGACGAGTCAAAGGACATCAACTGGCGCCAGTTCAACGAACCGGCTGACCCGGCCGTGGCCGCGGCGCTCGAGGCCGTCACCGGTTTGCCGCTGACGCAGGCACCGGGCGTGCTGTTCGGCGGAATCAACTACGACCCGGTGATCGACTCCCGCTCGGAGAGCGACGTGTCGCCGACCATCGGCCTGAACTGGTTCGTCAGTGACAAAACCATGATCTTCGGCAAGTACGCCAGTGGCTTCAAGAGCGGCGGCTACAATGCCGATTTCATGACCAGTGGCCTGACCTATTTTGAGTACGAGGACGAGAGCGTCGACAGCTGGGAGCTGGGCATCAAGTCCACCCTGCTCAATGACACGCTGCGCATCAACGCGACGGCGTTCATGATGGAGTTCGACGACTTCCAGGTATTCCAGTTCCTGACCAACGCGCAGGGGGCGACCACGCTGCAGCTGACCAACGCCGGCAAGGCGACCAGCCAGGGTATCGAGCTGGAGACCAACTGGCTGCCCACCGACCGGCTGGAATTTGCTTTCAATGTGACGGCACTGGACGCGACGTATGACGTGTTCGTCAACCCCGACCCCAACGAACCGGACTTCACCGGCAACAACCTGCCGTTCGCGCCCGACTGGAAAACCTACTTCTCGGCGCAGTATCTGCTGCCGCTGGGGGATCACGGCAGCATGCGCTTCTTCGCGGATTACTCCTGGGTCGACGACCAGTACAGCGATCCGTCGAACGGGCCGGCGTACCTGATCGAGAGCTACAGCCTGGTCAATGCCCGCGTTTCGTGGATGCCTGCCAGCGAACGGTGGGAGATTGCGCTGTGGGGCAAGAACCTGGCCGACGAGGAATACACCCGCAACAACAACCTGAATTTCCTCCAATTTCCACGCAGAATTTGGGGCGCACCGCGGACCTACGGCATCAGCGCGACCTGGTTCCTGGGCCGCTAACGTCGATTCAAAAAGGGGTCAGCTTCCTTCAAGTGTCACTTGAAGGAAGCTGACCCCACCCTCCCCGAAGCTATTCGCCACTGCGTTGGCGGCACACCGTGGACTCCCTTGAATGCGCGTGAAAATGCGCCCAGGCTTTGATAGCCCAGAAGGTCCGACAATGCATAAAGGCCTATCGCGGATTCGCTCAGGTACTGGCGTGCTGACGACATGCGAATGTCCAGCAAAAGTTGCTTGAAAGTCGTATCGTGCCGGGCCAGTTTGCGCTGGAATGTCCTGGGGGTTAGCCTCAGGAGCTGCGCGCAGCTTTCCAGCGTGCACCGGCTGGTTCCCAAAGTCTGGTGGATGAAGTTTTCCGTCTGCAACAGATATTCTCGATGCTGATACTTCTGTTTCAGTATCGGCGCCAATCTTGACAGGACAATCTGCAGCTGCTGTGGATCTGCGGTAGTTACCGGTCGCGCGAGATCCTGTGCTGGAAAACTCAGGCCGTCAAACTCCTGGTTGTACAGTACGGGGCAGCCGAAATAGCGGGACATTTCACTGGACTCTTCCGGTTCGTTGAACGAATAGGAGACCAGACTCGGTTGCCAGTTGGCTCCGCTCAGCGACTTGATGATCTTCAATACCATGACGATTCCCAGCATGCGCGTCTGTGTGGTATTGAAATCGTAAGATGCGGTGCTCCATCGCCTGATGCGCGCCATACCTTTCTCGACGACAAGGTCGTGTTTCGACCCCTCGGTGTACAGAGCATGATATTTCATGCCATTTTCAAGCGCTGTTTGTAACGTTGGTGACGCCCTCATCACTTGCCCCACACTGCCCAACTGCATGGCAGGCTGGTGCTTACCAACCACGAAGCCGAAGTGGCCGCAGTTGAAACGATCCGCAATCAGTTGCAGGCATAACGTGACCTGCTGGTATGGCAGATAGCCGGTGGGTTTGTGGAGCAGTAAAGGGTCTATGCCTTGCGCCTCGAGGATGGGGGCAAGTTCGACATTCAACTCGCTGGCGGCCTCCTTCCAGCCCAACAGTACTTCACTGCTGATCAGATGGGAGTGGTGATTTTCAGTGGTTGGGGGCATCGGTCTGTTCTGGTTTCGTCAACCCCGTGAGCGGTGCACGGGTTGAAGGCGCAGCCTAACATAAGTGGCGCCAAATGGTAAATAAAATGACGTCAAATGCAAAGCAGGAACTGGCTCGATTTGTCAGCATGGGCGGTCGTGGATGTATGGCGTGGAATGCGGATTGCGGCCAGAGAACGCCATTCATAATCAATCATCGGATCACTGATAGTTACCTATAGCCAACGATAGGGCCATTTTCAGTGCCTTTTATGGAAGTGACTCAAGGAATGAGGGCGTCGTAAATAGGCTACGAACACAAACTGCAACAGGCTTTTGGTCAGAAAGACCACGAAATGCCGGTGATACCAACAGGAGAGAATCATGTTTCCCAGGCTTTTAATAACCTTCATTGCGGTCTTTCTGGGCGCGGCGTCGTTGTCGACAGCGGTCGCACAGGAGTACGACCTGGTCATCAACAATGGCCGGGTGATGGACCCAGAGACGATGTATGACGACATTGCCAACGTCGGCATCAAGGACGGCAGGATTGTCGCCATCACCAAAGAAAAGATCACCGGCAAAGAGAAGATCGATGCCAGTGGACACGTGGTGGCGCCCGGCTTCATCGACACGCACTACCACGCGGTAGACCCGTTCGCGACCAAGATGGCCTTGCGCGATGGCGTGACCACCGGGATGGACCTCGAGGCCGGGGCGTTCAACGTCAAGCAGTGGTACGACAAAAAGGCCGAATCCGGCTGGCAGGTCAACTACGGAACCGTGACCGGCATGTCGTTCGTGCGCATGTCCGTCCTCGATCCCGAAGCCGGGGTCAGCGATACCGTTGATTTTTCGAATCAGGGGCCGTACACAGCGGCGGCTGCCGCCGATGGTGTTGCCGGCTGGTCCCTCACCAAGTCATCCCTTGACCAAATGAACCAGATCCTGGGCACCATGGACGAGGACCTGCGACAGGGTGCGCTGGGCATCGGCGTGTCCCTGGCCTACATGGCCCGCGGCGTGCTGAGCTACGAGATGTTTTCGGCCCAGCGGGTGGCGGCGAACTATGGCCGCCTGACCGCCGTGCACACGCGTTACCACCTGAACAAGGACACGCCGACCGAAGCCCCCATCGCCTTCGACGAGATCTTCACCAATGCCATGTTGCTGGACGCGCCCCTGCTGATGGCGCACAACAACGACTACGGCTGGTGGGAGATCGAGGAAAAGCTGCAACTCGCCAGGGCCAAGGGGCTCAACATGTGGTCCGAATATTACCCCTACTATGGTGGCTCGACCTTCGTCGGCGCTGACTTCCTGCGCCCCGCCAACTGGGTGGACAACTACGGCTACAAGTACGAGGACACGATCTACGATCCGGTTGACGATGCCATGTTGACCGACGAGACCTATGCCGCGCTGGTCAAGAAGGAACCCGGTCGCAGTGTTGTCGTGTACATGCTGTACCGGAAACCATGGATGTCGACGTGGTTGACGGTGCCGCACATGACCGTCGCCAGTGATGCCATGGCCGGGGTCGGGCCTGACGGCAAGCTGCTGCCCTGGGACGCGGACTGGAGCGAATACCGCGGCCACCCGCGCACCTCCGGAACGCGTGGAGCGGTTTTCCGGATGGCCCGCGAGCAGGGTGTGCCGCTGATGTTCACGATCTCCCAGGCCAGCTACTGGGTGGCGAAGCACCTTGGAGATACCGGCCTCAAGAGCATGCAGGAACGTGGCCGCCTGCAGGTGGGCAAAGTGGCGGACATCACCATCTTCGATCCGGAAAAGATTACCGACAATTCCACCTTCAAGGTGGGTGAACACGGCATTCCATCGACAGGCATCCCGTACGTGGTCGTGAATGGCGTGGTCGTGGTCAAGGACAGCAAGGTCCTTCCGGTCAAGCCGGGTAAACCCATTCGGTTCCCGGTCGAGCAAAGCGGCCGCTTCGAGCCGATCAATGTCGGCACCTGGATCGATAAAACGACCATTTCCCCGAACCCGGAAAAGTTTCCTGTCAAAGGTCCGGACGACTCCGGGGCAGGGGCAGCAATCAACAAGTGAAAACCTGGCCCGGTGACAGCGAGTGGCGCTCCAGCGCCACTGGCCTGACTGGGTAAGACAATTCAGCCGGAAGTCCGGCCAGGAGATTTACATGTTAAGCAAATCAATCACCACGCTGACCACGCTCATTATGGGTGTGGCCATTGCCTCAACGGCGGTCGCAAAAGACTACGATCTGGTCATCAACAATGGCCGGGTGATGGACCCCGAAACCATGTATGACGACATTGCCAACGTCGGCATCAA
>JAHEDT010000138.1 GCA_024641085.1 Geobacteraceae bacterium | reverse complement strand
TTATATCGCATCCCAATCCAGACCCAACCTCCACACTTGTAGCAATTTGGACTTTCTCCTCAGCATGTGCATTCAGGCATTTTAGAGATTCACGATATCGAGCCTAACGTTCCGCTTCAGCCGCTCCCACGGTGGCTTCTTACTCACCAGCCAAAACCTTTGCCGCTTCCCGCAGAAACCCCAGCATTTTATCCTCGCCATAGGGCGGCGACATATGGTTCTTCGTGTTCCTCCAACCTTCACGGTGCACTATTTTACTTCAATTTTGTAAAAGATCATCGAGTTGGCCTTGCGGCAATCCTCACTTCACAGGCAACGTCAGGAGCGGCTTGGCACCGGGGACGTTGCCTACGACGGAGGCGAAGATCGCATCCAGCAACGTAAAGGTGGCCCGCGAAATCACATCGTCCGCGGCAATGTAGAACCAGGAACCCCGGTATTTAACCTTGAGCCAGGCGTCCGACGGCTCCGACGCTGCCGTGCGAATATCGAGCCAGTCACCATCCGGGAGCTTGGCGTCGGCAATGGCCCGGCCTTGGGTCAGATCGGCTTCGGGCACTTCGACGTACCGGGATGCGAAGTAGAGCACTTCCATGACCGATCTGTTGTTCACCACGATTTCGGCATAGTCTGTCGCTGGATCAAATGCCTGCGTAATCTTACCGGATTCCGAACGAAGCAGTTCTGTGCCGGAAGACGCCGTATCCACGATACCAAACGAATATTTGGTGCCGTCCAGGTTCAACAGCTCCCGCAACCGCTGCGCCCGGGGATCACCATCTGATTCTTTCGAGAAGCGCAGGAACATGGGTTTGAAGAGCTTGATCGGCTCAAACATGTTCGGATCAGCGCGAGTCATGAACTGGATACCCTGAGGGAGGCCTTCTGGAATGGCTCTAGGATCCATTTTGTCCATGGGAATCTTGCCGCCCACCATGCTGCTCTTGCCGCCATAGGCCAGATCGACCAATCCATCGCGGTTGAGCTGTTTGACCAACTGGAGTGCTTCCCGGAACTGGTCGTAACCGGCAGGCTCAAAGATACCTTCGCCGACAAGATAATCCAGGTTGCGTAGCCGATTGAGCTTCTTGACGCCGACGCGCAGCACCCGTTCCGCATCCCAACCGGACTGCGCCAGCACCGTCAGTTGATCTGCGCCCATTGGGGACATAAGCCGTCCGAGCTGTTCACGCGAATCGGGAAGCGACCAGGTCACCGTCGGCGTTTCCGAATAGGTAAGGCTTCCGTTCAGGCCCAACACATTCGGTCCTCCATCTGGGAACTGGCCGGATGCCCCGAGGGTTCCAGACGATGAGAAAGTCGTGGATATGCTTGAGACCTGTAAAAAGAACGGGGTCTCGTCATAGCGAAGTCGTACGATGTTCAGCAGCAGCTGCTCGGTATGGGTCTCGCGAATGGACTCGTTCAGCTCCCAGTGCCGGTGCTCAATTTGCCGGGTCTGGAAACGCGCGCACCCGGGAAGCACAACGATGGTCGATACCAATGCAACCCCTGTTAATATAAACCTTTTCATTACAGACTTCCTTTTATGTTTCTTACACAAATAAAGATCACGGCACGGATCGAAACTTCATCATCCCGCTATGGTGCGGCAGCTCCAAATAGAGATGCCCGTCTTCAATAAAGAACGAAACCACGCCCTGGAGATCCGGCATAAACAGATTGTCCAGACTGTCTTCCGGACAGGCCATGCGGGTCGATGCCAGTGGGCCGAAGGATAGTTTTCCGGCAGCAAGCTCATAACTTCCCCCGCCACGGTTGCAATCGAAGCGGGCCTGAATCCTGCCCTCATCCGTCAAAAGAATGGTGTAACGCTCCGGATTCGGAACATTTATTTTTTTGGCCGGAGTAATCGTCGACTCCCATTGCCAGGTCTTGTTCAAAACCAGCTCAGGGTCCGTGCTGCGCTGCGCTGTCGGATAGAGACACTCTCCCGACCTCATATCGTTCTCTATCTGCTTCAGGTCGGTGATGAAGGTGTACGGTTCCGTATTCTCCCAACCCCATGTTTTTCCGGTAATAAAATATTTTACGGGCAAATCTGGAACCTCGACCTTTACCGATGCCTGAACCGTTGAAATCACCTGAGCACCCATGATGTCCGGGTTTTGCGAAACAGAGGAAATGACCCATAACTCACTTCCCACCTTGCGGATCTCATCTATGGAAACCGTCCAGGTGGTATCAGGAACGGTCAATTTGACCGTGATCTCCTTGTCGTCTGATCCCCATAGCGTTGTGCAGGAAAGCAAAAATGTCAGAATAACCACCATAGGCGTTAAGTACCGCATCTTCATAAAAAACTTCCTCCATATCATATCAGTGATCCA
>JAHEDT010000080.1 GCA_024641085.1 Geobacteraceae bacterium | reverse complement strand
CCGCAGATGATGCGGTTTCCACGCAATGCGTCCAGAGCGTCTTCCACGCGGCACTCCGGGTGAGCGAGGGTGACTATATGGGGTGAAGCCGATGCATCCTCCAATCCTCGAAATGGCATCCATCCGTGAGCGGACGCCCTCTTGATCAGGCCATGCGAGAGACGCCGTGAATGCGCCTCCAGTTCGCTTTCGCTCAAAGAAAACAAATGATCCAGTGCCGTTGTGAGGCCGGCCATTGAAATATAGGACATGGTCGACTGTGTGAAGCGGCGGGCATCGGCGGCAAATTGCAGCGTCGTAGCGTCGAAGTCAAAAGGATTGGCCGCACCCATCCAGCCCGGAAGCGGCGGGGCTTGCACGAACAAGCGGGGAGACAACGCGGCGAGCGCTACGCCACCATGACCGCCCAACCACTTGTAACCACTGGTGACGACGACGTCGGCGTCCCAATGCTGCGAGTCTATTTTCAATACTCCTGCCGCCTGGGTTGCGTCGACAACCAGTCTGGCGTTGAAGCGCTCAGATGCTTCGCGTACCCGGGGAATGTCAACCATGGAGCCAGTAGCAAACTGAACAGAACTGATCGCTACGACGGATGTGCGACTGTCGATGGCATTGATGATTTCATCGGTGAGATTTTCGGTTGCGATGTCATCGACAAAGCGGAGGGTACAGTTGTTCTCGTCCGCGTATCGAATCCAGGGGCGGGTAACGGCCGGAAAGTCGGTCGATACGGCAACAATCGAGCTCCCAGGGGCAGGGCGAATCAAGAAGGGGAGTTGCCCGAGCAATTCACTGGCGCTTGCCAGTATGGCAAGTTGATCGGTATCGCAGTTCAGGAGCCTTGCGCCGCGCTGACGTAGGGCTTCGAAGAATCCGACTTCTTCCTCGTCGGTCATTCGGAGATTGCCGTGACGGCCGACATTATCCAGGAACGCGTGCATCGCCTGCACAGCTGGCTGACCAACCAGACCTAATGAAGCCTGGTTGAGATAGATGCAGTCATTGAGGCTTGAATAGTCTGACCGATTGACTAGCTCGCTAATCATGACTTTTCCTTATGCCAGATTCTGATCTACCAGGGGCGCGGAAGAACTGCGGTCGAGCCTCATTTAATCCCAGCACGGCCCGGGCGACCCAGGTAACCTCGGTTCGACCCCTATTTATTCTCGTTCTTCGGGTGCTGAGACAATTCATTCCGAATGCCTTCGTAATTTCTTCGGGCGCGCCCAAGCTCCCCTGCGAGGATCGCTCTGTCCATGGTTTCTTGAAACTCGTTATCTGGCGGAATAGACCAATCGGACCTGACTTGCCTCCACCAAGACCGGGCAAACTCGTCAGAGAAATACATCGCTCCCACATTGTTTGCAACCTCGGCGAATGGGCCATCCACGAGCCCAGTTGCCCTTGCAGTTTGCGCACTCAACATTTGATCGAGAACACCCGAGTAGTATGCGTCCAACTGAATGACCTCTTTTAACGAAAGCTCCTGCGGGTTTTCAATTGACTTGGTAATTACTTCGGAAAACGATTCATCCTGTCTCGATTCATCGACACTTCGCCAACCTGCCGCATACTCCAGCCTGACTTGCGCTGTGGCGATTGCACTGGTCTGCCGCATCTCAAGGACGAGAAAACCGATCCCTACGATTACGCCAATATTGGCGGCCAATGTAAGCAAGCGAGTTACTCGATCTGAATCCACACGAATCTCCAGAATGTCATTGTTTTCAACGGTAGAAATAAGAAACGGGAGCGGCCGCTTCGGTAGTCGACAGTTTACCCTAGTTCGCTCGACCGGCTGCCATTGAAGGACAGTCGCCCCACGTCGCTTTGAGCTCTGACATCGTTACCGCAAACCGCTCTGGTTTCTCAAAGTGCGGAAAGTGCGCGGCCTCTTCGAATTGATACCAGGCTTTTAAAGGTGCCTCGATCCGATCGAAGTACTCTCTGGCAAGCTCCGTCGGCGTGACCATGTCATGAACACCCATTATGAGGGCGACCGGGATATTGAATTTCCACTCATTTGTCAGCAAATCGCGGGGCATGTCATACCGCATGTTCTTTGATGAAAGCGATGAGCCCTTTGCAACGTTCAGGCTGTCGGACAAGCTGTACTCCGGAGCCATCAGACCGGACACCAGAAGTGGAGCGAACGAAGTCTCTCCGTACAATTCGCTGCCGCTCTTGAATAACAGATTCTCCAGATTTGAGGCGTCTATGACAGCGCCCGGCTCAAGCCCAAGCTCCTCACGCCGATTTTCAAGAAATCTTTTTTGGAGCGCGGCAACAGGCCCTCCCGACGCATCATTGGTGACTTGGCCTATTCCGACGAGTGCACACACTTTTTGGTCATTTCGACGAGCGTACAGCACCCCTAGATAGGCGCCGTGGGAGTGACCGACAATCCATAGTCGGTCAGCCTTAAACTGGTCACGAAGGAAATCAACAACCACATCCGTATCGCTCAGGAGAGAGCTTGTACTGAGCCGTCCCGGATCCGTGTCAGCCTTAAACGACTTCCCGGACGCCCTCTGATCCCAATGGACAACGACAAAATGCTTTTCGAGCTCGCGTTGGAAATCGTGGGCCAGGTACATGGCGGGCATTCCCGGGCCACCGTGGAGAAACAGTACAACAGGCAAATTCCTGTCTGTTCCTCTAATTAGCAAGAACTGTTCATCACCATTCACCATTAGCGACCTGAGCTCAGCGATCGAGTTCTCTGCGAAAATGGGTGGCGTAAATGATTTAACCGAGTACAAGCCTGCGAGCAACAGGATCGCGCAAAGCACAAGCAGTGCAGGCCTTCTTCGTCTTAGCCGAATCACGTTGCCCCTGGTCTGGTCATTCGTTGCATTGGCCGATTCGCCTTATCTATCATCGGTGAGAGAAGAACTGGGGTCGAACCGTGTACAGCCATCGCTATTCTACCCGCCGAAAGGTTGCCCTTGTTAAGGGGGTTACACCCATCCACTCGAGAGTCAGCTCCCTTGAATTCAGAGACAGGATACTAAATTTATCGTAATTCCAACGGGCCTCGCCATCTGGCCCGGCGGCGATCCGCAACAAGAGCTTCGTGGGTGAGCGCTGATTTTCCTCGATGACCCAAAAGCCACTGACGAATTGTCTGCCGGCCTCGCCGTAAACTGATAGCTCTCGCTGATCGCCGTATACAACCAATTCTTGATCCCCTGGAGAGGCCGAATCTATCCGGCCCAAATGGGTTGTGAATGGCGACCGGGTTTTGATTGGCGCCTCGACCGCCACATCGTATGCAATTTCTTGATCGCCTGGAGAGGCCGAGCCTATCCCGCCGACCTGGGTTGCGACTGGCGTCTCGATCGGCGCTTCGTAGACCGGTATCCATTTGCCAGGCAACAACGTGTAAGCCTGTTCAATCATTTCAATGACAGGGGCCTCAGCACCGAAGTCGATTTCATCAACAGTCTCTGCTCTCGTGGCCTCTGGGCACCGGCCGAATACCCCGTTGACCCACACATCCGTAGCGCAAAGCACTCCTCCCCACGCAAAACCTTCCAATCCTCGATCATCCCGCACCCGAAACCATGGATAGCCCTTACCGCTTTCCTTCATGACGCCTAAAAGAGTCACCGGGGTCCCAGCTTGAAGGTCACCAGACTGCTCGCGCCAATCCCCGGGGCCGCTGCGAATTGCTCCGCCCCACGAACCGGCTTCGATCGGCCAAATGTCGAAGAGAGGACGGAGAAGGCTTGCGCCAAACAACAGTACAACGCTTGCCACGATCGCCAGCTTGAATCCAATAATCTGCACGACGGTACCGAACAACCAGAGAACCACTGTCACGGCCGTCATCAGGCCACCAACGAGCATCATCAGTACGCCGAATAGGCCGTAAATTCCGCCGTCGCCTGACGGCCCTGAATACATCACGCCCTTCCCGAGAAAGACGAGACCAACGCCACATACCACGAGGATGGCAGCGGCAACATGGCCGATCCCTTTCTTTTCCAAAATGGACCACCCCCCGGGCTTAAGCACCGTAAACGGATCTAAACTTGATAATTAAGTAACGCTGAGACCGCCACACTAGCGTGGAATTTGGGGTCAGTAACCAATTAATTTGCTTTGATGCAAAAAAATTGTGGTTCGACCCCTATTTCTACTAATCAACACCTTCGTGCGTTGCCGCCAGCTGCAAATTCAGCGCACGTAATAGTTCAGCGAATTGGGTGTGAAGTCGAGCGCGTCCATCTTCGGTGAAAATCGCGCCGGCCGACGCTCATTGTCCAGTCCCTCGACCAGGTAGCGTCCCGTCGCAAAATCGTACCTGCTGTACAGGGTCGCCGATAGCATGGGAAGCGTGTAGAAGTTGATCGCATGGGCCTCGCCCAACCGCACGAGGTTCCCCTTAAGATCGTAGTTATCCGCTATCGCGATCTGCCAGCTGTCTTCATCGACATAAAAAACACGTCGGCCATACACATGGCGCTGACCAGCCCTGAGGCGACCTTCGACCACCCACACGCGATGCAGCTCGTATCGGAGCAGCGAGGGCTCGAGGTGCCGCGGACCGACGATGTCTTCGACCCGTGCACTGTCCGCATGGACCCGATAGGCGTTGTAGGGAATATAGAGCTCACGCTTGCCTAACAATGTCCATTCGAATGCATCGGGCGGCGCAAGGAACAGCTCGAAGTCATCCTGGGTGCGCAGCCCGTCGACATAGGACGCGGGTAAATCATAGCCGACAGTGGGCTGGCGTATGACCTGACGAGCGTCCGTCAGATAGCGCCAGATCTTGCGCGGGTCATTCCCCTGGTTCATCGTTTCATGAACCAGAACGCCGGCACCGGTGAGCTGAGACGGTTGCAGCCATTTTACTTTGGCGGCCATGAGAACGTTGTCGAACTTGCCTCGTGACGTATCCCAGGGAAGACCGTAGGGGATCGCGAGGTCCTGAATCGACCACACCAGCCGGTACTTTCCGGCCCGGGTCACAGCCGCTGTACCTTCGTCGCGAATGATATGGATGCCTCGCCAGCGCAGAACATGATTCCATACGACTTCTTCGCCATTACGCGGTCGCGGGAACGGCGATGTTACCCGGGCCTGCTGTACCGCGCTGCGGGTATCCGACGAGCGGCGCGCGATCTCATCGTTGCGCTGCATTGCAGCGTACACCCAGTCGGGATACGCAGCGCTGCGCCGGGTCTCGTAGACCGGCATTTTCCAGGACTGCGGGAATCGTTTGAACAGTTCGCGCTGGCCCTCGCTAAGCCGCTCCGCATACTGGTCGAGATTAGCCGCTGTGATGGTCGCGATCGGTTTGTCTTCTGGATAAGGATCAGCTTCGTGCTCCTCCGGGTTGAACCCGGCTGGTGGCTCGGTAAGCCCACCCGTCCAGGCCGGTATGGAGCCATCCGCATTCCCGGCGCGCTCCGCCCCGACCGGCGTCAACTCATCCTCCGAAGCGGCGGTGCCGATCGGCAGCGCAAGGAGCAGCGAAACGAAAATCATTCGCATCATCAGAAGTACGCCGTCAGACGCATCTGCAGATAGTCCCGGTCGCGTATCAGATTAGCGTCACCGGCGCCCGTAAAGCGGACATAGGACAGATCGAGTTCGTAGTTTTGGAGGTATTCGGCTCGGATGCCGGCTGAGAATACGGAACGGTCCTCCAGAAACGTCCCATGCGGCGCCGGTGTCGAACCGCCGTTGTCGCGCGCGTACGCCAGTCGTGGCGTCAGATTGAGTCCGCCGATGACACTGTTATACGTTGCCGCGATATAGATTTGCGCGCCCCACGAGTCCTTCTCGCGGCCGCTGATTTCGTAGGGTGCCTCGTCCGGGGCCGGCACGTCGTGAATGTGGACCCAGCCCAGAGCGATGCCAGACAATACTGTGTCTGCGCCGAAGCGCCGACCAAGAATGCGGGTTAGGCCCAGAGCAGCCTGCGTGCGATCGCTGCGACGATAGCCGCGAATGGTCTCATCAGCACCAAACTCGCCAAGCGGAGTAGAACCGATTGCCGGATCGAATTCGATGGGAGAAAGCGCCGCTGTCGATACGGCGCCGATCGACAACTGGTAAGGGACATTCATATGGTGCGAGATCTCGGCGGAGAGCAGCGTACCGGTTCGCATTGACGCAAGACTCAGGTTGGCGCCGATCGCCTGCACGTCCGTTGGGTAGTCGACCCGATAGCCGGCCGCATTGCCGTAGGCACTGATCGTCAATGCCTCCGCAGCCAAACGTGCCTCACGAGCGGCTTCTGCGGGCGCCAGCCCGGTCGCAAGGAATGACGGCACGAGGCCGGCCGCACGCTCGGCGACTGCCGCCTCGGAGGTCGCGGCAACCGCAGCGCCGCTGGCAGTTACGCTTGAGAGCAGTGGCAGGCGGCTGTGATAGCGGATGTAATGAAGCCCCAGCTTCGGCGCGAGACCACCCAGCCAGCGCGCGATCAGCGCAACACCAAACTGGCCCTGAGCGGACGGCTTGCCCACCGCGAGGCCCGGCACCCTGTTGAAGTTTTCGTCGAAGCCCAGCGTACCGGCAGGCAATGCGAAATACTGATCAAGGTTGGTACCGAGATCGGATGTTGCTCCGCCGCCGAGAAATAAAGCCCCCAGCCCGTCGCCCCCAAACAGGTCAAGGCCCGATAGATAGGACCCGACCGGTGGAAGAACGGCCGGCTTCCACTCATATTGATAATAGCCTTCGACAGCGACAATATCGGACAACCCTGCCGCGAGCCACACCATACCCTGCGGAGTGCGCCCATCGAGCGGCTGACTGGCGGGCTGACTCGCCCGGGCGAAATCCACGGGGTTGATCAAGTCAAGTCCGTCTCGAATAAACGAGGTACCGGACCAATTCACAACCTGGTCGCCGACCCGTAAGTAGACCGGAACACCACCGAGCGACAGTGAGGTACCAACATAAAAATCGAGGAGATCGACGCCGTTAGCGACGAGCTCTCGTCCGCCGGCGCTCAGCCTGGTTCTCTCCAGCGCACCATCTTGCTCCCAATCATGGAACGCCACGGCTCGACCGTAGAATGAGAGATTGCCATACAGTGCAATAACCTCGGCCGTGCCGCGCAGCATCTGCGATACGCTGCCGGTCCGATAGTTCAGGGTACCGTCGTCGTTATTGACGCTGCCGCGCTGCCCGCCGTTCGCAATACCGATGAGCACCGCATCGGCTGGCTGCCAACGATAACGAGCGCCATATGAGAGGTCGAAGTTGATAAGTGTCTGCAGACCCTGCACCTCGAAGTCAACAGCACGAGCAGGCTGAGCCAGTGCAGCCAGCATCAGCAAAAGCATGATCTGAATGGCCCGGTACGGTCGAGCCACAACGCGCGTCAACTGCGCTATTGCGCAGCTCGGGCATGGGGCGCCCGACTCAGTAGATCTGGATGCCGAGCGCAACACGATTGTTCGATTGACTGGACCCGTCGGCGCGCTCGTTCTGGCCATGGCATATTCGACGCCGAGCGTCAGGTAGGGTTGAATGGTGCACATCAGGTTGATCGACGCATAGCGTGAGCTCTCGAATGTATCGGCCGGCTGCCAATCGAGAGAATCGGTGCGCGCCATGCCAAGAATTGCCGTCGATCGAACCGCCCAGGGCCGTAAACAGTAAGAATACGGACGACACGCGCCTGTTCCATCACATCAAGATCACCAAACCGTGTCTTAATTATTTTGGGAACATCATAAGTACGCTCAGCCGGTGGCGGCAGGACGTCGTTCGTTGTGACATCCCCAGTAGTGCCCGCGTCTGCCTCAGCCAACTGAAGAACCGGAGGCTGGGGCTGATCGATGATGATGCTGGCGGATTCATCGGCACACGCCATCATCGCCACCACGAGGCAGCCCGCTGCAAGCATCCTCGCAACTGCCAGAGAAAACCTGCAAGACAAGGATTGGAACGCAAAACATAGTTTAGACACGGCACACCCACCCACCGGAACAATCCGGCTCATTAGCGCTCCAGTAAAATTACCGGAGTCTCTCGATATTTGATAAAACGCGACTTTCACACTGTTACCCAAGGCATTATCACCGGATCGACATCGCCGATCCACTGCACCTATCTTCGCTCGGCACATTGAGCGTGAGTGTATCGCCGGGCGGGAAAACGATTTGCCCATCGTCCCTCAGGCCATAGGCAAAAAACACG
>JAHEDT010000137.1 GCA_024641085.1 Geobacteraceae bacterium | reverse complement strand
ACCCGACCTCGGCGTTCAGGTCGCGGCGCGCACATCTGCTTTCAGCCTGGGCCTGCTCGGCGAGCACCTGAAGCAATCGACCACTATTCGCGACTACATCATCACCGGCGCACGCCTCATCTCACTCGCCAACTCCTACAATATCTCATCGATATTCTGCGGGGTCGCCTATTCGGCCGCAGTCGCGGCCGCGCAGCCTAGGGCGGGGAGCATCAGTGTCAACCAAGCCAGCAGGTACCGCTGTGATGCTGCTCTGGCTGAGAAACACTGTCGATTTTTCGCGGTTAGCATCTTGTTCACCTCATCACCAGGGCAGTGGCACTACCGGCGTTACCGTAAAACGGACCTGCCAATCCGGCCCAAAGGAGTCAGGCTTCTCCACATAGTCCCAGTACTGTACGTTAAATTTCCATGGCGTGTCGCCGAGCTTCACCGTCTTGGCAAGCCCGATGCCGAGCGGGAATGTAAGCTCGTCACCCTTGGCGGCATTGTGGTTGTAGGAGTATGTAGGCGACATGGAAATCTGCCATCCGTCCCCCAGGTTATAAGTGAAGAAGTACTGTCCGCCGGTAATGCTCGTATCGAAGCTGTCTTCCCCCGCAATATCCCATTGATGGGTCACCAGAATGCCGACAACACCCCAGTCAAACATCCTGGCCATCGCAACCTCAGGGCCGAGCAGGTACTGATCAAGGCCCAACGCGTCGTCCGTGGCCGTTGGCAACGTACCCGTGACACCGCCGATGAGGACAACGCCGTTGGCCATTGATTTACCAATCGCAGCATCGAAACTGATGTCACCGAGCTCGGTCCCCTTGCTGTTGAAATTCTGACTGTTCACAAACACGGCCTGATCTCCGACAACCGGCACCGGCTGATCAAAGACCACGGGGATTTGCGGACGCACAAACAGGTTCATGCCATTACCCAGTGAATACGGAAGTGCAGGTTGAAAACTGAGTTTTGTAGCCGTCTGATCGCTCGCACCCGGCAGATCCCCCGAATAGGAAATAGTGTCGAAGTTGAACGAAAGAGAACCCAGCGAGGAGTTCGGGTTCGACAGCTCCATCGCAATGTCGTCAACCGAAGACGTCACGTCCTCAGACTCTTGCGCATGCAGGGATGCCGGTATGAAGACGCACGCCAGGAGGAGACGGTAGATCTTTCGTGTTTCTGCTTTTGTCACTTTCAGTTCCTTCTTCGCGGATAAGGCCCGTATGAGGGCATAGAAGCTTACTGTAAACCTGTGAGAAGCCGTTTTAATTATGTGTCGCCGTTGTCTGTTGAATCAAGTCCTTGTTCTGCGGCCGTAACGTCAAGCTGAATACTGCCCGCATTGATCGTGAAGGGGCTCATTGATTGATCTGCGAGTTGGTCGCAAAGTAGTCATAGAGCGTCCGCGCAACTTCGGCGACCGCACGGTCGCGGTCTGCCAGCGGCGTGTCGCTCGACGCCGTGAAGATCGCGATGGCAAAACGGCGACCGTCCGGAAGCGTGACATAGCCGACGTCATTCGCGACCCCGCCGCTGGTTCCTGTCTTGTGCGCCACGGGCGTGCCGCGCGGCAGAAGCCCCTTGATCCGGCCAGCGCCCGTTCGCGTGCGCGACATGCTCGCGATGAGGAAGTCGCGAGAATCTTCGCTGATCGCAGTTGCGCTGTCGATTTTCACGAGAAGGTCAAGCATCGCGAAGGGGGTGGACTGATCGCGCGGATCCGCCTCGTACTTCGGGTCTTTCGGCATCGCAACGAACTGCGCGGCCCTATCGGGATTGCTCTGCAGGAATGCCGCGACTGCAGCCGCGGTTGCCGGACCATCCATGCCGATTAAGTCCGCAAGAAGGTCCTTTGTATTCCGATCGATGCGCATATTCTTGATCCCGAGCTTCCGCATTGCGGCGGTGATCGCCCCGGGTCCACCGGCGATCGAGAAAACGACGTCCGTCGCGGTGTTGTCACTCATCGTGATCATCGCCTCGATCAGATTGGCAACCGAAAGCTGCAGACCGGGGTGCACGAAATTCTGGGCAATCACATTGTCGCCGGCAACCATGCCGTCAAGCGGCAGCTCCACCATGTGGTCAAGTTTGACCTCTCCCGCTTCTACCCTTTTGAGCAAGGTTACCGCGGCGGGCACCTTGTAGGTACTCGCCATCGGGAAATTCATGTCTCCGTTATATGCAATGATCTTATCGCTGCCGATGAGCTGGGCGGCGAAACCCACCCGCCCGACCAGGGGAGCGGTAATTGCCTCGACCTGCGCGGCCAGCGGGTCTGCCTTGTCTTGCGCTGCCGCCGGCATGGCCAGGCACGGAAAGAGGAGCGCGCAGGTTAAAACCAATATGATTGTTTTCATG
>JAHEDT010000038.1 GCA_024641085.1 Geobacteraceae bacterium | reverse complement strand
CGACCTTCACCCTGCAACCGATCATCGAGAACTCCATCAAGCACGGCATTGCCGAAATCATCGGTGCCGGGACAATCCACATCAGGGCCCGCAGGGAGAATGACCTGGCGGTCATCGAAATCGAGGACGACGCCGGAACCTACCAGGCCTCAGCCGACGAGGGCGGGCTCGGTATGGGGATCGTCGACAAACGGGTCAAAAACCAGTACGGAGATCCTTACGGGGTCAATATCGATTACTCTCCGGGCGAATGGACGCGCGTCAGCATCCGGCTGCCCGCACCATTGGGAGGAAGATCATGATCAGAACCCTGATTATCGATGATGAACAGCACGCCCGCGATGAACTGGCCGCACTGTTGAGCGATACCGGCGAATTCGAACTGCTCGGCACCTGCGCCAACGCCATGGAGGCGGTCAAGGCCATCAACCGCGACCACCCCGCGGTCATCTTTCTCGATGTAAACATGCCGGTCCTGAGCGGCTTCGACCTGCTCAGCATGATCGACCAGGAGCAGATGCCGTACGTGGTCTTCGTGACTGCATACGACGAATACGCCCTGAAAGCTTTCGAGGAGAAGACCCTTGACTACCTCCTCAAACCGGTCGAACCTGCCCGTCTCGAGATGGCGATCCGCAAGATCAGGGGAGCCCTGGAAGGCGGCCTCCAACAGAGCTTCGACGCGCACCCGCTGACCCGCATCCCCTGTGTCACCGCCAACCGGATCCGGCTGGTCGATCTGGGCCAGATCGAGTACGTTCACTCCGACCTGAGCGGCGTACACGTGGTCGGGGGCGGCACGGAAAGCTACACTGAGCTGACCCTGAAAGTCCTCGAGTCGAGGTCGCACCTGACCCGCTGTCACCGACAATATCTGGTCAACCCCGACCAGATAGACGAGATCACGCTGCTCGAACACGGCCTGGCCGAGATTCGCACCCGCAGCGGCCACCGCCTGCCGGTCAGCCGCCGTTACCTGAAACGCCTCAAGGAACGGCTCAGTTTCTGATCCCGCCAAACCGCTCGCTTGCCATATGAACCGCTTGGCAAGTTATCCGACCGTTCACCGTAGATTCTGTTGAATGGTCCGCGCCTGTCTATTAGGGTAGCGCTCAACGGATCAACAACGAACTCCAAAAACTCAAAACAGCGGGGAGGAATAAAGCCATGGGAGAAGCAGCACTGCAGTTGTGGATAGATGAATGCCTGCATGAAGACGAAGTTAGCGAGGTTGTCGTGTACGAGGATGTGAACCTGATCGCACTCGGCGAAACTGACCAGGATTGGCTCTATGGTGCCGATTGATCATTGACACCAGCAAGATTATACAATTTCCAGGCCCGGCTATTTGCCGGGCTTTTTTTGTTCACCCGGGGCAAATGGTGAGGTGCCGAAGGCACCTGGCCAACTCGACTACACCTTGACTGCCAGGCCCCCGGGGGGGCACGCCCCTGACGGTGACTGTGAGAAACGCGTCAGCATGACTGGCGTTCTATGATTTCGTAGCCGACATCGATAACGTTCTCAGCGACGTGCTCGCCGTTGATCCTCGCCAGAATGGCGATCGCAGCTTTGCGACCTATGGTCGCCCTATCGAAGTGAACGGAGGTTAGGGACGGAAAGGTGTGCGCGGCATAAGGCTGGTCGCCGAAACCGATGATTGCCAGTTGATCGGGGATGGAGAGACCGCGGGACTGGGCTTCAGCCAAGGCTCCCTGGGCGAGGGTGTCGGAGCTGCAGAACACGGCTCCCTGAGCAAAGCCGTTGTCGAGAAGTCGCGCCAGTCCGTCCCGTCCCAATTTGAAGCTGGTCGGCATGGGGACAGGGCTGACTGCGACTTCACTGAGCCCTAGACCACGCAGAGTCTCTATAAACGCCCGCTGGCGGACCTGGGCCCGATGGTCCGTTGCCGAAATGATGCCGATGCGACGATACCCTTTCGACCACAGGAATCTGGCCACGCTGCTGCCGATCTGCTCATGGGAAAATCCGATGGCCACATCGAGAGGCGAGGGGGAGATATCCCAGGTCTCCACTACGGGGATTTTGGCCGCCAACAGCAGCCGTCGACAGGCTATCGAATGATTTACCCCGGTCAGAAAAATCCCGTCGGGGCGACGACTCAAAACCGCCGAAATCAGGGCCTCTTCCTGCTCTTCGGAAAAACCGGACTCTCCGAGCAGAACCTGGTAGCCGGACCCTCTCAGCTCCTCGCTGAAATATTTGATCGTCTCGGCATAAACCGAGTTGGCGATCGACGGTACGATGGCGGCGATCAGTCGGCTGCGCTTGGAGGCCAGGCCTCCGGCCAGCAAGTTGGGGACATATCCCGTGCGAGCAATGGCCTGATTGATCTTTTCCAGGGTTTTGGCTGCGACCTTGTTGGGATAGTTGAGGGCTCGTGACACGGTGATCGGTGAGACCCCGGCAAGCTTGGCGACATCGTCCAGGGTGACGGCGCCGGTCCCGCGGGTCGAGTGTGTACTGCCGGATCGTATTCCTTGGCCCACATTCTGTCCGGCCTTGTTCGTCTTGTCACCTGCTATACGGCTCATAAAGCAACGTTCGATTCTCTTTTAGTTTTTTTGATGTTAGCGATACCATGTACTATTGTCAAGTTATGTAATTAATCTATATCACTATAATAAATAGTAAATGAACTTTTATTTGAAGGGGCAAATTTTTGTTGACAGGAAAATATGATAGCGCTAACATTTATGAATATTCAATTGTCTTTGCTAGTCAAAGGGAGTCATGAACCGTTGGCATCCCGCAGACTGACCATTTGCGCCTGGCGAGTTGAATTGTCCCCGTAAAAACCGGCCATGCCCTGCAGCTTGACGACCGCGGTATCAAATCATAGGAGGCGCGCATTGCAATCTCATCAACACTCAGTACCCGGATTACCGGTCATTACCGAGATGCTGGTCATTCCGGTTGCCAGCCACGACAGCATGCTGCTCAACCTGAGCGGTGCACACGGCCCTTATTTTACCAGGAATATCCTTATCCTGAAAGATAGCGCAGGTCGCACCGGGGTCGGAGAAGTCCCTGGCGGTGAAGCCATTCGCAGCACCCTGGACGAGGCCAGGGCGCTGGTTGTCGGCAAAGGGCTCGGAAGTTACAACAACATCCTCAACGCCGTGCGTAAAGCATTTGTCGATCTTGATGCCGGGGGGCGGGGTTTGCAGACCTTTGACCTGCGCATCATGGTGCACGCAGTCACCGCCCTCGAGGCCGCTCTGCTCGATCTGCTTGGACAGTTCCTTGATGTCCCGGTAGCCGCCCTGCTGGGAGAAGGCCAGCAGCGTGACGCCGTGGAAATCCTCGGCTACCTGTTTTATATCGGCGATCGCCGCAAGACCGACCTGCCTTACCTCGCCGAAGAAAATGCCGAAGACGACTGGCTGCGGCTCCGTCACGAGGAGGCGATGACCCCGGCATCGGTGGTCCGCCTGGCCGAGGCCGCGCACGCCCGCTACGGTTTTAATGATTTCAAGCTCAAGGGTGGAGTGTTCGCCGGCGAGGAAGAGATCGAGGCGGTCACCGCCCTTGCCCGGCGTTTCCCGCAGGCCCGGATTACGATCGACCCGAACGGTGCCTGGTCCCTGGAAGAAGCGATCCGTCTGTGTAAAAACATGCACGATGTCCTGGCTTATGCGGAAGATCCCTGTGGAGCGGAGCGCGGCTATTCGGGCCGTGAGATCATGGCCGAGTTCCGCAGGGCGACCCGCCTGCCGACGGCAACCAACATGATCGCTACCGACTGGCGCCAGATGGGACATGCCATTCAGCTGCAGTCGGTCGACATCCCCCTGGCCGATCCGCATTTCTGGACCATGCAGGGCTCGGTGCGCGTGGCGCAGATGTGTCATGAGTGGGGTTTGACCTGGGGCTCGCATTCCAACAACCACCTGGACATCTCCCTGGCCATGTTTACTCATGTTGCCGCCGCTGCTCCCGGCAACATCACGGCCATCGACACCCACTGGATCTGGCAGGACGGCCAGCACCTGACCAAAAATCCCCTCAAGATCGTCGATGGCAAGATCCTTGTTCCCAAGCGCCCCGGTCTTGGCATCGAGGTTGATATGGCTGCGATCGAAAAGGGGCACGCCCTCTATAAATCAAAAGGGTTGGGCAGCCGCGACGATGCTACGGCCATGCAGTACCTGATCCCGGGCTGGACATTCGACAACAAGCGCCCCTGCCTGGTACGCTGATGGTTGCCTGCATGGAGCGCAATAACCGCTGATGCGGTAGGAGAAAGGACCAAGCATGGATACATCCTTTATTCATGGAGTGATCCCGCCGATCGTCACTCCGGTCAATGCCGAGGAGCGGGTGATGGAAAACTCGCTGCGCCAGATCGTCGATCACGTGATCAACGGCGGTGTGCACGGCATCCTGTCGTTGGGGAGCAACGGCGAGTTCTTCGGTCTTGACCGCACAGAGCAGGAACGTGCCGCCGCGATCACGATCGACCATGCCCGCGGCCGCGTCCCGGTATATGTTGGCATTGCCGACATTACGACCAGGGAGTGCGTGCGCTGGGCGCGCTGGGCCGAGCAGCAGAAGGCCCAGGCGATTTCTATCCTGCATCCGATGTTCCTCAGCCCCAACGACGACGAGCTCTACCAGCACTTCAAGGCCGTGGCCGAGGCCACTTCATTGCCGGTGCTGCTCTACAACAACCCGGATCGGATGCGCTGTGGAATTTCCGCCAACCTGCTCGAGCGCCTGGCGGCGGTCCCCAACATCGTCGGAATCAAAGAGAGCAGCGGCGATATGACCCTGACCGCGGAATTCATCCGACGCACCAGGGGCCATGATTTCAAGGTGATCGCCGGTCGCGACATCCTGATCCTGAGCACCCTGGCTTACGGCGGGGCCGGGACGGTTGCCTCCACCGCGAATTTCGTCCCTGAACTGGTGGTGGAGATTTATGAAAAATTCATGGCAGGCGATCTGCCGGGGGCTTTGGAGGCGCAATATCGCCTGGCTCCCCTGCGCATGGCCTACAATCTGGGGAGTTTCCCGGTGGTGACCAAGGATTACATGCATCTGCTGGGTTTTGAGGTCGGCGAACCGGTTAAACCGAACCACCGCTGTCTGCCGGAGAACCTGGCGAAGCTGCAGAAACTGCTTGATAGCGTCGACGCCAGAAGGTTGGCTTGAAAACTGAAATAAACAGCAGCAGGACAAGGAGAATAAAGATGAAAATAGGATTTGTCGGACTCGGGATCATGGGTAAGCCGATGAGCAAGAACCTGCTTAAGGCCGGCTATGAACTGGTGGTAATGGATGTGAACCGTGCCGCTGTGGATGAAGTCGCCGCGGCGGGTGCGGCCGTGGCGGACAGCCCGCGGGGGGTTGCCGAGCAGTGTGGTATCATTATTACCATGCTGCCCAATTCCCCCCAGGTGAAAGCGGTGGTGCTCGGAGAGAATGGCATCATCGAAGGCATCAGGCCCGGCTCAGTAGTTGTCGACATGAGTTCCATTGCCCCGCTGGTCAGCCGCGAAGTAGAGGCAAAGTTGACCGAAAAGGGAGCCGAGATGCTCGATGCCCCGGTGAGCGGTGGCGAGCCTAAAGCGATCGATGGCACCCTCTCGGTAATGGTTGGCGGCAAAAAAGAAGTTTTCGACCAATGCTACGATCTCATGAAGGCGATGGCCGGCTCCGTGGTCCTGACCGGTGACATCGGCGCAGGAAACATCACCAAGCTGGCCAACCAGATTGTCGTTGCATTGAATATCGCCGCCATGTCGGAAGCGCTGGTCCTGGCGACCAAGGCTGGTGTCGAGCCTGAGCTGGTCTACCAGGCGATCCGCGGTGGCCTGGCCGGCAGCACCGTGCTCGATGCCAAGGCCCCGTTGGTGCTCGACCGCAAGTTCGCCCCCGGGTTCCGCATCAATCTGCATGTCAAGGACCTGGCGAATGTTTTGGAGACGTCCCACGAAATCGGGGTCCCTCTGCCCTTGACCGCTGCCGTCATGGAGATGATGCAGGCTCTCAAGGTCGATGGCATGGGCGACCTGGATCATTGCAGCTTGGTGCGTCATTATGAAAAGCTCGCCCAGGTGGAAGTGCAGCGATAAGGATAAACGGGTGCTTCCTGCCTTGCGGGAGGCCCCCGTTCTTTTAAAGATGCAGGCGAGGTCTGCTGATGAGAAAGCGGGTCCTCCAGCATGGTCGGCTGACCCCCGTCATTTGAATACGCCCAGCGAGTTGCCGAGATGAAAATTGTGATTGCCCCCGATTCATTCAAGGAGAGCCTGTCAGCCCAGGAAGTGGCCGAGCAGATCGAGGCCGGTTTCAAGACCATCTTTCCCGAGGCCCACTATGTGAAGCTGCCCATGGCCGATGGCGGCGAGGGCACGGTCGAAGCGATGGTCGCCGCCACCGGCGGCAGAACGGTTGCCGTGCAGGTGACCGGTCCCCTTGGCACGCAGGTCGAGGCGTTTTATGGCGTGACCGGTGACGAAACGACCGCGGTCATCGAGATGGCTGCCGCCAGCGGCCTCGCCCTGGTCCCACCGGAATTGCGCAACCCGATGAAAACCACCAGCTTCGGAACGGGTGAGCTGATCCGGCAAGCCTTGGACGCCGGCTTGAGGCGCTTGATCATCGGCATCGGCGGCAGTGCGACCAACGACGGCGGGGTCGGCATGCTGCAGGCCCTCGGGGTCAAGTTCCTCCAACAAGAGGGTCTGCAGGAGATCGGCTTAGGTGGCGCAGCCCTTGAGTCCTTGGCCAAGATCGATACGGGTGGCCTGGACCCGCGTTTGCAGGGATGCCACGTCATGGTGGCCTGTGACGTCGACAACCCGCTGACCGGCCCCCGTGGGGCTTCTGCGGTGTTTGGTCCTCAGAAGGGCGCGTCGCCGGAGATGGTGGCCCGGCTCGATGAAAACCTGGGTCATTTCGCCCGCCTGGTCAACCGTGACCTACAGCGGGATATCGCTTCCGTTCCGGGGGCCGGCGCGGCCGGCGGGATGGGGGCAGCTTTGATGGCTTTTCTGGATGCCGAACTGAGGCCGGGAATCGAGATCGTCATCGAGGCCATTGGCCTGGAAGGTGCTCTGGCTGGAGCCGACCTGGTGATTACCGGGGAAGGGCGGATCGATGGACAGACCATTTACGGCAAGGCTCCTGCCGGCGTCGCCCGGCTTGCCAAACAGCGCGGTCTCCCGGTGATCGGTTTCGCCGGCAGCCTGACGACGGATGCAGAGATCGTTCATGAACACGGCCTGGATGCCATTTTCAGCGTGGTCAACCGGCCCTGCAGCCTGGGTGAAGCGTTCAGCGACGCCGCTCATAATCTACGTATGACAGCTAGAAATGTAGCCGCTACCATCAAGCTGGCAGGTCAATTCTCAGTGTCTTGATGGTCTTGTCTTGCTGTCTCGGTGAATGGTCAATGGATGCAGCATTTACTGGATGTTTACTTGCCACACGAATCTTGCTGGAGTCTAGCTGCGTGGCGTGGAAGATTTTAGTTGACAACTAAAAATGACAGCGCTAACATTACGTGCTGGTCGGGTTGGCATGGCAACATTTGATGTCGACATTGCATGTGTCTCTAATCGACTGAAGGGCCTGGCTAAGGGATGCCGGGACCAGAGGTCACCTTTAACGAGAAGGAGGAAAGCAATGAAGAAGAGAACATTGAGCTTGTGCCTGGCGGTGGGTGTCATCTTCCTACTGTCAACGACTTACAGCCTGGCCGCTGACAAGCTGATCAGCGGAAACCTGCGCATCGTCATCGGCTCCAAATCGACCGGTGGCGACACCTATCAGAACTCGGCTATCGTTGCCGATGCCCTGGCCAAGAAACTCGACATCAACGTCAAGGTCGATGCCGTAGGTGCCACCGCGGCGTTCAACACCTTGAAGCGCGTGTCGAACGGCAGCACCGTGATGATCTTTCACGACCAGTCCTATCTTGGCTATCTGTACGGCCAGAAAGGCTACGAGAATCCCTTCGAGCAGTACCGTATCGGACCGACCGTCGCCATCAACCCGGGCAATGCCTATTTGGTGGCCAAGAAATCGCCGTACAAGAACGTCGATGAAGTCCTGAAAGCGTGTGCTGAAGGCAACAACATCCGTGTAGCTATCCAACCTGGCGGTGTTTCCGAAATCGGTTACAGCGCAATGAAGAATGCCATCAAGATTCAATATCCGGGCAAGGAGGAATGCCTGGTCGCGGTCAACCGCGGCTCTCAGTCCGACAAGAACCAGGCCATGTTTGACGGGCTCGCCGACGTGATCAATGGTTCGGTGCAGGCTAACGAGCAGTACACCCGTCTGCCGGCCGACGACCAGAAGGCGATGAGCTTCATCTGGCTGACTGCGCGCAGCAAGACGATCCAGCAGGCAAACCCGGAAGGCATGGGAGAAACCAGCCGTGCGGACCTTCTCAAGTATGTCGACCCGAACGTCAACGTGACCCAGGACGGCAAGAAGAATTTCACCTTCGACAAGGAATTCTTCTTCCTCTACAACAAGGATATGAATCCGGCTATTGTGGCTGAACTCGATCGGGCCCTGTCCGAAATCTTTGCCGAAGGCAAGATTCAGGAGACACAGAAGAAGTCGTTCTTTATCCCCAATTTCATGCCGTCGTCCGAGGCCGAGGCCTACCTGAAGGACAAGATGGCGCAGTACGAGGTGATCCTCAAAGCCCTGCATAAGTAACGGTGCTCCAAATAACGGCGCTCCCCGCCTCAGGTGGGGAGCGCCGTCTTTAACCCCCCGCTTCATGTCCGGCCGGGTAATTCGATGTGGCCGGACGATTCGCACCTTGAACCGATAGATGGAGTTTGGCGATGGGGAACTCTGGCTTACTGCAGGTATCAATCGACTTCGCACAATCGCATCTGTTCTTTCCGCGGATTATCCACTGGCTGCTGTTGATCATGCTGGTGCTGATCGCAGTATTACAGGGCATCCCCTACTACCGCGAGCTGCGCGCCGGCAGAAAGTCCCTGCCTTTCACGTCCGGTCCGTTTGATGCGCCGCGTCTGTTCGGTACCATCGTCCTTACCATCGCCTATTTCCTGTCGATGAGTTACGTCGGCGATCTGTTCCCCAATACCGGGCTCGGTTTCCTGTTTATGTCAATTCCTTACATGTTCGCGCTGTCCTTGCTGTATCTGCATCAGCGCAATCGCCGTCACCTGCTGCGCGTCACCGTAAACGCTTTCATTGCACCGGTCGTCGCCTGGTATGTCCTGGCGAAGCTGTTCAATATCACCCTGCCCTGAGGTGTCGTAACCATGGAATTTCTTTCGGCACTCGACCCGCTCTTCTTTTTTCTGATTTTCGCCGGCTCGCTGATCGGCATCGTTTTTGGTGCCATCCCGGGCATGACTGCGACCATGGCGGTTGCAGTCTGCCTGCCGCTCACCTACGCTCTTGACCTCAACCATGGCCTGGCGCTGCTGCTTGGTCTGTATGTCGGCGGCATATCCGGCGGCCTGGTGCCAGCCATTCTCCTCAACATCCCCGGGACGCCGTCGTCTATCACGACGACTTTTGACGGCTACCCGATGACCCAGCGCGGTGAAGGCGAGCGCGCACTGAAGGTCGGCATCGTCTCGTCGCTGTTCGGTGGCCTGCTCAGTGCCGCGGTACTGTTTTTCTTTGCACCGGTCCTGGCTGACGTCGCAATCAAGTTCTCCTACGTCGAGAAGTTCCTGATCATCTTCTTTGCACTGACCGTGATCGCGTCGCTGTCGCGCAATCTGCTGATGGGTTTATTCAGCGGTGTGATCGGGGTGTGGCTGGCGCTGATCGGCACCTACGACGTATCGTACGGCGGCAACGGCGACACGCGCCTGATGTTCGACTTCATGGAACCCTACCTCGCCGAGGGCTTCTCCCTGTTGCCGGTACTGATTGGCCTGTTCGGTGTTGCGACAATTCTCGATGAGGCCGAGAAGGGGATTAAGGAGAACACCGCCGATATGAAACTCAGCCTGCAGAAAGGCGCGAAGTTCTCATTCAGCGTATTCAGAAAGCAGAAAATCAACCTGTTGCGCTCCGGCTTCATCGGCACCTTCATCGGTATGCTGCCCGGGGTTGGCGGCAGTGCCGCCTCGGTACTCTCCTACACCCAGGCGAAGAATTTCTCCAGGCACCCCGAGAAATTGGGCACTGGCGAGCCGGAAGGCGTCATCGCATCGGAGGCCTCCAACAACGGCCTGACCGGAGGGGCCCTGATCCCGCTGCTCTCGCTCGGTATCCCAGGCGACAGCACGACCGCTGTGCTGATCGGTGCCTTCACACTGCAGGGGGTGCAGGTCGGTCCCCTGTTTATCGGCGAGAATCTGGACACCTGGAATACCATGATGGTGGCGCTGTTGACCGCCAATTTAATGATGTTCGTCACCATGTTTTTCGCGATCAAGTATATCGCGCGGGTCGTCATGGTCCCCAAGTACATCCTCTATCCGATCATCATGATGATGTGCGTGGTCGGCGCCTATGCCATCAACTACGGGGTTATGTTCGATGTCTGGACGCTGTTGCTTTTCGGGGTCGGCGGCTATCTTGCAGCCAAGGTTGGAATCGAAGTGGCGCCGCTCGTGATCGGTTTCATTCTCGGCGGTCAGGCCGAAGTCTATTTCGTCAAGTCGCTGGAGTCTTTCGGTACGCTGACGATCTTTTTCACCAAAAGCCCGATTGCAATGTTCCTCTGGGTGCTGATCTTCATCTCGGTCGGCTACTCGATCTACACGGCGGTCAAGGCGCACCGTCAGAAGCAGGCGGGGGATAATGGCAAGTGAGGGTTCACCAGGGTACAAAGGACCGCAGGTTGACCGGAGAGCATCATGAGCGTACCAGGCAGGATGATCAAAATTCACGCCGATGACAATGTCGCCATCGTTGTCAATGCCGAGGGGCTGAGCGCTGGTAGCCACCTGGCGGACGGTGCCCTGCTGGTCGACTCGGTGCCGCACGCACATAAGGTTGCGCTGGTTGATATCCCCGAAAACGGTGAGATTCTCCGCTATGGCGAAGTGATCGGCTATGCGTTGCAGAGCATCCCACGGGGCAGTTGGGTTCACGAGGGGCTGGTGCGGATGCCGGAGGCTCCTCCCCTCGAGGAACTGCCGATAGCGACGCGCAGGACTCCGCCTCTTGAGCCATTGACCGGCTTCACCTTCGACGGCTACCGCAATGACGACGGCAGCGTCGGCACAAAAAATATCCTGGGGATTAGCACCAGCGTGCAGTGCGTCGCTGGGGTCGTCAACCACCTGGTGGAGAGGGTCAGGAAAGAGCTGCTTCCGCGCTTCCCGAATGTCGATGATGTGGTCGCACTCAACCACAGCTATGGTTGCGGGGTTGCCATCAACGCTCCCGCCGCGATTATCCCGATCAGGACCCTGCAGAACATCACGCGCAACCCGAACCTCGGAAACGAGGTCATGATTGTCGGGCTCGGCTGCGAGAAGCTTGACCCGTTCAAGCTGGTTCCGCCCGGGCACGTTGCTCGGAGTGACGGCTGCTCGCCGGTCTTAACTTTGCAGGACGCCGGGCTGAAGGGTTTCAACGATATGGTCGCCGCCCTGATGGACGTCGCCGAACAGCACCTGGTGCGGCTGGATCAGCGTCGGCGGCAGAGCTGCCCGGCCTCCGAATTGGTGGTCGGTCTGCAGTGCGGCGGCAGCGATGCGCTGTCGGGGATTACTGCCAACCCTGCCGTCGGCCATGCGGCCGACCTGATCGTGCGTGCCGGGGGGAGTGTCATGTTTTCCGAGGTTACCGAGGTGCGTGACGCGATCCATCTCCTGACGCCGCGCACGATCGACCAGTCGGTCGGCCAAGCGCTGGTTCGCGAAATGGCCTGGTACGATCGCTACCTGCAGGCCGGGGAAGCCGACCGCAGCGCCAACACCACGCCTGGAAACAAACAGGGCGGTCTCGCCAATATCGTCGAGAAAGCCCTTGGCTCGGTCGCCAAATCGGGTTGTTCTCCGATCGTCGATGTGATCGGCCCGGGCGAGAGAATCCGACGTAAAGGCTTGACCTTCGCGGCAACGCCGGCCAGCGACTTCATCTGCGGCACCCTGCACCTCGCTGCCGGGATGAATCTGCAGGTGTTTACCACTGGTCGAGGGACCCCTTATGGTCTGGCCATGGCCCCGGTAATCAAGGTCGCCACCAATTCGACCCTGGCCCAACGCTGGCACGATCTGATCGACCTGGATGCTGGGTCAATTGCCACGGGCGAGAAGAGTATTGCACAGGTTGGCGAGGAACTCTTCGCCTTGATCCTGGATGTCGCCAGCGGGCGGAAACGGGTCTGTGCAGATCGCCTGGGCCTGCACAACGATCTCGTCCTGTTCAATCCGGCACCCATCACATAGTACTCAGGGTTGGCAGGCGGCTGGTCTGTCCCTTCGTCCTGATCTCCATCGGGCGCATGCTGGTCCCTCAGCGGCCGGGGCTCGGTTTCTCCCTGAGTGAGCAGATGCGCCAGTGGACAGTGGAGCAGGCTGATATTGGCAGCAAGGATAAGTAAACTTGCGTTGGACGGAGCATGCCTGTCTATGTAAGTGTCCAATATGTTTGGCGCACTTATGCTGCATTATGAAAAGAAAAAGCCCCCGCGGTCGGTATCGCGGGGGCTTTATTTCTAGTGGTGCCCAGAGACAGAATCGAACTGCCGACACGAGGATTTTCAGTCCTCTGCTCTACCGACTGAGCTATCTGGGCGAAGAACGTTTTGTAACGAAAAGCACGTTGCATGTCAAGAAAAAAGCTGTCGCTGATTCTTTGCTTGCTTTCCGTGGGGGTTTTTGCTACCAAGTAACACCACGAAACATCTTACAGGGTGGCATCGGGATGAATTATCCGGGTTGGTTGTTTGCAGGCTTTTACTTTTGGTATGGCAGCTTTTTTGGCTTGCCTGGCCGGGGTGAAGTCTGTTGACCAGCAACTGTCGATAGAACTACAGAAACCACGGGCGGGCTCAAGTCGGGCGCCTGTGGTTTTTTTCGTTTCGGGGAAGTAAACGATCAAGGCCGCCGGGCAAGCCCTGCCGGCCTTGATTTTTAACCGGGACTTCCCACAAGGAGACGAAGCTATGATTATCGTTATGCGCAAAGGGGCCAGCAAGGACGAGCTGGCCGAAGTCAAGAAACGTATCAAGGAGTTGGGATACAAGCCGCACGTGATCCACGGCGAGACCCGCAACGTGGTCGGTGCCGTCGGCGATGAGCGTGGCAAGACCGTACTGCAGGCGCTGGAATCGATGCCGGGCGTGGAAAACGTGGTGCCGATTCTCAAGCCGTACAAGCTGGCGAGCAAGGAGGTCAAGCCGGAACCGACCGCGGTGGAAATCGTGCCGGGGTTGACGATCGGCGGCGACAACCTGGTGGTCATGGCCGGGCCCTGTTCGGTGGAGAGCGAAGAGCAGATCCTGGAAACCGCCCAGGCGGTCAAGGCGGCCGGCGCGACGGTGCTGCGCGGAGGAGCCTACAAGCCGCGCACCAGCCCCTACTCTTTCCAGGGGATGGAGGAGGACGGCCTCAAGCTGCTCGCCCTGGCCCGCGAGGCCACCGGCCTGCCGATCGTCACGGAAGTGGTTAACCCACGAGACGTCGAACTGGTCGCGAAGTACGCCGATATCATGCAGGTGGGCGCGCGCAACGTGCAGAACTTCGCGCTGCTCAAGATGCTCGGCCGGCTCGACAAGCCGATCCTGCTTAAGCGGGGGATGGCGACCACCATCCAGGAATACCTGATGAGCGCCGAGTACATCCTGGCCGAAGGCAACCGGCGGGTGATCCTCTGTGAACGTGGCATCCGCACCTTTGAAACGGCGACCCGCAACACCCTGGACATCTCGGCCATCCCGGTGCTGCGCGAGCAGACCCACCTGCCTATTCTCATCGATCCCTCCCATGCGACCGGTCATGCTGCGCTGGTGCCGAGCATGTGCTATGCTTCGGTGGCGGCCGGTTGCGACGGCCTGATCGTCGAGGTGCACCCGCACCCGGAAACCGCTGCGAGCGACGGCCCGCAGTCGCTGCGCCCAGCTGAATTCGCGGCGATGATGAGCAAACTGGCGGAGTTCGCGAAAGTCGCCGGAAAGAAGCTGTAGACAATAATTCGGAAGACATGAAGACAGAAGGCAGCAGACAGAATGTAAACCTATGGCCTCAGGTTTCTTTCTGGATACTGAATTCTGGATTCCCGAATCTTGGAGGCTCCATGTTCCTGATACCGTTGAATCAGATCGAAAGCGTTGACCTCGTCCTGCACGCCCTGCGCGCGGCCGGTGGCGAGGCTGACTGCAGCATGTGCCCGGTGCGCAAGGTCTGCACCAAGCAGTGCCTGACCCTTGCCGACGGGATCCAGCGCATGGTTGCGACCAACAGCCTGCCCAGCATGGGCCGCGTTCAGGAAGATCCGGACCCGGACCCGCCGGACAAACCGGGCGGCGGCTCCGGGGCTCACCTGAGGATTATCAAGTGAGCAGGGGCTGGTGGGTAAAAGATTGAAAAGCTGCTACAAAGACTCCAAGCCGCAAAGGGAACCAGATCACAATGTCTTTTATCCTTGTTGTCTTTGTGCCTTGGTGGCTAAGGCGTTGTACTTGAGGCACTATTAATTCATACAGAGGACGAACCGATCATGACTCTCGCGAAACTTGCCCTGGAAGTCCCGACCTTACTGTTGCCCGCAACCGGTGTCGATCTGCACCGCTGGGCGGTGATTGCCTGTGACCAATACACCTCGGAGCCGGAATACTGGCAGACGGTTGATCAATTGGTTGGCGGCCAGCCCTCCACGCTGCGCCTCATCTTCCCGGAGGTTTATCTGGAAGAGGCCAACAGCGATGCGCGCATCGCCGCTATCAACGCCTGCATGAATCAATACCTGGCCGCAGGCGTGCTGGCCGAGCAGGAGCAGGGCTTTGTCCTGCTGGACCGGAAGACCGGCCACGCGCCGTCGCGCAAGGGGCTGATGGTTGCCCTTGACCTCGAGGCGTACGATTACCGCCCCGGCACCAAAACGCTGATCAGGGCCACCGAAGGAACGATCGTCGACCGACTGCCGCCGCGCATTCGCGTCAGGAAAAATGCGGCGGTCGAATTGCCGCATATCATGGTGCTGATCGACGATCCGGAGCGGACGGTGATCGAACCGCTGTTCAAGGAGGCACTGGAACCGGCTTATGACTTCGAGCTGATGCAGAACGGCGGCCATCTGCGCGGCTGGAAGGTCTCGCAGCGGCAGCTGATCGAGCAGGTGGGCCGGGCCCTCGAGCGCCTGGCGGACCCGGATCGCTTCCAGAGCCGCTATGAAGTTGCTGACGACCAGGTCATGCTCTACGCCATGGGCGACGGCAATCACAGCTTCGCCACCGCCAAGGCGATCTGGGAGCAGCTCAAGGCGGATGTCTCCGACCCCGCCGAGGTTATGGACCACCCGGCCCGCCATGCGCTGGTCGAACTGGTCAACGTGCATGACCCGGGACTTGAGTTCGAGGCAATTCACCGCGTGCTCTTTGCCGTCGATAGCGCAGACCTGCTCAACCAGGCCGCCGAGTATTACAGCCGAGCGGGGACGCCCTGCCGGGTCGTGTGGTACGATGTTCTTTCCGCAGCCAAGGCCGCGGTGACCGCGGCCGGTCACGCCCATGCCTTGGCTTTTGCCGCGGCCGGGCGCTACGGGGTGCTGCTGGTCGACCAACCGGCCCTGACCCTGGAAGTCGCCACCCTGCAGAATTTTCTCGATGAGTATCTGAAAAGCAGGCCGCAGGTGCGCATCGATTACATCCATGGCGAAGATGCCGTGACCAGGCTCGGCCGCCAGCAGGGCAATCTCGGGTTCTACCTGCCGTCGATTTCCAAGCATGACCTTTTCCGCACCATCGTCCGTGACGGCGCCCTGCCGCGCAAGACCTTCTCCATGGGGGAGGCCGACGAAAAACGCTTTTACCTGGAGGCCCGCCGGATCACCCGTTGAGCCTTTCCTGGCCCAATGAGTTCGTGGTGGATAAGAGAGGGCAGGCGCTTGGCCCGGATAAGCATTGCAAAAATCTGAGTCGCACCCGTCGGTTCGACGGTGATTTTTGCAATGCTTAGACGGGCCAATGATTTGTGCTCTCTGCCGGTGACGAATTCACTGATTCAGGTCTTATTGACAACCTACCGGAAAAGTTGTAAAAACGGCCTTCCGGTAGGTTGTCGTAGCGCCCGCCGAAAGCGCAAAATCGCCGACCACGCATGCCCCCATGGGCGGTACGGCGTTTTTTCTTGGCAACTCCAAGGAGCCCGTAATGAATAAAGTCCGCACCTATAACAAGATCTCTGTCAGGGGCCTCTCCAAGTTCTCCCTTGACAAGTACGAAATAGCCAGCGAAATAGGCAACCCCGACGCGATCATGCTGCGCAGCCACATGCTGGAGCCCGAACACATCGAGTCCTCCGTCAAGGCGATCGGCCGGGCCGGCGCCGGGGTCAACAACATCCCGGTCGACATCTGCACCGAGCGCGGCATCGTGGTCTTCAACGCCCCGGGAGCCAACGCCAACGCCGTCAAGGAGCTGGCCGTTGCCGCGATGCTGCTGTCGACCCGCGATATCATCGGCGCCATCGACTTTGTTCGCAAGGAAGGTCCGGGCAAGGACAACGCGGAGCTGCACAAGCTGGTTGAAGGCGGGAAGAAGACGTACGGCGGCACCGAACTCAAGGGCAAGACCCTCGGCGTGGTCGGACTCGGCGCCATCGGTTCCCTGGTCGCCGAAACCGGGCTGATGCTCGGCATGAAAGTGCTCGGCTACGATCCCGCCCTCTCCGTCGAAGCAGCCTGGCGGCTCTCACGTGACGTCGAGCGCATGGAAAACATGCAGTCGCTGCTCTCCAAGTCGGATATCGTTACCCTGCACCTGCCGGTTCTTGAAGCCACCCGCAACCTGATCAACAAGGAACTGGTCGACAGCTTCAAGAAGGGCGCGACCCTGATCAACCTGTCGCGCGAGAAGGTGGTCGACACCGCCGCAATCCTGCTCGGCCTGGATAACGGCCGGATCGGCAAATACATTACCGATTTCCCGATGCCGGAACTGATGGGTCACGACAAGGTCGTGCCGATCCCGCATCTCGGCGCCAGCACCGAGGAAGCCGAGGAGAACTGTGCCATCATGGTGGCCGATCAGCTGATCGATTTCCTCGAGAACGGCAACATCAAGAATTCGGTGAATTTCCCCAACATTTCCCTGGACCGCAACGGCGGCTACCGTATCGCCTTCTCCAACCGCAACGTGCCGAAAATGCTTAACCAGGTTCTCTCGGTTTTGGCCGAACGGGAAATCAACGTCATCGACATGATCAATAAGAGCCGTGATAATGTGGCCTACAACATCATTGACATCGAAAGTGAACCGACCGCCGAGTTGATCCAGGCCCTGGAAGACATCGACGGTGTCATCAAGGTGCGGACGCTTTAAAAACAAGCTGTAAGCTATTATAACCACCAGCCGCTCGACAGGAGAACGACATGTCCCAGAGGGTTTATAATTTCGGTGCCGGTCCGGCGATGCTGCCAGTCCCGGTGATGGAACGGATTCGCGACGAGTTTCTCGATTTCCAGGGGATGGGGATCTCGATCATCGAGATCAGCCACCGCGCCAAACAGTTCGAAAAGGTTCTGGTCGATGCCCAGGAGCGCTTTCGTCAACTGACCAACCTGCCGGACAACTACAAGATCCTCTTCGTGCACGGCGGCGCGCGTATGCAGTTCTCGGCTCTGCCTCTGAACCTGGCCGGGCGCTCGGCGGGGAAAAAGTGCCTTTACGCGGAAACCGGCAACTTCGCCAAGCTGGCCCACAAGGATGCCAAGCCCTTTGGAGACATCCGGGTGATCGCCAGCAGCGCCGCGACCAACTACGATCGCATTCCGGTCATCGACCCGTCGATGATTGACCAGGAGGCAGCCTACCTGCACCTGACCGGCAACAATACCCTGTACGGTTCGCGCTGGCAGACGTTCCCGGAGACCGGTGCGGTGCCGCTGATCGTCGACCAGACCTCGGAGATTCTCTCGCGGGTCCTTGATTTCAGCAAGTTCGGCTGCGTCTATGCCGGTCTGCAGAAGAACCTCGGCCCGTCGGGGACCGCGATCGTCGTGATTCGTGAAGATCTGCTCGAATACGCTTCGCCGCAGACTCCGACGCTGCTCAACTACAAGGTCTGCGCAACCGACAACTCGCTGACCAATACCGCCAACACCTTCGCCATTTACGTGACCGGCCTGGTCCTGGAGTGGCTGCAGGGGCAGGGCGGGGTGGCCGCCATCGAGAAGGTCAACGAGCAGAAGGCCAAAATGCTTTATGAGCTGATCGACAGCGGTGACTACTACCGCGGCGTGATCCTTCCCGAGTTCCGCGGGACCATGAATGTCAGTTTCAACCTGGCCACGCCTGAACTGGAAGAGCAGTTCCTCAAGGAAGCCGGTGCGGCTGGCCTTTACGCTCTCAAGGGCCACCGCAGCGTCGGCGGCATCCGGGCCTCGATCTACAATCCCATGCCGCTGGCCGGCGTGGAAACTCTGGCCGGTTTCATGCGGGAGTTCCAAAGGAAGAACGGTTGATATCCCCGGGGGCACTGTGAAGTGCCCCTGCGCTTCCCGGGGACACTTCCTGAGCAGGGGGTGTCCCTTTACATTTCAAGGGCAACACAGGTGAACAGCATGGACAAGTCTCTGGGACAACTTAACGGTGAATCCGGTTGGGAGGTTTTTGACGCCCCGGCCCTGGTTGGCGAAACGCTGCGCTTCGTCTCGGGTGACAAGACCGGCAACCGTTTTCGCATGCACTACTTTCGCGACCCGGATCGCAACCTGGTGGCCCGGGTCTGGTTCGGCCCGGTGACGGAAGGACCGCCCGAGCACGCCCATGGCGGCAGTATCGCCGCGGTGCTTGACGAGGTTCTCGGCCTGGCCGCCTGGGCGGCTGGCCACCCGGTCGTGGTCGGCAACCTCAACATCAGTTTTCGCCAGCTGCTGCCGATTCAGACCGTGGTCCAGGTCAATACCCGACTGATTTCCGCCCAGGGGCGCAAGATCATGGTCCACGGTGAGGTCTGCAGCCTCGACGGCACGGTGTTCGCCAGGGGTGAAGCCCTCTGCATCGAGATCACGCCGGCACAGATGGAAGCCGGGAAAAAGGTGTAGAACTTACTTAGGTGTCTTTGCGTTGATTTGTTCTCAAGTCATGTCGTTACATATCCTTGCCATAGAAGGACTGTGGATCCATGAAAGTCATCGTTACCGATGAGATCTCCGAGAAAGGCCTGGAACTTCTGCAGAAGGACCCGCGCGTCCAGCTGGACGTGCGCCTTGGCCTCAAAAAAGCCGAGCTGCATCAGCTGATCGGCGACTATGACGCGATCATTACCCGCTCCGGGACCCAGGTCGACGCCGAACTGCTCAGCTACGCTAAAAAGCTGAAAATGGTGGCCCGGGCCGGGGTCGGGATCGACAACGTCGATGTGCCGGCCGCCAGCGAACGGGGAATCATCGTCGTCAACGCGCCCTTCGGCAATACCAATTCAGCCGCAGAGCACTCCATGGCCATTCTGCTCGCCCTATGCCGTAACGTACCGGTGGCCAACAGTAGCCTGAAAAGCGGGCAGTGGCAGCGGGCCCCTTTTACCGGCCATGAGCTCAAGCAGAAGACCATGGGGATCATCGGCCTGGGCAAGGTCGGCGGCCGGGTCGCCCTGCGCGCCAGGGCTTTCGAGATGGAAGTGGTGGTTTACGACCCGTATATCAGCGAAAAGCGGGCAGGCGACTTCGGTACGCGCCTGGTGTCCCTCGACCAGCTGGTCAGTACGGCCGACGTCATTTCCGTGCATACGCCGCTAAATGCGGAAACCCTCGATCTGATCAAGGCCGAGCACTTCGCCATGATGAAAGACGGTGTCATGGTCGTTAACTGTGCCCGGGGCGGCATCATCAACGAATCGGCCATGCTGGACGCCCTGGAGAGCGGCAAGGTCGCGGGTGCGGCATTCGACGTGTGGAGTGAGGAGCCACCCAACAGCGACATTCTCAAGAAACTGATCGCCCACCCGTGCATGGTGGTCACGCCGCACCTCGGCGCCAACACCATCGAGGCGCAAACCAACGTGGCGGTCGATGTCAGCCGGGAGATTCTCAACATGCTCGACGACAAACCTGTAGAGAACGCCGTCAATATCGCCCGTTTCGACCCGGACCTCATGGCCCAGATGCGCCCCTTCATGGAGTTGGCCGTGGTTCTGGGCGATTTCATCTCGCAGCTGGCACCGGAAAACCCCGGCAAGGTCTCCTTCAACTACACCGGCAAGCTGGCCGGACATGACTGCATGCCGATCACGGTGGCAGGGCTGGCGGCCCTGCTCAACCGCACCACCGACCAGGAAGTCAACATGGTCAACGCCAACCTGGTGGCGGAACGCCGTGGCCTGGTGGTCGAGCAGAGCCGGTCGACCGAATCGCAATTCTTTTCCAATCTGATCACCCTGAGCCTCGAGACCCCCCAGGGCAAGCGCAGTATCGCCGGGACGCTCTTCGAAGGGACACCGAAGATCGTCAGAATGCGTGATTTTGACACGGATTTCACCCCGGAGGAGCACATGCTGGTGATGACCTACGAAGATCGTCCGGGACTGATCGGCAAGATCGGCACCATTCTTGGTGAAGCCGGGGTCAACATCGGTGCCATGAATCTCGGCCGCAGGGGGAAAGGCGGCGAGGCCATGCTGGTTCTGTCGATCGACTCGCCGGTGGACGAGCCGACCCTGGCCCGGCTGAGCGAGTCGGTCGGCGCCCGCTTCGCCAAAGCGGTGCACCTGCAAAGGTAGCGCCGGTGGACTCCTTAGCAGTTGTGTGGCTTTTGCTTCAGGAAAAGATAAAAAACGGAAGTCAAAGGCACAACAAAACTATAGCCATTGACTAACGCAAAGGCGTGGAGACGCAGAGAGTCGTACCAAGGTTGTGATATTATCTTGAGTTTTATGTGCTTGCCCTCTGTGCTCTTTGTGCCTCAGCCTTGAATCTTTTTGAACCGTAAAAATATGCTGCCATGAATAACCGCCGTGGCCCCTTCCAGATGGCCGGACAGGCCTACGAGAACAGACCGAATGGACGAAAGCCCCTGCCACTGGCAGGGGCTTTCTTGCGACAGTGATACGCGCTGATCTGGTTAACTCAAGAACAGCGGTTGACTGGATTTCGGGATCAGGCCGTGGGCCTCGGCACGCCCAAGGAGTGTTTCCACGGCGGCAACCCCCTCGGCACCGAGATCAAGGGAAAAGTCGTTGACGTACAGAGCGATGTGCGCATCGATCACCTGGTCGTTGAGTTCCTGGGCATGCTCCCTGATATAAACTCGCGGTTCCTGCGGATGGCACCGGGCATATTCCAGGCTGGCGCGGATTGCATGGTCGACCAGGCGAATCGTCTCTGCGCCAAGCGCGCGCCGGGCAAGGATGCCGCCGAGCGGAATCGGCAGGCCACTGTCCGCTTCCCACCATGCGCCCAGGTCGAGGACTTCATGAAAGCCTGCCTGCCGGTAAGTGAAACGCGATTCATGGATGATGACCCCTGCATCGACCATGCCGCGTTCGAGGGCCGGCATGATCTGGTCAAACGGCATGATCAGCAGGTTGTCGTAGCCTGTGCCGTAGAGCTGCAACAGCAGGTTGGCGGTGGTCAATCGGCCCGGGACGGCGATACGCTTGCCACGCAGGCTTGGCATATCGACTGCGTCCGGGGCAATGACCAGGGGGCCGCAGCCGCGGCCGAGAGCGCCGCCGCTGCGCAGCAATGCGTACTCCTCGCGCAGGTGGCCGAGAGCGTGATAGGAGATCTTGGTCAGATCGAGCTGGCCCGACAGGGCCAATTGGTTGAGTGTCTCGACATCCTCCAGGCGCTGCGTGACCGTGTACCCCGGGAGCATGACTTTCTGATGGGTCAGAGCATAAAAAATGTAGGTATCGTTCGGACAGGGCGAGTAGCCCAGGCTCAAGGTCGGCATGGTCGGCTCTAACCGGGCCAGGCCCGGAGCAGGGCTTGGATGGCGTGTTGTGCCGCAGCCATTCCCCTGGGCAGGTCCCAGCGACTGGGTTCGTGATCTTCCACCAGGTTCGAGATGCCGCGCACCTCCAGGAGCGGCACTGCCAGCTGCTGGCAGGCCAGGGCAACCGCAGCCCCTTCCATGTTCTCACACAGTCCGCCGGTGCGGCGGACCATCTCCTCTGCGTGTTCGCGTGTCCCGGTACAGGTGGAGACCGTCACAAACGGCCCACTGACCAGGGTTGTCCCAGCCTCCTTGGTATGAGCCTCCAGCTTGGGCCGCGCCCAGTCGTACAGGACCCGATCGATCGGCCAGGTATTGAAAAACTGCCCGGATTCGAGGCGCATGGCGAGACCCATCGCGGCCAGGTCCCGGAAGCCCCGGGGGCTGGCCACTCCCTCGTCACCGAAGATCTCCACGTCGGCAAGAGCCAGGTCGCCTACGGTCAACCCGGAACCCGGGTAGGCGCCGCCGCAACCGAACAGCCAGAGGGACTGCAGCTTGCAGCTGGTCAGCAGGGTGACGGCGGTTGCGGCGGCGGCCGCTTTGCCGATGCCGCTGTGCGCCAGGCAGACGTCATGGCCGGAGAGTCTGCCGGTCAGCAGGCTGATGCCGTTAACGGACTGTGGCACGCACCCGGCGAGGGCCTCTCTGATCAGGCCGGTTTCTTCAGCAACGGCAGCAAGTAGGCAGATCATATGTCAGAGGTGCTTCGTCGATTCTAGGGTTTGTACCAACCGTGGCGGATCAGGTCGCGGCGCAGTTCATGCCCGGCGTTGCGAATCACGCCGTTGTACCAGAAGTGCTCTTCGGGACTGGCCGTACCCGGATTGTCGAGGCGCTTGCGATGGTCGATCAAAGACTGGCGGAACTTTTCGTCAGGCTCATTGAGAACTTCCAGGATCCGGCTTTTCAGCGGTTCTTCACAGGTCGAGACCACATGGTGCAGCATGTCCCGCAACTGCAGTCCCATCCGGTATTCCCACAGGTCGCCTTCGAAGCTGGCACAGCACTCCTGAACGAAATCATTCCAGTCGAGCAGCAAGGCGCCGAAATCATCATCGGCAAAGTCTTCGTACCCCTGGTGACGGCACAGGATCTCCTCGATCTGCTTCTGTTCCTTGCGAGAAAAGAAGAAGGAGAGGCTCTCTTCCACCGGGTACATGCCGAGAATGTCAACCAGCTCGCGGCAGAAGCAGGCATAGTCGAGGTCGCGGTCGCTGAAACTCTGCAGGCAGCTCGGCAGGTTCTCGCGCTCCAGGCAGAGCAGCGACAGGTGGTCGTGACCAAGTTCCGTATGCAGCGGCAGCTCGGCGCGGTGCGGGATGCCGGCTTTGGCCAGCTGATTGGTGAGTCGCAGGTGGTTGTCGGTGAAAAAGGTCAGGACTTTTTCCTCCGAGTAGAACATCTCCTGGCTGGAGCGATTGTTGGCCAGGCCGAAGCCGACGAAGCCGTCGTGTAACAGGCGGTCCCAGTAGGGCTCAATGGCGGCGATGATGTCCGGAACCGGCATGTATGGCGAATAGTGGATGGTCGGTGCCGGCGGCTCCTGGTCGGTTGCATTCGGTTCCGTGGTGTAGAATTCGAGAATGAAGAAAGCTTCTTCCGGCATGCTCGCGGCGAAGGCCTTGAAGGCTTTGCCGACATGCGCCGCATTGGCGAGGACGGAAAAGTGATAGGTGTCGCTGGAGTTCTCCAACAGGGAGAAATTGTAGCCTTCCTTGAGGCCGCGCGCCCGGCGGCGAGCCTGCGGCCAGAGCTGCAGACCAACCGGGAAATTGGAAAAAATATTAGGCAAAGACAACCTCTGTTGCCGGAATCAGGCCGGCGCATTTTGGATTACATGCCTATGATGCGGCAATCATCTTTGTGAAGTCAACTGTAAGTGGGGCATTGCGCCGGGTAGCAGGCTTTGCAGGAGCCACACCGGCCGGTGCGGGCTTTGCACGCTGGGCAGAAAAGCCGTTGTGAAAAGTTTTCATCCTGTCCTAAATGGGCGTTTAATATAAGTAAACGGGTTTTATCTATAATAAATTTTTCGTTGACATCACGAACCACATAAGTTATATCCATGCGGTGGATAAAACCCTATTTTACTGGGGACCGTTTGTAGAGATTTTCACCTCTGGTTAATTCAAGGTTTGCAGGTTAACTTTAAACTATTGTCGGCCGGCAGAGAAGCTGTTCTGCGGACTGAAAACTCCAGCCAACAGAGGAATCCAACGATGGCCAAAAAAGCGATTACCCCGACACTGAAGAACCCGTTCGATCCACCCGAAAAAGTCGAGTTCACCATCCCTGGCGAAGTCGCCGGTGTCCGCGGCGGCTACGAAGAGGTCATGCAGGAGGGTTACGACCTGATCCAGCGCCCGATCAAATCAGTTGCCGTCGGGCAGATCGAGAAGCAGCACTTCAAAAAGCGGATGACCGTCTGGGAGCGGATCAACGTCCTGACCCAGGCCGCGCCAAATATTCTGTTCCAGAACTGGGGTAAGAATCTTGACGGTGCCTCGCTGGTCACCGGGATACTCAATATCAAAGGTCGCGATGTCGGCGTCTACGGCCACGATTTCACGGTCCGCGCCGGTTCCATCGACGCGACCAATGGCAATAAGCTGGCGCGCATGTTCAAGATGTGCGGCGAAAAGGGCTTGCCGCTGATCGGCATGAACGACTCGGCCGGCGCCTTCGTCCCGGCCGGCGTCGGCGGTCTCGACGGCTACGCCGAGGCCTTCACCGCCCTGCGCAAGATCAGCGGCGTGGTACCGACAGTCATGTGCATGTTCGGCTACAATGCCGGCGGCGGCTCCTACCTGCCGCGCCAGGGCAGTTTCGTCATCCAGCCCAACGATACCTTCTTCGGCCTGACCGGCCCCGGCGTCGTCAAGTCGGTGCTCGGTGAAGACATCACGCCGGAAGAACTCGGCGGTCCGAAAGTCCACGGGGCCTCCGGGGTTGCCGACCTGACCGTTGCCGACGAAACGGCGGCCTTGCGCACCGCAGTCCGCCTGCTCAGCTACGTTCCCGACAACAACTTCACCACGGCGCCTTTCCAGGAGACCAGCGATCCTCTCGACCGCAAGACCTGGGAGATCAATACCCTGTTGAAAAAGGCGTTCAATTCACCGACCGGCTTCAATACGCCCTTCGATGTCTCGATCATCATCCAGCAGATTTGTGACCACGGCGACTACTTCGAGCTGCAGCCCGAGCGTGCCCGCGAGGCAGTGACCGCCTTCGGTCGCCTCGGCGGCCACGTGGTCGGCTTCGTTGCCAACAACAGTGCCGTGGCCTCCGGCCAGATCGACTGCGACTCGGCGGTCAAGATCGCCCGCTTCGTGCGTTTCTGCAACATCTACAACATCCCCCTGATCTTCATGGAAGACACCACCGGGTTCCTGCCCGGACGCGAGCAGGAAGCCCGCGGCATCGTCCAGGCCGGGCGCTCGATGCTCGATTCGATCGTCGATGTGCGCACCCCGCGCATCCTCTTGATCCTGCGCAATGCCTACGGCGGCGCCTATGCCTCCTACAACAACTATCCGACCGGTGCCGACCTGGTACTGGCCCTGCCGACCACCCGCCTGGCGGTTATGGGCCCGGCCGGCAAGGAGTTCGTCTACAAGAGCGAGCTGCGCAAGATTCGCGGTGCCATCAAGCCGATGGTCGCCGAGGGCACCCAGGCACGCATCAAGGCCGGCATGGACGGCGGCGAGGCCAAGAAAGACGCCGAAGCCGAAGTCGCCGAATGGCTCAAAGCCCAGGAGGCCGCCCTTAACCAGCGCTACGAGAAAGAGCTGATGAACCCGAAGGAGGGTCTCGCCCTCGGGTCCATCTCCTCGCTGGTCATGCCGACTGACCTGCGCCAGGTCCTCGGCGAGAACCTGGCTTTCATGATGCGGCATTACCGGCCGTCGACCTGGCAGGATGTCCAGCGCGAGTTCCATTAATCTTACGGACTTCTATTGACCTAAGCGAATCAAGGTTTCGGTTTGGAGATAAAACCAATGGCAAAGAACGATTACTACACCAACAACCCACTGATCCACCGTGATCGCCGTTTGAGCAGGTCGAACTCCGAATGGGTCCGCTCTTTTTCCTGTGAAGACCTCAAGCCGCTGATCGTCTGCCGCGGTCCGATCCGCCTGGAAGCGATGGCCGTCTACCAAGAGATGGGGATCAGTCATTACGGCATCCTGCTCTCCGAGAAGGACTCCATCGTCTATCCCAATGCCCTGTCGCCCGAACTGCGACTGCTGACCGACAACAGCCGCGTCCACCGGGTGCCGGACTACACCGGGGCCTCCAAGGAGGAGCGCGTCGAGCGAATCGGGCAGATCATCCAGATCGCCAAGGACAACGGCTATGATTCGATCTTCGCCGGCTATGGCTTCATGGCCGAGGACGACGAGTTCGTCGCCGCCATCGAGGCTGCCGGCCTGAAATTCATCGGCCCCTGTGCGGCAACCCAGAGAGGTGCCGGCAAGAAGGACGAGGCCAAGCGAACGGCCCTGAGTGTCAACGTCTCGGTCACCCCGGGGATTGACAATGTCACCGCCTGCACCCTGGTGGCCAAGCACCCGAGCCGCGAAGCACTGCTGGCGGTGGTCAAGGCCGAAGCCCTCAAGGTCGACAAGAAGATTCTCGATGACAAGAAACTCGAGCTCACGACCCTGGCCGACCATATTCTCATGGCATCCTACGAGAAAGGGATCGACCTCTTCTCCATGGATGAGCTCGGCGCCCAGGTCGGGACCCAGTGCATCGAGATGTTCAAGAACTATCCGGGGGCACGTATCCGTCTCAAGGCGATCGGCGGCGGCGGCGGCAAGGGCCAGCGCATTCTCGGCGCATCGCTGCTGACCAAGAAGAACCCGACCGATGAAGATGTCAAAAAGGCCGCCTCCGTGGCTCCGGAACTGGTTCGCGAGGTTCTGCTCGAGGTCAAGGCCAACGGTGTCGGCGACAACAAGAACGTCCTCGTCGAGCTGAATATCGAGCAGACCCGTCACAACGAGATCCAGCTGCTCGGCAACGGCGAATGGTGTATCGCCCTCGGCGGACGTGACTGCTCGCTGCAGATGCATGAACAGAAGCTGCTCGAGATCTCGGTCACCCAGGAAGCCTTGGCCGAAGAGATCAAGAAAGCCAAAAAGGCCGGGCTCAAGGCCCAGACGGCCGCCCTGGAAAGTGACCTTAAGGTCCTCAAACGCATGGAGGAGGAGTCGGAGCGCTTCGGTATGGCCGTCGGCCTCGATTCAGCCTCGACCTTCGAGTGTATCGTCGATCGTGACCGCCACTATTTCATGGAGGTCAACACCCGCATCCAGGTTGAGCACCGGGTCACCGAACTGGTCTACAACCTCAAGTTTACCAACCCGAAGAACAAGCAGGAGTTCTTCATTGTCGAATCGCTGGTCGAGGCGATGGCCCTGCTGGCCAGGCACAAGCAGAGCCTGCCGCGTCCGGAACGCCAGCGGCGTTTCGGCGCCGGAGCCGAGGCCCGTCTCAACGCGACCGACTGCTCGCTGTCGCCGAGCGCCGGCGGTGTGATCCGCTACTGGTCGAAGCCGATCGAGGGTGAAATTCGCGATGACCAGGGGATCTGCATGGTCAACCCGGACACCGGCCTGTTCATGCGTTATACGGTCGCCGGTGCTTACGATTCGAACATTGCCCTGCTGCTGACCAAGGGCGAGGACCGACTGGCCAGTTACCAGCATCTTGCCAAGGTCCTGCGCAGCACCGTGCTGCGCGGCACCGATTTGGCGACCAACCTCGAATTCCACTACGGCCTGGTCAACTGGTTCCTCGGACAGAACGTCATGGCCAAACCGACCACCCGCTTCGTGGTGCCTTACCTGACGCTGGTCGGAAAGCTCAAGGAAGAGTCCAACAAGCTGGACGTGGTGGTTGCGTTCCTGGCCATGAAGAAGCATTACGGCCAGGCGTATGGCGACAACCCCGAAATCATGCGGGCGGTCTCCGAAACCCTTGACCGCAAGGGCACGCTGCTGACCCGGCCGATGGAAAAGCTGCTGTCCGACCCGCACCTGCTGTCCGGCTGGTTGAGCCTCAACCGGAAAAATTTCCAGCACAAGGGCGGAAAACTGGTCTGGCTGCGCAATCCATTGGTGATCCTTGAGGAGACCTACGAGTACCTGAACATGACCTGGCGCGAAGAGGCGCCCCCTGCCGAGGTGATCTGGACCCATGACCGCGACCTGCTGCAGAACGCGCTGTCATTCTATGCCCAACTGCGCAGCAAATTCAGCCTGGAAAAAGAGGAATACCTCAAACTGAATGAGATCCTCGGCAAGGACAAGCCCCAGGGCGGGTTCGACAAGGAGACCTGGGAGAAGATCCAGGCGGCCCATCTCGGCTTCGAGGTCGGCAACGAGCTGTTCGGCATGCTCTTCCTGATTGCCGACAAAACCAGCTTCTTCGATTTCAAGGTCGAGGATACCCTCGAAGTGACCATCCCCGACTATCTCAATGATCCGGATCTGCAGGCGGCCATGAAGAAAATTCTGGTGCCGCCACCGGCAACCAAGGCCGATGAAATCGTCACCCCGGGCGGCGGGATGTACTATGCTCAGGAAGCCCCGGGGATGCCGAAATTTGCCAACGAAGGCGACCACTTCGAGAAGGGTCAGCCACTCTTTATTCTCGAAGTCATGAAGATGTTCAACAAGATCCCGGCGCCGTTTTCCGGAACGGTTGACAAGATCCTGATCGAAGGAGGCGACGGTGTGATCGTGCAGAAGGGTCAGCCGATCTTCAAGGTCACTCCCGATGAGAGATTCGTCGAAGTCGACCCGAAGGAAGTCGAGCGTGAGAAGCGTGCCACCACAACGGCGTATCTCGAGCTGATTCTCTGATCCGCTTTTGACAGTCCCAAGCAGAACAGCGAGCCCCGCCTGTATTCAGGCGGGGCTCGATCATTCAGGGGGCTGACGTCCCATGCGGCCGTGTTGCCATCGGCAACAGTGGTGCCTGCCTCTGGTTGGGCCTTGTCGCACCTCTCACTGCGCGCTTGGCTGTACTGTTTTTGTGAAATGTGTAGACCTGACCCCTGACACGTGCCCGACCTGTCGGCCAGCGCCACTGTGGCAGAGATCAGCTGTTGTCGAGCCCTTCCACCGACTCGGAATTCCCCGCGAGGAACGAGCGTCGCTGGGTGTCTTTGACCAGATCCACCAGGCCATGGTTGACGGACCAGGTTGATCCGCAGGTCTCGCATAGGAAGAGATCTTCGTCGAAGCCGTTGTCATGCACTTCGATTTCAGTGTGCG
>JAHEDT010000079.1:3328-8239 GCA_024641085.1 Geobacteraceae bacterium | reverse complement strand
TTTTCAAACCGTGCAGGGTTCGCAGCCGAACGTATTGTCTTCAACAGATCGTCAGTAACGACCTGCTCGGAGGCAACGGCCGTCCAGCTCGGCGTGAACAGCGTTGCATAGCGAGCCATGTCTTCAGGTGTGGTCGAAAGCATGCCCGCTGGAATTGCCAGGCCGCTGGGATCGATGTTGAATATCGCGGGCTGCCTCGCATACACCTTTGACCAAACTCGATCCTCAAACACCTGCGTCCACTTCTTGTTCTCAACATTTTCAATCAACTGGGTCAGAACATGCGTGTTGATCGAGGCGTAGCGGAACAGCTCACCCTGCTTTTCACCTTGAATCTTCTTTTCGGTACGGGCGACATCAACCCAGGTCCCCTGCGTTTCCCGGGGTTTGAACGCAGGTACCAATCCTGTTGCAAAAAAGCGGACCACGGCGGATTCTGGATTCATGATCGCTTCTGCGGTTTCTTCGTTGTCCAGACCGGTGGTCATATTCACGACACTACCCACTGTCACGTCATCCCAGACCGAACCCTTCAACGCGGGAACGTACTCGACCACGGACTTGTTGAGGTCTACTTTGCCTTCCTGCACAAGCATGGCCATGATCAGGCCCACGGACGTTTTCGCGGCAGACGCCCAAACCTTCCGATCGGTGGGCTGCATGCCGGGATAGGTTTCATAAACAATCTTTCCCTTGTGGATGAAGATCATCGCCTGCAACTTGAAATGCGGATGAACCGCATACTCTTTCAGGGTCAGCTCTCCCTTCCCTGTCGTTGTTTTGAGATTCTCAAGCTCAGGCCGGAGATCCCTTTCCAGCGGTTTGTAGTCGTAATTCGGCGAAGCAATGCCGGCAGGCATCAATTCGCTCATATGCATGTTGTAGTAGAGCGCGTGATCGCCAGCCATTTGCCAATGCATATTGTCAAAAGAGTCGATGGCCTTATTGACGAACTCGGCGGTAAATTCTTTTCCATCCTTGGCGGCACTGACAGGAAGCGTCGGCATCGCGCCTTCCTTCTTCAGTGCTTCTTCGACGGGGTTCTCCTGGGCCCAGGATGGAGTTGCGGAAATAAGAACTGCCAGCAGGCAGAGGAGTTTATGGTTCATCGCTTTAACCTCGGTTTTTTTCGGTTTCGTTCAATATCGAGCACTTTGTTTCCCAGCCTTCGGTTAACGCGCTCGACGAAGGCATGTTGGCGACTTGATCGTAGTTGGTCTCCGGACCCATGACCCGGCCGCTGTTGATGACCAGGTCGTAGTTCTGGGCACTAACGGATGTGATGATGCTGAGTCCCACCAACATACTGGCAAGTTTTCTGATGACAGATTTCGTTCACCGCTCCTTTTTCAGTCTTTAATTTGTTAACTGGTTCTATGACGGTAGGTGTCAACATACTTTGTAAATATTCGGCCTCCACATACCTCAAGCTTGCCGAGTTAGTGTCGATCTGAAATCTCGCGTGAGAGGGTAGAGCCACATATTTTTGATTGGAACACTTTGCTTGCCTGCTGGCCCCAACTTTCCCCGACCCTTGGTTTCACCGACATGAACCCAGTTGGCGGCTTTAATACGAGGTCCCGGCAAATCGGTTTTTCTCCACAAATGTCTCCAGAAGAACGGGGCGATAATGGTAGCGGGATTCCCAATCTGCGGGCAGGCGACGAGCCGCCATCGACAGGATCATTGAGGCCAGATTCTTTGACCTGACCTATGGTGCAGCCGAATATTTGCCTGCTAATTGGTAATACCATGAAAAATACCATGTTCAGAAAATCCTTCAAAATGCTCGAAAAAATCCTATTGATTAACGCCCCCCCACCCCTCTCCGATTGAGATAGTTCGCACACACCTCTCAGCTTCCTTATTTACCGCCTTCCTATTCCGTTATTTACGTTGATACATTCCGTAATTTACGTTATTGTTTCGCTATGCATACACCATCCCTGTATCCACGCTGGATTGAACCACGAATTGATGAGGCTTTACAGGATACACCCGTGGTTTTGCTTGCCGGGCCACGCCAGGCTGGCAAAACGACCCTGGTACGCCAAATCGCTGAACGGGGACTGCACTACCTGACCCTGGATGATGAACTGACATTGTTGTCAGCGCGTGAAGACCCGGTCGGCATGATTCGCAATTTGGATCGCGCTGTCATCGATGAAATCCAACGAGCGCCCGAGTTGCTTCTGGCTATCAAGAAAAGCGTTGATGAGGATCGTCGCCCCGGACGCTTTCTGCTGACTGGCTCAGCCAATCTGATGGCGCTACCCACGGTCGCCGACTCTCTGGCCGGGCGTATGGAAACCTTGATGCTTTTACCCCTGTCGCAGAGTGAAATCGAGAACAGACCAGAAAACTGGATAGATCGCGTTTTTGCCGGAGAAATCCTGACACCGAATCCCCCTGTACTCGGCAGCAATCTGGTCGAGCGCGTTCTACGTGGCGGCTACCCGGAAGCGGTTGCAAGACCAACGGAAAAACGACGTACTGCCTGGGCTCGGCATTACATAAACGCCATTCTTCAACGTGACGTCCGCGATGTCGCCGAAATCGATAAACTGGATCAATTGCCACGCTTTCTGCGCGCACTAGCGCAAACCGCTGGCCAGATGTGCAATTACTCCGAGTTAGGCGGCCAAGTCGGTCTTGATGGCAAGACAGTCTCTCGCTACATCAGTGTCTTTGAACAAATGTACCTGCTCAAACGAATCGATGTATGGGCACGCAATCGCTTGAAACGCGTGGTCAAGACCCCCAAGCTTCAGTTCATCGATTCCGGTTTGTTGGGCGTGCTCACCAACATCGGCCACAAAGATGTTGAGTTGGACAAAACAGGCTACGGTCACATTCTGGAGAGCTTTGTGTTCGGTGAATTACTCAAACACACGGCAACCTCTGATGATGATTATCGACTACTGTACTACCGGGATGCGGACAAGTACGAGGTTGATATGGTGATTGAGAACAGCGCAGGACAACTTTTAGGCGTCGAAGTAAAAGCCTCTGCCACCGTTAAAGAGCGAGATCTGCGTGGATTGAAAAAACTCTCCAGCCTGGCTGGTGATCAGTTCAAAGTAGGGGTGTTGCTGTACGATGGAGATGAAACAATGCCTCTGGGTAGCAACCTATGGGCTGTTCCCCTGTCCGCACTCTGGGGCTCCTGAAAGCCGTCATCAATATGACTACTTGGCCGAGCGCCAAAAAATACCATGACAGTAGACATCTGCCACTCATGGCATCGCTTTTTTTTCGCATTACAGCACGCAAAAATACCATTGATAATGCAGAATATACTATCAACTCGATTATTTTTATTATTATATTTCAATGCGTTACGAATTCAGGTCACTCCCACTCAATGGTGGCGGGCGGTTTCGAACTGATATCGTAGGTCACCCGGGATACGCCTGAGATTTCGTTGATGATCCGGTTGGAGACACGCTCGAGCAGTTCGTAGGGCAGGTGTGCCCAGCGCGCCGTCATGAAGTCGACGGTCTCAACCGCGCGCAGGGCGATGACATACTCGTAGCGCCGGCCATCGCCAACAACGCCGACTGACTTCACCGGCAGGAACACGGCGAAGGCCTGGCTGGTCTTCTGGTACCAGCCTTCTGCGACCAGTTCCTCGATGAAAATGGCATCGGCGCGGCGCAGCAGATCGGCATATTCTTTCTTTACCTCGCCGAGGATCCGCACGCCCAGCCCCGGGCCCGGGAAGGGATGGCGGTAGACCATATCGTAGGGCAGGCCCAGTTCCAGTCCGATCTTGCGCACCTCATCCTTGAACAGCTCACGCAGCGGTTCCACCAGCTCCAACGCCATATCGTCCGGCAGGCCTCCCACGTTGTGATGGGACTTGATGACGTGGGCCTTGCCGGTCTTGGCGCCGGCGGATTCGATCACGTCGGGATAGATGGTGCCCTGGGCCAGCCACTTTACCTCAGTCAGCCGGGCTGCCTCCGCATCGAATACCTCGATGAACGTATTGCCTATGATCTTGCGCTTCTGCTCCGGGTCGGCGACCCCTTCAAGCTTGCCCAGGAAGAGTTCCTCGCAATCGCTGCGGATGACTTTCACCCCCATGTTGCGGGCGAACATATCCATGACATGATCGCCTTCGTCCAGACGGAGCAGGCCATTGTCCACGAACACACAGGTCAGCTGGTCGCCGATAGCCCGGTGCAGCAGGGCCGCCACCACCGAGGAATCCACACCGCCGGACAGGCCCAGCAGGACCTTGTCCGGACCCACCAGGGCACGGACCCGGTCGACAGCGTCCTCGACGATATTGGCCGCAGTCCACAGGCCCTGGCAGCCACACTGTTCCAGCACGAAGTGCTCGAAAATACGCTTGCCCTGGAGGGTGTGGGTGACTTCCGGGTGAAACTGGATCCCGTAAAAGGGCTGGTCACTGTGGGCCATGCCGGCGATGGGGCAGCTGTCGGTCTCGGCGATCAGCTCGAAATCCGGCGGCAGTTCCACCACCTTGTCGCCGTGGCTCATCCACACATCCAGCAGCGCGTTGCCGTGATCATCGATGTGATCGCGGATATCGTGCAACAGTCCGCCATTGCCTGCGAGGCGAATCTGGGCATAGCCGAATTCACTGACGTGGGAGCCTTCGACCTTGCCGCCGAACTGCTCCGCCATGGTCTGCATGCCATAGCAGATGCCCAGCACCGGCACACCGAGCTCGAACACACAGGCGGGCGCCCGGGGCGAGGCGTCGATAGCCACGGATTCCGGACCCCCGGAGAGAATCACCCCCTGTGGATCGAAATCGCGGATCTCCTCCTCGCTCATGTCGAAGGCGCGGATCTCGCTGTAGACACCGACCTCGCGCACCCGCCGGGCAATCAGCTGGGTGTACTGGGACCCGAAGTCCAGGATGAGGATTTTCTCGGC
>JAHEDT010000079.1:0-3228 GCA_024641085.1 Geobacteraceae bacterium | reverse complement strand
CTTGTTCGCCCACAGAGTGGGCCCCTACCTTAGCGCACGGGGTAATTGGGCGCTTCCTTGGTAATGGATACGTCGTGCACATGGCTTTCAGACATGCCAGCGGCAGTCACCCTCACGAACTCGGGCACGGTCCGCATGGTTTCCATATCCCGACTGCCGGTGTAACCCATGGCAGAGCGCACGCCACCCATCAACTGGTGCACGATGGCTGAAACCGGCCCCTTGTAGGGCACACGGCCCTCGATACCTTCGGGCACCAGCTTTTCTGCGCCCTTGCTGGCATCCTGGAAATAGCGGTCCGAGGAACCCTGGGTCTGGGCCATGGCGCCCAGGGAACCCATGCCCCGATAAGCTTTGTAGGTTCGCCCCTGGTAGAGCTCGACCTCTCCCGGCGCCTCTTCCGTGCCGGCAAACATACTGCCCATCATGACCGCATGGGCACCGGCCACCAGGGCCTTGGCGATATCACCGGAGAAGCGGATACCGCCGTCCGCTATCAGGGGGATACCCGTGCTCTTGAGGGCCTCGGTGACATTGGCGATAGCGGTGATCTGCGGCACGCCGGTGCCGGTCACGATACGGGTCGTACAGATGGAACCGGGGCCGATCCCCACCTTGACACCATCTGCGCCGGCTTCCGCCAGCGCCACGGCTGCCTCTGCCGTGGCGATGTTGCCGCCGATGACCTGAATCGAGGGATAATCCCGCTTGATCATCTGGACCCGCTCTATCACGTTGCGGGAGTGCCCATGCGCAGTATCCACCACCAGCACGTCCACACCCGACCGTACCAGCGCCGCCACCCGGTCGTCAGTATCAGGGCTGGTCCCCACGGACGCCCCGACCCGCAGCTGTCCGTAGGAGTCCTTGCAGGCATCGGGAAAGCTTTCGGCCTTGTCGAAGTCCTTGACCGTGATCATGCCGCACAGGTCGAAATCATCGTTGACGACCAGGATCTTTTCGATGCGGTGTTTGTGCAGCAGCCCCTGTACCTCCTCGGAGCTGGCGCCTTCCCTGACCGTCACCAGTTTGTCCTTCGGGGTCATGATGGCCGACACCAGTTTCTGGGGATTGGATTCAAAGCGCGTATCCCGCCGCGTCACGATCCCCACCAGGTCTTCCCCATCCAGTACCGGCACCCCGGAGATGCCGTGGGAGCTGGTCAGCGACTGCAGTTCGGCAATGGTGGCAGACTGCTGGATCGTGATCGGGTCCTTGACCACGCCGCTCTCGAATTTCTTGACCTTGCGCACCTGCTCCGCCTGCTCGGCGATGGTCATGCTCTTATGGATGATACCGATCCCTCCCACCTGGGCCATGGCAATGGCGAGGCGGGATTCGGTGACGGTATCCATAGCGGCGGAGACGAGGGGGATATTGAGTTCGATATCCCGGGTCAGCCGGGTCCTGAGCGAGACGTCGCTGGCGACCACCTCGGAGTAGCCGGGCTTGAGCAGTACGTCATCGAAGGTGAGTGCTTCCTGGGCGATACGCAGCATAGGGCCATCTCCGGCTGGCGGGTTGAAGGTAAACGTGCAATTATAAATCTTAGCCCTGCACCAGGTAAACAACAGTTCCCGGTTAACCCTTGAGCAATCCTTTCGACGACAGCCCCGCCCCGGTCACGCTTACCGTCAGCCAGCTCAATCGCCAGGCCCGCACCCTGCTGGAGAGCCACTTCGATTTCATCTGGGTGGAAGGCGAGATCAGTAACTTCGCCGCACCCTCCTCCGGTCACTGGTACTTTTCGCTCAAGGATGGCAACGCCCAGGTGCGCTGCGCCATGTTCCGCAATCGCAACCAGCGGGTGCGGTTCACGCCCGGCAACGGTGACCACATTCGACTGCGCTGCAGGGTATCGCTCTACGAGGGCCGCGGCGAGTTCCAGTTGATCGTGGAGCACCTGGAGCATGCGGGGGCAGGCGCTTTGCAGGCAGCCTTCGAAAAACTCAAGGCGGCCCTGCTGGCCGAGGGCCTGTTCAATCCCGAGCGGAAGAAGCCGCTGCCCGAGACCGTATCCCACCTGGGGGTGATCACCTCACCCACGGGTGCGGCCATCCACGACATTCTCACCGTGCTCAAACGCCGATGTCCCGCCATCGCCGTCTCGGTGCTGCCGGTAGCGGTGCAGGGCGAGGGGGCCGCGGCAGAAATTGTCGCCGCCATAGAAAACGCGAACCGCTGGCAGCGCGAAGGCAAAATCGACCTGGATGCACTCATCGTGGGCCGTGGCGGGGGCTCCCTGGAGGACCTCTGGCCTTTCAACGAAGAGAGCGTGGCCCGTGCCATCGCCGCCAGCGAGCTGCCGATCGTCAGCGCCGTCGGCCACGAGGTGGATTTCACCATCGCCGACATGGCCGCCGACCATCGGGCGCCCACCCCTTCGGCCGCTGCGGAACTCTTAAGCCCCGACCAGCGGGAGTGGCAGCAGCGCCTCGAAGCCATCGAGGCCAACCTGGTGCGCCTGATCCGGCGCAGGCTGGCGGATGCCGCCACGGAACTGGGTCACCTGCGGCGCCGGCTGAAGCACCCGGGCGCCCAGCTGCGGGAACAGGCCCAGCGACTGGATGATCTGGAACAGCGCCTGGTACGGGCCCAGGCCAACCTGCTGCAACGGCGCCGCAGCGAGCTCGCCCTGCTGGAGAGCCGGCTCCGCGCCCACTCGCCCCTGCCCCGGCTGCAACGCCTGCAGCGCGAAACGGAGCAGCTGGGACAGCGCCTCGAGGTCGCCATGCGCCAGCGCCTTCACCAGGCCGGGGAGCAACTCGCCCACCTGGCCCAGATGCTGGACTCCCTGAGCCCCCTCGCCACCCTGAGCCGCGGCTATGCCATCGTCACCGACAGCGAGGGCAAGGTAGTCACCGATGCGGCTGCGGTGTCGGTCGGCGACCAGGTTGAGGCCCGGCTCGCCAGGGGGCGTCTCGGGCTGACCGTCAACACAGCAGATGAAGAATCGCTCGAGGATTAGTCCTGCTGGGCGGCTTCCGGTTGCGGGTACCCTCGGGCGGTCAGAAGTTCATTCCCTTCGAGGGTACCCGCAACCGGAAGCCTCGAAACGTTCTCCACTTAACCCACTTATGTTTGCCACTCTGTCCAGGCCACTCGATGGAGCAGCCCTCACGCCTGGGAACCCCTCCGAGGGAATGAACTTCTGACCGAGAGGGGTTTCCAGGCTTGAGGGCTGCGGCGGGCAACCAAAGGACATACCCTGCTGCCAGTAACCGAAGG
>JAHEDT010000136.1 GCA_024641085.1 Geobacteraceae bacterium | reverse complement strand
ACCCTGCACGGTTTGAAAATGCCTCCAAGAGAAAAAGTTCCATGGGGGCCTTCAACGAATTTGCCATGGGTAATGCCTATCAGTTCGACTATATATTCGAAGACGGAGCGATGGCGAAAAGCGGCAATATGAACCAGATGATCTACATGGATCCGAAGCGGGACTTCGCTGCGATCGCCTTGTCCAGCTCTCCCTATCACTCTGGCTTTGGCGAAACCAAAGCGCCTGCCTATATGCGCCTGGCTGCCAAGGCCCTGGCAGGAGAGTAGACCATCGCAACAAAGGTTAAAAAAACATGAAAACAATCATATTGGTTTTAACCTGCGCGCTCCTCTTTCCGTGCCTGGCCATGCCGGCGGCAGCGCAAGACGAGGCGGACCGGCTGGCCGCGCAGGTCGAGGCAATTACCGCTCCCCTGGTCGGGCGGGTGGGCTTCGCCGCCCAGCTCATCGGCAGCGAGGAGATCTTCGCCCATAACGGAGACATGACTTTCCCGATGGCGAGTACCTACAAGGTGCCCGCCGCGGTAACCTTGCTCAAAAGGGTAGAAGCGGGTGAGGTCAAACTTGACCACATGGTGGAGCTGCCTCTTGACGACATGGTTACTGGCGACAATGTGATTGCCCAGAATTTCGTGCACCCAGGTCTGCAGCTTTCGGTCGCCAATCTGATCGAGGCAATGATCACGATGAGTGACAACACCGCGACGGACGCCGTTTTCTCGCTCGCCGGTGGACCCGAGGCGATCACCGCCGCAATGCGGAAGCTCGGGATCGAGGATATGCGCATCGATCGGAATGCAAAGCATCTTATTATGGACATGCTCGGCATGGATGGTCCGGCAACCGTGGCTGCGGTCGAGAAATTCCTGCAGAGCAATCCCGAGATGGTCCCGCAGGTTGTCGCGATGCCGAAAGACCCGGAGTACGAGGCGGACCCGCGCGATCAGTCCACCCCCCTCGCGATGCTTGACCTTCTCATGCAAATCGACAGCGCAAGTGCGATCAGCAAAGATTCTCGCGACTTCCTCATCGCGAGCATGTCGCGCACGCGAACGGGCGCTGGCCGGATCAAGGGGCTTCTGCCGCGCGGCACGCCCGTGGCGCACAAAACAGGAACCAGCAGCGGGGTCGCGAACGACGTCGGCTATGTCACGCTTCCAGACGGTCGCCGTTTTGCCATCGCGATCTTCACGGCGTCGAGCGACACGCCGTTGGCCGACCGCGACCGTGCCGTCGCCGAAGTTGCGCGGACGCTCTATGACCACTTTGCCACCAACTGACCGATCGAGGGAGAAGCGAAAAGGTGAATCCCACCACTCTCCGGGAACCTTTGTCAACTGGCACTTCCTTGACGAGAGCAATCCGAGTGACCTGGAAATCCTCGACCTCTCCGTCGTGCATCCTGATGTCAGGATCGCCTCCGATGCCATGCTGTGGATGGTCGAGAAGGGCGGGAAAATCGAAAATTACACGGGCGACGCGTGGCCGCTGCCTAAAGAAGCCTTCACCCACCCGCGCTCCAACGGTACCTTCGCAAAGATCCTGCGTTCCTATGTCCGTGAGCGGGGGCTGCTGTCTCTCCCCGAAGCCATCCGCAAGATGAGCCTGATGCCGGCGCAGAACCTTGAAGACTTCGTGCCGCAGATGAAGAAGAAAGGGAGGATTTAGGTCGGAATGGATGCCGATGTCTTCGTCTTCGATCCTGGCACCATCGCCGACAAGGGTACCTATGCGAAGCCCAACCAGCCAGCTGTTGGAGTGCAGACGGTGCTGGTTGCCGGAATCCCCGTTGTCGCTGATGGCGAGCTCATCATCGGCGCTGCTCCTGGGCAGGCCATCCGCCGGACAGCAGAGTGATTTTTTGAGCCCACCGGGACGACACCTGTGCACTAGGCAAACCGGAAAGGCGAAGCTTCGATAAATCAGCCCGCGCCCTCGTGATCGCCCTCACCGCCAGCAGATCGATCGCTTCCGAGTAGCCGGTGGAACTCACTTGGGGAGCCGTGTTGACCTTCGACGTCAAAAGGGTGTGCCCTTTGTCACTTGGCAGACATGAATTGGCGTAACTTCAGAGGTCTCGTCGCTAAGAAGATACCGCTTGCAGTTCGCAGTGTGTTGGAGGAGCCGAGGAATGGACCAACCTCGGCATTTTTCGAGATGCCCAAACTGCCGTCGGTCGTGGACACCGACTCGCGATACGCTTGCTTCGATTTCTCGCTCGCGGAACAAATTCCCAGCATTGATCGGCTCTTCCGAACTCTGCCCCATTTCCGAAACCTCTCTTTCCACGCATTTTTCGGGAATCGCATCGTGGCGTTTGCATAAGTAACCCTGAGGGAGCCGTTTGGTTCGGCTCGGTGGGCTTGCAGCGT
>JAHEDT010000135.1 GCA_024641085.1 Geobacteraceae bacterium | reverse complement strand
AACAACATGTCAAAAGACCAAATCAACTATTCCTATGACTCCAGCGATGGCGACGACTTCCTGCTCGACCACCAAACCAATGGCATTGGCGATATCCGCTTGCTCGCGGCCTGGCAGTGGCTGGACACTGAGGATACCGCCGCGAACATCCAGGCCACCATCAAGACGCCGACCGGCGATGCAGACAAGTTCACCGGCAGCGGCGGTTGGGACATCTCCCTGGCGCTCTCGGCACAACGGGACTTCCCGCTCGAAAAGGGCAGTGCTTCACTCTGGGGCGGTCTCGGTGGGACCTGGCTGGGTGATGGCGATGTCCTGCAGGATCGCGTGGAAAACTGGGCCGCCAGCGGCTGGGTGGGTGCCGGATGGAGTCCCCTGGACTGGCTCGGTCTCAAACTGCAGCTTGACAGCCACAGCGCGCTTTACGACAGCACCCTCGATGAAATAGGGAACCCGGCTTTGATTCTGACCATGGGCGGGACCCTCGGCCTCGGCGAGAAGACCTCCCTGGATATCGGGGTCGGTGAAGACCTTGCCGTGGATTCTTCATCGGATGTGACTTTTCACCTGAGCCTGGCTCACAGCTTCTAGGCATGTGCACCAGATTGTAAGGACTACGGGCCGGCACTGTCGAGTTGCGTGACCCTGGTCGCCACATCGCTCTCGCGAAGGACACCTGGCATGGCAATCCCCCAGACAAGAAACCGCAGCTGGGTCGCAAAAATCATCGCTGATTTTTGCGACTCTCCGGCCAACACCCTGGGGAATGCGACCGGCGAACCGGCCTGGGGGACTCCCCAGGTTGGCTACGCCAGGGGCGATGACCCCCTGTTTGAATCTCTCAAGACCGACATCGGCCCGTTCTACTGGACCCCGCTGGAAGCGTTCCACCTCGCCTACCCCGATACCGGGGTTACCGCAGCCGAACTGTCCGTCATCTGCTACATCCTGCCCCAGACCGAAGCGACCCGCAGGGAACAGCGTTCAGAGACCGCATTCCCTGCCGAACGCTGGGCGCGCTCGCGCTTCCATGGGGAACAATTCAACTGTGCATTGCGCCTGCACCTGGCAGCGGAGTTGACGCAGGCCGGTTATCCGGCCGTGGCGCCGGAACGCCTGCCGGATTTCGCATACCGGCAGAGCGAGCGTTTCGGCATCGCCTCCAACTGGTCGGAACGCCACACCGCCTGGATCGCCGGGCTCGGCACCTTCGGCCTGTCCGATGGCCTGATCACCCGCGCGGGCAAGGCGGTGCGCTTCGGTTCGGTAGTGGTCAGAATGAAACTGGACGCGACGCCCCGGACCTATACCGGGCACCAGGACTGGTGCCTGTGGTACGCGAAAGGGACCTGCGGGGTCTGCATGCAGCGCTGCCCCGTTGATGCCATCTCTGCGACAGGGCACGACAAGTCGAAATGCTTCGACTACATTCGCAACGTCACCGCCCAGTACGTGCAGGAGCACTACGGTACCGGTGCCACGCCCTGCGGGCTCTGCCAGGTGAAGATTCCCTGCGAGGCACGCGTTCCACTTTAGAAACCGCAAACCCTGCTAACAGGCAGCTGTTTCTCTCTCTGCCCCTACCCCGGACTTCCCGCCGAGTACCGCCGAACAGAAAGCTGTAGATTAGGGGTCAGGTCTACACATTTCACAAATTTAGTACCGTAGGTACGAGGTGCGAGGTTCGAGTCGCGAGGTGAAACCAGTCACAACCCAATCAAAAGCGTCGATTCAGAATGTTTTGGGTTTCTTGGCCTGCGTACATGCACAGAAGCTGAAAAATTGACCACCGGCATCATTACGTTCGGAGACCCCGGTGGCCCGGTAAAATAGGGCCCCGTAGTGCTGCTAAGGGCAAAGACGTGGTCATTGGCTGTGTTGTGGATTGTTCCGTAGAGTGATCGCGCAAGACATGCCCACCGCGAGGTGACGGCACTTTTGCATACTTTTGCTGGCCCAAAAGAGTACGCAGAAAAGGGCCTGACGCTGCGCTTGGCATGTCTTGCGCGTGATCGTTTGGCACCGAGCACCGGTACGTTAGAAGAACTTACCGTCTACGCTTCGTTTATCCTGGCGGGGGCCCTCCTGTTTGGCCCCCGGATGGTCCGCGAGTCACACAATAGAACCCGGGACGCGGTACACGCGACGAGGTCCGTGGAATGGTTGGGGTCAGGTCTACACATTTCACTAAAAAAGCGACGTGCAGTACGAGGTGTGAAGCAGGGGCACGGAGGAAGAATAAATGGGCAGCAGATAACCAATCTGTTACCCGTTTACAATTTTGCCTTTGCCGGTTTTAGGGTTTTCCTTCCCCTGTTGCCGCCGCCGGAGCAGTGTGGAGGTTTTGCGAAACAGCCTGACAAATGTCTGAGCGATAGCGAGTTTTTGTC
>JAHEDT010000078.1:5000-8369 GCA_024641085.1 Geobacteraceae bacterium | reverse complement strand
CAGCTACACTGTCCAATCGCTACATAACTGACCGTTTCCTTCCGGACAAAGCGATCGACCTTATGGACGAGGCGGCTTCGCGGCTTCGCATGCAGGTTGATTCGAAGCCAGAGGAATTGGATGAACTGGATCGACGGATCATCCAAATGCGGATCGAGCGCGAGGCGCTCTTGAAGGAAACCGACAAGGCTTCCAAGGAACGGCTGAAAAGCCTGGAAACCGAACTCGCGGATCTGCAGGAAAAGGCCGATGCTTTGACCGCCCGCTGGCAGTCTGAGAAAGCCAAGCTATCCGGTGAGCGGGAAATTAAGGAAAAGCTTGATGAGGCCCGAAGCGAGTTGGAGCAGGCCCAACGTCGTGGCGATCTCGGGCGCGCTGGCGAGCTGGCTTATGGCGTGATCCCCGATCTCGAAAAGCAGCTTGAGCGCACTGATACCGAACTTGATTCGGAACAAGCACCGATGGTCGAAGAAGCGGTTACGCCAGACCATGTAGCGCATGTCGTCTCAAGGTGGACCGGGATCCCGGTTGAAAAAATGCTTGAGGGTGAACGGGACAAACTGCTTCGTATGGAAGACGAACTCGCCAAGCGAGTCGTTGGCCAGGGCGATGCCGTTCAGGCGGTGGCGCGAGCTGTGCGACGGTCGCGGGCCGGCCTTCAGGATCAGAACAGACCGATTGGGTCTTTCATGTTCTTAGGGCCGACCGGGGTAGGTAAGACCGAGCTTACCAAGGCGCTCGCCAACTTCCTGTTTGACGACGAGGGTGCAATGGTTCGCCTCGACATGTCGGAATTCATGGAGAAGCACTCGGTCGCGCGCCTGATCGGGGCGCCACCCGGGTATGTCGGTTACGAGGAAGGCGGGGTGCTAACGGAAGCGATACGTAGGCGCCCGTATCAGATTGTTCTTTTCGACGAGATCGAAAAGGCGCATCCGGATGTCTTTAATGTGCTTCTGCAGGTGCTTGACGATGGCCGTCTCACCGACGGTCATGGCCGGGTGGTCGACTTCCGAAATACACTGATCGTAATGACGTCTAACCTCGGATCGGAATATCTGGTCCAGCTAGGAGAAGGCGAAGACGTCGACAAGGTTCGCGACGAAGTGATGGCTGTCGTCAAAGCGGCTTTCCGCCCGGAATTCCTGAACCGTGTTGATGACATCATACTTTTCCATCGCTTGCAGCGGTCTAATATGGCTGAAATCGTCCGGATCCAGTTGAAACGGCTGGAAAGGCTGCTCACCGACCGGCGTATTACGCTGGAGCTCGACGATGAGGCAATCGAATGGCTTGCGGACAAGGGCTATGACCCTGCCTATGGTGCGCGGCCCTTGAAACGCGTCATCCAATCAACACTGCAGGACCAGCTTGCCGAGAAAATTCTCAGCGGAGAAATCACCGACGGGATGGAGGTTAAAGTTACCGTTTCCGAAGACCGCCTGCATATCACGGGGCAGCCATTGCAGACGCAGCAGGGCTCTGAGGGCGAAAACGAAGCGGCCTGACCGAAGCTTGGTTCAAAAAGTTCGGCGGCCGGCCTGTGGTGACAGGTCGGCCGCCGAATTGCTTAAGCCAGCCGAACTTTAGTTCGCCGCAAACATTCGATCATCTTCCCGGCGCTCCGTCAGTAGATTGTTGATCCGATCGCGCTCCGCTTCAAAGAACGCAAGTTGTTCGCCCCTGAAAACCTTGCCACGCGGCAATTTGATTTTCATTGGGTTCACCTGGTTGCCATTGACTAGCACTTCATAATGGAGATGTGGCCCTGTCGACAGACCGGTTGAGCCGACATAACCGATGACCTGCCCCTGACGTACTCTTGCTCCCGATTTCACGCCTTTCGCAAAAGCCGTCTGGTGGTTGTAAGAGGTCTTGTAGCCGTTGGCATGGCGAATGACGGTCTGGCGCCCGTAACCACCAGCCCATCCGGCTTTTTCAACGACGCCATCGCCAGCGGCAAGAATGGGAGTCCCGCGCGGCGCGGAAAAATCGACTCCGGTATGCATTTTCATGACACGGGTAATAGGATGACGGCGCATGCCGAAAGGCGAGCGGAAGCGGCCATTTGGGACGGGCTGACGCAGCAAGAACTGTTTAGCGCTCTTGCCGCTTTCATCGTAATAACCGAGGACGCCGGTTTCCTCGTCACGGAATCTATAATATTGACGTTCTGTATCGCCGAGCTTCAGTCGAGCATAGAGAATTTCCGATTCGTCAGTAGGCTGGATTTGCCCCTCCTCGATTGACATGAACAATTCGATTGCATCGTGGGTGGTGACCCTGGACTTGAAGTCAACGTCAAAAGCGAGGATTCGGATCAGCTGTTTGACGTTTTCCTGTGTCATCCCTTTGCTCATGGTCGCTCGATATATTGCATCATAAACATTGGGCATTTGATTTCTTGAAAGCAGGGCGGGAAGCGTCGATGCGTCTTGCTGCTCGGGTACCGGATCCGGCGCGCTGGCATAAACCAACTCGCCGTTTTCTTTTGCCGCGACGGAAACAAGGTGGCTCCCGCCACGGTAAACGCTGACGCGTACCGGCGTTTCAAGCGGCTGCCTCATGCTGTTGTCGATCTCGAAGGTCGTGCGCAAACGATCTTCTATGCGGAGTTCTCCAGAAGCAAGGTTCGAAGCGATCGCTTCAGCGAACCGTTGCGCTGTAGCTTCGTCGAAGCCCTCGCCCTGCAGGACCAGATCGATCGGTGATTCGGAGCGCACCCTGGCAAATCGTTCTTCGTAATGTTTGCCGTCAAAGTCACCTGTTTCGATTCGCGACAGCACCGAAACGTTCTCAGCCGTAATTGTCAGAGCCGGGTTATCCAGCAGATTGGTGTCCTTGCTTGAGAAGCGTGCGGGGTCGAAATAGCTTATGGAAGACAGCGCAGGTGCGCCAATGCTGAGCTCCGGTGCGCGGTCGCGGATAATAGCTTCAATATTTTCCGGCGTTTGGCGCTGTACCGAAGAAATGCTGGGGTTGCCAAATGGGAAAGGCTCTGTCTTTAACGAAATTTCGCCTTCGACATCGGCACCATAAATAAGATCGGCGGAAGAAGCGATCGGTTCGGCTTCGCCGGTTTCCGAGAAAATAGCCAGCGGATCGAAGCGCGGATAGTCGAAATCTCGCCTGGTCGCGACGGCAAGGGGGGTCGCCAAATGCATGAAAGGCTTGAGTCGAACCACGTCCTGTTCACCATCATGGGATATCGTCGATACCAAGATGAGACCAGAATCATCCGCGCGATCTTCGTGTATTGCCATAACCGGCCGTGAGCCCTTGGTGGCCATCTGGGCCGCATCGTCCGGCAAATCCATAGCGTCAGCGGTTCGCTGATAGGCCTGGGCGGGGATCGCCAACTGCTGGCGG
>JAHEDT010000134.1 GCA_024641085.1 Geobacteraceae bacterium | reverse complement strand
TTTTCCTGAGATTTTAGTAAATCCCAAGGAATGACTCAACATTCTATGCTTATTTAGTCAAAAAAACTTGCAACAAAAAGCCTGTTTAACGCACAGACACAAAGATTGTGATTTTTCATAAAGAGATGTTTTTCATCATGTCTTGGCCAGTCAGTCTGCGCCTTTGCGTCTCTGCGTTAATTATTGTTTTGCCTTAACGGCTTTGCAAACTGAGCAGCAGACCCTCGAGGATGCCGAAGTCGCTGACCGTCAGTGCGTTCACAGCGGTTTGCGCCATCAGGCACAGGATGATCTCCAGTCCGGCGATGATCAGGTCGCCGCGCCCCGCTTCCATCCCGGGCAGGGCTTCGCGTTCGGCAGGGCTTAAGGGCATCAGCCTGGCTTGCCAGTCCTGCAGACGCGCCAGCGACAGGCAGTAGTTGTTGACCCGCCGCCAGTCGTAATCCTGCATCTGCATATCGAGAGCCGCCAGTGTGGTGACCGTCCCCGCCGTACCGACCAGGACGAGATCTTCCAGAGCTAACCCGGCCGACTGGCAGGCCACGTGCAGTTCGTCCTGAAGACCGGCGAGAGTCGCTGCAATGGCCTGTTGCCGACTCCCTGCAGACGGATGACCTTCAACAAGCCGCACCACGCCGAGCGGCAGGCTGCACGTCCAGAGAACCTGTTGCTGCGCACAGAGCACGAACTCCGTGCTCCCCCCGCCGATATCGACGATCAGGGCCGCGGCCGGCAGCGGATCAAGGGCGCTGAGGACGCCGAGCGCCATGCATTCGGCCTCCATTTCGCCACTGATGATTTCAAGCGGCAGTTGCGTGGTGCGCCTGACTTCCTCGGCAAAGGCCGCACCGTTGACAGCCTGGCGAAAGGCTGCCGTGCCAACCGCCCTGACCCGGGTGACGCTCTCCTGGCGGCAGACCTCGGCAAACTCATGCAACGCAAAGAGGGTCCGCTCCCTTGCCTGGGGAGACAGACCCTCTTCCTTGGTCAACCCGCCGGACAGGCGGCAGATACGGCGCAGGTAATGTGCGGGGAGCACCTTGCCTGACCTAACTCTGCCGACCAGCAGACGCAGGGTGTTGCTCCCCGCGTCGATTGCCGCCAGCATTATTTCTTACCGACGACCGCTTTGGCGAGTCCGTAGGTATGGTCGCCGATCTTCTCGAAATTGTGCAGCATGTCGATGAAGATCAGGCCGGAGTTCACGGTACACTCGCCGGTGTTGAGGCGCCGGATGTGGTTGTTGCGCAGCGACTCTTCGAGGTCGTCGATGGCATCCTCGAGGCGCTGGGCCTCGCTGTAGATCCCGGTATTCTTACTCTCGAGCGCCGTGATGGTCGTGGCCAGAAAGCCCTTGGTCAGATCGGAGATATCGGCCAGTTCCTGCATGGCTATTTCCGAGAAGGTGATCTTCTGGTCGAGCTTGCGCTGGCCGAGGTTCCAGAGGTTCTGACAATGGTCGCCGACCCGCTCCAGGTCGTTGACCATGTGCATCATGGAAGCGACCTCCCGGGAAGACTCCTCGGTAATCGACTGCTGGGATAAGGCAACCAGGAAGTCGGTGATCTCCTTCTGCAGGACGTCGGTCAGGTCCTCCTTTTTCTCCAGGCCCGGAATCCTTTTCAGGTCGTTGTCCTGCAGGAAGAGCAAGGTTTCATCGACCATCTCCTGAGCCACCTGGGCCATACGGCGGGTTTCGGAACGCGCCTGGGCCAGAGCAATCGGCGGTGTGTTCAAGACCCGGTTGTCAAGGTACTTGAGGTGGAATTCGACGTCCTCGTCACGACCGCGAATAACCAGTGTGCTCAACTTGGCCAGCACACCGACCAGTGGCAGGAAGACAATCGTGTTGATGATGTTGAACAAGGTGTGGGTGTTGGCGATGTGCCTGGCGATGAACGGCTTATCACCGATTTCACCACCCATTCGGGCCATCTGATCCTGGGTTTGTATGACGAAGTCGGCATCCCCGGGGGTTATCGCAGAGACGACGTGCAGGAAATACTTGAAGAAAACCAGCATGTAGCAGACACCGATAACATTGAAGAGAAAATGTGCCAGTGCGGTGCGGCGGGCGGCCAGGTTGGTGCCAATGGCCGCCAGGTTGGCGGTGATCGTGGTCCCGATATTTTCGCCGAGAATAAGGGCCACGCTGGCTTCGAAGGAGAGGATGCCGCTCGTCGCCAGGGCAATGGTGATACCGATGGTCGCGCTGCTGCTCTGCACGATCATGGTCAGTACGGCACCGATCAGGACACCGATCAGGTGATTATTGCCGACGTACATGAACAGCTGGCGGAATTCCTCGCTGGTCTTCAACGGATCGAAGGCGTCCTTCATGACGGTCAGGCCAAAGAAGAGCATACCGAAGCCGAGCAGGATTTCACCGACATAGCTCCACTTCTT
>JAHEDT010000077.1 GCA_024641085.1 Geobacteraceae bacterium | reverse complement strand
TGAAAAATGCTTTAACGCGGAAGCGCTAAAGTCGTGGAGGGGCACTTCATAAATCCTGAATGTCAGGACCTTGGCATTGCCCGCCGCGCCTCCGCGTCTTTACGTTGCAAATGGCTTGAGTTTTGTTGTGTCACTGTTTGGGCTCTAGAGCCGTTTATCTGCGAACGGTGTATGGCAGGTGCAGGCTCACTGCTTGTCATCCCAGTAGCAGGCCATCTGCTGGGTGACGACGTCGGCCATCAGCATCAGGTTCTGTCTGGGGATGTCGATCACCTTGAGGGTCGGCATGAAGCGGTGACTGTGAGGCATGAGCTCCTCCAGTGCGTTGCTGTGCTGGTAGATCCAGTCGCAGAGGAGGGTACAGGGGAAGATCTCCGGGAAGAGCGCCAGGTAGAAGATGTCTGCCTCAACCAGGTCCTGGAAGAAGTGCGAGCCAAATGACAACTCCGGCATCAGGTCGCCCTCGGTGAAGGCCACTTCGCCGATGGCCGCCATGTTGTTAATTTCGGAAAACTTGACCGGCACCCCGAGAGAAGGCGTCGATGTGCCCCAGCGGCCGGGTCCGAGCAGCAGGGTCGGCTGTTCTTCACGCTCCTTGATCAGCCTGTTCAAGCGCCCGATCAGACGAGCGACCTCATACTTGTCGGTGAGCGGCAGGTTGGCGTATTGCCGGGGGTCGACCCAGATGATTCGTTTGATCGGCAGGGCGGTGTTGCCGCCCATGAAGCCGCCTTCGGCGCGGAAGAAAATTTTCTCTCCAGGAATATCCTTCGGGATGCTGACCCTTTTTTTGAGCCCCTTGGTTTGCAGGGGGCGGCACTGCAGCAGATTGATCCTGATACTGCCGTCTGTGGCCGAATTGACGGTGAACTCGATATCGACCGGATATTGATAGGCTTTCTCGATGGTCTTGAGGAGCGTGTGCATGGTCGACGGGAAATCTGTCCGCTTGAGCAGGTGCTCGAAGGTCAGCAGCCAAACCTGCTGACCGGACTTGCCCCGCTCCTTAAGCCGGCTCATGGCCTCGCGATCAAGTTCGCCGTAGCAGTCCAGGTTGAGTTCGATCTGCTCTCCGATCAGGCGTGAGAGAGGGAGCGACTGCAGGCAGTTGTCGGACACGTTGACCACGTCGATGTCTTTCTGTGAGAAGCGGCGCAGATCTTCATGCCCCTTCAACGGCAGCTTCATCGGTTGGTCAAGCGCGACAATCCGTGGGTAGTCGCCTTCGACGCGATCGACCGCCCTGGTCCCAAGCCCCAGAACCAGACGCAGCATGCCCGCCTGCGGGTCCATCAGCTTGTCCCAGACGAAGGTGTTGTAGGAGATGCCGACCCCGGCGAGTTCCGGGAAGTAATACTGCTGGTGATAGGAGCCGGACACCCGCTGAATCAACAGGCCCATCTGCTCCACGTGCTGGTCGAGGCCGCGCTGCTTGCGGTAGGTGAGGGCGTCTTCGCTCAAGGTGCTGGCAAAAATCTTGCGCATGGCCTCCTCGAGAGCGGCATAACGTTCCTCCGGAGCACCCTGGTTGGCGCAGAAAAAGCTGTCGTATTTGCCGGCAAAGGCGTTACCGAAGCTGTCTTCGAGCAATGAACTGGAGCGGACGATGATCGGGTACTGGCCGTAGTAGTCGAGCATGCTCTGGAGCTCGTCGCGCAAGGGTTCGGGGAATTCCCCGCCGAGCATCTTTTCGTGGAGCTCGGCCCCGGCAGTAAAGTAATGCTCGGGAGTCTTCTGCGCCGCATAGAGTTCCCACCAGCCGTTGTTGACGATGTACGAATAATAGACATTCGAACCGACGAAGAAAGAGTCGTGCTGCTCCAGGAGGCTGCTCCAGTCAAAACCCGGCTGTGCCTCGAGAATCCGGCGCGAGAGCAGCATGCCGACGGCCTTGCCGCCAATAAAACCGGTGCCGATCATGCGGCTTTTGAACGTGAGCAGGTCTTCGAGGGAAAAATATCGGCTGGCGAGGTTGAGGATATTGTCCTCGAGCCCGATGAGATGCCGGCAGAGGTGGGCAACCATCTGCTGCTTCTCTTCCGCCGGGATCTCCGGTGAGTTGAGTTCCTCGGCCTGCAGGAAGAGCCGGTGCCAGTGGTCAAGCTGGCGGCTTCCGACATTGGCCTCCTGACGTCGGATGGTTGCCAGCAGCTCGGTCGCTTCGAGGCTGTTGGCCATCGGGATGAAGCTTTCCCCCCTCTGGCGGTGCGGCAGGAACATGGTTGGCGAGTGGCGCTGCCAGACCTTGAGCGGGTGAATGAACCGCTCGTCGCCGCGCCGGTGCAGCTCGAGCAGGATCTGGGTGGTTTCGCGGATCCGGGTGATGGTCTTGTGGGCGTGGCGGTTGCGCAGCAACGCAAAGTACGCCACGGTGTCGAGCCGGAACAGGTAGGGACAGGTCACGTGGAAGAAGTTGGCGATCATGTGGTCGGTCGCCCAGGCGGAGAGCAGGTCCGATAGGCAGTCGAACACGTAGAAGGTGCCGACGCCCTTCTCGGTGGCGGTGGCGTGAATAGCGCAGGCAAAGGGTTCGAAGCCCTCGCTCGGGTCGAGTTCGATCGTCTCGACCGGCCAGTCCTCCGCAATCAGTGCCGGGTGCATGCCGAAGCGGAAATAGACAACCTGACGCCCCTCGTCAAGAGCCTGCCGGACGAAGGGGGTGATGAAGTAGCGGTAGTCATCGATGGTGTCGACCTTCCAGACGACGTTATCGCCGATGCGCAGACCGTCGAGTATCTCGTCAAGCCCCTTGAATCCGGTGGTTACCCGCCTGGTCTCGTCTGCCGCCATAATGACATCCTTGCACGTTGTCTGAGGGTAGAACGGAGAGCTATTGAACCAAGAAAAGCGTTCAAATAACAATTACCTTAACGCAAAGTTGTAAAGATTTGAATAAAGATACTAAAGAAATTATGGGATTTTATGAGGGAGGACTTAACGGCCTGCTTGATGCTCGCGTGTTTACGTTCAGAGGATGTAGATTTTTGGGTGTGGCCAAGCGCCCCATATGACATTGGGGCTGCAAATAATCCAGGGTCGGGGCACTGTCGCCCCGACCCTGGTTGTCACCTTTTGCGGATCAAACAACGCCGAGTGCAACCATGGCGTTGGCAACGCGGATGAACCCGGCGATATTGGCACCGTTGACGTAGTTGCCCGGGGTGCCGTACTCGATGGCGGTTTCGTAGCAGAGCTCATGAATGCTCTTCATGATATCCTGCAGGCGTTTCTCGGTGTATTCAAAGGTCCAGGAGTCGCGCTGGGCGTTCTGCTGCATCTCCAGCGCCGAGGTGGCCACGCCGCCGGCGTTGGCCGCCTTGCCGGGGCCGTAGGCGATTTGCGCGTCGAGAAAGACCTTGACGCCTTCGGGCGTAGTCGGCATGTTGGCCCCTTCACCGACGGCGATGCAGCCGTTTTTGACCAGCATTGCGGCGTCCGAGCCGTTGATCTCGTTCTGCGTTGCCGATGGCATCGCCACCTGGCAGGGGACTTCCCAGATGTTGCCCTTGGCAACGTATTTGGCATGCTTGCGATAGTTGATATAGTCCTTGATCCGCCGACGTTCGACTTCCTTGAGCTGCTGTATCAGCTGCAGGTCGATCCCCTTCTCGTCGTAGATGTAGCCGTTGGAATCGGAACAGGTTACAACCTGGCCGCCGAGTTGATGGATTTTTTCGATGGTGTAGATGGCTACGTTTCCGGAACCGGAGACCGAGCAGACTTTGCCGCCAAAGGAGTCCTTGCGGGCCTTGAGCATTTCATCGACAAAGAAGGTGGCACCATAACCGGTTGCCTCGGTCCGGACCAGTGATCCACCCCAGTCGAGGCCCTTGCCGGTCAGCACACCGGCTTCCCAGCGGTTGGTGATGCGCTTGTACTGGCCGAACATGAAGCCGATCTCGCGACCGCCGACGCCAATATCCCCGGCCGGGACGTCAGTGTGCTCGCCAAGGTGGCGATAGAGTTCAGTCATGAAGCTCTGGCAAAAACTCATAATTTCGTCGTCTGACTTGCCCTTGGGATCGAAGTCGGAGCCGCCCTTGCCGCCACCGATCGGCATGCCGGTCAGTGCGTTCTTGAAGATCTGCTCGAAGCCGAGAAACTTGATGATGCCGAGGTAGACTGAGGGATGAAAGCGCAAGCCGCCCTTATAGGGACCCAGGGCACTGTTGAATTCGACGCGGAAGCCCCGGTTGATCTGGACCTCGCCCTTGTCGTCGCGCCAGGGGACACGGAAGATAATCTGGCGTTCTGGTTCACAGATGCGCTCGATAATCTTGTGGTGAGCGAACTCGGGGTTTTTGACCAAAACCGGACCGAGTGATTCGAGAACTTCGGCTGTGGCTTGGTGAAATTCAGTCTCACCTGGGTTGCGGGCAACAACATCACGATAGATTGACTCGACCTTTTCATCCATTTTAGCCATGACTGCCTCCTTTTTAGGCATAATATGCATATAAATTATGCAACTAGATATTTATAGGTCAATTTAAATTCGCAATCAAGCAAAATATAGTTATGCATAAATATTGAGCAATAAGCTCCTTGCATCAACTGCAAAGGGCGTGTTTGGGAAATTCACAGCGTGAAACACCATGACGGTATGCTATCATCTCATGTCATTAGAGAGAGACGGAGCATGGGTATGGAGCGCAAAACTCGCAATAAACCGGGCAAGCCCGCCAAGAAGTACAGCCAGGCTGCTCGCCTGCACGACGTCATACGGATTCTCGAGGCCCGCTACGGGGCTACGGTGGATGAGCTGGCCGAGGAGTGCGGCGTCACCCGACGAACAGTTTACCGTGACCTGGACGCGATCCGTGATGCCGGCTACCCGCTTACTTCCGAGCCGGAAGCCGACGGTCGCACTCTGTACCGTTTCATAACCGGATTCAAGAAGCTGCCGCCGATCACCTTCTCGTTGGAAGAATTGATGACCCTCTACCTCTGTCGTGGCCAGCTCGGCTTTCTGCAGGGCACGCCTTTCCAGGATGATCTCGACGCCATCTTCGGCCGCATCCATTCGAGCCTGCCGCCGCGCAGTGTGGCCCACCTGGAAAGAATCGCCGAAACCGCTTCACCCAAATTCCAAGGGGAGCGTGACTATGCAGCGCAGAAGGGTCTGCTCAAGGAACTACGCCGCGCGCTGCTCTACCAGTATCGTCTCGAACTTGCTTACACCCCGGCACGCCGGACCACGGAGGTCTACCGTTTCGACCCCTACACGCTGCTTTTCTACGAAGGCGCTCTCTATCTGGGCGGTTTCGCGCACAATCGCGGGGCGCTGCGTCTCTTCCTGGTTGACCGCATCGAACACGCCACCGTACTCGACGAACGCTTCGAAGTTCCGGATGACTTTGCCGCTGTCGATCTCACCGGTTCCGCTTTCGGGCTGATCGATGAAGACCCGGTCAAGGTCAAGGCCCGCTTCGGCGCGGAAATCGGCCACCTGATTCGCGAGCGGGTCTGGCATCCCAGCCAGGAGCTGGTCGAGGGGGAGGACGGTGTTCTGACGCTGACCTTCGCTGCCAGCGGTGCCAAGGAGATCCTGGCGTGGCTCTATTCCTACCTGCCCCATGTCGAGGTATTGGAGCCTGAGAGCCTCAGGACACTCTTTTATCAGGGCCTGCGGGACGGGTTACGCAAGGGGTGATACCCTGTCGGCGTCCAGGTTTTGTTCGGCACGGTGCCGCAGAGGTGCTCGGTCAATTGAACCGGGACGTCGATCGGTCTCTCTTGATCTGATCACCACGGAGCCAGTTCGCAAACGTCTTGCTGCAGTGAAGGTTTCCAGAAGCAGAGAACATGCTTGACAAATATGCGTGTGCAGGATCGGGGTCTTTACCCGGTAAAGGAGGATAGCTTGAGCAATCCCGCTCTTTTTATACCTGCAGTGGGATGCAACGAAGGGCGTTCAATTATATGTGACATATTCTGTCGTGACGGTTGCTAAGATAAAATCAAATCCATCAGGGAGGTGATTATGATCTACATCGGCACAACAGAGGACAATGGCAGCGCCATCTATTTCGATGTCCATTCTGCGGAGCGCCATGGTCGCAGCCTGCATATTTCCGGCACAATCGGGGACGGCTGTTATGAAGGCGAAGTCCTCGTCGAGGTCGGCCGCAGCGAGTCGGTAACCTTTGCGGACGCCTGGCTCGGTGGTTCGGGATTCGCAGAATTCCTCTCCCGCTGCGGCGCCGATCTCCTGGAACGGGCGCTGCTCGAGACGGTGCGCGAAATGCCGATGTTTCACACCCGGCGCGGCCGGCCGCATGGCAACAGCAAGGCCTATGCCGGGCCCATGGCCTGCGAATGTCGGCCAGCGTGGAACTCCGGCGCCTGACGATTGCATTGCAGCACCCGGTTGAGGTAAAAAGGTGCAAACATTTCCTCACACCGGAAGGTATCCATGCGCACCCTTGTCCTTGCTTCGACCAGCCCCTATCGCCTGCAGCTCATGCGTCAGCTTGAACTGAGCTTCCATGTCGCCGCACCGATTTACAAGGAACAGATGGACCCGAGCGTTTCTGCCGAACTGCTGGTTAAGCACCAGGCGCTGCAGAAAGCGAAAAGTATCGCCGGAAAATATCCGGATGCCCTGATCATCGGTGCCGACCAGGTGTTCGTCGATGCGCGCCACCGACTGCTCGGCAAACCGGGGACTGCCGAGAAAGCGCTTGAACAGCTGATGGAGATGCAGGGGCGCAAGCACACTTTCTACACTGGACTGGCAGTCTACGATAGCGCCAGCGGTGAGAGCCTGGCTGAATTTGATACCTTCACGGTGTCCATGCGCTCCCTGACCGAACAGCAGATCAAGCATTATGTCGCCAAGGAAAATCCGGTCGATTGCGCCGGTTCCTTCAAGATCGAGGGGTTGGGGATCGCCCTTATGGAGAAGATGGCCGGCAATGATTACACCAGCCTGATCGGGTTGCCACTAATCCTGCTGGTCAACATGTTGAGCCACTTTGAGGTCGAGGTGCTTTAGGACGGGAACGCAGAATCCAGTATGCGGAATTCAGTCTCCGCGATGTCGCCTGCCGCTACTTTAATGTTTCCATCCGAAGGTTGATTTCTGTATTCTGTAGGCTGTCTACGTACGGTGTCGCCAACTTTTCAATGTCGCCCTCTGGTCGGTTTTCTGCTCTATTCTGAATACTGAATAGCGAATTCCAATTTTATAGGTCTTTCCCGATGCAACACGCCAATTTTGTCCACCTTCATGTTCATACCCAGTACAGCCTGCTCGACGGTGCCATCCGTGTCGGCGACCTCGTGGAGCGGGCCAAAGAATACCGCATGCCTGCGATGGCGATCACCGATCACGGCAACATGTTCGGGGCTTTGGAGTTCTACAGTAAGGCACACGCCGTCGGTGTCAAGCCGATCATCGGATGTGAAGTCTATGTCGCTCCCGGTTCGCGCCACGACAAGAGTGGCGCATCGTCCTCCGGCGATGCCTCCGGACACCTGGTCCTGCTCTGCAAGAACCGCACGGGCTACCGCAACCTCTGCCGCCTGGTGTCCACGGCATACCAGGACGGTTTCTATTATCGCCCGCGCATCGACTGGAACCTGCTCAGTGACAACAACGAAGGCCTGATCGCACTGACCGCCTGTCTGGGCGGCGAAATTCCCAGCCTGATCACCAGGGGGCGCATGGACCAGGCCCGACTGCGCGCCGAAGAGATGTCCAGGGTCTTCGACAACAACCGTTTCTACCTTGAACTGCAGGAAAACCACCTGCCGGAACAGGAAACGGCCAACAAGGGGCTGATCGAGCTCGGCAAGGAACTCGGCCTGCCGTTGGTCGCGACCAACGACTGCCACTACCTGACCCGTGAAGACGCTTTCGCCCACGAGGTTCTGCTCTGCATCCAGACCGGCAAGACCCTGGATGATCCGAACCGGATGCGCTTTGCCAATGAAGAGTTCTATGTCAAGACACCTGACGAGATGGCGGAACTGTTCAAGGGCGTGCCCGAGGCGGTCAGCAATACTGTGGAGGTCGCCGAGCACTGCAACCTCGAACTGGATGTCAGCGGCAAGACCTACCACTTCCCGGCCCTGGCACTTGGGGAAGGACAGACACCGAGCCAGGCCCTCGAAGACCAGTCTTACGCGGGACTGGAGCAGCGCTTCGCGGAAATTCGCAAGATCCGGCCCGAATTCTCCGGAGAGAACGTCGATGCCTACAAGGAGCGCCTCGATGAAGAGTTGCAGATCATCAACCAGATGGGCTTCCCCGACTACTTCCTGATCGTCGCCGATTTTATCAACTGGGCCAAGAACCACGACATCCCGGTCGGCCCCGGTCGCGGCAGCGCTGCCGGCAGCCTGGTCGCCTATGCGCTCAGGATCACCGACATCGA
>JAHEDT010000076.1:4842-8439 GCA_024641085.1 Geobacteraceae bacterium | reverse complement strand
GTCCGTTCGTTAAGCCTGTCAGTTTCAAAGATCTGTAACCAATGGCACCCGCACACAGCAGTGGGGCGGCTTCTTCATCGGAAAATCCCGGAGGTATTTGAAAGACGGAGGATGCCTGTACAATCATATGGCTGGCATAGCCCCCGTTCACATCCCTCCCGGTGGCCTTAAACTCACTGCAGAGATTCTCGTTTCCCTGAATGCAATTACTGCAATGGCCGCATGAAGAGAAAATCCAGGCCACTCCCACACGATCGCCTTTCCTGATCCCCGTAACTCCCTCTCCAATCTTTTCCACGACCCCCACAACCTGGTGGCCAGGGATCACCGGAAATTTCGGAGGAGGTGTCCTGCCCTCAATTTCATCCAATTCCGTATGACACACCCCGCAGGCTGTCACTTTCAACAGTGCCTCTCCGGGCCCGGGCAGAGGATCCGGCATAGCAACCATTTGCAGGGGTTCATTTTGAATCCCCAGATCGGCCACTTCGTTCAGAACCATTGCCCTCATGATCACTTTGGATTTGTCATATCAAAATTTAAACCTACTGGCAAATTAGGGTTTTTTATAGAACCGGGGTGTCCCGAACGTTGATTTTTGTCACCTTTTACAGCTGGGGGAAGCCACTCCCCGTTTGAAGATAAACAGGATGGAAGAGCAGCTGCGAATATTTTTAAAACAATTTGAAGTCATTCGCCCAGCAAATCCCAAGAATCAGATTATGACTGAATAACATATAGGAAATTTCATTTTCTTCCTGATAGTCTTTCAATTATTTCTAAATTTGCACTCTGTTTTAAAAACGTTCATATATGACAATTGGAGTTCTCAGGGAAGGCAAAGGTGAAAACAGGGTGGTGCTTTTGCCGGAGCATGTCTCTTCCCTTGTTAAAAAAAGCATTCAAGTAATAGTGGAAAAAGATGCCGGGAAGGCATCCTACACAAGCGACCTGGATTATAAAGATGCAGGGGCCGAAGTAGGAAACAGGGATGCCGTGATTAAAAAGGCCGATGTGATATTTTCCATACAGGCACCGGAAGACAAGCTCCCGGAAGGGAAGTTGCTGGTATCCATCATGGGGCCATTAAATGATAAAGCCGCTGTGGAGAGGCTGGCCAAATCGGGAGTTACCTCCTACAGCCTTGATATGATCCCACGCTCCTCAAGGGCTCAGTCAGTGGATGTTCTTTCATCCCAGGCCACTGTGGCTGGCTATAAAGCAATTCTTCTGGCGGCAAGCACCCTGCCAAACTTCTTTCCCATGTTCATGTCCGCCTCAGGTACTATCAAGCCTTCCAGGGTGCTTATCCTGGGTGCTGGTGTAGCGGGGCTTCAGGCACTTGCAACGGCTAGGAAACTTGGCGCTGTGGTGGAAGTTTTTGATGTGAGGTCGGCAGTGAAGGAAGAGGTGAAGAGCCTGGGTGGTAAATTTGTGGAGGTCGAAGGAGCCAAAGATGATGCTTCGGCCGGAGGTTATGCAGTGGAGCAGACGGAAGAGTATAAGAAAAAACAGGCTGAATTGATCCAGGAAAGAGCCATTCTTTCGAATGTGATCATTACAACCGCGCAGATTCCCGGAAGAAAGGCACCGATACTGATCCAAAAGTCAACAGTTGAGGCCATGAAACCCGGCTCGGTAATCATTGACCTGGCGTCCTCCACAGGAGGAAATTGTGAGGTGACGAAGGACAATGAGACTGTTATATTCAATGATGTGACCATCATCGGGAATTCGAACCTTGCCTCCACAACACCAGCGGATGCAAGTAAAATGCTTGGTCGGAACTTTCTTAATTTCATCGACCTGATGATCGATCAGGAAGGGAAACTGAATCCGGATGTGGAGGATGAAATCGTTCAGCACACCTGCATTACAAGGAACGGGGAGATCATCAATGAACGGGTGAAGGGATCTTAAAAGAAATCAATCAATTAATTATAATCATATGGAAAGCATTTTGCAGTTTTTCTATACCAACAAGGAGGCCATCTTTATCATTGCACTTACCATTTTTCTTGGGCTTGAGGTGATCTCCAATGTGCCATCGGTGCTTCATACACCCTTAATGTCAGGGGCAAATGCCATCAGTGGAGTGATCATTATCGGGGGAATCATCCTGGTGGGGCACGCCGACCTGGGGAGTCTCTCTGATGGATCCCACCTTCTGAACCTTATCCTTGGAATTTTTGCATTGCTGTTTGGAACGCTCAATGTCATTGGCGGATTTGTGGTCACCGACCGCATGCTTGAAATGTTTAAAAAGAAGAAAAAATAGGGCAGGATTATGAATGCATTTACTATTACCGACGGAGATATTATTCTCGAATTTATATACCTGGTATCCGCACTCTTTTTTGTGGTGGGCCTGAAATTGCTCAGCAGTCCGGAATCTGCCCGGAGAGGAAATTTGTGGGCGGCTGCGGGAATGCTGATGGCCATGGTTGCGACCATGATCCTGCACAGGAATGAGGCTGGAGAAGGCATTCAGGTATCGAACCTTGTCATCATCATCGTAGCCATTGCCGTTGGAGGGGTGATCGGTGCGGTGATCGCCCGGAGGATCAAAATGACGGCCATGCCTCAGCTGGTTTCATTTTTCAATGCAACAGGAGGCGCTGCATCAGCCCTGGTGTCGCTGATCGAATTTTCTAACCCCGACAATCAATCGACGCTGGTCACATTGCTTGGACTGGTCATCGGGAGTATTGCATTTAGCGGAAGTATGATTGCCTATGGAAAGTTGAACGGAAATATAAAGGACATTTTCACCAAATGGCTGACCTATATAAATCTGCTGATCCTGGCGGGTATTATTTTCCTGGTGGTCTTTATCATGACCTCCGGTATGCCCATGGAGGGAAAACAACTCCTGGTCTATGTGCTGCTGGCTGTTTCACTGTTATATGGTGTTAGTTTTGTAATGCCCATTGGCGGGGCCGACATGCCTGTTGTGATTTCACTGTTGAACAGCTTTACAGGTATTGCTGCTGCCATGGCGGGTTTCATATACCACAACCAGGCTATGATCCTTGGAGGCATCTTCGTGGGTGCGGCAGGTACGATCCTCACCCTCCTGATGTGCAAAGCCATGAACCGCTCCCTGATCAATGTGATTATTGGTTCATTTGGCGGGGGTGGAGCCTCAGTGGACAGAGAACATGGCGCCGTGAAGGAGGTCTCTGCCAACGATGCCGCCGTGATGCTGAATTACAGCAGTAAGGTGGTTATTGTACCTGGATACGGACTTGCGGTGGCACAGGCACAGCATATCTGCAGCGAATTGGACCAGTTGCTCGAAGCCAACGGGGTAGAAGTGAAGTACGCCATACACCCGGTGGCTGGACGGATGCCCGGCCACATGAACGTCCTGCTTGCAGAAGCCGATGTGCCTTATGAAAAACTGGTTGAAATGGATGAGATCAATCCCGATATGCCCAAGACCGATGTGGTAGTGGTCATCGGGGCCAACGATGTAGTGAACCCGGCTGCCCTGGATGATCCATCCAGCCCCATTTATGGCATGCCCATTATCAAGGTTCACGAAGCCAAGAATGTGATCGTGATGAAACGGGGAATGGGTAAAGGCTATGCGGC
>JAHEDT010000076.1:0-4742 GCA_024641085.1 Geobacteraceae bacterium | reverse complement strand
GTTATTCCCGGACAATTTCAATAGATTTTGTTATTGAAATTATCTGATTATGATGATGATCGGTCTGAAGCAATCTAATATCAGGAATAAGGGCGGAAACTACAGATTCGCGGGCTCTGTGCGTCGAATTGGATTTGCATTATTGATTCTGATCAAGGTTCAGTTGCTGCTTTTCTCTCAAAATACCTATACATCTTTTCAGTCTGGTAATTGGGGTTCAACAAGCACATGGACAGGTGCGGCGGGTACCCCGGGTTCGAATGATACAGTCATCATTCAAGATGGGCACACTGTAAGCATTGCCACCGGAAGTGGGGAAAGCATTTATTCAATTACAATAGAGGCGGGCGGGGTCCTGGATGTCCGAAACAAAACATTTAGTGTCAGCGGTACATTCATTGTCGATGGAACCTTAACCTCAGATGACAATTCAGCAAAGGATCTCGATTTTGACGGGGATACCCTTGGGGGTACCGGGACGATTGCGGTCAATGATAATGCCCGGGTCTTTGATATTGCTTCAGATGCGGTGATCCTTTCCACGGCACATCTCCACATTTTTGCCAATATTAATATCCAGAACGGAGCAACCATAACCAACCAGGGACATGTTGAAGTCTACGGAGACCTGAATGGTGCCAGTGCAGCGGGATCTGTTTGGACCAATGATGCAAACTCTGAAATCGCAGTGTCCGGGGTACTGATGAGCACGGGGGTGCTAAACGCCTCTTCAAATGGAAATACGGTCTCCTACGTGCAGCTTGGTGACCAGGCTGTTAAGACACCCAACACCTCCACCTACTATAACCTGGTCATTGCCGGATCTGGCACAAAAACGATCGGAAATGATCTGATTATCAACAATGATCTTTCGATTGATTACGGGATCCTTGACTGTGCCGGGAATGATTTGCAGGTGAAAGGGAACTGGACCAACGAAGGAGCGTTCACCGAGGCAACGGGTAACGTCCTATTTAACGGGACGGGCGACCAGGTTATTGAAAATCCTGCCGGTGAAGTTTTTTATGATCTTACTGTCAATAAGAGCGCTGGATTTCTGGTTCTTCAGGAAGATGTGCAGGTAAACAACCTTTTAACTTTCACTGCAGGTATTGTGGATGCCGGAAGCAACAGTCTGATGCTTGGATCCAGCCTGGCCAGTCCCGGCACATTGTTGTATACTTCCGGACACATCAATGGACTCTTCGAAAGATGGATCAATTCGGTGGGATCATTTCAATTTCCTGTGGGATCCAGCTCCAGCGCCCAGTCCCTGGATATCACATTAGGTGGATTACAGACAGGTGGGTCATTGATATCAAGATTCGTCGGGTCTGATGCAGGGAACCTTGGGCTTCCCATATTTGACAATCCTGACTCGATATTCAATGAATTTGTGGAGGGATATTGGACAATAGAAGAGGGAAATGGATTCAGATTAGGATCAGGAAACACTTATAACCTGGACCTGGATGGGAATGGATTTACCTCCTTCAGCATTGATGGCTCCACCAGGGTACTTACCCGGTCCGATGCAGGAAGCCCATGGACCGCGGATGGAACCCATCTGGCACCGACAGGAACTGTTGCAAGAAGATCTGGTCTAAGTACCCTGCCTGCAGAATATGCACTTGGTGATACCAGCAATTGCAGCCGTCCTTCAACCTCAGCCATCATCGGCCTTACTGAAGTTTGTACGGGGGTGACGGGAGTTTCCTATGTGGTCACCAATAATCCCCCGAACATCTATACGTGGTATATCACCGGGGGGACCCAGGTTTCCGGTGGAAACAGCAGCAGCATCACCGTCGACTGGGGGGCTGTGGGAATGGACGATGCAAATGTGCGTGTAGTTGAAAACAATACGTGTACCAAGGGACCGCCGGTAGATCTACCGGTCACCATTCATTCCATTCAACCGGAGTCTGTTTCAGGGCGCACTACTGTGGCTGAAAATACCAATGGTGAGCCCTATTCAGTCTCCAATATTCCTGGTTATACATATACCTGGACCATCACAGGCGGCACCCAGGCATCAGGCGGAACAACAAACAGTATTACCGTTAACTGGGGTAGCAACGGGACAGGGTATGTAAACGTGGTTGCACAGGCGCCAGGTTGCTCAGCATCACCGGCAACCCAGTTGGAGGTCAATAAATATGTGATTATCGAGAGTATTGCTTCAGGAAACTGGACCACTGCCACTACCTGGGATTGTGGTTGTATACCGCTGGCTACTGACCATGTCAGGATCAATAGTCCACACACAGTTTCGCTTACTACCGGTGGATCAGGTACGGAGGTGAATAATTTAATCATCGAAATTGGGGGCACCCTGAATCCCAGTAACAGAAAGATGACCATCCACGGGAATTTCGATCTGAACGGAACTTATCTTGGAGGGTCCAGGGATCTGATCATGGATGGATCCGGGAAATATTTGGACGGTGTGGGTTCACTGGGACAGGGAATTCTGCTCTCTTCAAATGTGTATATTGAATCATCTGCCTCACTTGAAATCACAAGCGGGAATCTCGAGGTTGGGGCCGGGTTAAGCATATCGAATTATGGCACCATCGATATTGCGGCTAACCTGGTCGGTGCAAATGCGGTCAGTACCTGGATCAATAAATCCAATTCGACCTTAAAAGTGGGAGGAACCCTGTTCAACGGGAATGGAATTCTTGTTGCTTCCGCTACCGATAACACTGTCACCTATGACGGCACTGTGGCCCAGTCAATTAAAGTACCGCAAACTTCCTACTATAACCTTACCGCGGAGGGCACTGTAGCAAAGACGCTTTCCGGCAACCTGGATATAAATGGGGATTTGACCATCGGTGGAACCAGCAATTTGGATGCGTCGGCGAGCAACTATTCCATCAACCTTGCGGGTGATTGGATCAACCTGGGGGGGGCCTTCACTGAACGCTCAGGGACAGTCATTTTCGACGGGACCACCGCTCAGTACATCACAGGAAATGAAACTTTCTTTAGTCTTAGCTTTGTCAACTCCTCAGGGCTCTACTTGAACAACAATGTCGCTGTTGCGAATACCCTTTCGATGGGTGGAGGTAATATTTATTCACAGGGAAATATACTCTCCATTGGTACGGGTGCAGGCAGCCCCGGGAGCCTTTCCTATGCTTCGGGTATTGTGGTTGGACAACTGCAAAGGTGGGCCACTTCAACAGCTACCGCATACTTGTTTCCCATCGGGACAGCCTCGGATTACCGTCCGGCAACGATTACTTTTACAAATCTCGGCATCGGGTCGGTACTGAGTGAATTTGTGGCTTCAGATCCAGGATCCACAGGGCTGCCACTGAGCGAAGGGACAGTCAATGTGACCAATCAATATACAGAGGGCTACTGGTCGTTGACAGCAACCAATGGCCTCACGACATCAAATTATAGCCTTCAACTTACAGCCACCAATTTTTCCAGTTATTCCATTTTACCGGGTACAAGAATTATAAAGCGCCCATCAGGTGGAAGCTGGTTACTTGACGGGACTCATGCTCCGGCCAGCTCACCCGACCTTTACCGGAATAACCTGACCGGAGGAATTTCTGCCACCGGATCAGATTTTGGGATTGGTCATGTGGTGTGTGGAGGATTAATCATCGACAGGGCGATCACAGACGTGAGTTGTTTCGGAGGGAATGATGGAGCGATCGATGTCACTGCAAGCGGTGGGACGGCTCCTTATACCTTTACCTGGGGTCACGGACCGGTTTCAGAAGACGTTACCGGATTAATTGCAGGAACATATTCCTTAAATGTTTCTGACATCAATGGTTGTACAACAGACAGTTCATTCACCATAACCGAGCCTGCTGTACTCAATGCTTCTGTGAGTTCAGTTCCCATCACCTGTCTTGCTGGCAATGATGGATCTATTACCATTTCGGCTCCAACGGGAGGCAGCGGATCTTATGATTATTCCATCGATGGAGGAACCATTTGGCAAGCGTCCGGTTCATTTTCAGGTCTTACTGCCGGGACCTATGACGTTCGGCTCAGGGATGCACTGGCAACATCTTGTGTTGTCATACTCAATGCATCTCTTGATCTGACAGAGCCCAATGATGCCATTCCCCCGATCGCTGTTTGCCGCGACATTACCATCCAACTGGATGTTTCAGGGAATGCCTCAATTACCACCCTTGATATTGACAACGGCAGCAGCGATAATTGCGGCATTGCCTCCATTAGCCTGGATATTACCAGTTTTACCTGTGCTGATGTGGGCCCGAATACTGTTACCCTCACCGTTATCGATGGAAGTGGCAATAGTGATAATTGTACTGCAACTGTCACAGTGGAAGATAACATACCTCCGACATTCAGCATCCCGGCTGACATCACGATCTTCAGTGACGCTAGCTGCGCCTATGACGCGAGCGTAGGAGTAACAGGTGATGTAACGGATGAAGCGGACAACTGCAGTGTGGGCGATGCCACCTATGTCGATGCGGTAGACAATACAGATCCTTGCAACATTATCATCACAAGAACGTGGAGCCTTGTGGATGATAATGGCAATGCGGCAGCTGACCAGGTACAGACGATCACTGTCCAGGACAACCTCGCCCCGACGTTCAGCATCCCTGCCGATATCACGATCTTCTCAGATGCGTCTTGCGCCTATGATGCCAGTGTCACCGCCACAGGCGATGTAACGGACGAGGCTGACAACTGCAGTGTAGGACTTAACGCCACCTATGTAGATGCGGTAG
>JAHEDT010000075.1 GCA_024641085.1 Geobacteraceae bacterium | reverse complement strand
TGCATGGTGCACACGGCTACCTGATCAACCAGTTCCTCTCACCGCTCTGCAACCTGCGCCGTGATGCCTACGGCGGCACGCTGGAAAAGCGCATGACGTTTCTCGAAGAAGTCATGGCCGCGGTCAGGGCGGCCGTCGGCAGTGACTACCCGGTGACGATCAAGTTGACCGCCGCCGACCATTTGCAAGGCGGTCTGCAGCCAGAGGATGGCGTGGTCATCGCAAAACGCCTCGAAGAGCTCGGCATCGATGCTATCGAGGTCAGCTCGGGGAGCTCCGCCTCCGGGGCGATGAATCCTGCCCGGCAGAATATCGCTGCTCCCGAGAATGAGGCATACAACGCCGGACTGGCCCGTACGATCAAGCGGGCGGTCACCGTCCCGGTCATGGTCGTGGGAGGGTTGCGTTCGTGTGGTGTCATGCAGAAGCTGCTCTGGGAAGGCGATGCCGACCTGTTTGCCCTCTCCCGGCCACTGATCAGGGAGCCCGGGCTACCCGAGATCTGGCGCAGAGATGATGGCTATACAGCCAGCTGCATCTCGTGCAACGGCTGCTTCCGGCCGGGGCTCGAGGGGAAAGGCATCTACTGCATCATCGACAGGATTGCAGCGGAAAACCCGGCACCGCAGATTTAGCGACACCGGGGCCGTCTGGCAGGTCTCATCTTGCCAGTTCTGTACGGCTGGCGGGACGATGGACCTATGGCAACGCGTGCCCTCTCCGGAACTTTGGAAGGGGGCTCAAGCTCAATCCGGCAAAATTAATGCAAAAAGAGCCAAGATACCTTGAAAAAATCATGGTATGGCACTATGATTGGCCCGTTCTTAAGTCGAAGCATTCATCCCTGACATCATTATTGGAGGCAGCGTGGAACGAGAGTTAAACGCTCACGAAAAGCAAGTCCTCCTGGCTATTGCCCGCCAGGCGATCATCCACGGCGTGCAGACCGGCCAGGAATACGTCGAACCCCGCGAAGAAAAAGCCCTCAATCAACGCAACGGATGCTTTGTCACCATCAAGCAGAATGGTCAAATGCGAGGGTGCATCGGCAACTTTCAGTCCGAACTGCCGCTTTTCAAAGAGGTTGCTCACATGGCCCAGGCTTCGGCGGCCAAGGACCCGCGTTTCTACCCTCTCAAAGAGGAGGACCTCGACAATTTCACCCTGGAAATCTCGGTGTTGTCTCCTCTGCACAAGGTCGAAAACCCCGAGGAAATCGAAGTTGGCAAGCACGGTATCTACATCGAGAAGAGCTTTTACCGGGGCGTACTCCTGCCGCAGGTTGCAACCGAGCACAACTGGGACCGCCAGACGTTCCTTAAACAGACCTGTATCAAGGCGGGGCTGCCCACCGACGCCTGGGAAGCCGACGATGCTGAGATCTATGTTTTCAGTGCCCAGGTTTTCGGCGAGGGTGCTGTAAAATAACGTCCGGCTTCAAAAAGTCAACGAAAGCGGCAGGGCCCCATGGGCCCTGCCGCTTTTTTATGAGTCCCTTCTTGGGGATCGCTCAACTATGGGGCCTGCGCTCAAGGGACGCCCCCCGGTTGGGGCTGTCCCCGTGTTGAATCGTCACCAGGGGAACCCCCCGAGAATCCTACTGCAGGCTGAAGAATTCAGGCTGTTCCGCGAGAATTGCCCCGCCGATCGACCAGGTAATTGCTGCCGGGAAGGCTCTTGACGTAATCCTTGATCTCCGTAGCCACCCTGGCAATTTCTATGGGCGAGGCAAAAGAACGCCGGTCGTCCGAAACAACGGCTATCGAAATCGACATCAGCGCAAACCGCCGCTTGACGCCATAGCGGTCAGCCCCCTCGATAAAGCCCTTGGCACGATCTTCTGCATGGTAATATCCGGGAATCAGCCGGTCGAACTCGCTGATGATCGTTTCACAGACCTTATCAACCAGGTCCGGAGACGTCACCAGGACGAAGTCGTCTCCACCGATATGACCGACAAAATCCTGTTTGTCGGCATATTTGTCCTTCGCGCGGTAGATCACTTCACCCGTCATCTTGATCAGTTCACTCCCCTTGGCATAGCCATACTTGTCATTGAAAGCCTTGAAATCATCCAGGTCGATATAGCAAAGCGCGAACTTCTCCCCGCGCTCCATCTTTTGCTTGAGGACCTGTTCGATGGCCATGTTACCCGGCAGGCGGGTTAACGGGCTGGCATCCAGGTAACGCTGCTGAGTGCTCTTGATCTTGAGCATCATCTCCTGGATTTCGCGATCAAGCCCATCGCTGGCCGTGAGGAACTCACTTGGCGAGATCTCGTCAAGCACCACTTCACCAAGATACTTGGTGGCTTGACGTAAACGGGCGACAATCCCGGTCGCTTGATTCACGGCAACGGCCAGCGCCGCCAGACTGATCACGAGACTACCCAGGCCAAGCATCAGCACCCCGTGCTGGCTGCTGCGGACCATTTCGAGAGTCGCCTTGACATCCGCTGACCCAAGGCGGGTGGCCACTTGCTCCAGAGAGGACAAGGCAAGCAGGCAGGCCAGCATGAAGCCGGTCGTCGCGGCCAGGAAGCTGATAATAATGTAACGAACCAGGGTGAAGTGCATATCAGGCCTGGGGGAAGGAGATTGGCAAGCATAAGCGGATCATGGACTGACGTCAACCTCCTCCTCTTTAAACCAGCGGTCAAACCATGTCCGGTGGTCCTTCTCAGAGAGAACCCTGAGATCGTTCGGGCCGAGCCACACCCCACCGCAGGCGAGGCATTTATCCATGGGGACTCCTCTAAAATCGATAGGTTCTATTTTATCACCACACTTTGGGCAGCGATTTTGACAATATTGACGAATCAGTTTTTCCCGGGTGTCCGTCTTGATTCTTTCTATCAGCTCTTTTTCCAGATCGTGAAAATATTGATTCTCTAAGGCCTTTTCCGATCTTCCCATGCATCGGTCATCGAGCACCTCCAGAGGATGACTTTTTGTTTAATTATAACAAGCATTTGAAGGCCGGCCACCAGCTTCACTGACTGAGCACGAAACGCCCCGCACCGTATGATGCCCCCTTGCCGATGCCAAACAGGGATGCAACGGCAAGAACCCAGTAAAGTTCTTCAAGGCCCTGCCCGGAAATATTCATCCGGCCGACAAACCCGCCGACCATGAGTTCCTGCCTGCCCGGCAAAGGCCGCCAATCGTTCCAGGAAAGCTGCGCATCGGGCACGTCCAGTGCACGGACCAGAGCGAATAGCTCAGCAGGATCGTCGAGCACTTCGATTCCACCGTGGGCATACAGCATCGAGGTGACGCGCCGCAGCATGAACGGAAAAACCTGGGCAAAGCGCGGCTGCCTGAGTGGCTTGCCGTCGACCAGCAATCGGGTCGGCGTCAGGTATGTTATGGTCAGGCCCCTTGTGATGCGCTGTTTTTGCAGCAGCCAGCTCAAGGGTCGGACGGCACAGGGCAATGCCTCTAGAGGATCGGTTTGCCTCCAGACCAGATCTTCTGTCTCGTCAGACTCCCGACCATGGACTTCCGACACATCGAAACAGCCTTCACCGGCAACCAATCCCTGGCGACCAAGCTGAATCAGGCTGCGCAAAAAGTCAAGCATTAGCGGGATGCCGCTACCCAGAAACAGGACCGGCAGTTCAAGGTGGTCACCGACGTCGAAGGTCTTTTCCTGGTCAACAGGTATGGTGACGACGAATCCGGGCGCCGGTTTCTGGAATTTGCGCCTTGCAACAGGATCATCGCTCAACGCCGGCTGGAAAAGGGCGTCCCTGTTCCGGGCACCATCGCCATCCCGTAAACCGGGCAGTTGCCTTGCCGCCACACGCAGATTGCGGCCGATTCCGAGAAAATCAGCAGGCCGCACCTGGCATGGCGTGAGGAACTCTAGGACAAATCGCGCCTGGACGACATCGACGCTCTGCAGCCTATCCGGCCATGCCGGAAACAGGAAATCATTCATGGCAACCATTGCGGGTTGTTGTAGTCCTTGTACAATTCTGATAAAGTCCGCCGCATCATCAGCCGGCGTCCCTTATAACAGGGCAATATCAACGCCAGAAAAGTTTAATATATCATGCTGCAATTTGAACTGCTTGCCAAAGATCAGGGAACCCGTGCCCGCCGCGGCCGAGTGACCACGCCGCACGGCACGATCGAAACCCCAATCTTCATGCCGGTCGGGACGCACGGCGCCCTCAAGGCGATGACGCCGGCCCAGGTTGATGACGCCGGGGCCCAGATCATCCTCTCCAACACCTATCATCTGCACCTCAAGCCAGGGGAAGGTCTGGTGGCGAAAGCCGGCGGCTTGCACCGGTTCATGCATTGGCCGAAACCGATCCTTACCGACAGTGGCGGTTTTCAGGTCTTCTCGCTCCCCCAGAAGGAGATTACCGAGAGCGGCGTCTTTTTCAAGCACGAAATCAACGGTGACCGCATCTTTCTCGGCCCCCGCGAAGCGACCAGCATCCAGAATCAGCTCGGCGCCGACATCATCATGGCGTTCGATGAATGCATCCCTTACCCGGCCAGCCATGATTATGCCCGTAAATCGATTCAAAAGACCATACGCTGGGCCGAGGAGTGCCTCAAGGCCCAGGGCCGTGCGGACCAGGCCCTGTTCGGAATCGTCCAGGGCAGCGTCTACGACGACCTGCGCCGTGATTGCGCCAAAGCCCTCACCGAGATGGATTTTCCCGGTTACGCCGTCGGCGGCGTGAGTGTCGGCGAGGGCCTCGAACTGCTCAAACAGGTCGTGGACTACACCGAACCGTTCCTCCCCGAAAACAAGCCCAGGTACCTGATGGGTGTCGGCTTGCCGGAAGACATCCTGGAAAGCATCGAGCGCGGCATGGATATGTTCGACTGCGTCATACCGACCCGCTATGCACGCAGCGCCACCCTGTTTACCAGGCGCGGCAAGATCCGCTTGACCAACCGCCGCTACCGTCGCGACTTCTTCCCGGTCGATGCCTCGTGCAGCTGCTATTGCTGCAGCAATTTCACCCGGGCCTACCTTCATCACCTTTTCAGTGCTAACGAAGTGCTCTCAGCGACCTTGTCGGCGATTCACAATGTGCGTTTTTATCTCGACATGGTCGCCGGAGCACGCGCCGCGATCGAGGTCAACGACTATGCCGGCTTCAAGGCCAACTTCCTAGGTGAATACCTGCGTGATGATGGCAGTTCAGGGCATTGACGGCCTCCGGGGGCAGGACATGCGCGGGGCGATGCACGACCTGGCAAAAGCATGATCAACGGCACCCCGGCAAACTGCGGGGCAGCCCCCCCTCTTCGATTAATTATGGTTCGAGAACCCCTTTCTTCCGAAACAGATGTCGAGCGCGGCAAACGCCTCTACAAAGCTCTCACGGCAACGGGTGAAGAACTCTTCCAGGTTCTGCTCGACCCCGACATGCAGGTCCTGCGCTCACTCCTGAAAAATCCGAGCCTGAACGAGGATCACCTCACCGCCCTGCTCAAACGCCGGGATCTCGGTGAGGACCTTCTCAAAGCCGTTTACCAGCTGGATATCTCCAAGCAAAGTCATCGTCTACGTTTCGCGCTTGCGAAGAATCCCGGAACACCCGGCCCGGTCATGCTGGCCGTGCTGCCGCACCTGCACCTTTTCGAACTGGTTGACCTTTGCACGGTGCCCGGTGTGACGCCTGACCAGAAATTCGCCGCTGAACGTGCCATCCTGCAGCGCTTGCCGACCACGGAACTGGGCAACAAGATGACCCTTGCCCGACGTGCGACCGCCTCGGTTATCGCTGCCATGCTCAGGGAAGGCGACCCCCGACTGGTAGAGATCTGCCTGAGCAGCCCTCGCCTGCGCGAGGTGGCCATTCTGCAGTTTATCAACAGTGCCAAAGCGTCAGCAGAGACGATCTCGATGATCGCCAGGCACCCCAGGTGGAAAGCCCGCCCCAACTTAAGGCTGGCCATCCTCAAGAATCGGAAGACCCCGGCCGTCTGGTTTACCCTGCTGCTTCCTCAACTGCGCATCCAAGAGGTCCGCGATCTGATCAATTCCCGGCGTCTCAACCCGGCGCAAAAAAAACTCGCTCAGGACGAACTTAACAAGCGCAGGGCGGGTTGAGAAAACCTCCGCAGGACAACCACCAAGGATCCAGGTATCTTTTCCCCCGGGGAACATGTACAATGGAGTGGTAACGCAATCCCCAGTCCCCACCGCAAACTACCACAGGCCTTCACATTGTACGGAGATGACGTTACAGAGTGACACAACCCATAGGCTCTTCGGGTTGTGCGGCACACCAATGTCACACCTGCCCGGTAGACTCCAGCGCTCTTCGTGGTTTTTATTGGACATGTCATGGCCAACCCAAGCAAGGGAGTACTTCCATGCCAAACAGTACCGTTTCAACAGGGAGCCCGATCGAGGCCCGCTGCACCAAATGCCGTAAAAACGCCGAACACACAATTGTCAGCATGGCCGAAGAGGGTCCAGACAAGGTCCAGTGCAATACCTGTAACCGGCAACACAAGTACCGGCCGCCGACCACGCCTAAAAAGACTGCTGCGCGTCGCACCGTTGACCCCAAAATCGCGGAGAGCAAAGAGTGGGAAGCCCTGCGTCCAAGTATGAACAGCGCTCAGGCGACAGATTATTCCATGACGACCGCCTTCAAGGTCAAATCTCTGATGAATCACCCGGTTTTCGGCCTCGGACTCGTACAACGCCTGGTCGGACCACGCAAGATAGAAGTCCTTTTCGAGGACGGCAAGAAAACGATGCGCTGCAAGTAGGCCCTTACGGGCCACGGAGTTACCCCGTAACCAGGTGGAGAGAGATGAACCATTGCGATCTGTGTGCAGAGCAGGCCAAGAAATCGCCCAATGGCAAGCCGCATGAATATTTAGTAAAAATCGGTACGTGTCGGATTTTCACCGGCCAAAAGCCCAGAGGATTCGAAGAGCAGGACTACCAGTGCATGGCCTGCCAGGCAAAGTTTACCCAGAGCAGTAATAAAAACGACCTGGCTTGGACCCTGTGGCAGGGCTAGAGGCTTAGCATGCAGAACCAGGACTGAGATTTTACAGGCCGGGGGCTTGTGAACCTGGCCGCAGCCTGGTCCATTGACTGCAAGAGCAACCGGTGATGGTCATCCGAACCCTGTCCGGCGGCGGTTGCACCCATCTGATGGACATCGACTGGATCAAACCGAGGACAAAGCGACTTGCCTGGCACTGGGAGCTGAAAGCGGCCTCTTTGAGGCTGTGTTGCGGCACTGGATTTCAGGTGTTATTGTTCGGCACAATGAACGCGATCAGAATGACCGCCAACATGCCTCCCAACTGCATGGCGCCAAACGCGGCCCAGAAGGAGTAATGAATCGCCAGGGCCACGAATAAGCCCAACAGCATCAAGAGGACAAGAACCGAACGCATACCCTCTCCCGATCAGAAAACGGGGTCCCAGTTCTTACTTCTACGGATTTATAACTGAAACAAAGCTTTGCCACTAAGTCACCAAGACACGACGTGATCACCGCTATTGCTTAACAAGCGACGCCTTGCCTGGCTTGGCAAATCGGTCTTAACCTGAAAGATGTCCTTTTGGGTGCCTTCGTGGCCAGCATCATCTTTTGGGGGGGTATAGATCCATAATTCTAACAATCCGAGAATGACCTAAGTGATGACTGAAGAGCGGTAAGAACAGCGTTTATTCTACTGAGAGCGCTGAGCCTTGCCGTCAACAGAGATTCCCTCTGTCATCCCCAAAAAGTCAAATCCACCGTCAGGCAATGGTGGATTTGGCTTCCCCATGAGTGCTTGTCCCCCACCTCCAGAAGACCTCATTGACTATCAGATTAGAATAATAATAGCTGGGTTTCAATACAGACAAAGTTACAATCTGATACCTCTAAAGTTATATAAAACAGGTTCAATGGTCAGCACACCCTGAGAAAACGGCCGCCATGCTCCTAGAATATCGCCATCATCCCGCAGACTGAACTTGCGACGCAGTTGCGTTTTGAATGAGTTCCACCTGCCAGGGCCAATGGACTCGCGGTCAATAATTATTCTGGATGAGGCGTTCAATAAATTCTGCAGGGTTTTTCAGGGAAAGAAAATGCAGATAACACTTAACAGAAAACCTGTCCGGGGCCATCAGGTAATAGAGGAGCGACATCTCCTCCCTGGATTGATAGGGCTCGACATCTTTGAATGTCGTCAGAACCTTTTTTCGAGTCTCAGGGGAGAGGACCCGGAGCTGGGTGACAACTGAGATATATTCCCCGTCGACATGATCTTTCATTTGCCGACCCAAGAATGGTTCACTGATCGCATGGGCCAGTTCATGTGCGGCAAAACTGCACCAGACATCTTCATTGAAAGGTACGCCTAATACCTTTTTCTCCTTGCGGGAGTATTCCTCTAATTTTGCATAGGTCAGGATCGAGACCTCGCGGGTCTTGGCATTATAAGCCCCGAACAGATCATTTTGCTTCAGATCCTGGAGCTTCTCAACCATCCTGATAGTGATCGTTTCTGTGGTTTCAAGGCCAAGTGATTTCAGAAAAGCGATTGCTGCAGTGATTGTCGTGCAGAGACATCTTGTCTCTACGGGTTGATCATAGACGAATGTGATTGGAGTGTCCGGACAGGCAATCCGTACTTCTTGGGCAGCAAAGCAGAGATTGGCATTGAGGATCGATAAGCTGCAGACAATCAAGATTTTTATCAGAAGCTTCATTGCCAACCCTCCCGCCAGTCAGCATTAATAATTTTCAGGATATCATCTCTG
>JAHEDT010000133.1 GCA_024641085.1 Geobacteraceae bacterium | reverse complement strand
CGCGCAGCACCCGTTCCGCATCCCAACCGGACTGCGCCAGCACCGTCAGTTGATCTGCGCCCATTGGGGACATAAGCCGTCCGAGCTGTTCACGCGAATCGGGAAGCGACCAGGTCACCGTGGGAGTATCCGTATAGGTAAGACTCCCGTTGAGCCCCAGCACATTAGGCCCGCCCTCGGTGATCTGCCCTGACGCTCCCAGCGTTCCGGAAGATGAGAACGAAACCGAAATGCTGGATACCTGCAAAAAGAACGGGGTCTCGTCATAGCGAAGCCGTACGATATTCAGCAGCAGTTGCTCGGTATGCGTCTCGCGAATAGACTCGTTCAACTCCCAGTGCCGGTGCTCAATTTGCTGGGTTTGAAATCGGGCACACCCTGAAAGCCCAACGATTGCCGATGCCAATACAAACCATGTTAACATTAACCGTGTCATTCCATATGCTCCGTTCCGAGGTATACGTCCTAAGCCAACGGTCTCCTGTATCATTGGCTGTAGGGCTTGAATGGCTGTGCTTCAGCCGCTCCGCGGGTGGTTGTTTACTCCCCAGCCAAAACCTTTGCGGCTTCGCGCAGAACCTGCATCAATTGATTCCCTTGTTAACTCATCCCGCCCCAAAGCCCTCCCCATGCAAAGGGGACGGCTCAGAAGATGGTGGGATTTCCCTTTTCGGCGCTCCCTCGATCGGTCAGTTGGTGGCAAAGTGATCATAGAGCGTCCGCGCAACTTCGGCGACGGCACGGTCGCGGTCGGCCAACGGCGTGTCGCTCGACGACGTGAAAATCGCAACGGCAAAACGGCGACCGTCCGGAAGCGTGACATAGCCGACGTCATTCGCGGTCCCGATGCTGGTTCCTGTCTTGTGCGCCACGGGCGTGCCGCGCGGCAGAAGCCCCTTGATCCGGCCAGCGCCCGTTCGCGTGCGCGACATGCTCGCGATGAGGAAATCGCGAGAACCTTTATTGATCGCACTTGCGCTGTCGATTTTCATGAGAAGGTCAAGCATCGCGAAGGGGGTGGACTGATCGCGCGGATCCGCCTCGAACTTCGGGTCTTTCGGCATCGTAACGAACTGCTGGACCCTCTCGGGATTGCTCTGCAGGAATTCCTTGACCGCAGCCACGGTTGCCGGATCATCCATGCCGGCCATGTCCATAATAAGATCCTTTGTATTCCGATCGATGCGCATGTCCTTGATCCCGAGCTTCCGCATTGCGGCGGTGATTGCCTCGGGTCCACCGGCGAGCGAGAAAACGGCGTCCGTCGCGGTGTTGTCACTCATCGTGATCATTGCCTCGATCAGATTGGCGACCGAAAGCTGCAGACCGGGGTGCACGAAATTCTGGGCAATCACATTGTCGCCGGTAACCATGTCGTCAAGAGGCAGCTCCACCATCTGGTCAAGTTTGACCTCACCCGCTTCTACCCTTTTCAGCAAGGTTACTGCGGCGGGCACCTTGTAGGTACTCGCCATCGGGAAAGTCATGTCTCCGTTATGTGAGATGATCTTATCGCTGCCGATGAGCTGGGCGGCGAAGCCCACCCGCCCAACCAGGGGAGCGGTAATTGCCTCGACCTGTGCGGCCAGCGGGTCTGCCTTGTCTTGCGCTGCCGCCGAGATGGCCAGCCACGGTAAAAAGAGCGCACCGATTAAAACCAATATAAGTTTTTTCATGTTGTGTACTCCTTTCTTGTTAGTCATTGCTTTGTTGCGATGCTCGCCTTTGCCTTCTTGCATAAGGGTGACCATCATCAGGGCAAAAGCCATGAACCCTATTTCTCAAGACGGAAGATCCGGTGCTGCATGCTAAGAAACGCCGGTTTTCCGGACTTGTCACGCCGCAACTCACCAACCACACCTTTATAGGCACCATCTGTCATGATAACCATGTCTTCACCCGCGCTACTCATCGAAATCGGCGGAGGGTTCTGAAAAACTTGTACTCCTCCTACTGGTTTGATTAAGCGCTCAGCCATGAGCTGGTCGTTATCAAAATAGAGTTTGTAGTCTTCATTATCCCCTAACCAAAGACCTTCGAAAGGTTCAAGGGAACTACGATCTGCAGGGATTGCAACCAGGGGTTTTTTCTCAACATTGAAATACTTTTTGAGAGCCAGTGCGATTACCGCATCGTACACCTCAATACCACGGTCGCCGTTCGTCAGAACAACGATCCCAAATTTCTTATCCGGTGCAAACAGCATCTTGGCGGTAAACCCTGCCGTCCGACCGGCATGAGAAGCGGTTCGCACACCGCCGATATCCTCAACGAACCACGTAACGCCGGTGTATTCACTCAACTCGCCTTTGACCAAGGGACTGTGCGCCATGTCCAGCAACTTTGGAGACAACAGTTGATTGCCGTCCTTGTCCTTACCGTCCAACTGAAATTGGAGCCACTTCATCATATCACTGGCATTACTGAGTATGCCTCCGGCCGGATAGACGACGCGCGGAAAAGGCGTAAAGCTGACCTGAGGTTCGGACGTCCCGTCAAATACTGC
>JAHEDT010000074.1 GCA_024641085.1 Geobacteraceae bacterium | reverse complement strand
TCACAGTTCGATCTGCATGCCCAGTTCGACCACGCGGTTCGGCGGCAGCCCGAAGAAGCTGGTTGCGGTGCGGGCATTCCGCGACATCAGCCTGAAAAGCCGCTCGCGCCAGAGTGCCATTCCCGGTCTGGCCGAGGGAATGATGGTCTCGCGCCCGAGGAAGAAAGTCGTTTCCAGCATGCGGAAAGGCTTGCCGCCAACCTCCAGCGTGGAGAGCACTTTCGGCACGTCCGGTTCGTCCATGAAGCCATAGTGCAGGACCAGCAGATAGATCCCTTCTCCCGCATCGTCCAGTTCGCAGCGCTGAGCCTCCGCTACATGCGGCACATCTTCGGTGACGACCGAGAGGATCAGGATGCGGCGATGCAGCACCTGGTTGTGCTTGAGATTGTGCAGCAGCGCCGAAGGGGCAATGTGCAGGTTGCCGGACATGAAGACCGCGGTCCCTTCGACACGCTGCGGCATGGCGGCGCGGATTGCAGTCAGGAAGTTGCTGATCGACATCGATCCTTCCCGCATGCGTTTTGAGAGGATTTTCCGACCGGTCTTCCAGGTCGACATCAGGGTGAAGACCAGGCTCGCAACCAGCAGCGGGAACCAGCCGCCGTGGAGGATCTTGGCGAAATTGGCACCGAAGAAAGCGAGATCGAACACCAGGAAACCGCCACAGAGCAACAGGGCTTTCCAGAGCGTCCAGCGGAAGCGTTCGCGGGTCACGAAGAAAAACAGCAGGGTGGTGATCGCCATGTCCGTGGTGACCGAAAAGCCGTAGGCGGCGGCCAGGTTGCTCGACGTCTGGAAACCGATGACCAGGCCGATGCAGCTGATCATCAGCAGCCAGTTGATGGCCGGCACGTAGATCTGGCCGCGCTCCTTGGCCGAGGTCTGGGCCACGGTCAGCCGCGGGCAGAAGCCGAGCTGTACCGCCTGCCTGGTGATCGAGAAGGAACCAGAAATGACGGCTTGCGAGGCGATGATGGTGGCGGCGGTTGCCAGCACCACCAGGGGGATCAGGGCCCATTGTGGGGCGAGGAAATAGAAAGGGTTCTCCAGGGCCGCGGGACTCGCCAGGAGCAGCGCCCCCTGGCCGAAATAATTAATCAGCAGCGCAGGCAGGACCAGGCTGAACCAGACCAGGCGGATCGGTTTCACTCCGAAATGGCCCATGTCTGCATAGAGGGCTTCGCCGCCCGTAACCACCAGAAATACCGAGCCGAGAGTCAGGAAAGCCGCCCAGCCGTTGCTGAGAAGAAAGTTCAGCGCGTAATGCGGGCTGGCCGCCAGCAGGACGGCCGGATGCATGATGATCTGCCTGGCGCCGAGTACCGCCAGAACCAGAAACCAGATGAATGTGAGCGGTCCGAAGACCGCACCGACCTTGCCGGTCCCGCGGGACTGGACCATGAACAGCAGGACCAGTACCACCACCGTCAGCGGGATGATGAAATGGGACACTGCCGGGGTTGCGATATGGAGCCCTTCAATCGCCGAAAGGACCGAAATCGCCGGGGTGATCATGCCGTCGCCGTAAAGCAGTGCCGCGCCGAACAGGCCCAGGATCACCAGCAGCTTGCGGTTCCCTCGATCGCGTTCCTGATGCGGCAGTATCAGGGCGGTCAGCGCCATGATGCCGCCTTCTCCCTGGTTGTTGGCCCGCAGGATAAAGCTGAGATACTTGATCGAGATCACCAGGATCAGCGCCCAGAAAATCAGCGAGAGGATCCCGAGGATGTTGTCCGCGGTCGGCGTGAGGCCGTGGCTGCTGTGAAAGCACTCCTTCAAGGCATAGAGCGGGCTCGTGCCGATATCGCCGAAGACGACGCCGAGGGCGGTCAGACTGAGCGTGCCGAGGGAACTGTGCTGGTGCTGATCGGGGTTGTCAAGGTCCGGTTGCGCGGTGGTTGGCTGTTTCAAGAGACACATTCCTCGAGTTGTCGCCGGCGTAAGGTCAACAAATGCCTGGTGCCGATGGCGCAAGCTATCACAGGCGACATAGCAAGACAAGAGGCCCTTCAGGAGTCAATATGTGTGGGTCCCTGCCGGGAAGATTCTCCGGTGATGGATGCCGGGGGTACGGCTGAATCCGGAATCCAGAATGGCTTGCCGCGAGGCCTTTGATTTGCTGTCCTTAAGGGAGCGCTGCGGAAAGATCAATCAGAGGAGGGAATCGGGCCCGGACCAGATCATGGTCCGGACGGGGGTTTGCGCTTCAGTTCCGGCATCGTCATCGATACCACAAAACCTGACAGCAGGATGGAACTGGTGAGCGCGGAAACGAGTATGGCCAGAAATCCATCGATGAACAGGTTGAAGAGAATCACAAAACCGAAAAAATATACGACGGCGGCCGCCGGGATGCTTTCGGACAGGGTGTGAAACCGGTTCTCAGGTTTTTCCTTGAAATGGCATTTTTTGCCGCAGGCCCAGGCGATCCTCGTGCCATAAAGGAAGCTGACAACTGCCGTCACAAAGCAGGCGATCCCCATCAATGCATCGAACATGGTTCTCTTCCCTGGATTAAAGTTTTCTTCATTCTAGCAAAGAAATGCCGGGAATGTGTCTACATTCCCAAGAATAACGCTCATTTCGTCAATTTTAACCTGAAGATTTATTGTGTCCCTCTCCTGACCGTGCCATCATGGTTGACGGGCAGCCGTCACTCTTGTAAAAATCTTTCACAACTCTCATGCAGACCAACCAAGGGACGTTGCGCATGGCCGAACCGCTACCTGTGACCAATATTGAAAATTTCGACCCGCAGCGCTTTGTCTTCTGGCAGCCGCCGGAGGGCCACGTGATTCACGTGGGGCCTGATCGGCAACCGGTTGCTCTGCCGCCCATCCCTTTGCCGATCAGGAGCAAGGAGCTGGAAGAGGCCGCCCCCAGCGACAACGCCGTCGGGGAAGGTGTCTACGATTATTTGCGCCAGTTTCCCGAATGCCAGCTCAACACTGAGTATGCGGTCCTCCTGCGGGAAGGTTATCCGCATTTCCTGGCGGACCTGGCCGCTCACGTGGTCATGCTCGACACCAAAGAGGTGGACCCCGCTTACGTCTTTCGCAAGCTCACCTATCTCAAGATTCTGCGCCTGCTCGAACCCGGCAACGCGGGGCTGCTCTGGCAGCTCGCCCAGGGTTTTTACGACCTGGCCATGACCTTCACCGAGCTGCCGCAGGTCCGCCGGAACCTGCTCGATGCCATGCGTTTCGGGATCGACCTGGTCAAGCTCAGGGCGGGGGATGCCGCGGCCCTGAACCTGCTTGCGGAGATCGACATCCTGTTCGGTGACTACCCGGCCGCCGTTGCCCGGCTCCGCAAGGTCGCGGACCTCATGACCGACCGGCAGCTGCGGGCCCGTATCGAGTCTCGCCTGGAAGCCTGCATGGCCATCGGTTTCCCGGATCACCCCCTGGTGGACGACCTGGAACGGGTCGGGCAGGCCATGCAGCTCTATGCGGCACAGGAGTACCCCCTGGCCACGGAGCTTTTGGAACGCCTCGAAGAGGATGCCTATTTCATGAGCGAGTTCAAGTCGGCGGACTTCCTCTGCCTGCTGGGCATGTGCCGCATCAAGACCGGCGATCCCGGCGGTGCTTTCGAGGCCCTGAGCCAGGCGCTCGAAATGGCCCCGGCGCATGAACAGGCCCGCGAGGCCCTGCAGTCAATCTGAATTTTCCGGGAGATCTTATGCAGAATATCGGTTTCGGCGACGTGGTCTTCATCATTCTGGTTCTGGGGGTTATCCATGGCATCATGCTGCTGGTGGGCCTGGCCAAAAAGCGCAAGTCGGCTCCGAAGGACGATTCCTCTCAAGAGTGAACTCCGGCAGCTCACCGGCTCTTTCTGTTGTTCCACGTATGCCCTCATGGTATGATCAAAAAGTTTTAGTATTAGAGAGTGGGTTGATTCCCCGCAGCTTGCTGCGCCATAAATTGATTTGCGTTTGGGGCGAGTCCTATTGAGTGAATCCAGGATCCAGAATCCAGAATCCGGAATAAGTCTCAACATCCAGGTGGGACTGCAGGTTTCTTCCGTCTATTGGATACTGAATTCTGGATACCGCGTGGCTTGCCGCGTTGCAGTTCATTTTTCAACATCATCCCGGCTTACTTGATGAAACGTGGCCCTCTATTCCTACTGCTGCTCGCCATTTCCTGGTGTGCGGGTCCTGCGCTGGCGTCGGATGCCACGGTCTCCACGTTCTGGCCTTTTTTCGATTACCGTTCCTCGGATAGCGCCGATTACGAGAGCCTCCATATGTTCGGCCCCCTGCTCAAATACGAAACTGCGGGGGACGAGACGGACTATGCCATACGGCCGTTTTTTTACAGTTCCGTCGATGACGAGGGCAACTCCAGCACGGATGTCCTCTACCCGATCTTGAGCTACCAGGCCAAAGAGGACTCCTTTAGTTTTCAAATTATCCAGCTGTTCAGGTACGACTCGGGCCCCCCTGAATCCGGCAGCCGCAACCGGCATTACATCTTTCCGTTTCTCTTCTATGGTGAGGAAGAGCAGGGCACCTACAAGGCCTTCTTCCCGTTCGGCGGTACGCTCTACAACTGGTTCGGCCGGGACAGCATAGAGTTCACGCTCTTTCCGCTCTACAGTCACACCGAGCGTAAGGGCACCCAAGTCGACAATGTCCTGTGGCCATTTTTTGCCAAGATTTCCGGAGAAAACGAGTCGGGCTACAAGTTCTGGCCGATTTACGGGCAGAGCAGCAAAGAGGGCGTCTACCGAAAACAGTTTTTCCTCTGGCCGATTTTCTTCTCCGAGAGCCTGAAACAGGACACCGACAACCCGGAAGAGCGGAGAGCCGCCTGGCCTCTTTACGTCAGCAAGGAAACGCCCAAGAAGTCCTCCACCTGGGTCCTCTGGCCTTTTTTCTCGAAGACCGAAGATCGCGAGAAGGGCTACACCTCCTGGGATGCTCCCTGGCCACTGGTCCGCGTGACCGAAGGCGAAAAGTACCACGGCTTTAAATTCCTGCCGTTTTATGCCGATGAAACCATGGATGTTAACCGGAAGAGGTGGTATCTTTGGCCGATATACAAAATCGAGGAGATGAACAGCGAATTGATCGAGCGCCGCCGCGACCGGGTCCTGTTCTTTCTCTATTCGGACACCCGGGAGGCCAAATTCGAAACCGGTGACAGGTTGCGCCGCATCGACTTCTGGCCCCTGTTCGGCTACAAAAGGTACAATGGCGTCAGCAGCCTGCATGTTCTGTCGCTGATCGAGCCCTTCTTCCCGGGCAACCAGTCGATAGAACGCCTGTGGTCTCCGCTCTGGCGTGTTTACCAGCAGAGGTGGGACCAGCAGGGCAACCATGTCGTCAGCCTGCTCTGGAACCTCTACTGGCACGAAAAGCAGGGTGACAAGATCGCCTGGGAGCTGTTCCCGCTGGTTGAATACCGCAAGGAGTCGGACAGCGACCAGGAGCTGCGCATCCTGAAAGGCTTGTTCAGCTATCGCAACAGCGCCGGCGGCAAGCAGCTCAATCTTTTTTTCACGCCCTGGGGCCTGCGCTGGGACACACCCTCGCCCGAGCAGATGTGAGGCCGAAGCTTGATACGTTTCATTACCTTCATAGGTTCCAAACTGTTGAATGTCGCCCAGGGCCTCGGTGAGATGCTGGCGCTGTTCTGCGAGACGGTCTATTACTTCAAGGAGGCCCCGCGCAACCTGCCCAGCATCTTTCGGCAGATGAACCTGATCGGCGTCGGTACGCTCCCCATCGCCATGCTGGTGGCCCTGTTCGTCGGCATGGTCCTGTCGGTGCAGACGGGCACCCAACTGGCTCTCTACGGGACCCAGGAGGCAATCGGTGCGATCGTCGGCATGTCGATGGTCAAGGAGCTCGGACCGGTGATGACCAGCCTGCTGGTGGCCGGCCGGGTCGGTTCGGCGATGGCCGCCGAAGTCGGCGCCATGCAGGTTTACGAAGAAATCGATGCGCTGAAGACCCTTGAGATAAGCCCGGTCCGCTACCTGGCGATGCCGCGACTGATCGCCTGCCTCTTCACCGTGCCGGCCCTGGTCTCGTTTGCGATCGTCGTCGGCATCATCGGCGGCGGCGTGGTTGCTGAGGTGAACCCGAAAATCAACGTGCCCTTCACCGTCTACTACGACAACATGATTCGCGCCCTGACCTACAAGGAGATCTTCAAGGGCCTGTTGAAAGCCATGGTCTTCGGCGGTATCATCGCTCATGTCGGCTGTTACGTCGGTTTCAAAACCACCGGCGGCGCCAGGGGGATCGGCGAATCGACCACCCGTTCGGTGGTCCTGTCGTTCCTGCTGATCATGGTTGCCAACTATTTCCTGACCCGGTTCATGATTTAACGAAAGCAGCTCTATGGCTCCAGACAAGTATTATAAAAGTCAGCATGTCGTGTCCCAGGGCCCGCTCGGGTCTTTCTGGAGCAAGCTTGCGCACGGCTTTGCGCCGCCGATCATGGAAGGCGACTTCTGCCCGGTGAATTTTTCCGGCTCGCATGGCGTCAGCATCAAGATCAGCAAGCTCAACAAGTCCTTCGGCGCAACCCACGTCCTCAAGGATATCGACCTGATCATAGAACCCGGCGAGACCTTTTCGATCATCGGCCCGTCCGGGACCGGCAAGAGCCTGCTGCTCAAGCATATCGTCAAGCTGGAAAAGGCCGACAGCGGGCAGATCCTGATCAACGATCATGACGTCAACGAGCCCCAGGATAAAAACCTGCCGCGCAATTTCCGCTACAGCATGGTGTTCCAGTCGTCGGCGCTTTTCAACTCGCTGACGGTCGGCGAAAACGTCGGCCTCTGGCTGCGTGAGAACCGGATCTACGGCGAGGTGCGGATCCGCCGCATCATCCGCGAGAAGTTGCGCCTGGTCGGCCTGGCCGGCAAGGAGGAGATGCGCACCGAGGAACTGTCCGGCGGCATGAAAAAGCGCGTGGCGATCGCCCGCTCGCTGGCCATGGAACCGGACCTGATCCTCTACGACGAACCGACCGCGGAGCTCGACCCGGTAACGTCCGACGAGTTGGCGCGGGTCATCATGTCGCTCAAGGAGAAGGTCAAACTGACCACGATCATCGTCAGCCACGACCTCAATTTCGCTCTCTACCTCTCGGACCGGGTCGCCATGATGCATGGCGGGGAGATCATCGCCATCGGCACCCCCAGCGAGATCAAGAAGAGCCAGAACCCGATCGTGCGCAATTTTATCTATACAACGACCAAGGGCATCAAGGGAGAAGGGGATTAGCATGGCAATGTCAGCCGAGCAGAAAGTCGGCCTGTTTTTTCTCGCAAGCCTGATTTTGCTGGCCGTAATGGTAGAGCTTGTCGAGGACTGGCGGCCATTTGAAGATCAATACGCCTACGTCGCGAATTTCAAGACCGCCATCGGCCTGAAGGTTGGCGACCCGGTGCGGATCGCCGGCGTCGACGTCGGCAAGGTCAAGAAGATCGGCATCGAGGACAGCCACGTGCGGGTTGATTTTTTCGTCAACCGCGAGGACAGCATTCGTGAAGATACACTGGCGCGCATCCGCCAGACCAACATGCTCGGCGGGGTTTTCCTCGGCCTTGATTTCGGCACCACGCAGAGCGGCGTGCTGCCGCCCGGAAGCACGGTGCAGACCCAGGATTCGGTCAACATCGACCAGCTGATCAACAACCTCGACCGGATCCAGGAGCGCGTGTTAGGGCCGCTCGGCGACCTGGTCACGGAAACCCGTCAACCGCTTGCCGAAGTGGTCAACCGCCTGGAAAAGATCGTCACCAAGATCGACGAGGGGGAAGGCACCCTGGGCCGCCTGGTCAACAACCCGGCGCTGTATGACGAAATAACCGCCATGTCCACCCGTCTCAACCGGCTGCTCGGTCAACTCGACGCGGGCGAGGGCACCCTCGGCAAAATGATCACCGACCCGACCCTCTACGACAACCTCAACCACACCATGATCAATCTGGTCGATCTCTCCGAGCAGCTCAAGTCGGGCAAGGGGACGATGGGCAAGCTGCTGTCCGACGACCGGCTCTATGACCAGGCCGTTCATGCCGTTGCCAACCTCAACGAGATCACCGACAAGGTCAACCAGGGCAAGGGCTCCCTCGGCAAACTGCTGCAGGACGACGCTCTCTACGACAACGTCAGCGGCAGCATGGCCCGGATCAACAGTATTGCCACCAAGATCGACGAAGGACAGGGGACGCTTGGGCACCTGGTCAACGAAGACGACCTCTACCGGGATGCCAAGACCACGCTGCACAAGGTGGAAAAATCCGTCGACGGCATCAGCGACACGGGCCCGCTTTCCGCGCTCGGCGTAGTCATCGGAACGCTCTTTTAAGCGACGGGGTCAGGTCTACACATTTCACAATTTTAGTACCTGGACACCTGGGGACACTCAAAATAGAGTGTCCCCAGGTGTCGCTTCAGGTTATGCCTTTTACACTTCGCGCCACGCGCCACACGTCTCTTGAGGTTAAAACCGGCGGGTCGCGTCCCGCCAGACGCCATACTTTTGCCCGGCAGCAAAAGTATGCAAAAGTGCCGTCACCTCGCGGTGGGCATGTCTTGTGCGTTTATTCTACAGATCAATCCACAACACAGCCAACGACCACGTCTTTGCCCTTAGCAGCACTACGGGGCCCTATTTTACCGGGCCACCGGGGTCTCCGAAGGGAATGCCGCTAATAAGGTCAACTGTTCAGCTCCTTTCAAAGTGCGCAGACCGAGAAACCAAAACAGTCTGAATCGACTTTTTAATAGGGTCTTGAATGGTTTCCTTCGTGACTC
>JAHEDT010000132.1 GCA_024641085.1 Geobacteraceae bacterium | reverse complement strand
TCACGCGCAGAGATCAATAGTCAAATGACTTTGCGCCGTCAGTTGTGCAACGCTTAACCTAGTGCCATTCGTTGGTCCAGCCGACGCAAGTTCGGTCGGAGCGCAACTAACAGCGGTGTCCCTGTTCAACGGGTTCACGTTGATGACCCATGACGGTTCGTCATGGGTTGCGAACGCAGTCTTCCGCAGCCCATCTCGACCCGCCCCGGCGCCATCCAATGGACTACAGTATTTGCTGGCCCGAGCTGCGGTCGGTGGATTCCCCCGCTGCGACTTGCGAAAGTTCCTTCCTACGGGTGGCTGATGCAACCGCCGCAGAACGAGCAGGGCGGAACTGCGGTCGGTGTCTCGACCACCCTGGAATACGCTGTTGCCAACGCACTCCTGAGGCGTCCTGCAGACAAGCCTCGTGGCCTTCGAAAACCCGGATTTGCTCCTTGGCGACAATTCTGACCCGCGAGAGGTTGGCAAAACTTCGGAGCTTTTTATAGTACCGAATTGCGTGTGTTGTTGGACACAAGGCATCTAATTCAACGTGGCATCCAAAATTCACTTATCTGATTTAACCACCAGGAATTCACTTATGAAAACCACGATTGCACTTGTCGCCGCACTCTGCGGCTTCTCGGCAATGGCCTTTGCCGAGACAGCCGACACCATCTATCTTGGCGGCCCCATCATCACCATCAATGATGCCGCGCCTTCCGCGGAAGCGGTGGCGGTGAAGGACGGAAAAATTCTCGCCGTCGGGGCGAAGGCGGAGGTGCTCAAATCGAAAGGAGACGCAACCAACATGATCGATCTCGGCGGCAAGACCATGCTGCCGGGCTTCGTCGATTCCCACGGCCATGCCTACATCTGCGGCATCCAGGCCAGCACCGCCAACCTCCTGCCGCCGCCTGACGGCGAGGGCAAGGATATCGCCTCTCTCCAGGCGCTGCTCAAGGACTGGGCGGAGAACAACAAGGAAACCGTCGATAACGTCGGCTGGATCGCCGGCTTCGGCTATGACGATTCCCAGCTCGCCGAAGAGCGCCACCCCACCCGCGAAGACTTGGACAAGATCTCTACCGACCTGCCGGTGCTGATCATCCACCAATCGGGACACCTTGGCGTCGCCAACAGCAAGGCGCTGGAGATCGCGGGAATTGATGCCAGCACGGAGGATCCGAAGGGCGGTGTTTTCCGGCGCAAGGAGGGCTCGAAGGAGCCGAATGGTGTCTGCGAGGAATATGCCTTCTTTATCCTGGTGGGTAAACTGTTGGGTTCCTTTGACAACAAGATCAATGAGCAGCTCGTCGTCGAGGGGGCGAAGTTGTATGCCTCCTTCGGCTTTACCACCGCCCAGGATGGGCGGTCCAATGGTGAGGGACTCAAAGCCATGGAGCGCGTTGCCAAGGCAGGCGGGCTGCCGATCGATCTCGTCTCCTATCCCGATATTCTCGAGGTGGAGAATCCAGAGCCGAAGATGGAATACAACAACCACTTCCGGGTCGGCGGCGTCAAGCTGACGATCGACGGCTCTCCCCAGGGCAAGACGGCGTGGCTGACCAAGCCCTACTTCATCCCGCCTGCAGGTCAGGATAAGGACTACGTCGGCTACGCGGCGATTGACGAGGAAACGACCACCGCAGCGGTGGAAAAAGCCTACGCCAACGGCTGGCAGATCCTCTGCCACGGAAATGGAGATGCCGCCACAGACCGCTATATCGCGGCCATCCGCAAGGCACAGGCCAAGTATCCCAAGGTCGACAACCGTCCGGTGCTCATCCACGGCCAGGTGCTGCGGGAGGACCAGGTCGATGAACTCAAAAAGCTCGAAATCTTTCCGTCCCTCTTCCCCATGCACACCTACTACTGGGGGGACTACCACCGCGACTCGGTGCTCGGCCCGGAGCGCGCGGCCAACATCTCGCCCACCGGCTGGGTCATGGAGCGCGACATGATGTTCGGCACTCACCACGATGCGCCCGTCGCCCTTCCCGATTCCATGCGCGTCCTGTCGGCTACCGTCACCCGCAAGACCCGGACCAACAAGGTGCTCGGACCCGAGCACAAGGTGCCCGTCGCCACCGCGCTCAAGGCGATGACGATCTGGCCTGCCTGGCAGCATTCCGAGGAGAAGACCAAGGGCAGCATCGAGGTCGGAAAACTTGCCGACTTCGCGATCCTCTCCGAGAACCCGCTTGAGGTCGACGAGGACAAGCTCGCCGAAATCAAGGTTCTCGAGACGATCAAGGAAGGAACCTCGGTCTACAAGCGCCCTGCAGAGAACGCCTCGATCTCCGTCCCCGCCTCCTTCGGAATCACCCTCGACCACGCGGCGCACGAGCATTGCGAGGGGACGCCGATTCTCGGTTTCAAACCGATCTGTGGCGACGGCTGCTTCAACCACGGCCTGAGTCTCATGCTGCGTGCGATCGAGAGTGGATCCAAATCGGCTCCCTGATCCGCCCCGACTTTCCCGATAACCACAATCATTTCCACGCCGCGCCACACTTCAGACGTTAGCCAAAACAT
>JAHEDT010000073.1 GCA_024641085.1 Geobacteraceae bacterium | reverse complement strand
AGTCTTGCCGGTTCCGGAACCATGGCCACGGCCAATGCGCTTTTTGCTATGTGTCGAACCGTATGACGGTTGCAGATTACTTAAATCCATGGTTGTTATCCTTGCGATTATTCCTCAACGGTGACCATGTGGTTGACCTTGTTGATCATACCGCGAATCTCTGGGGTGTCCTGCAGGACGACTGTCTGATGAAGCCGCCGCAGTCCCAACCCGGAGAGCACCTTGGTGAAATATTGGTTGCGGCCAATGCCGCTACGCTTGAGAGTTACCTTGATGTCAGCCATTATTCACTCCCGCCTCAGGCTTTCTCGTCCGTGCTGTTTTCCCCAAGACCACGTCTGGCACGAATTTCATCCGGACTACGCAGTTGCTGCAGCGCCCGGAGGGTCGCCTTGACAACATTGTGCGGGTTGTTCGAGCCGAGACACTTGGAGAGGATGTCACTGATACCGGCGACTTCCAGAATGGCACGAGCTGCGCCACCGGCAATCACCCCGGTACCGGCGGACGCCGGCTTCAGCAGAACTTTGCCAGCGCCGAACTTGCCGATCACGTCGTAAGGGATGGTCGTCCCCTGGATAGGCACGGAAATCATGCTTTTCTTAGCCTTTTCGACACCCTTGCGAATCGCTTCGGGGACCTCTTTGGCTTTACCCAGACCATATCCAACGCTGCCGCTGCCGTCACCCACCACGACCAGAGCAGAGAAGCTGAATCGACGACCACCTTTAACAACCTTGGCGGTGCGATTGATGTGGATAACGCGATCGATTAAATTTGTTTCGTTGTTGTCAACGCGTTGCAACGCTCTTCTCCTTTGCCGCTCAGAAAGTCAGACCAGCTTCACGAGCCGCATCGGCGAGAGCCTTGACACGGCCGTGGTACAAAAAGCCGTTGCGGTCGAAAACCACCTGTTTGATGTCCTTTGCCAGAGCCTTTTCGGCAATCTGCTTACCGACCGCCTTGGCCGCTTCCACATTGCCGGTGTACTTGACGCTGTCGCCTGTGTCCTTGGCAACTGTCGAAGCTGCAACCAGTGTCTTGCCGGTCACATCTTCGATGATCTGCGCATAAATATGTTTTGTACTACGGAATACGCACAAACGCGGGCGCTCTACGCTTCCGCCGACCTTCTTACGCACTCTTGTCTGACGCTTCTTGCGGGCAACCCGCCGTTCTTTAGAGACATTCACGGTTCTCACCTCATCCTATTCAGCTTACTTCTTACCAGTCTTGCCAGCTTTACGCAGGATCCGCTCTTCAGCATACTTGATGCCCTTCCCCTTGTAGGGTTCCGGGCGGCGGAAAGAACGGATCTTGGCAGCGGTGGCGCCGACCAGTTCCTTATCAATGCCGGAAACGGTGATACGATTGGCCTTCGTGTCGACCTCTGCGGTGATCCCCTGGGGCAGCGGGTATTCAACGGGATGCGAGTAGCCAAGCGACAGGTTCAATGTCGACCCTTTCAACTCGGCGCGATAGCCAACGCCGTTGATCTCCAGGACCCGTGTGAAGCCTTTGGTCACGCCATCCACCATGTTGGAAACCAGGGTGCGTGACAGGCCCTGCAGGGCACTTCCGGACGGTTCGGAACGGGGGGTCATGATCACCTGATCGGCAGCCATCTTGACTTCGATCTGATCATTGATAGTCCGCTCGAGGCGGCCCTTGGGTCCCTCGACCTTAACGGTCTGGCCATCAACAGTCACCTTGACTCCTGAGACTATATTGATAGGTTTTTTGCCGATGCGCGACATCTTTATCGACTCCTTGAAATCAGCAGTTTGCTTAATTGGTTACCAAACAGTACAGAGGACTTCACCGCCGACTTTTGCTTCGCGGGCGGCAACATCGTCCATAACACCCTTGGAAGTCGACAGGATTGCGGCACCCAGACCGTTTTTGATCCGGGGAATATCGTCCTGCCCCACGTAGACTCTGCGGCCAGGCTTCGACACGCGGATAATTTCGTGGATTACGGTGTTATTCTGTTCATCATATTTCAGGTAGACACGCAAAACCCCCTGCAGATCATCAGTGATGACCTTGAAGTTTTTAATGTAACCGAGATCTTTCAAAACTTCGGCAATGGCAACCTTCACATTGGACGAAGGGATGTCCAGCTTGGGATGTTGCGCCATGCCTGCATTGCGGATGCGGGTCAGCAAGTCCGCGATTGGATCCGTCATAGCCATGAATACTACTCCTTATTGCCCGATTACCAGCTGGACTTGGTTACGCCAGGGATTTTGCCTTCAGACGCCAGCTTGCGCAGACAGATTCTGCACATGTCAAATTTACGATAGTACGCGCGTGGCCGACCACAGATCGGGCAGCGGTTATAAGATCTCACGTTGAATTTCTGAGGCCTTTCGGCCTTTAAGCGTATCGATTTCTTTGCCACGAGTTTCCTCCGCTAAGCTGCGACATTCTGTTTCCGGAAAGGCATGCCCATTTCGGCAAGCAGGGCACGGCCCTCTTCATCCGTGCGCGCCGAAGTGACAATCGTCACATTCATCCCCTTGACCTTATCGATCTTCTCGATGTCGATTTCGGGGAAGATCAACTGCTCCCGAATACCGAGCGTGTAGTTACCACGGCCGTCAAAAGCCTTGGCCGAAACGCCTTTAAAGTCCCTGACCCGCGGAAGGGCAACATTGATCAGCCGGTCGAGAAATTCATAAGCCTTTTCACGGCGCAACGTGACCATGACCCCGATCGGCATCTCTTCACGCAGCTTGAACTGGGCAATCGATTTCTTGGCGCGGGTGATAACCGCCTTCTGGCCGGTAATCCGGGACATCTCCTCAACAGCCGATTCCAAAATCTTTACATTCTGGATCGCTTCGCCGAGCCCCATATTGACCACGACCTTCTCAACGCGCGGCACTTCCATCACGTTCTTGAGCTGCAGTTCCTTCATCAACTTGGGAACCAGCTCGTTCTGATATAATTCCTTGAGCCTAGCCATGAAAAACTCCGTTAATTATTCACGATCTCGTTGCACTTCTTGCAGAAGCGGACCTTGCTGCCGTCCTCGAGAGCCCTGATGCCGGTGCGTGCCGGTTTTTTGCAGCCCTGGCACAGCAATTGGACATTGGAGATGGCAATCGGTGCTTCCTTTTCAATGATCCCGCCCTCGTTATGTGAACGGGAGGGGCGCGTATGGCGCTTAATCAGGTTGAGGTTTTCCACGACAACCCGGCCTTTATCGGGCATAACGCGCAACACCTTGCCGCTTTTGCCCTTATCTTTCCCGGCAACGATCATTACCAGGTCATTTTTCTTTACATGGAGTTTTATGACTGCCATGGCTTGTTTACTCCCAGCTCTTAAAGGACCTCAGGGGCCAGCGAAACGATTTTCATAAACCGCTTGGCACGCAGCTCACGGGCAACAGGCCCGAAGATACGAGTGCCGACCGGTTCTCCGGCAGCGTTGACAACGACAGCCGAATTGGAATCGAAACGAATGTACGAACCATCGGGACGGTTCACCTCTTTTGCGGTGCGCACGATAACGGCTCGAACGACATCACCCTTCTTCACTTTGGAATTGGGCATCGCCTCCTTGACGGAGCAGACGATAATGTCGCCGATACCTGCATACTTGCGCTTGGACCCGCCAAGAACCTTAATGCAACAGAGCTTCCGGGCACCGGAGTTGTCTGCGACAGTAAGTGTTGTCTGCATCTGAATCATGGCCAGTATCTCCTAAACGCTGACGTGTTTCTCGAGAATTTGACGCACCCGCCACCGCTTGTCTTTCGACAGGGGGCGCGTTTCAACGATCAGCACCTTGTCTCCCGCCACACAAGCATTCTGCTCATCATGTGCTTTGCAGGTAACGCGACGCTTGATATATTTCTTGTAAACCGGGTGCTTTACGATGTTGTCGACCTTGACTACCACGGTCTTGTCCATCTTATCGCTGATTACGACCCCGATCCGTACCTTCTTATTTCCACGATCTTTCGTCATTGCCGTCCTCGTTTGATCGGATTAGCTGCGCTTCTGTTGCAGCACAGTTTTGATCCTGGCAATTTCCTTGCGAACCTGAGGGATGCGCGAGGTGTTTTCCAGATGTCCGGTATGCAGTTGGAACTTCAGGTTGAACAACTCCTGGTTGAGATCCGCAACCGCTGCGTTAAGTTCTTCGACTGTCTTGCTGCGCAGTTCCTCAGGCTTCATGACCGGCCTCCTCACGAACCACGATCTTGGTTTGCATTGGCAGTTTGTGGGCCGCCAGGCGGAACGCTTCACGCGCGTCGTCTTCGCTGACCCCCTGCATTTCGTAAAGCATCATGCCCGGCCGCACCACGCAGACCCAGCTATCCGGAGAGCCCTTGCCCTTACCCATGCGGGTCTCGGCAGGCTTGCGGGTCAGGGATTTGTCGGGGAAGGCACGAATCCAGATTTGCCCGCCACGCTTTACATAGCGTGTCATGGCACGACGCGCGGCCTCGATCTGCCGCGAGGAGAGCCAGCCGCATTCAACTGCCTGCAGACCGAAATCTCCGAAGTTCAGGTCCGTACCGCCACGGGCGGCGCCCTTCATACGGCCTTTGAACTGTTTTCTATGCTTAACCTTCTTAGGCATCAACATGGCAAATAAACTCCTGATCTGTTACTTACTGCTGCTGGCCCTTATTGCCGAGGATCTCGCCCTTGAAAATAAGGACCTTAACGCCGATGATGCCGTAAGTAGTCTTGGCTTCGGCGAACCCGTAATCGATATCGGCACGCAGGGTGTGCAGAGGAACGCGCCCCTCGCGATACCATTCGCGGCGACTCATCTCGGCGCCGCCGAGACGGCCGGAGCATTCAATCTTGATCCCTTCAGCACCGAACTTCAGAGATTGGCTGACAGCCTTCTTCATGGCGCGGCGGAAAGCGACACGACGCACCAGCTGCAGGGCGACATTCTCGGCAACCAGCTGAGCATCAATCTCAGGCTTGCGAACTTCCTGAATATTAATGAAGACCTCTTTATCGGTCAGCTTGGCCAGCTCCTTTTTGAGCACTTCGACTTCGGAGCCTTTTTTGCCGATGATAATGCCGGGACGAGCAGCGAAGATATTGATCTTGGCCTTGCCGGCGGCACGCTCGATCTCGACCTTGGAGATACCGGCATGGTGCAGGCGCTCTTTCAAGTAATTGCGCAGCTTGATATCCTCATGCAGCAGCTGGGAGTAATCCTTCTCAGCGTACCAGTTGGATGCCCATGTGCGAATCACGCCTAAGCGAAACCCTATTGGATGAACTTTCTGACCCAAAACTACACCTCCTCAGGTGGCTACTTCTCGTCCAGGACCACTGTAATGTGGCTGGTTGGCTTACGAATTTGTGTCGCCCGGCCCTGAGCGCGTGGCATGAAGCGCTTAAGGGTGGGACCCTGGTCAACAAAAACCGCCTTGACAAACAGTCGGTCAACATCCGAGACGCCCTTCTGCTCGGCATTGGCCACGGCTGAGCGCACTACCTTGGCCACGATATCGGCCGGGCGCTGAGGCGAAAATTTCAGGATATTAAGAGCTTCCTGGACAGCCTTGCCGCGGACCATATCCACAACCAGGCGGGTTTTTTGTGGCGACAGGCGCGCAAATTTTAGTTTCGCACTAGCTTCCATGTGCTGGTACTCCCTCAGCTAATGATTACTTCTTCTTTTTCTTGTCCGAACCATGACCGTAAAATGTCCTGGTTGGAGCAAATTCACCAAGTTTATGGCCGACCATATTCTCGGACACAAACACCGGGATGAACTTTTTACCGTTATGCACGGCAAAGGTCATGCCGACAAAATCAGGCAGTATCGTGGATCGCCGCGACCAGGTCTTGATCACTTTATGGGCGCCACTATCGCCAATGTTTTCGACTTTGCGCATCAGGCTCTGTTCAATATAAGGGCCTTTTTTAATCGATCTCGCCACGGTCGTCTCCTCTTCTCGTTACTTGGTGCGACGGCGGACAATGAAGCGATCCGTCCGCTTGTTTGAACGCGTCTTGTAACCCTTGGTCGGTATACCCCAGGGAGTTACCGGGTGACGGCCACCGGAGCTCTTGCCCTCGCCACCACCATGAGGATGGTCGACAGGGTTCATGGCAACACCGCGCGATTGCGGGCGCTTGCCAAGCCAACGGTTACGGCCGGCCTTACCAATCTTAATGTTCTCGTGGTCGGTATTGCCAACCTGGCCGATCGTCGCGCTACAGTCCTGCAGCACCAGGCGAACTTCTCCGGAAGGCAGTCGCAGCTGCGCGTACTTGCCATCCTTGGCTGCGAGCATGGCGTAAGTTCCGGCACTGCGTGCAAGCTGGCCACCTTTACCAACCTTGAGCTCGACATTGTGGATCCAGGTACCGAGCGGTATCGAACGAATCGGCAGTGCGTTGCCGGGCACGATATCGGCGCTATCGCTGGCGATGACGACGTCACCGACCTTGATGCCGACCGGGGCCAGGATGTAGCGCTTCTCGCCATCCGCGTAGTTCAGCAGGGCAATCCGCGCGGAACGGTTCGGGTCGTATTCGACCGTCACGACCTTGGCTGAGATCTCACGCTTGTCGCGCTTGAAATCAATGATCCGGTACTTGCGCTTGTGGCCACCACCGGTATGCCGTTTCGTGATCCGTCCAGAGTTGTTGCGACCGCCGGACTTTGTTAACGGTGCCAACAGTGACTTTTCCGGGGTTGAGGTCGTGATCTCCTCAAAACTCGAGGCAGTCATGTGACGGCGACCCGCAGATGTCGGTTTAAACTTTTTGATCCCCATTATTGCTACTCCGTCAGATGGATATCAATCTTCTAAACACCAAAATAATCGATGGTGCCTTCCGCCAAGGTCACATACGCTTTTTTGACATTGGAACGCTTGCCAAAGTTGCGACCCGTGCGTTTGACTTTGCCGGCAACGACCATGGTGCGGACATCCTGCACCTTGACGTTGAAAGCACTTTCAATAGCCTGTTTGATTTCGACCTTGTTGCTGCCCATAGCGACTTCGAAGGCCACAACGTTACCGGTTTCCTTCATCTGGTTGGATTTTTCTGTCACCAGGGGCTTCCTGATAATCTGATGTATAGGCTTCATTTTGTCAGGACTCCTTCGATCTGGTCGACGGCTGCCTCGGTCATGACCAGGTTAGGATACTTCAGGATGTCGTAGACATTGACACCTTCGGCGCGCAGTACCTTGACAAAAGGCAGGTTGCGTGCTGACAGCTCGAGGTTGGTGTTCTCACCGTCGACGACGATCAGGGCCTTCTTCAACTCGAAACGATCGAGCACTTCGGCGAAGCTCTTGGTGCTGATCTGCTCGAGGTCCAACGCGTTAACCACGGTCATACAGGCGTCCTTGTAGCGAGCCGACAACGCACTGCGCAACGCAGACTGCTTGACCTTGCGGTTCAACTTGAACTTGTAATCGCGCGGGGTGGGCCCAAACACGACTCCGCCACCAACATGGTTGGGAGCATTCGGCGTGCCTTGACGTGCATTGCCGGTCCCCTTCTGGCGGAATGGCTTTTTGCCGCCGCCGCGGACTTCGCTGCGGCCCTTGGCCTTGGCAGTTCCCTGGCGACGTGCGGCCAACTGGTAACGAACCATATCGTGCAGCAGGTACTCTTTGATATCGGCGTTGAACACCTCGTCGACCAGTTCCCGCTCTGAAACCTGCTTGCGGTTCATATCAAACACAGCAATTTTTGCCATAACTAAACTCCGGCACTCAATCTCGTATGAGTCACTTAGCCTTGATGCTTTTACGAATCAGCACCAGGCTCTGGTTAGCCCCGGGGATCGAACCCTTGACCAGGATGATGTTCTGCTCGGGACGAACTTCCACAATTTCCAGATTCTGCTGGGTGACACGGGCATTACCCATCTGGCCGGGCATCTTCTTGCCCCGCAGGACACGTGACGGCCAGGCACTGCAACCGATGGAACCAGGAGCACGATGGAATTTGGATCCATGTGTGGCGCGCCCGCCGGAGAAGTTCCAGCGCTTGACCACACCTTGGAAGCCTTTACCCTTGCTGCTCCCGGTCACGTCGATGATGTCGCCAGCCTTGAAAACCGCGTCGCAGGTAATCTGGTCGCCGACCTGATAATCGTCGACGTTGTCTGCCGAAAGCTCGCGCAGGTGAGCGAATGCGCCCTGGTCGGCTTTCTTGAAGTGGCCCATCAACGGCTTACTGACCCGGTGGGTCTTCTTTGCCGAGAATCCGACCTGCAAAGCATTATAGCCATCAGTGGATGCCGTCTTCTTCTGCAAGACGGTACAGGGGCCTGCCTCCACCACAGTCACCGGAACCCGGCGGCCATCGGCAACGAAGACCTGGGTCATGCCCAGTTTTTTACCCAAAATTCCCTGAATCATTACTTTACCCTTACTTCGCTATTACAGCTTGATCTCGACATCAACACCGGCCGACAGGTCCAGCTTCATCAAAGCATCGACGGTCTGCTGGGTTGGCTCGACAATATCAAGCAGACGCTTATGTGTACGCATCTCGAACTGTTCACGGCTCTTCTTGTCGACATGGGGGCCACGCAGCACACAGTACTTGTTGATCACCGTCGGCAGCGGAATCGGGCCGGCAACCCGGGCACCGGTTCGCTTTGCGGTATCGACAATTTCATTGACCGACTGGTCAAGAAGCTTATGGTCATATGCCTTGAGGCGGATACGGATCTTCTGGCTCTGCATGATCTCGTCCTTTTTACTCGATAATGTCGCTGACGACACCGGCGCCGACGGTACGGCCGCCTTCGCGGATTGCGAAGCGCAGCTCTTTGTCCATGGCGATCGGGGTGATCAAGTCTACGGTGATGGCAATATTATCACCAGGCATGA
>JAHEDT010000131.1 GCA_024641085.1 Geobacteraceae bacterium | reverse complement strand
GGCATGAGCCAGCGACAGGCGGCGCGGCATTTCAACACATCGCGCGACAGCGTCCGCAAGATCCTGTCGTTTTCGGTGCCTCCCGGGTATCGGCGCACGGCGCCTGTGAAGCGTCCTAAGCTGGACGGGTTCACCGAGATCATCGACGGCTGGCTGGAGGGCGACCGCGGCGTTCACCGCAAGCAGCGGCACACCGCCAAGCGGGTCTTCGAGCGGCTTCGCGATGAGCACGGCTTCACCGGCGGCTACACGATCGTGAAGGATTATGTGCGGGCGTGCCTGCGCCGCGGGCGGGAGATGTTCGTGCCGTTGGCGCATCCGCCCGGACATGCGCAGGCAGACTTCGGCGAAGCCACCGTCATCATCGGCGGGGTCGAGCAGAAGGCTCATTTCTTCGTCATGGACCTGCCGCACAGCGACGCCTGTTTTGTCCGCGCCTATCCGGCGGCGACGGCCGAGGCCTGGGTCGACGGCCACGTCCACGCCTTCGCCTTTTTCGGCAAGGTGCCGCTGTCGGTGCTCTACGACAACGACCGTTGTCTCGTGTCGAAGATCCTGCCCGACGGGACGCGGCAGCGGGCCACGCTCTTCAACGGGTTCTTGTCGCACTACCTGTTCCGCGACCGCTACGGACGCCCGGGCAAGGGCAACGACAAGGGCGCCGCTGAGGGGCTGGTCGGGTATTCCCGCCGCAACTTCATGGTGCCGATTCCACGCTTTGCGACCTGGGAGGCGTTCAACGCCTATCTGGAGGATCAGTGCCGCAAACGTCAGTCGGCTGTCCTGCGGGGCCAGTCCGAAACCATCGGCGAACGCCTCGAGCGGGATCTGGCTGCGATGGCCGAGCTGCCGGCGGTGCCGTTCGACGCCTGCGACCAGACCACGGGGCGGGTCAGCTCGCAGTCGCTGGTGCGCTACAAGACCAACGACTACTCGGTCCCGGTCGCCTATGGCCACCGTGAGGTCTGGATCCGCGGCTATGTCGACGCGGTCGTGATCGGCTGCGGCGGCGAGGTCATCGCGCGCCATCCGCGCTGCTACGACCGCGAGGACGCCGTGTTCGACCCCCTTCATTACCTCCCGTTGATCGAGCGGAAGATCAATGCCTTGGACCAGGCAGCGCCCCTGGCGGCATGGGACCTGCCGCCCGAGTTCGCGACCCTGCGCCGGCTGATGGAGGCGCGGATGCTGAAGATGGGGCGACGCGAGTACGTGCAGGTGCTGCGGCTGCTCGAGACCTTCGGCATCGAGGATCTCCATGCCGCCGTGAAGAAGGCCCTGCAGCTGGGGGCAGTGGGCTTCGACGCCATCAAGCACCTCGTTCTCTGCCATGTCGAGAAACGGCCGCCGAGACTCGACCTCGACGTCTATCCCTACCTGCCGCGCACGACCGTCGCGACGACCTCGGCGGCCAGCTACATGTCGCTGTTGTCGAAAGATGCGGCATGACCGAGGCCCCGAAGATCCTGCTCGCCCACCATCTGAAGATGCTCAAGCTGCCGACTTTCCTGCGGGAATACGAGAAGCAGGCCCGCCAATGCGCGGTCGAGGGGCTGGACCATGTCCAGTTCCTGACGCGTCTGGTCGAGCTGGAGCTGATCGACCGCGAGCGGCGGATGATCGAGCGCCGGATCAAGGCGGCCAAGTTCCCGACAAGCAAGAGCCTCGACAGCTTCGACTTCAAGGCGATCCCGGCGCTCAACAAGATGCAGGTTCTGGAACTCGCCCGCTGCGAGTGGATCGAGCGGCGCGAGAACGTCATCGCCCTCGGGCCCAGTGGAACCGGCAAGACACACATTGGCTTGGGCTTGGGGCTGGCCGCATGCCAGAAGGGGCTGTCGGTCAGCTTCACCACCGCTGCCGCGCTGGTCAATGAGCTGATGGAGGCCCGCGACGAACGCCGCCTGCTCCGCGTCAAAAAACAGATGGCCGGTGTCAAGCTGCTGATCATTGACGAGCTCGGCTTCGTGCCCCTGTCCAAGACCGGCGCCGAGCTGCTGTTCGAGCTGGTCTCGCAGCGCTACGAGCGAGGCGCCACGCTGATCACCAGCAATCTGCCGTTCGACGAGTGGACCGAGGTCTTCGGCACCGAACGGCTGACCGGCGCCCTGCTCGACCGCCTGACCCACCACGTCAACATCCTCGAGATGAACGGCGAGAGCTATCGCCTGGCGCAAAGCCGCGCGCGCAAAGCCAACAACACCCCTTGACCCAACCCGCGCTGGCTCGGCCCTGATGGGCCAAGACGGCCAGTCAGCCGCCAGCTATCTGCAGAGCGCTGCCCACTGGCCACCGCGTCGCACGCGCACCTACAAACCTGAACTGGCCGACTTTTACTCCGCCCCGTGGCCGACTTTTGCTCCGCCGTTGACACCTCTTGGACGCCGGAACAGGAATTCTACCATTTATAATGTCGTGAGGGAACCCAGGTCGACGCAAAGGTTGCGCTGGCGACGCGTCAAGACGACTTCGGAGCCTAGAACATACCCGTTGCGTTCGGCCAAGCAGCCATTTTCGGAGAGTTCAGG
>JAHEDT010000130.1 GCA_024641085.1 Geobacteraceae bacterium | reverse complement strand
CGTGTTGAAAAACCCATTGAAAAACCTGTGGCTTACAATCGCTGCGCTTATTCTGAGCACGGTGACAGTGTCGACAGCCGTCGCACAAGACTACGACCTGGTCATCATGAACGGCCGGGTCTTGGACCCCGAGACTATGTTTGACGGTGTCGCCAATGTTGGCGTCAAAGATGGCCGGATTGCCATCATCACCAAGAAAGACATCACGGGCAAGGAAACCATAGATGCGACGGGCCACGTAGTGGCGCCCGGGTTCATCGATACGCAGAATCACTACCTGCGTCCGTGGTCAAACAAGCTCGCCCTGCGCGATGGCCGGACTTCGCTTATGGACCTGGAGCTGGGCACGCATGGCCCCTACATCAGTACCTGGTACGCGGAGCGCGAGGGCAACAGCCAGGTGAACTACGGTCAGGCAGCGGCGCACGAGTTCGCCCGATCCGAGGTGCTCGACGGCTTCACGGGCGGGCAGGACGCCCGCACAGGAGTCGTGAGTCGAGGCGCAGGAACCGGCTGGTCGAGCCGGCGGCCCACCCTCGAGGAGGGCAACGCGATTCTGCAGCTGCTCGACAAGGGCCTGATGGACGGCGCCCTGGGTGTCGGCTCCACCGTCGGCTACATGCGTGACGGGGTTTCCGCCCGCGAGTTCTTCGAAATCCACCGCCTGGCCGGCCTCTATGGTCGCCAGCTCGGAGCACACTTTCGCTACACCCCGGGCACGGATACAACCGAAACCAACGGCATCCAGGAGCTGCTGGCCAACGCGGCGGCGTTGAACGCGCCGGCGCTGGCCTGCCACTTCAATAATCCCGGCTATAACCTGGTACACGAACTGCTCGTGCGGATGCGGGAGCAGGGTCACAACGTCTGGGGCGAGGTCTATCCCTATGCGGCGGGTAGCACGAGCCTGGGCGCCGTGTTCCTGCAACCGGAGATGTGGGTCGATACCCTGGGCTACAAGTACGAAGACACCATCCTGGATCCAAGTACAAACGAGTACCTTACCCTGGAGACCTACAAGGAAATCGTTGCAAAGGATCCCACCCGACTGGTCGTGGTCTACAAGATGCCCGAGTCGGCCATCATCGACTGGTTGAAGTTACCCGGTGCGACGCTGATCACCGATGGCATGCCGACGCTCCCTGACGACGACCTTAGCTGGGACACGCCCTATGACGAATTGCCAAATACCCACCCCAGGCTGTCTGGCACTAACGCAAGAGCATTCCGGCTAGCGCGGGAAAACAATATCCCGCTGATGCAGATCGTAGCCATGTCCAGCTATAACACGGCCAAGCCGCTCGGCAAGACGGGCCTGAAGGCCATGCAGGAACGCGGCCGCATGCAGGAGGGCATGGTAGCGGACATCACCATCTTCGATCCTGAAACCATCACGGACAACGCCACCTTCGAGGACGGCACCATTCCTTCGACGGGAATACCCTACGTCGTGGTCAATGGAACCATCGTGGTGAAGGATTCGAAGGTACTCAAGGGCGTGAACCCCGGCCAGCCGATTCGTTTCGAGCCGCAGGCCAAGGGCCGTTTCGAACCGATCACGGAGGAAAACTGGGAAAAGACCTTCTATGCCTCCCCGATCGATTTCGGCGGTGGCGTGCCCGGATCACAGCCGAGCCGGGTCGGGCCGCCAGAGGCTAGGCCTCATATTGACTGACCCGGGGATCATTCATGCGGCAGGTGAAAACCCTGAGCCGCTGAAAGAGAGAAATTGAATTTTGCTTGGAGGGGCGCCGGCAACCGGCGCCCACTCTTTTCCGACTTTTCGGAACCAATTCATTGCAGTTAAGGAGACTGAGATGAAATTTACGAGAAAGATATTGATTGTCCTGTTTTTTGGCGTATGCGCCCTGGGATGTCTGCCTGCCGTAGCGCAGGACAATGCATCACCCGACGGCCCGATTCTGTTCACCAACGTCAACGTTTTCGATGGCGTCAGTGACAAGCTGATCAAAAACGCCAACGTTGTCGTCACCGGCAACAAGATCACCGCGGTGTCGACCAAAGACCTGGCGGTCGCCGGCGGACGCGTGATCGATGGTGGCGGCCGCACCCTGACGCCCGGTCTGATCGACGCCCATGTCCACCTGTTCTGGAACATGGGCGAAATGACATTGATGTATGCATCGCCTGACTACCTTGCGGCACTCACCCTGGTGGAATCCAAGGCGACCCTGATGCGCGGATATACCAGCGTGCGCGACACCGGAGGGCCGGTCCTGGGTGTCAAGAAGGCGATAGACCAGGGGTTTTTTGAGGGCCCGCGTATCTGGGCTGCCGGCGCCGGCATCGGCATGACGGCGGGCCATGTGGATTTGAGGCCTTACGCGCAGCGGCCGCGCGCTTTTGGCGGCGCGCCGTGGAGCGATCTCGAAAATATTGGTGTGGCCATTCTCGCGGATGGCGTGCCCGAGGTACTCGCTGCCGCACGTCTGCAGATGCGTAATGGCTCAGCATTTCTCAAGTCGTTCAGCTCCGGGGCTGTCAGCGGCCTCTACGACCCCCTGGATATCGT
>JAHEDT010000129.1 GCA_024641085.1 Geobacteraceae bacterium | reverse complement strand
CGTGATCGTGGTCGTGATCGTGGTCGTGATCGTGGTCTTCAGACACCTCATGGACATGCACCCCTACTTCAGGTTCCCTTTTTGTTTCAAACCGTTTTGGGTCCGTCAGACCCGTACCCAGCAGGATTTCCATGGGTAGCCGTGCCTGGGTGGTTTCAAATACCTGAGCCCCCGGTTTGATGCTTTTGATCCACGCGTGTACACGCGCGAGTTTTTCGGCATCTACCAGATCGACCTTGTTCAGCAGAATAATGTCTCCCCCTAATACCTGGGCGCGCGCCAGGCGCACCTCACTGTAGGGCAGATCAAGGGACTGCTCCGCATCGACCAGGCTGATCACACTATCTAACTGTACTATACCCCAGATTTCAGGGTCCATGAAACTCTTCACAATACCCGCCGGGTCGGCTACACCGCTGGATTCAATCACAATGTGCTCCGGACGTTCTGTATTGTTCGCCATTTGTAGTACCGACTGTATTAAATCCATTCTGATGGTACAACAGATACAGCCGTTGGCCAGGCTAATCATTTCGTCGCTTACATCGGTAACCAGTTCGGCATCCACATTGATGGAGCCAAAGTCATTGACCAGTACTCCAATCCGGCGACCGTGTTCGGCCGTGAGGATATGGTGGAGGAGCGTGGTCTTGCCCGCACCGAGAAATCCGGCTATCACTGTAATCGGAATCGGTGGGAGCTTAACCTCTTCATTGATTTTTTCTTCCATTTTCATTAAGCTACAATGGGTGAGCGCACCGCCTGACCTGGCATGGCGTTCGTATCCAGTTTTTCATCACGAATCAGCAGGGTGCCATTAACTATGACATGCTTCATGCCCACAGATAGCTCACGTGGGCTTGTGAATGTTGCTTTTTCGCCCACTGTATTCGGGTCAAAAACGATGATATCAGCATCCATCCCTTCCTGAAGACGGCCCTTTTTCTTCATCTGGGGGCAGCCCTCTTCCAGGATCAGGCAAGCATTCAGAGATGCCTGGCGAATAGCGTCCATCCAGCTAATCACCTGGCGCTCGCGAGCCCAAATGCGCAGGAATCGTGTGTAGTTTCCGGTTGCCCGGGGATGATTGTTCAGGTTTTCCGGTATTGGCCATTCCTTGCCGTAGTAGAATTTGCCATCCGGTTGAACCCATGGAAGAGCATCGGTACAGATAGATGCCCCAGGGTAGAGTACCGACATATCCAGGAGAGCCATATCTTCAGGTTTATCATCCTCGCGAAGAAAATGTACTATTACTTGATCAGCCGGACCCTCTGTTCGTGCTTTTACAAATTCTTCTTTGCTTGAAAAGGTATGGAGACCCTTAACCAGAGTAAGGTCACTCCAATCAATCGCCAGTCTTTCCCGTATATCAGAAGGATCAAATTCTGCCGCTCCAATACCTGACTCTCCCGCACCCCACACATAAGCTTCGGTGGTAACGGGAAGGCCTTTGGCTTGTGCATTTTTTAGTACCTCACGAATACGGGGAATATCTCGCAGGCTGGTGCTGTTTAGGTGGCAAATGTGCGTTTGCGCACCGGTAGCTGCCGCAAGCCCCACGAGCTCAATATGGTTTTTATAGCCGCTATTTGGCTCTACCATCGACAGGTTTTGTACGTGCGTATAGGTAGGACGTCCATACTTGGCAGCCAACTTCCAGATCTCATCCAATTCCGTCAGGGTGGCCCCGGGAGCGTATCCCCATGCGACACCAATACCAACACCGCCCTGTTTGAGGCCTTCTTCCACCAGACCCAAGATTCCCTCGAGGTCAGCGCCCTCGGCTTTATCCATTACCCAATGCTCAACGCCAAGGTTCCCAAAGATGAACCCCGACTCAGGTACAGCCTTGCCATTGACTGCAAGTTCGGGGCACATCGTAACACAACGGGCATAACCCCAGCCTACTGAACAGCCATAATTGATCGGCCGTCCTTCCTTGCTGCAATTGTCATAAAATTCATCTATGGGCAGGATTCCCCCTTCCAGTTCAAGTCCGGTTGTCACTCCATCATAGGCTTGCACGCGGCCACTAAGAATATTCTGCCCGTGTGCATGCGTATCGATAAAACCAGGGGAAACGATCAGCCCTGTAACGTCGATCACATCTTTTCCCTTCAGGGTATCTTTTGTAACGGCCATGATCTGACCACCTTTGACACCCACATTATAGATCCCATCCGTATAGGTTTCCGGGTCAATGACCCGGCCGTTGGCGAGAACCACATCGTATATTTCGTTCGCTTTATTTGTTCCCATTTTGTAATTTTTTATTTTTTAAATTCATTAAGATGACTTTCATCTTATTTATTGGGTTACCCTTAAACTCTGTTTGTTTTTCCATTTTCATCAGTCTACAATAGGTGAGCGCACCGCCTGACCCGGCATGGCGTTCGTATCGAGTTTTTCGTCGCGAATCAGCAGGGTGCCATTAACCATGACATGCTTCATGCCCACAGATAGCTCACGTGGGTTTGTGAATGTTGCTTTTTCGCTCACTGTATTCGGGTCAAACACGATGATATCAGCATCCATCCCTTCCTGAAGAC
>JAHEDT010000037.1:6656-31655 GCA_024641085.1 Geobacteraceae bacterium | reverse complement strand
GCGCGACTTCAAAATGCAGGACCCGGTGACGATCGGCCAGATCATCAGTCAGAGGGATGTGATCCAGGTCGACGAGGCCGATTTGGACGAGGCCACCCTCGGGACCTGTCTCGGTCTGGCCACGGCCGCTGCCCTTGAGCAGCTGGTTGTCATGCGGCTTGCTGAAGGCCAGGAAACGTGCCGGGATCTGGTGGAGCGTCTCACCGCGGCTGAAAGCATGTTGGCGCAGATCGAGCAACGCGCTTCCAGGGTCCCGATCGAATGGCAGGGTAAACTGACCGAACGGTTGGCGAAACTCCAATTGAATGTGGAATGGGACCCCCAGCGGGTCGCTCAGGAGATCGCGGTTTTTGCCGACCGTTGTGACATCAGCGAGGAGATTTCGCGCTTCCGCAGCCACCTGGTCCAGTTCCGGAGCCTGCTCGATGATGCTGAGCCGGTGGGCCGACGTATGGATTTTCTCGTTCAGGAGTTGAATCGCGAGGTCAACACCATGGGCTCGAAATCGAATGATGCTGAATTGACCAGCTCGGTCGTGGCCCTGAAGTCGGAGCTGGAAAAAGTACGTGAACAGGTTCAGAATATAGAGTAGCGTGAAGGGCGAAGCTCGAGATGAGATTAAAATGAAGAGAAGAGGAATCCTGTTCGTGATTTCGGCTCCATCGGGAGCCGGCAAGACATCGATCTGCAGGGAGATTCTGGCGCTGCTGCCGGGTCTTCGCCAATCAATCTCCTACACGACCCGGGCTATGCGCCCCGGTGAACGGGACGGCGTCGACTACCACTTTGTTGCCCTCGATGTTTTTCAGAGGATGATCGGCGATGGGGCTTTCGTCGAATGGGCACAAGTCCATGGCAACTACTACGGCACGGCCCGCGCAATTCTGGAAGAAGCCAGCGCAGAGGGCGCCGATGTTCTGCTCGATATCGATTTCCAGGGTGCCGAACAACTGCGCCGCAGCGGGCTGAGCGGGGTTTTTATCTTTATTCTTCCGCCTGATATGGAGGAACTTCGCAAGCGCCTGGCTAGCCGTAATACTGATGACGAGGACGTGATTGCCCGCCGCCTGGCCAATGCTGCCGGAGAAATTGCCGAAGCGGTCAACTTCGACTACCTTGTGGTCAACGATGTTTTTGAACAGGCTGTGGAGATGATCTGGGCCATCTTGATCGCCGAGACGGCACGGACGGATCGCATGATTGATACCCTTCCGGAAGAATTCGGCTTGAAATAGAACGCCTGGCCGTATATCTTAGGTGTACAACTAAACTAATTTAGCTGGCTGTGGCCGGTTAGTGAAAAGTGAGGACCAATGGCACGTATTACCGTTGAAGATTGCCTGAAAGCTGTTCCCAATCGATTTCTGCTCACCATGGTGGCGACCAAGCGCGCCAAGCAGCTTTATAAAGGTGCCCAGCCACTGATTGAAAATAAATCGAAAAACCGCAACGTGGTTCTGGCCCTGCGGGAAATTGCCGCCGGCAAGGTCGAGTTCGAGATACCGACCCGTAAGCAGCCCTGAGCAGTTACGCCCAAGGCGCTCTGACCGGGGCGCCCTGCTGATTTTACGATGCCGGCCAGTTTTGGCCGGCATCCCTTTTGTCACCCTCTAACGTTCACCCGGACGTCGGTTATGATTCGTATCGACGACATCCTGGACGCAATCCGATCCTATCACGCCGAAGCCGATCTTGACGCCGTGCGCAAGGCCTACGTGTACTCTGCAAAAGTACACCAGGGGCAGAAGCGCCTTTCCGGCGAACCTTACATGACCCACCCGATGGAAGTGGCCGCCATCCTGACCATGCTGCGTATGGATGTGCCGACCGTGGTCACCGGCCTTTTGCACGATACCCTGGAAGACACCCTTTCGACCGAAGCCGAGTTGCATGAGCTGTTCGGCGACGAAGTGACCGAAATGGTCGACGGCGTCACCAAGATCAGCAAAATAACCTTCAAAACCAGCGAGGAACGCCAGGCTGAGAATTTTCGCAAGATGCTGCTGGCCATGGCCAGAGATATCCGCGTCATCCTGGTTAAACTTGCCGACCGGCTGCACAATATGCGGACGCTCAGTCACCAACCGGAGGAACGCCGCCGCAGGATCGCCCAGGAAACCGCCGATATCTATGCGCCGTTGGCCAATCGTCTCGGTATCAGCTGGATCAAGAGCGAACTGGAGGACCTTGCCCTCAGTTACCTCGATCCCGAGACCTACAAGGATCTCTCCAGAAAGGTTGCCCAACAGCGGCGCAAAACCGACCCCTACGTAACGGACGTCAAAAAACGCCTGGAGGCGATCCTCGATGAACACGACATCAAAGGTCAGGTCCAGGGCCGCTTCAAGCACATCAGTTCGGTTCATACCAAAATCATCAAGCAGAAGATCGAATTCGAACAGATTCATGACCTGATTGCCTTTCGCATCATCGTGCCATCCGTGCGCGACTGCTACGCCATGCTTGGCGCGATCCATTCCTCATGGAAACCCGTTCCGGGCCGGTTCAAGGATTTCATCGCCATGCCCAAGGCGAACATGTACCAGTCCCTCCATACCACGGTGTTCGGCCCGGCCGGACAGCGCATGGAGGTGCAGATCCGCACTGCCGAGATGCATCGGGTTGCCGAACAGGGGATTGCCGCACATTGGAAGTACAAGGAGGGCAAGGCGGCCAGCCGCACGGATGAGGGGCGCTTCGACTGGCTCAGACAGATGCTGGAATGGCAGAAAGAACTCAAGGATTCCAGTGAGTTCATGTCGTCGGTCAAGGTTGACCTTTTCCCCGAAGAGGTCTACGTATTCACACCGAATGGCGACGTCAAGGAACTCCCCAGGCAGAGTACACCGATCGATTTCGCCTACAGCGTACATTCCGATGTCGGTCACCGTTGCACTGGTGCCAAGGTCAATGGCCGCCTGGTCCCCTTGCGCACCGAATTGAAAAACGGCGATATCGTCGAGATCATAACCTCGGCCAACCAGACGCCCAGCAAGGACTGGTTGAAGTTCGTCAAAACCTCCAAGGCTAAAAACCGCATCCGCAACTGGGTCAAGGAACAGGAGCGACAGCAGAGTCTTGAGCTTGGCCACGAACTGCTCGAGAAGGAACTCCGCAAGTATGGCTTCAGCTACAACCGGGCGGTCAACCTGGACACCGTGAAAGTGACCCTGTCAGAGCTAGGTTTCCGAACTTTTGAAGACCTGCAGGCAGCCGTCGGTTACGGCAAAGTGACCTGCAACCAGGTCCTTTCACGACTGATTCCCGAACAGTTCAAGGCGGAGGCACCCAAGCCGAGCCGCATCAGTCAAGTTCTCGGAAAGATAGGTAAAAAGCCGGATGAGGCCATCAAGGTCCAGGGGCAGGAAGGCATCCTGGTGCGTTTTTCCAAGTGCTGCAACCCTCTGCCGGGAGATGAGGTCATCGGCTTCATTTCACAGGGGCTTGGAGTGACGGTGCACGCTGCTGACTGCCCGCGGGTAATGGAATCCGACCCGGAACGGCGCATCGAGGTTTCGTGGAATCGGCAGAAGGGGGCGACTCGGCCCGTCAAGATCAGGGTCTTCAGTGTCGACCAGAAGGGCATACTGGCAGCGATCACCAAGGTGATTACCAAGTCTGAAGCGAACATTCTGCGGGCCAGCGTCTACTCGACCGGCGATGGCCGCGGAATTCACAGTTTCGAAGTGGACATTCAGGATGTCCAGCATCTCAACCGGGTCGTGGATGCGGTTCAAAAGATCAAAGGGGTTCTTCAGGTAGAGCGGGTCAGGTTTGGCAAAAAAGGCTGAGGCTGTAGGCTATAAGCTGTAAGCTGTTAGGGGGCGGCCTCTTAGTGGATTGATCAACCAACCAGAGAATAAACTGCCCCGCGGCAAACCAAACGGCAATAAATAACTGGCGTAGCAAGCTGTGGGTGATGAACCCTCTCGTCGATTCAAGGTGCCCGGTACAAATCAACGTTTCAACGGTTCATTCAAGGAGATCGTCATGCTGAAAAAACAGATTGAGACCAACGCTGCACCGGCCGCTATCGGGCCTTATTCCCAGGCTATCCGGGCGGGTGGATTTATCTTTTACTCGGGCCAGATTCCCCTTGATCCGGCTAGCGGCTCCCTGGTTGCCGGAGGCATCGTCGAACAGACCCGCCAGGTGATGGCGAATATGAAGGCCGTTCTGCGTGCTTCGGGTCGGAGTTTTTCCGATATTGTCAAAACGACCATATACCTGACCGACCTGGCCGATTTTGCAACGGTCAATGAAATCTACGGGGAGCATTTCACCGATATGCCTCCGGCACGGGCCTGTGTCCAGGTGGCGGCGCTGCCGAGGGGCGCGTCGATCGAGATAGACTGGATTGCTGTCTCACAAAAAGCCTACTGATCATCGGCAGAAAAGAGAAATCCGATAAAAACAGAGAGGCGTCCTGCTCAAGCAGAACGCCTCTCTGTCTCTTGTGTGAAGAAAACGGACTCAGCAGGCTTTCTGAACAGCGCCGGCACGAATGCAGCGCGTGCAGACCTTCATGCTGCGCACGGAACCATCCTGTACGGCCCTGATCTTCTGCAAATTCGGCTTAAAGACCTTCTTGGTTTTATTATGCGCATGACTGACATTGCAACCAGTCATCGGTTTTTTCCCACAGACATCACATACGTTCGCCATTGGTTCTTCCTCCTCTTGCGTTCTGAACAGAAGTTTCTAGCATGAAAAAGAGCGCTATGCAAGAGATTTTCTCATCCTCTCAGCTGTTTACGGCTCTTCGTAAGGTTTTCAGCCAAGGTCCATCCGAGCAGGGCGGCTCCGGCAGCACCCATCTCTGAGAGCAGCCCGCAACTGTCGGCACAAAAGAGGTTGGTCCCAATGCGCAGTGGCAGACCGGCCAATTGCTGTGGTTGTTGTACGGCATTTGTCTCTGGTTGAGGCGCCACTCCGCCGCTGTCTTCGGTGAGCTCATACCGGGCGAAAGGCAGGGCCTGTTCAAGCTGGCCCTTGAGTTGTTGCTCTGTCGAGGAACTCCCGCTTACGACGAGGCCGAAGACGTGTTCATTTTCCTGCTCGATCGCCAATCGCAGCGGTATGTTTCCTCCACAAATGACCCGTGCCGCCAACAGGGGGGACAGTTGACTGGTCAGGCTGGACGTCCTATGCCGGGTCAAAGCAGGTGAAACAGCCAGTGCCGCGGTTTTCCCAGCGGCGAAGCGTTCGATCCAGCGGATGTCGCCGAGCAGGAAGGTGCTTGCCGAGAATTGGCCGCCATCCTTCAGGCGGCCGCCAGTCCAAGTGGAACCGTCAAAATCGAGTTGTGACAGATTTTCGAGCGAGGCCTTCAAACCATGGAACTGATCAAAGCGTTTGCTCAACAATTCACTGAAATCAGGTTCTATGAGGTTCTCCGGCCGGGTTGCCTGTGCCCACAGCAGAGCGGCCTGGGCACACGACAGCTCGTCGATTTTTTTGAGAGCAAGACCCTGCAGAAGGTCGGTGACAAAGTCCAACACCGACTCCGGGAGCTGGTCGAGCGATTTCGCAACCGGTAGAGCAATCTCAGGCCAGTTGACCTTGCGCCGCATGCAAAGCAGCTTGAAGCGGGCGGTTGCCTTGAGCGTTGGCCATGGCAAGCCACCGTTCTCCCAGAGGACCTTCTCCAGCTGATTTCCCAGGGTTCCCAGTCGATCAAGCCATTTTGCCACAGCGACACCAGGCTGGCCGAATTCACGGCCCAGTTCTCTGTTCAACGGGACATCGTTGCACAGTGTGACGCGGGCATTGCGGGAAAGGACCTGGATCGGCTGCTGGGCCACGAAGCATGACCTGCCACCTAAAGTACCCAGCAGCTGTTCGAGGAATAGCGACGAGGGGAACCAGGTGGATGCGGTTGCTTCATGCTGACGCAGGAAAAGCACCTTGCCGCCTTGCTTGGCCAGAAGCGCGGCGGCAATGCGGGCGGCCAGGGAGCCGCCGATGATTGCGAAATCGTAATGTTTAGTGCTCATGGTTTATGGCGACAGAGGATAAATTCCAGGTGAGGTCATGGGGATGCTTTGCCGTATTCAAGTCAGAGATCTTCTTCGGAGATGACCTCAATTCCTTTCGCAATCAGCAGTGCGGTCGTTACGCCGGTTCCCGACACCTGTTCGCTGCCCCGGTAAATCTGGTGAACGCCACATGATGGGCTGCGTTCCTTGAGCAGGGCACGTTGGCAGCGACACAGGCGGGCGACCCGCAGGGTCAGTTGAGCGCCAAGCCGGAAAACCTCGTTCATAGGCTGGCCGGTTGCGGAGATGACGCTGCCATTGCCGTTCATGACATCATGACCATCGCCGGAGTGGAAAAATGTCTTAGCCCGTGGAGTCGTCATCCCGGCCAGTTGTTCAGGACAGACCGGGATGGGCAGCAGCTTTTCGTTCTGCAGGTAGTCGATGACCGCTTGGGAATGCTTGGCTTTGCCATCGTATCGGGTCGGCAGCCCGAGCAGGCAGGCGCTGACTATGATCGGTTGCTGCGATTCTTTTACGCTCATTTTCAATTTCAGTCTTCTGCGGCAGGATTGACCAGAGCTGTTGGATCAGCTGGGCATGCCGGGCGGATAATGACCCGACGCCCTTCGACCCTGACCCGGCCTTCGGCAATCAACTGGATGGCCCGGGGATAAATCAGGTGCTCCTGTTCCAGAATCCTGGCCGCCAGGGTATCAGCCGTGTCTTCTGGCAAGACCGGAACGACCGCCTGGATGATGATCGGCCCGGTATCGACTCCTCCATCGACGAAGTGCACGGTACAGCCGGAGAACCGTGCCCCGTAATCGATCGCCTGTTGTTGAACATGCATGCCGGGGAAAGAGGGCAGCAGGGCGGGATGAATATTGATCACCCGCTCGGGGAACACTTCAATAAAAGCCGGGGTGATGATGCGCATAAACCCGGCCAGGACCACCAGCTCGACATGGGCCTCCTGCAAGGCCCCGACGACCGCGCTGTCAAAGTCCTCACGGCGGGCAAACTCCCGATGGTTGATGCAGAGGGTCGGAATGCCGGCTTTAGCGGCGCGCTCCAGGGCTCCGGCGCCCGGGTTGTTGGTGATGACCACGGCAATCTCTGCTGCCAGGGAACCGGCCTGGCAATGGTCGATGATGGCCTGCAGGTTGGTGCCGCCCCCCGATGCCAGAACACCGAGACGTATCCGTTTGAACATGGATTTTCTCCTGTACTGTTTCTGAACGCTCATCGCAGCAGAAACCGGCCTATAACCCAAACAAAGGCACAACCAGACTAAAGCCAATTACTAACGCAAAGACGCGGAGACGCAGAGAGCAATGCCAAGGTTTTGATATTTTTTAAGACTTATGAACTTTCCCTCTGCGAACTTTGCGCCTCTGCGTTAAATTTTTATAGATTATAGAAGCGCACAAAATGGATTCATGATCAAAACAATGCTCAGCAGGAAGAGCGCCAAGACTCGAAGCAGGAAAATGGTTGTACATGATAGAGACTGATGAGGTTGCCTCTGTCATGGGGTATTGACATCCAAAGTGCTTTCTTTGGCGGACTCGTGTCCCCGTGGCTAAATCATTCTTGCTGATTCCATTATATTGCCGAGGGCTTAAACCAGTTCCACCTGCGGGCTCTGGTCGTCGCAGGCGGCTATTTCGCCGATGATGTAGGCCTGTTCCTTGAGCCCCTGCAGACGCGTCAGGATGTCGTCGGCAGAGGATTTCCGTACGACGAGAACCATGCCGATCCCATAGTTGAAAGTGCGATAAAGCTCTTTCTCTTCGAGCCGGCCAGCATCGCGCAGGACCTCGAACAGCGGCATCTTAGGCCAGGAGCCTTTGCGGATCACAGCTTTACAGTGACGGGGCAGGATGCGCGGCACATTTTCCAGCAGCCCGCCGCCGGTGATGTGGGCCATCCCCTGGATCTCGAAGTCGCGCAGCAGGTTGAGGATCGATTTGACGTAAATTCGGGTCGGCCGCAACATGGCCTCGCCGAGTGGCTCATTGAGCTCCGGCAGCACGGCATCGAGGTTGCCATCGAGGCGGTCATTGACAATCCGGCGGGCCAGGGAGTAGCCGTTGGAATGCAGGCCGTTCGAGGCGATGCCGATGACCACTTCACCGACCTGGATAGTCGAGCCGTCAATAATTGCGTCACGATCGACCACACCAACGGTGAATCCTGCCAAATCGTATTCCCCGTCACTGTAGAACCCTGGGAGTTCAGCGGTTTCTCCGCCAATCAGCGCACATCCGGCCTGGCGGCAGCCTTCGGCAATGCCCTTGACGACTTCTGCGGCCTTTTCCGGGGCCAGCATGCCGGTTGCCAGGTAGTCGAGAAAGAAGAGCGGCTCTGCACCCTGAACGATGATGTCGTTGACGCACATGGCGACCAGGTCGATGCCCACCGTGTCGTGACGGTCCAGCTGAAACGCCAGCTTCAACTTGGTGCCGACTCCGTCGGTTGAGGATACCAGAACCGGAGATTTGTATTTGTGGGTGTTCAGGGCGAAAAGTCCGCCGAAACCACCGATGTCGGTGAGCACTTCCGGGCGGCTGGTCGACTTGACCAGGGGTTTGATCATATCGACAAAACGATTGCCGGCTTCGATGTCAACCCCGGCACCTTTGTAGGTCATACTGGATCGGTCTGACAAGAGGGTTCTCCTTAATCGTTGTGAGTAGCGCTATTAAATAAATCACCCCTCAGTGGGTTGTCAATTGCAAAGCTCAAAACCCGCAGTAATCTCCCTCTTTACAGCTTGGGATTGCTGTCCTATTATGAAGGGCCTTACAGCTCTGGAGCGGTAAGGCTGTAAAGCCATAAGGCTGTAAGTTGTATGACCTAAAAACCTTATAGCCCTCCAGCTATATTTTATTGCCCGCTGTCTCGTCTGTCGTCTTGGCGAGGGGAAGTCGTGCCTTGATGCCAGTCAATCAAACTACCCCATTGCCGGCCGGCGACAGGATTGCACCTCTTCAGCCGGCGGATCTTGCCGCCGTGCAGCAGCTTGAATGCAGCAGTCAGTCGCATCCCTGGACTCTGAAGCACTTTGCCGATGAATTGGACAACCCGGTGGCTTCGGTGGACCTTTACTGGTGTCAGGGGACCCTGGCCGGGTTCCTGTGCAGTTGGCTGGTTGACGGCGAACTGCAGGTTCAGAACCTGGCAACCTTACCGGCCCTGCGCCGCAAGGGTATTGCCGTGCGGCTCCTCGAACACGTCATTGCCCGTAGCCGAGCCGTCGGTCTGACCTCGATCTGGCTCGAGGTGCGTATCAGCAACGCTCCGGCAATCGCATTGTACAAACGCTTCGGCTTTTCAGCCTGCGGGACACGTACAGCCTATTACCCGGATGGCGAAGATGCTTTGCTAATGAAGCGTGAGGAGTGAGGAGATCGCCTCCGCTGCACGATTTCAGGAGATCATCAGGAATGAAGAATTACAGGACTAAGATTATTTCCAACCAGGAGATTTCCCCGGGATATTTCCGAATGAAGATTCTGGCGCCCGGGTTCGGTGACAAGGCCCATCCCGGCCAGTTCATCATGTTCCGGGTGCAGCGTTCTCTGCCACCTCTGCTACGTCGCCCCTTCGGGATCTTCCGCACCGGCTTCCTCCCTGCCGACTGCGACGGTCTGCCACCCAAGGAATTCGTCGAAATCGTCTACAAGGTGGTCGGCAGCGGCACGACCATCATGGCTGAACTTCATGAAGGCGACCGGGTCGAGCTGCTGGGTCCTCTGGGCAACGGTTTTGATTGCAAATCGTGTCAGGGGGAGAAGATCCTCGTAGGTGGCGGCATCGGCCTCGTCCCCCTGTATATGTTGGCTGGTGAGCTGGTGGCCAACGGCTGCAGCGTCCGCCTGCTGATGGGCGGGCGCACACGGGATGACATTTTCGCGGTCACCGAATTCGAACGTCTCGGTGTGGAAACCTACATCTCCACCGATGACGGCAGCCTCGGCGAGGAGGGCCTGGTTACCCAGGTCCTGTCACGCAAGCTGCAGAAATTTCCGGGAGCCCAGGTCTTTGCCTGCGGCCCAATGCCGATGCTCAGAGCCGTGCACGATATCTGCGTGGCCAACAAGACGCCTTTGCAGGTCTCCCTGGAGGAGTCCATGGCCTGCGGGGTAGGTGCCTGCCTCGGCTGTGTGGTCAAAGGGGCGGGTCACACCGAGAAAAATCCCAGTTACCTCTGCACATGCAAGGTCGGGCCGGTTTTCAAGTCGCAATACCTCGACTGGTCGTCCCTGGGGCAGGGTGACAACGACTGCGGGGGGTGTTCCGGATGAAAGAGTTGACCAAGAAGGCCGTCAAGCGGCCCAACCTGGCGGTGGAGATCGCCGGTATCCAGTTACGCAACCCGGTGATGCCGGCTTCGGGGACCTTCGGCTATGGAGAGGAATATGCACCTTTCCTCGACCTGGAAAAAATCGGAGCGATCGTCACCAAGGGTCTCTCCCTCAACCCCAAGGCCGGCAACCCGACGCCGCGTATTGCCGAGACGGTCAGCGGCATGCTCAATGCCATTGGCCTGCAGAACGTCGGCATCGAAGCATTTATCAAGTACAAGATGCCTTTTCTGCGCACCGTCAATACCCCGGTGATTGCCAACTTCTTTGGCAATACCCTCGAGGAGTACGGCGAAGTCGCCCGGAGGCTCAACGATATTCCCGAGGTCGCAGGGGCCGAGCTGAACATCTCCTGCCCCAACGTTAAACAGGGCGGTATCATCTTCGGCACTGATCCGCGGGCGGCCAGCGAAGTCGTCGCGCTGGTGCGGAAGAACCTGCAGAAACCGCTGATCGTTAAGCTGACGCCGAATGTGACCGATATCACCGTAGTAGCCCGTGCGGTCGAGGAGGCTGGTGCCGATGCCATCTCCTGTATCAACACGATCACCGGCATGTCGGTGGACGTCCACACACGCAAGCCGCGCATTGCCAACCGCACCGGCGGCCTTTCCGGACCCGCGATCCGACCGATCGCAGTGCGCATGGTTCACCAGGTCGTACAGACAGTGGCGGTGCCGGTCATCGGCATCGGTGGTATCGTGCGGCCAATGGATGCCCTGGAATTCCTGATTGTCGGTGCCAAGGCCGTTCAGGTCGGTACGGCCAACTTCGTCGACCCGACGGCGATGCTTTCGATCATCGAAGGGATCGAGGAGTTCTGTATCGAGGAAGGGATCGACGATATTCACCAGCTGATCGGCAGTTTGAAATTGTAGCGGCGAGAAGTGTGCAGCAAGGTGGATCGCAACCAATACTTTTATATCCCTGTAATGAGCCGATCCTTTGGTTCTCAGGCCAATTCTTACTCGGATGGTAGAATGAATATGTTGGTTGTGCCCTGAGCCTTTACGCATTTTCGCACTTCGTGCCTTGTATTTCACACCTCGGGATATTGCATGGACGTCATCACGACCCATATCAACGCCGATTTCGATTGTCTCGGGTCGATGATCGCCGCCAGGCGGCTCTATCCTGAAGCCGAGATGGTCTTTCCAGGAGGGCAGGAGCGCAGCCTGCGCGAGTTTTTCCTGAAAAGTGCCCAGTACGCTTTCGGTTTCAAACGGGTCCGTGATATCAACCTGAAAGACATCACCCGCCTCATTTTGGTCGATGTTCGCCAGGCCTCACGCATCGGACCCTTTGCCGCGGTCGCTAAGCGCCGCGGGGTTGAGATTCATATCTACGATCATCACGCGGCCAAGGCCGGCAGCCTGCATGGTACGGTCGAACATGTTGATCCGGTCGGTTCGACGGTCACCGTTTTCTGCCATCTCCTCATGGAGAAGAACATCGAACTGACCGCCGATGAGGCGACCATGATGATGCTCGGCCTCTACGAGGATACCGGCAGCCTGACTTTTCACACCACCACGGTCAAAGATTACCAGGCGGCCGCTTATCTCCTGTCGCACGGAGCCAACCTCAACATCGTTGCCGACCTGATCGTTCAGGAACTGACCCCCGACCAGGTCCGCCTCTTGAACGACCTGATCGCCAGCAAGTCCATTCTGAACATTCGCGGCATCAATGTGGCGCTCGCCCATGCCTCGATCAATCACTTCGTCGGCGATATCGCCACCCTGGCGCATAAGCTCAAGGACATGGAAAATCTCGATGTCCTCTTCATCATGGTGCGTATGGAGCGCCGGGTCTTCATGGTGGCCCGGTCGCGGCTGAAAGAGGTGCATGTCGGTGAGATCCTGCAGGAGTTCGGCGGGGGGGGGCATGCTTCGGCGGCGTCCTGCGCGGTACGTGACCTGACTCTGCTGCAGGTCCTCGAAAAGCTGCCGGCGGTCCTGCAGCAGCACATCCAGCCGCAATGGCAGGTGCGCCACCTGATGTCGACACCGGTCAAATCCGTGGCGGTCACCGATCCCATCGCCATGGCCCACCAGACCCTTTCCCGCTACAACATCAATACCATCCCGGTGCTCAGCAAGGACGAGGTGGTCGGCATCATCTCGCGCCAGCTGATCGACAAGGCGGTTTATCACGGCCTCAAGGATCAGCCGGTCAGCGAGATCATGACCAGCGATTTCCACCAGGTCACTCCGGAGACGTCTATCGACACGCTCAAGGCTCTGATTATCGAGAGTAATCAGCGTTTTGTCCCGGTGGTCGAAGAGGGCCGGCTGGCTGGGGCGGTCACCCGTACCGACCTGCTGCGCCATCTGGCCAGCAGCGTCGGCACCCCGCCGCGGTCCGGTGAACGCAGCCTGGTGAGCCGCGGCGGCAGAAGTTACAAGGCCGCGCAGGTCCAGCGCCTGATCCGCAACCGCCTGCCCAAACGCATACAAAAGCTGCTTGCCGAACTCGGCCAGGTCGGCGACGAACTGGGTGTGGGAGTTTTCGTGGTTGGCGGCTTCGTGCGTGACCTGCTGCTCGACAAGGAGAACTTCGACCTTGATATCGTCATCGAGGGCGACGGGGTTGTCTTTGCCGAGACCTTCGCCCGCGACAGCGATTGCCGGGTGCGTTGCCACCGCAAGTTCGGTACGGCGGTCCTCATCTACCCCGATGACTTCAAGGTCGATATTGCTTCGGCACGCATGGAATATTACCTGCAGCCCGGCGCATTGCCCGACGTCGAACATGCTTCGGTGAAGATGGACCTGAGCCGTCGCGACTTTACTGTCAACACGCTGGCCATCAGTCTGAATTCAAACAGTTTCGGTGAATTGCTCGATTATTACGGAGGCCAGCGCGATATTGACGACAAGGCGCTGCGCGTCCTTCACAACCTGAGTTTTGTCGAGGACCCGACCCGGGTCTTCCGGGCGGTGCGTTTTGAGCAGCGCCTCGGTTTCCAGATCGGCAAGCAGACGGAGCATCTCCTGAACAGCGCCGTGCGGCTTGGCCTGCTGGAAAAGGTCAGTGGCAAGCGAATCTTCAACGAGCTGTTCCTGATCATGAATGAGCCCCAACCGTTGCCGGCCGTTGCTCGCCTGGCCCGCCTCGATGTCCTCCGTTACCTGCATCCGGCGCTGACCAGCAAGGTTGATTACTCGAATTTCTTCGACGAAGCCAGGAGGGCCACGGATTGGTATGACCTGCTTTACACGGGGCGTCCATGCGAGCGCTGGCTCTGTTACTTCCTGGTGTTCACATCGGTACTGGATCAGGCGGGGATTAGAACTTTATGTAAACGCCTGCAGATCCTGCCGCGCCATAAAGCCATTTTGAACCAGCAGCGCACCTTGGCCCTGGGTATATTGAAACGCCTGGAACGCCGCAACAAGGATATGCGCCCACCACGCGCCAGCAGCCTGTATCGCTGGTTTCAGCCTTTCTCGACAGAAATCCTGCTTTTCCTGATGGCGAAAACGTCCAAGGAACAAGTGCGTCAATGGATTTCCCGTTACATCACCCACCTGCGCGATGTCCAGCCGATACTCTCCGGCACAGATCTCGAGAAGCTCGGCATTGCGCCCGGGCCGATCTACAGGGCCATCCTTGACGACCTGCTCAACGCTCGCCTCGACGAGCGCGCGGTGACTGCTGAGGAAGAGAGGGCCATGGTGCAGCACAAATATGCCAAGCACATCGTCTAAGGGGTCAGGTCTACACATTTCACAAAAAATGCATCGATCCGCACCACCCATGCAAAACATAGGAACCTGCAGATTGGCAAGATTGGTTGAATACTTCTCTGGCAATGCCATGGTTTATTTCTTGGATGGCAATAAAATATATAAAAATCATATACTTGGATAATTCTTTCATGCTCTTGGCCATTGACTTGGAGCGGCGTATCTGCTAAAAAGACCCATCCTGATGAGTGATTGGCAGAACCCTTCTTTATGGAACATATCCTGCTCAAAATTTCCATCATGCTGGTCCCGGCATTGCTGGCCGTAACCATGCATGAAGTCGCGCACGGTTTTATTGCCGAGAAACTCGGGGACCCGACGGCGCGACTGCTCGGGCGACTGACCTTGAACCCGATCAAGCACCTCGATCCGATTGGCACGATTGCCCTGCTGGTCTTCGGCTTCGGATGGGCTCGACCGGTACCGGTCAATTCCAACAACCTGAGAAATTCAAAAAAAGACATGATTTGGGTGTCCCTGGCGGGTCCTTCGGCAAACCTGATGCTGGCTCTCTTTTGTGCCTTGCTGTTGCGTGTCGTGGTTTATGTTGCCGCTATGCTTCCGGACCAGGGCCAGATCCTGTCGTTGATCAATCCGATCGGTCTGATGGCGGCCTTCGGACTCTACATCAATGTCATCCTCTGCCTCTTCAACCTGATGCCGATTCCGCCGCTGGACGGCGGCCGGGTCCTCATGGGAATCCTGCCGAATCCGCAGGCGCAGATGCTGCGCAGAGTGGAACCCTTCGGCATGCTGCTGATTGTTTTTTTAATTTTCGGCACGTCGATCTGGAGGTCTTTCTTCGGACCGGCTGTCTATCAGGTCGTGGGCCTGTTGGCAGGCCCACACATGAACGTGGTTGAGCAGACCATGCATCTGCTCTTCTACCGGTGAGTGCCGCAATGGACAGTTACGCCATCCAACTGGATAATTTCGAGGGGCCGCTTGACCTCCTGCTGCATCTCATCAAGAAGAACGAGATGGATATCTATGATATCCCCATGTCCGCAATTACCGAACAGTATCTGGTGACCCTGGATGCAATGAAAGACCTTAACCTTGATGTGGCAGGCGAGTTCCTGTTGATGGCGGCCACTCTGCTGCACATCAAATCGAAAATGCTGCTACCCAAGATCATCGAAGAAGAGCTGGAAGAAGAGGAAGAAGACCCGCGCGCCGAACTGGTTCGTCGTTTGCTCGAGTACCAGAAGTACAAGGAAGTCTCGCAGACCCTGGAGAGCCAGCCCCAGTTAGGGAGAGACCTTTTCACCCGATCGGCTCCAGAGCCTGAGGTGCTGGAAGAGGCTGAGTCAGGTTTCGTGGCCGTAGGCCTTTTTGACCTGCTGGCCGCGCTGCAGGATGTACTCAGGGAGAGTCCCGAGCCGTTCGTGCATGAAGTCAACATGGAGCAACTTACCATCAAGGACCGGATTAATACCATTCTCACCATGCTTAAGGGCCAGGAGAGTATGGCTTTTGGAGATTTGTTCAGTGGCGGCATCAAGCGCAATGAAATGATCGTCACCTTCCTGGCCCTGCTGGAACTGGTAAAATTGCGTATGGTCCGTTTAATGCAGAATGTTCGCCACGGAACCATTTGGCTTTTCCCCGCGGTGGAGCTTGGTAATCTCGATGAACTTGATGTTGGAGAGGACTCCCTTGGATATTCTTGAACTCACCCCGTTGGTCGAGGCCCTGATCTTTGCTGCCGACGGCCCGATCAGGGCTGAGCGCATGGCCGAAGCCCTGGATGTGCCCCACGCTGAGATCGTTAGCGCGCTTGATGCGTTGGAAGCCGATTACGCCGATCACCCGCGCGGTTTCTTCCTGCAGCAGGTGGCGGGAGGCTACCAGTTGAGGACACGCCCGGAATACGCCGATTACCTGAGGAAACTCGGTCACAGTCGGCCTTTCAGGTTCTCGCGCCCGGCCCTGGAAACCCTGGCAATCATTGCCTACCGGCAACCGGTCACCCGCGCTGAAATCGAGTATCTGCGCGGCGTAGATTCAGGGAGTGTGCTGAAAACCCTTCTGGAAAAGCGTCTGTTGAGGATTCTGGGCAAAAAGGATGTCCCAGGCAAGCCGATGATTTACGGCACGACCCGGGAATTTCTCGAGCTGTTCGGACTGCCAGACCTCGCGGCGCTACCGACGCTGCGCGAATTCAGCGAACTGGTCCCTGATCAGGACAACGGCGGTGGAGACGTTCTTCCGTTGTTAGTGGATGAGGACATCTTGTCAGACGATTCGGCTGGCGAGAGTCAGGACATTCTTTCGGAGTACGAATGATTAATCATCCCTGGGTTGCTCCGTTGTGAAAAGGACGCTGGAGAGGCAAAATCGATAATCATTTTCCATGTAAAAAAACAGGCCGGCAACCACTAAGGTTGCCGGCCTGAAAAATCTGTTGCGATGACCTGTCTTACTTGCGGCCGCCGCGCTTCGAAGCTTTGAGCGGGTTGACTTTGATGTCCTCGATCTTGACTTCGACCTTACGATGGGTCGCAAAGTTGCAAAGACCTGTCGCCCATTTTTTGAGCGGTGCAGGGGCCTTGATGCAGACCGGACCGATCGTGCCTTCAACGATATGATCGCATCCTTCGCACATTTCGATCACGTTCTGGCAGCTGCCGCCCTCAAAGACGCAACCGTTTTTGCTCCAGAATGTACACTCCGTACCGGGGAGAACTTTTTGACACTGCATGTGGGTGCTCCTTTATTTGTAACGTGTTCTGGTTCGAGATCGGATTTCTACCCTCTTTTACCGATCCGTGTCAACCCAAAAAGCCACAGGCGCTTGAGCATTGACTGAATTTGATGGATTCGGTAGTTTCCCACTATGAACAATTCAGCGATAAAGAGCCCCATGGATTGGGAGGCCGTCTGTTGCCGGTGCGGTCGTTGCTGCTACGAAAAAATAGATTTCGAGGGGCAGATCTATTATACGGACATCCCTTGTCAATTTCTCGATCCCGCATCGAATCTGTGTCAGGTCTATGCCGAGCGTGACATCCGGCGGCCCGGCTGCGTCCGCCTGTGCCCGGAGAACGTCGCCAAAGGCTTTCTCCCGGCCGATTGTCCCTATGTGGTTGGACTCGACAACTACCCGGCTCCAATTATGCCGGACGCAGATGAACCCTAAGAGGCCTGACAAGCTTTAAGAAAATATATGGCGTACGGCTTTCCCTGCAGTTTCTATGCTAAGCTTTCTTCGTGTCCTGTCCCCATTGGCAACCCCCCAGAAGGAGAGCGATAGATGAATCAGATCAAGTTCGGGACTTCCGGTTGGCGCGGCATCCTTGCCGAGGATTTTACCCTGGAGAATGTTCGCATTGTCACCCAGGCGATTGCCGATTTCCTTCGTTCGGAGCACTCTTCTGACCGGGGTCTGGTGGTTGGCCATGACAGCCGTTTTTTGGGCGAGCGTTTCGCAAGGGAAACGGCACGGATCCTGGCCGGCTCTGGCGTGCCGGTCTTTATCTGCAAGCGTGATACGCCAACCCCGGTGATCGCCTATGAAATCATGCGCCGTGGCACGGCGGGCGCGATCAACTTTACCGCCAGCCACAACCCCTACGAGTACAATGGCATCAAGTTCTCCACTGCCTGGGGAGGCCCGGCTTTGCCCGAGGTGACTGCCGAAATCGAGCGCTTGGCCAACGCCATGCTTGGTGAGATATGCTATCGCGACATGCCGCTTGACCAGGCGGTGCGCTCCGGCCTGGTTGAAGAAATAGACCCCATGCCAGATTATCTGGATGTTTTGCGCAACAAAGTCGATCTCGATGCGATTGGCAGGTCGGGTATCTCGGTCATTTTCGACCCGATGTACGGCGCCGGTCGAGATTACATCGACAGCCTGCTGGTGGAATCCGGCTTACTGGTGCAGACGATCAACGGTACGCGCGACCCTTACTTCGGCGGCCTGCCGCCCGATCCTTCACCGGCCCACCTCAACGACCTGATAAACCGGGTCAAAGGGGACGACCAGGTGGTGCTTGGCCTGGCCACCGACGGCGATGCCGACCGTTACGGGATCATCGATGCCGATGGCACCTTCATCGAGCCGAACTATATCCTGGCTTTGCTCTACGATTATCTGCTCCGCAGAAAGGGCGAACAGGGGGATGCGTCCCGTTCGGTTGCCACCTCGCATTTCCTTGATGCCGTGGCTTCCCATCACGGCTATATGGTGCGTGAAACGCCGGTCGGCTTCAAGTACATCGGCGAATTTATCCGTGACAACCAGATCGTCATCGGCGGAGAAGAAAGCGCCGGTCTGAGTCTGCGTGGCCACGTGCCGGACAAGGATGGTGTGCTGGCCTGCCTGCTGGTCGCCGAAATGGTGGCTGTCGAGGGCCGGTCTCTGAATCAGCTGCTGGACGATCTCTACCGGCGGGTCGGCGAGTTCCACACCTCTCGTAAGAACCTGCGGCTCTCCATGGAACTGGCGGGCAAGATTGGAGATAAACTGGCTTCGCCGCCTGATCGGCTGGCCGGAAAGCCTGTCAAGGAACTGGTGACAACCGACGGCGTCAAGATGATCCTTGAGGACGGCTCCTGGGCGTTGTTCCGCAAGTCGGGGACCGAACCGGTGGTGAGGGTTTATACCGAGGCGCCGAGCAGGGCGGAACTGGAAAGCTTGACTGCTGCGGCAGTGGCATTCGTGGAAAGTTGAGTCAGGGGCGGCTGCGTAATCGGCTCGCGAGATTCACACCGCAAGGCATGTTTTTACAAACACACAAAAAAGCCCCGGATAACCGGGGCTTTTTTGTGACCACTCTATCAAAGCTTTTACAGACCGAGCTGCTTGAAAAAATCGTTCCCCTTGTCATCCACCAGGATGTAGGCGGGGAAGTTCACGACTTCGATCTTCCAGACGGCTTCCATGCCGAGTTCGGGGAAGTCGATGCATTCGACCTTTTTGATGTTCTCCTCGGCGAGCAGGGCGGCTGGGCCGCCGATGGAGCCGAGATAGAAGCCGCCAAATTTCTTGCAGGCATCGGTGACTTGTTGGGAGCGGTTGCCCTTGGCGATCATAACCATCGAGCCGCCGTTCTCCTGGAGTAGTCCAACATAGGAGTCCATGCGTCCGGCCGTGGTCGGGCCGAAGGATCCGGAAGGCTTCCCGGCCGGGGTTTTGGCCGGGCCGGCGTAGTAGATCGGATGTTTCTTCAGGTATTCCGGCAAGGGGTTCCCGGCATCGAGAATCTCCTTGAACTTGGCATGGGCGATGTCGCGGCCGACCACGATGGTCCCGTTGAGCAGCAGGGCGTCTCCAGCCTTGAGCTTGGTCAATTCGGCGAGGATCACTTCCATCGGCTGGTCGAGATTAATCTTGTGGCCGTGCTCGTGCTTGGCCATGCGGTACTGCTCCGGCAGCAGGCGGCCCGGGTCGCGGTCCATTTCTTCGATGAACAGGCCCTCGCGGGTGATCTTGGCCTTGATGTTGCGGTCGGCAGAACAGGACACCGCCATGCCGAGAGGGCAAGACGCACCGTGACGGGGGAGGCGGATGACGCGGACATCGTGGGTAAAGTACTTGCCGCCGAACTGGGCGCCAATACCGATTTCCTGGGCTGCCTTCTGCAACTTCTCCTCCAACTCGATATCCCGGAATGCCTGACCGTGGTCGTTGCCAACTGTCGGCAGTCCGTCGAGTTCCTTGGCGGTGGCCAGCTTGACGGTTTTCATGACGGCGTCGGCCGAAGTGCCGCCGATGACGAAGGCGAGGTGGTAGGGAGGGCAGGCCGCAGTGCCGAGGGTTTTCATCTTCGCCACCAGGAAATCGAAGAGCTTCTCCGGGGTCAGCAGCGCCTTGGTCTCCTGGTAGAGCATGGTCTTGTTGGCGGACCCCCCGCCTTTGGCGATAAAGAGGAACTTGTAAGCATCGCCTTCGGTGGCGTAGAGATCGATCTGCGCCGGAAGGTTGGTGCCGGTGTTCTTTTCCTTGTACATGTCGAGAGCCACGGTCTGGCTGTAGCGCAAATTCTCTTCGGTGTAGGTCTTGAAAATACCCTTGGAGAGATACTCTTCATCGTTGACACCGGTCCAGACCTGCTGACCTTTCTTGGCAACGACGGTGGCAGTTCCGGTATCCTGGCAAGTCGGCAGTTCAAACTGGGCGGCGACCATAGCATTGCGCAGGAAGGCCATGGCGACTCCCTTGTCGTTGCGAGACGCTTCCGGGTCGGTCAGTATCTTGGCGACCTGCTCGTTGTGCTCCTTGCGCAGCAGGAAGGAGATGTCTTTCATGGCGGCGTTGGTCAGGATGGTCAGGGCCTCAGGGCAGACTTTCAGCACTTCGCGGCCGGCAAAATGGTCAACGCTGACGTACTTTTCCGAACCGGGGATCTTGTAGTAGCTGGTCTGGTCTTTGGCGACGGGAAAAGGGTTCTGATAGGTGAATTCCGGCATGGTCTCTCTCCTTTTGCAACGGCATGAAATGTTTTCCCTGGACAGTGCAGGCCCGGTGGAAACTGATTCCGAAGTATAGCTAAACTGTATACAGTTGTCGATGATTAACTGTCAATAATGTTCTGCTCGCAAGCGGGTTCGCACTGAATGATGCTGTCCTGCTGCCGCACGGGCAGTGATCACGATATGTCGTGACACGCAGATCTGGTTTGGAGCCGCATGTGTCGCTTAACAGGAACCGCTGCCGCCGGCCCCTTGCTGTTGGCTGTTTGCCAAGATTTATCCTTTTTCTTGAAATCTTCAGCCGCTGCGCTTATTCTCAAGCGTCAATCGAACCTGTATCCATCCAGCGGCCCCGTAAAGACCGACTATGCAAAAACTACTTAAACAGATTCTCACCTCCAAGGTCTACGAGGCGGCTATCGAGACCCCTCTCGAAGAGTCGGCATTCCTTTCACAGATGCTGAACAACCGGGTGCTGCTCAAACGTGAAGACCTGCAGCCGGTTTTTTCCTTCAAGATCCGCGGGGCCTACAACCGGATTGCCAATCTCAGCGAAGCGGAGAAGGTCCGGGGGGTGATCACTGCTTCTGCGGGCAATCATGCCCAGGGCGTGGCTTTCTCTGGGCAGAAGCTGGCCATTGACACAACGATCGTGATGCCGGTCACGACCCCGGATATCAAGATCTCCGCGGTGAGAGCCTACGGCGCCGAGGTCGTCCTGTTCGGCGATAATTACTCGGAAGCTGCCGAGCACTGCGCCTACCTGGTGGCTCAGTCGGGAAAGGTCTTTGTCCCGCCTTTCGATGATGAACTGGTGATTGCCGGGCAGGGGACCGTGGCCGATGAACTGCTGCGACAGAGCGCCGGCAGGATGGACGCGGTCTTTATCCCGGTCGGTGGTGGCGGCCTGATTGCCGGCATGGCGGTTTTTCTCAAGGCGCTCTGTCCGGAAGTCAGGGTTATCGGCGTCGAACCGGCCGATAGCGACGCCATGGCACAATCTTTAGCCGCCGGTCACCGGGTGAAACTGGACACGGTCGGCATCTTCGCCGACGGCGTCGCTGTCCGGGAAGTCGGTCAATTGACCTTCGATATCTGTCGCAGGCATGTCGATGACATCATCCGGGTCGATATCGATGAAATCTGCAGTGCCATCAAAAGCGTCTACCAGGCCACCAGATCCATCGTCGAACCAGCCGGTGCCCTCGCCCTGGCCGGACTCAAGAAGTATGTGCGTGGAGGCAACATTTCCGGCCAGACCTTGGTCGCGATCAACTCCGGCGCCAACATGAACTTCGATCGGTTGCGCTACGTTGCGGAACGGACCCTGATCGGCGAAAAGCAAGAGGCCCTCTTCGCCGTAACGATCCCCGAGCGGGCCGGCTCATTGTTCCGTTTCTGCCGTGAGGTGGTCGGTGAGCGCAATATCACCGAATTCAATTATCGTCTCTCCGGTCGCGACTCTGCGTATATCTTCGTCGGCATTACGATCAACGGCGACGAACAGCGCCGCGTCTTTCGCGAGCAATTGACCGCCCATGGCTTCGAGAACGTCGACCTGACTGATAATGAACTGGCCAAAACCCACGTGCGCTATATGGTCGGCGGGCGTTCTCCCAATGTTCACGGCGAACGCCTCTTTCGCTTCTGGTTCCCCGAGCGTCCTGGCGCCATGGCCCGCTTCCTGGCGAGCATGGGCGCAGACTGGAACATCTCTCTTTTCCATTACCGGACCCAGGGTGGCGACTTTGGCCGGGTCCTGGTCGGTCTGGAAATCCCCCCCGGCCAGGAATCGCAAATGCAGCCTTTTCTGGACAGTCTCGGGTATCGTTACGTTGAAGAAACCGGCAACGAGGCTTACCATCTATTCCTTTGATATTCCGTGAAAAATAATTGACAATTTTACTCGGGTATGCTATCCGTTAACCAAGCTCGGCGACCGGCAGTTGTTTTGCCGGTATTTTTACAGAAGACGGGACCTGGAGGGCATGCCAAAGTGTTTGACACCATTCGTGAAGACATCTATTCGGTGTTCGATCGGGACCCTGCGGCGCGCAGTGTCCTGGAGGTTATCTTCTGCTACCCGGGACTGCACGCGGTTTGGTTTTACAGGGTCGCACACTGGTTCTGGAGCCGCAAACTCTATTTCCTCGGCCGTTTCACTTCTCACCTGGGACGTTTTTTCACCGGCATAGAAATTCACCCCGGAGCTCAAATCGGCAAAAAGTTCTTCATCGATCACGGCATGGGGGTCGTCATCGGTGAGACTGCCGAAATCGGCGACAATGTCACTCTCTATCATGGCGTGACCCTCGGCGGAGTGACCTGGGACAAGGTCAAACGCCATCCGACGGTCGGTGACAATGTCGTCATCGGTTCGGGAGCCAAGGTGCTTGGCCCCTTCACCGTTGGCAAGGGCGCCAAGATCGGCTCCAATTCGGTGGTGGTCAAGGAAGTTCCTCCCCAGGCCACGGTCGTCGGCATCCCCGGGCGCGTTGTCTTACAGGAGGAGCCCAAGGCTGAAGAGGTGCGTCCCGACCTGGAGCACGGCAAACTGCCCGATCCGGAGGCCAAAGCGATCAGCTGCTTGTTTGACCAAATCCGTGCCCTGGAGAAGAAGGTCGAGTTTTTGACAGACCGGCTTGCCGTTGCCGAAAACGCCCCTGCAGTCAAATCACCAGCCAAGCGAAGCGGTGCGACACGGAGTCCATCTGTAAAAACCGCTGCTCAGGCCAAAGGTGCCACACGTGCCCGCAAAGCGGAGAAGACCGAGGCCTAAAACATGCGGATGTCCACCAAAGCGCAATATGCCGTGCGGGCCATGGTCAACCTGAACCTTCATTCCGGCGGTTCACCTGTCAGCCTGCGTGATATTTCGCTGCGTGAAAGTATTTCCCTGACTTATCTCGAACAGCTGTTCGTCAAGTTGCGGCGTGGCAAACTGGTCAAGAGCGTGCGCGGCCCGGGCGGTGGCTATCTTCTGGCCAGGCCGGCGCGGGATATCCAGGTCGACGAGATCATTGACAGCGTCGAGGAGTCTCTGGTCCCGGTCGCCTGCATGGACCAGAAACACGGCTGTCTCTGTGATGATCAATGCGTGACGCACAACGTCTGGCACGGGCTCGGTGAGAGGATTCGGCAGTTCCTGTCCTCGATTACCCTTGCAGATCTCACGGAAGAGGCGCAGCGCAAAATCAAACAGGTTAATTCTTAAGATTCACATATTGGTAACCGGAGGTTTTTAAGGTGAAGCATATTTACTTGGACTATAACGCTACCTCGCCAGTAAGACCTGAAGTTCTTGAGGTCATGCTGCCGTTTTATAAAGAGCAGTTCGGCAACCCTTCGAGTGTGCACTGGGCAGGCCGGCAGGTTTCCGGAGCCCTCGAAAAGGCCCGCGAGCAAGTTGCCACCCTGATCAATGCCTCGCCTGCGGAGATCGTGTTCGTCTCCTGCGGCAGCGAGGGCGACAACATGGCGATCAAGGGGACCCTGAGCGCTCTCAAAAACAGGGGCAACCATATTATCACCACGAGCGTGGAACATCCGGCCGTGCTGGAAACCTGTGCCGCCATGGAAAAAGACGGCTACGATGTTACATACCTGCCGGTTGACAGTCACGGCGAGCTCGATCTGGCCGATCTCGAAAAAGCGATCACTGCCAAAACCGCGCTGATCTCCGTGATGTGGGCCAACAACGAAACCGGCACCCTCTTCCCCATCGAGGAGATCGGCAGGATCGCGAAAAAATACAACATCCGCTTCCATACCGACGCGGTGCAGGCGGTTGGCAAAATCCCGGTTGATGTGCAGAAGGCCAACGTTGATCTCCTGGTGATTTCAGGGCACAAGATCGGCGCGCCCAAGGGGGTCGGTGCGATTTACATCCGTCGTGGCACGCGCATGACGCAATTCATGCACGGCGGCCACCAGGAGCGCAATCGACGTGCCGGCACCCAGAATGTTGCGGGGATTGCCGGTCTCGGCAAGGCATGTGAACTCGCCGGCGCAGAACTCGACAGTTATTCCCGCCGAGTCCGCACCCTGCGTGATCGCCTGGAAGACGGTATCTTCAGCCAGGTTCCCGAGATCAAGCTGAACGGCACACCTTTTCGGGATCGGCGTCTGCCGAACACTCTGAACGTCAGTTTTGCCTATATTGAAGGAGAGTCGCTGCTGCTCAATCTCGATATGTTCGGTGTTGCGGCATCGTCCGGCTCAGCCTGTACCTCAGGATCTCTCGAGCCTTCCCATGTCATGGGAGCGATGTGCGTCGAAGTGACCCTGGCCCATTCCAGTACCCGTTTTAGTCTCGGTCCGGAAACCACTGCTGAGGAAATTGACCGCGTCCTGGATGTCCTGCCGGCAACGGTTCAGCGTCTTCGTGACATGAGCCCGCTGTATAACTGCGGCAGAACGGCTGAGGGCTGTGAAACCTGCGAGACTGTAAGAAGACTCTAAAAACTGGCAGTGAGC
>JAHEDT010000037.1:0-6556 GCA_024641085.1 Geobacteraceae bacterium | reverse complement strand
TGTCCTGCCGGCAACGGTTCAGCGTCTTCGTGACATGAGCCCGCTGTATAACTGCGGCAGAACGGCTGAGGGCTGTGAAACCTGCGAGACTGTAAGAAGACTCTAAAAACTGGCAGTGAGCTACGGGAGGTGAGAATATGCCGTTGCGCACCTCACGTCTGGTTCTGCGGCTCTTGATTGATAGGCTGATTAGGTCGTTTATTTTGTGAGGAGTATAAGACTATGTACACAGATAAAGTGATGGACCATTTTACCAATCCACGCAATGTGGGGGAGATCGCGGATGCCAACGGCGTCGGTGAAGTTGGCAACGCCTCCTGCGGCGATATCATGAAGATTTTCCTCAAAGTTGAAAATAACATCATCAAGGACGTCAAGTTCAAGACGTTCGGTTGCGGGGCGGCTATTGCGACCTCTTCCATGGTGACGGAAATGGCGATCGGCAAGACGATCGAGGAGGCTCTGGAGTTGAGCAACCAAGCCGTTGCCGAGGCCCTCGACGGGTTGCCGGCGCAGAAAATGCATTGTTCGAACCTGGCGGCCGACGCTCTGCATGAAGCGATTAAAAACTACATAGCAAAGAACAATTAGAAAAAAACTTCAAGGAAAAGCTGCAAGGTCGTAGGGCTGTAGGGCTGTAAGGTGATACTTTGCAGCTTTATAGCCTTACGGCTTTATAGCCCTGTGTTTCTCAATGATTGAACCTGGTAAAAAAGTTGTCGTCGCCATGAGCGGCGGTGTCGATTCATCGGTCGCTGCAGCCCTGCTCAAGGAACAGGGCTGCGACGTGATCGGCATGACCATGCAAATATGGGATTACTCGAGTTTTACAGCTGAGCATGGTGAAAGCTTTGGCAGCTGCTGCTCACTTGATGATGTTTACGATGCGCGCCGGGTTGCTGACTCCCTACAAATACCATTTTATGTGGTCAACTTCGAAAAGCAGTTCACCGAGGAAGTAATCGCGCGTTTTTGTGACGATTACTTCAATGGTCGCACGCCCAACCCATGTGTCATCTGCAACCAGCTCCTCAAGTTTGAAACCCTGTTGCGCCGAGCCCGTGAGCTGCAGGCTGATTACCTGGTGACGGGTCATTATGCCAGGATTATGCATGAATCAGGGCTTTATGCCCTGCGCAAAGGGCGCGACTGCAACAAGGACCAGACCTACTTCCTCTTCACTCTGACCCAGGAGCAGATGCAGTACGTGCGTTTCCCTCTTGGCGAAATGACCAAAAACGATGTGCGCAAGCATGCCGCGCGCCTGGGCCTCAAGGTTGCGGAGAAACCAGAGAGCCAGGACATCTGTTTCGTCCCCGATGGCGACTATGTGCGTTTTCTCGAAGAGCAGCGCGGCACCGGTACCATGAACGGCGACATCGTGCATGTAAACGGTCAGGTGCTGGGCCGGCACCTGGGCACTTATCGCTACACCATCGGTCAGCGTCGTGGACTCGGTCTTTCCTGGCCGCAGCCGCTCTACGTGGTCGGCATCAACGCGGCAAAACGACACGTCATCGTCGGTGAAAAAGTTCACCTAGCGGTCTCCAGCTGCTCAGTCGGCAGCGTCAACTGGGTGGTCGAGGCCCCTGGCCAACCGATCGATGCGACATGCCGCATCCGCTATCGCCACCACGAAGTCCCCTCGAGGATCACGACCCTGGGTGACGGTTCGGTCAAGGTCGTTTTCAAAGAAGCGCAGAGCGGTGTGACGCCCGGTCAGGCAGCGGTTTTTTACGACGGCGATCGCGTCCTCGGCGGCGGGTGGATTTTAGAGGCCAATGGCGCGAAGTGCGACGTGTGAAAAATCAAAGGCTGTAAACAAGCCTTAATGAGGTCCCAGGTCTCTACCGAATGAATTCTGATTGTCAAAATCGTCATCTCGCACCGCGCACCGCGCCTCGCGCCTCGGCCGTTCAGACCGTCTCCTTTGCAACGCTCGGCTGCAAGACCAACCAGTTCGAATCAGCATCCATGCAGGAAACGCTGCGGGGGGCTGGATACCGTGTTATCCCTTTCGAGGAGGGCGCGGACCTGGTCATCGTCAACACCTGTACTGTCACCAGCGCCACCGATGCCCAGTCGCGCAACCTGATTCGACGGGCCCGCAAGTTCAATGCCGCTTGCCGCGTGGTGGTTACCGGCTGCTATGCTCAGGTCGATCCGCATGCTCTGCAGGAGTTGCCCGGTGTAAGTCTGGTGATTGGCAACGAAGAGAAGCAACGGCTGCTTGATTTTCTCAGGGAGAATGACACTCCTACGCCCCATGTCGAAGTCGCGGATATCCGACAGGCGCAAAGTGTCTGCCTGCCGCCGCTGACCTCTTTTGCCGGACGCAGCCGGGCGTTTGTTCAGGTTCAGAACGGCTGCAACGCTTTCTGCAGCTACTGCATCATCCCCTATGCCCGGGGTGCAAGTCGTTCAGCGCACCCCGATGAAATTAAGCAGCAGGTCGTGACGCTTGTTGCTTCCGGGTATGCCGAGATCGTTCTGACCGGCATTCATATCGGCTGCTATGGCGCCGACCTGCAACCGAAATGGACTCTCAACGACCTGGTTCGGCAGCTTGAAGCTGAAACCGGCGTGCACCGTCTAAGGCTCGGTTCCATCGAGCCCACTGAACTGACCGATGAGCTGCTTGCCACCCTGGCTGCCTCGCCAGTGATCTGCCCCCACCTCCATATCCCGCTGCAGGCCGGCGATGATTCCGTGCTCCAGCGTATGGGGCGGACCTACGGACGCGCGTTCTTTGCCCGGCTGGTCAGCAAAGTCCGGGCCGTTCTGCCCTCTGCAGCAATCTGCCTTGATGTGATTACGGGTTTCCCTGGTGAAACCGAGCAGGAGTTTGCCAACACTTACGACTTCATTGCCGGCCTGGAGATCAGCGACCTGCACGTGTTCCCATACAGCAAGCGTCCCGGAACCCCGGCGGCCAGCCTGCCAGATCAGGTCCCAGGCAATATCAGCCGTGAGAGGGCCGAGCGTCTGCGCCGCCTTGCCGCTGAAAAATATCGCCAGTTTGCCGAAGGTTTCCTCGGCCGCGAACTCGAGGTGGTCGTCGAGGGCGGTTCCAGGGGAGGTCTTCTCAAGGGTATTTCAGTGAATTACCTCGAGATCCTCTTTCCCGGGGCGGCCTCGTTGGCCGGCCAGTGTGTCAGGGTCACGCCAGCGTGCTGGCTGGATGGCTCGCTGCGCGCCGAATGGGCTCAGTAAATGCCTGCCTTTTAGGTCGGAGTTGAAATATTTGCAAAATCCCACAAAAAAATAAATAAATAGATTGACAAGTAGGAAACGCCATGATAGAAGCTCCTATCAAAATAAGTTTGTGTATTTTTTTCGTTGCTCAACAGACAGATTAAAGGTAGTCAGTTTGGAACAAACCACTCAAACCTACTTTGGCTGAGTGGTTTTTTGTATCAGGCAGGCGAAAGTGCACAACAGAAAACCTCCCGACTGGGAGTGAAGGAGTTACAAGATGGCTGAAGGTACAGTAAAATGGTTCAACGAAGCTAAGGGTTTTGGATTCATCGAGCAGGACAACGGTCCTGACGTTTTCGTCCACTTTTCGCAGATCCAGGGTTCGGGTTTCAAAACCCTCGCCGAAGGTGATCGCGTCAGCTTCGATGTGACCGAAGGCCAGAAAGGCCCCCAGTCGTCGAACGTCACGAAGCTCTAATTCTGAGCCACTGATTCAGACAAGAACAAAAGGGCGACCCATATGGGTCGCCCTTTTGTTTTAGTAATAATTCCGGTATGATTGCTCGAGAAATTTAGTGGAGTTTATACCATGCCTACCGTCAACCTTAAGGGCACTTTCCTCAACCCTCAAAGGGGCTCTTCCGCAGGGAAACTGGGAACCTTCCTCGGTGTCTTCACACCGACAATCCTGACGATCCTCGGCGTCATCATGTATCTCCGCTTCGGGTGGGTCGTTGGCCAGGTCGGTCTGTTCAAGACCCTGATGATCGTCCTGCTGGCCAATCTCATCACCCTGTTGACCTCGTTGAGTCTCTCGGCGATCGCCACCAATAGCCATGTCGGTGTCGGTGGCGCTTATTACATGATTTCCCGCAGCCTCGGTCTTGAGATCGGTGGGGCCATCGGCTTCCCGTTGTTCTTCTCCCAGGCGCTGTCGGTGACCCTGTATGCTTTCGGTCTCGCCGAGTCGTTGAAATTTGTCTGGCCAGACGTGCCGGTTTCCATTTCAGCCTTCGTGATTATCGCCCTGGTCGCGCTGCTCTCGTCCCGTGGGGCCACTTTTGCGTTACGTACTCAACTACCGGTCATGGTTCTGATCGGGTTGTCATTACTGGCGCTCGCTTCGGGGACCCTCTGGGGGCCGGGCGTCGAATCGGCGCCGGCTGCGGCGATTGTAGAAAAAGCCGGTTTTTGGCTGGTGTTTGCCGTCTTCTTCCCGGCGGTGACCGGAATTATGGCGGGCTTGAGCATGTCAGGCGACCTGGCCGAACCGCGCCGCTCCATTCCGCGCGGCAGCGTTGCGGCGACCCTTGCAGGGCTGCTGGTCTACTTGATCGTGCCGGTCCTGCTCTACTTCAGTGCAGATGCCGCCAGTCTGACAGAGGACCCCCTGATCTGGAATCGAATCGCCCTGTTCGGGCCCTGGCTGGTTCTGCCAGGTCTCTGGGGCGCCATCTTCTCGTCTGCGGTCGGCTCCATGCTCGGCGCACCGCGCACACTCCAGGCCCTTGCTCTGGACCGCCTGGTTCCACGTTGGCTGGCCGGTTCCACAAAAGCCGGCGCAGAACCCCGCATGGGCATGCTCGTCACGCTTATTTTGAGCCTGGCGGCTGTTTTTCTCGGTGATCTGAACACAGTTGCCACCGTGGCAACCATGTTTTTCCTGAGTGTCTATGGTACGGTCAACCTTGTCGCAGCGCTGGAGCACCTGTCCGGTAATCCGTCGTGGCGTCCGACCCTCAACATCCATTGGACGCTTAGTTTGCTCGGCGGCCTCGGTTGTTTCGGTGTCATGCTGCTGATCCACTGGCCGGCCACCGTCTTTGCCGTGACGGTCGAACTGGCCCTCTGGCTACTCCTCAAAAGAAGGGTGCGCAAGGACTCCTGGGGCGACGTGCGGCGCGACCTCTACGAAGCACTGATCCGCTGGGCTTTGGTCAGGCTCAACAATCGCCCAATGACAGCCCGCAACTGGCGCCCGCATATCCTGGTATTTGTCAGGCAAATAGAGAGACGGCTCGACCTGGCACGATTCGGGGCCTGGTTTGCGGAAAACCGAGGGGTTGTTTCCATCTGCGAACTTTATCACGGAGATATCCTCGCCCTTGATTTCGATACCGTGGAACGTCAGAAAAAAATCAATGCCGTCCTCAAAGAGGAGGGGGTTATTGCCTTCGGCGAAGTGAACGTCGTCCAGAATGTTGAAAGGGGAATCCTGGCCGTGGCCCAGTCAAACGGCATTGCCGGGATGCAAAGCAACACTGTCCTGGTCGGTTGGCCCGATGAACGTGAGCGACTGGTCAACTTCCTGCGCGTGGTTCGTCCTCTCGAAAGACTCAACAAGAGCCTGATTATCGGCAAGACCAATCCAATGAAGACTTTTCGGGAAGGTCTGGTTCAGGACATACATGTCTGGTGGGGGGGGCTGAAGCGCAACGGAGACCTGCTTCTGCTGCTTGCCTACCTGCTGACTCGCAACCCGGATTGGCGCAATGCTCGAATCCGCATCCTGAGTATCGCCTCGAACGAACTGATGAAAGGTCAGACCGAGCGTTTCCTGGCCAGGTTGATCCCCGAGATCCGCATCAAAGCGGATGTCGATGTCACGGTCAGGGATGAAGATGAAAGCATTCTTGAACTCATGCACCGTGAGAGCGCCGATGCTGACGTTGTCCTGCTTGGCCTGGCTGCTCCGAAAGAGGGTGAGGAGGAATCCTACGCAGAGCGTCTTGACGAGTTGGCCTCAGGCCTCAAGACCTGCTTCTTCGTTCATAACGGCAGCCTGTTCCTCGGCGATTTGGTGACGCCAGAGAAAGTCGAAGCACCCTCCGATGAAAAACCCGATCATGAGTAAAGGTCCGACCTTGGATTCTTCTCTTGACATATATAACCAGATCGGTACGATATCGATCGTAGAACATATTTCTGCTTGTTCTATCTCCTAAGAGAAAGTCTCGACTCGTTACCCCACAGCCATCGTGGCTGTGGGGTTTTTCTTGACTGAGGGATGCTGTCCCCACAAGCTTTTGGCCGTGACTGGCCGTTCGCCTGTTCGCTGATGCATGGCCCAGCTCCTCTTAGAGAAGCCCTGAATTGCGGCCTATCAGTACATTCACCAGACTTAGTTCCCATAAAATGAAAACCGCCGGGTTCAAATAACTGCCCCTCCTGGGTTATAATCACATCAGGTTGGTTTGGTTGAGAATGGTACGGTGTGAATTCATGAAACAAAAACATATGAACATCATATTACTGCTGCCTTTTGTCGTGTTGATGGGATTGGCCTTGTCGAACTGTTCCGGAAAAGACTGGCGCACTGCCAGTCGTGAATCTGCCGGCATAGCGCCCGACCCTGTGG
>JAHEDT010000128.1 GCA_024641085.1 Geobacteraceae bacterium | reverse complement strand
AAAAGGCAAAAGCAGAAGCGACAAATGGGGACACTCTATTTTGAGTGTCCCCAAGTGCCACCCTGTTTCAACAGCCCCCTAAACCCTCTCGTAGGGTTCGAAGAGCCTTTTGAATTCATCGAGCGCGTAGCGATCGGTCATGCCGGCGATATAGTCGCAGACGACCCGCTCCCGCCCGCATTGGCCGTACTTGGCCTGGTAGCTGGTCGGCAGCAGGGTCGGGTTCTGCAGGTAATTCTCGAACAGCATGCTCAGGAAGCGCTCGGCCTTGATGCGCATCCGCTCGACCTTGTAATGGCTGTACAGGTTCTTGAACAGGAAGGACTTCAGATCCCGGTTGCGCACCGCCGTATCGCGGCTGAACATCACCAGGGTCGCGGGCTGCTTGCGGACGTCATCCAGCGACTGGATCCCAGCGGATCGGATATTCGCCTCGGTCTGTTCGATCAGGTCGAGGATCAGGCGCCCGATCAGGTGGCTGATCGTCTGCAGGACCTGACGATCATCGGGCAGCGCCGGGTGCTTGCCTTTCACAAGGGCAAAGGTCTCGGCCCAGAGATCGACCTTCATCAACGCCGCCGGGTCGAGGTAGCCGGCCTTGAGGCCGTCGTCGATATCATGGTTGTTGTAGGCGATTTCGTCGGCCAGGTCGATGATCTGCGCCTCCAGCGTCGGTTTCAGCTGGGGGAGATACTCCTCGAGGCCCGACCCGTCGGGGAGGTCGTAATCCGATGAGTGCTTGATAATCCCCTCACGGGCTTCCCAGCTCAGGTTCAGGCCGTTGAAACCCGGATAGCGTTCTTCGAGGTGCTCGACGATGCGCAGCGACTGCCGGTTGTGCTCGAAGCCGCCGTAAGGAGCCATCAGGCGGTTGAGCACCTCTTCGCCGGTATGCCCGAACGGCGTGTGCCCCAGGTCATGGGACAGGGCCAGGGTTTCGACCAGGTCTTCGTTGAGATGCAAGCGGCGGGCGATGCCGCGGCCGATCTGGGCGACTTCCAGGGAATGGGTCAGCCGGGTGCGGTAATAATCGCCTTCATGGTTGACGAAGACCTGGGTCTTGTATTCAAGGCGTCTGAATGCCGCGCAATGGATGATGCGGTCGCGGTCACGCTCGTAGGCAGGGCGATCATCCTTGTAGATTTCGTCATGCCGCCGGCCACGGGACGCATGACTCTTGGCGGCATATCCTGCCAGGTCCTGTCTTTCCATACTGTCCTCCACGAGATACTCACATATAAGCCATGCCGGATCGGATCTGTCAAGCCGCTTCTGGTGCCGCCCCGCTTGACCACAACATGTGATTGTGCTAGTTTTTTTCGCACGTTACGTGAATCGGCAAGGTCTTGACAGGGAGTATTTGATGCGGGTTATCGCCGGGGCTGCACGGGGCAGGCGGCTGGCAGTATTCGAGGGCCGCAAGGTCCGGCCGACACCGGACCGGGTCCGCGAGGCCCTGTTCAGCATCCTGCAGAGCAAAATGGGCGATTTTTCAGGAATCCGGGTCCTGGACCTGTTTGCCGGGTCAGGGGCCCTGGCGATCGAAGCCTTGAGCCGCGGCGCGGCGTCCGCGCTGCTGGTGGACAAAGACCCCGCATCGATCAAGATCATCCGCGAGAACCTGGAGCGCTGCCAGCTGGCCGACCGGGCCAGCGTGCTCGCCAGCGATGCCTGGCAGGCCCTGCAGGGCCTGGCCGCCGGATCCTTCGACCTGGTGTTCCTGGACCCCCCTTACGGCCAGGGGCTGGCAGAGCGGGCGGTGGTCGAGGCGGGCCGGCTCAAACTGCTCAGTGAACACGGTCTGCTCTGCGCGGAAACCGCGGCCGGAGAGCCTCTGCCGGAGGCTGCCGGCCCACTGCTCCGCATCGACGCGCGCCGCTACGGCTCAACTATGATAAACTTCTATTCCTATTCGACAGGGGAACCCACATGACCAAGCAAATCGCCGTCTACCCCGGATCTTTCGATCCGATCACCTACGGCCACCTGGACATCATCGAACGCGGCCTCGAGGTCTTCGATCTGATCATCATCGCCGTGGCCCGCAATTCCGAAAAACGCAGCCTGTTTACCACGGATGAGCGGATCAAGCTGATCGAAGAGGCGATCGGCGGTAACCCCCGGGTCAGCGTGGACACCTTCGACGGCCTGCTGGTCGAATACGTGGTCTCCAGGGGGGCCAGGGTGATCCTGCGCGGTCTGCGGGCGGTCTCCGACTTCGAATACGAGTTCCAGATCGCCCAGATGAACCACAACCTGAAAAGCGAAGTCGAAACCCTGTTTATGATGACCTCGGTACCTTACGGCTACCTCAGCTCTTCAATCGTCAAGGAAGTCGCCGGCCTGCAGGGCCCGGTCGAAAGCCTGGTGCCGCCGGCGGTCAGGCAAGCCCTGATCGGAAAGTTCGGCACACCCGAAAATACCTGAAGGAGGCTTCATGATCAAACGCGAGATGACCATCTCAGAAATCATCGCCAATCACCCCGAGACCATGCCGGTCTTCCGCTCCTTCGGCCTCGACTGCATGGAGTGCCAGATTGCCGATTACGAAGAGGTCGAACATGGTGCCGG
>JAHEDT010000127.1 GCA_024641085.1 Geobacteraceae bacterium | reverse complement strand
ATCGAGAACCAGGCATGCGAGGCATCCGCGCCGACCAGCCGCTCCTTGCCGGGCGGCGGTTGGGTTTCGATGTAGCCGCTGACATAGCGCGCGGCCAATCCGTGCGAACGCAGGCAGCCGATCGCCAGGTGGGCGAAATCCTGACAGACCCCGCTGCGGTGCTCCAGGACCTCTTTCAGTGGCGTAGCGAGGGTCGAGAACTCCGGGTCGTACTTGAACTCGGTGTAAATCCTCTGCATCAGGTCATGGACGGCTTCAACCAGCGGCCGGCCCGGCGGGAAGGAGGGCCGGGCATAATCCTGCAACAGCTCATCGACAGTCACCGATGGTGAATCGAGGATATACTGGCAGGCGTCAATGGACGCTGCGTCGCGCTCGTGGCACAGCCTTTCGCGGGCGGTCTCCCAGGGGAGTGGTAACGTGTTGTCGAAAAGGGTCGACTTGCCGGTGACCACCTCGCTGGTCGCCGTCACGATCATATGCTCATGGGGCTGCAGGATGGAGAAATAGGCCGCGCGGTTGCCGAAAAAATCGTAACGTTCATAGTGATCCTCCGGCGCCGGATCAACCTTTAAAGCGGCAGACACAACTCTCTGGTGCGGCAGTTCACGCGGCAGCAGACGGGCCTCGTTGTAGCAGAGCCCGACCTCCGCTTCGTAGATAAACTCGGTCGTGTGGGTCACGCGGTATTTCATACATCCTCGTCCTGTTGCTGCGGGGCCAACTGCTGAGGGGGCTGCGCGTGGCTGAAATAAGTCCTGGTAATCAGGTCGGAAAGATGCCACAGGCTGTCGGCCTGTTTGGCCAGCAGTTCATCCAGGGCCAGACAGACTCCCTCACCCTCTTCGACCTTCGACAGCTGTGCGGGTTCGGCCAGGCGCAGTTCGGTGTAGGATTCGAGGATGCAACGCTCGTCGTCGCTGAGCCTCTGCGTGCGCTGGCCGCGCGGCAGGTCGGCGACGTGCCGCTGCAGGGCATCGAGCTGGTAGGCCAACGACCTGGGATGATCCTCGTCCATCAGGATCAACTCGAGGACCGTGGGCAGGTGCATGTAGGAACGATAGCGGCGGCGGAAGGTATTCAAGCTGTCGCAGATGAACAGGACCGTCTCCATCAACTGGCGCTGCAAAGACTCCTCCAACTGCGGCACCAGGGTGGCACGCAGCAGGGAGATCAGTCCCAGGGCCCTCTCCAGGCGACGGCCGATATCGAGCAGCCGCCAGCCGGATTCCCGGGGGATACTTTCCGCGGCGAGACCACTGAAGGCAACCAGCTGCATGATCAGGTGGTCGAGATGATCCTGCATGCGGTTTTTGTCAGTCTCCAAAGTCTCTACGTCATCAACCCAGTCCTGCTGGATCGCGTCGATAATCCTCCAGATCTCGGCAGGCCAGTTATCCCGGACTGTCATGGCGGACTGACCGAAGGCTTGCAGGATGGCGGCCAGGCTGCCAACCCGCTTGCTATCCCGCAACAGGGAACATAACTCGGCGCGGGGTTTCTGGAGGAGTTCCTCGCCCCCTTCGCCGACGAACCCGGGATAGGTCGCGGTGACATGGGTCAGGGCACGCAGCAGGCTGTGCAGGTATGGCTTTAAAACATCGCTGTCGGCATCGCGCTGCTCCCGCCTGAGCAGCAGGATAGCGCGCAGCAGGCGGGCCATACCCTCGGCGCGCTCGACATAACGGCCGACCCAGAAGAGATGGTCCGCAGCGCGGCTGGTCAGCGGCTCGGCGCGGAACGGCAGGACCTGGTCATGCTTCGGCTTCCGCCACAGGCTGACGTAGCGGACCGGCTCCTTCGACAGCACCCAGGTATCCTTGCTCGGCACGCCGGCCTTGTTGGAGACGACCAGTTCCCCTTCCTGTTCAGCGATACGCGTCATTCCGCCCGGCATGGCGATATAGCCGTCCTCGCCGGCGACCAGGAAAGAGCGCAGAATCGCGTGACGCGGCTCGACCCAGCCGTCGACCAGCGATGGAGCCGTCGAGAAACTGACCATTTCCTGGCCGATGTAGAGATGCGGCCGGTGCAGAATGCGTTCACGCAGCTCCGCCTGTTCACCGGCCGTCAGCTGAGCGCCGAAGATCGCGCGGTAGCCCCGGGTCCGGTGAATCATCTTGATGACCAGCTTGTTGAGATTGTCCAGGACGAACTTGCATTCGCCTTCCTGGCCGCACCACCAGGTGGCCACTGAGGGGAGCTTGAGATCTTCGCCGAGAAAATACCGGGCGATGCCGGGCAGAAAGGACATCAGTCCCGGGTTCTCGAGGACGCTGCTGCCGATCGGATTGGCAATGGCCACGTGACCGAGCCTTGCCGACTGCACCAGGCCGGTGACTCCGAGTCTTGAATCCTCGCGCAATTCCAGGGGGTCGCAGTAGGCATCATCGACCCGGCGCAGGATGACGTCGACCTGGTGCAGCCCCTCCAGAGATTTCAGCCAGACCCGGCCGTCACGGACACTCAGGTCGTCGCCCTGGACCAGTGCATAGCCAAGGTAATCAGCGAGGTAGGCGTGCTCGAAATAGCTCGGGCTGTAGGGCCCGGAGGTCAGGACCACGATCCGCGGGTC
>JAHEDT010000036.1 GCA_024641085.1 Geobacteraceae bacterium | reverse complement strand
CTGCGCCGCCCTTCGTGGACAGCACCTTCGTGATCGCTGCCGTCAGAGTCGTCTTGCCGTGGTCAACGTGACCGATCGTCCCGATGTTGACATGGGGCTTAGTCCGTTCAAACTTGGCTTTAGCCATTGCGTTATCCTCCCTTGTGGTGTCTTCTCTCGTAAAATACTGTCTATGTTTGCTTGCCAGCACGGCGGCATTCGATACCGCCCGCCGACTCACCATGAAACGAAATCAATTCCCTCGACTGTCTGCTGCCTGGTCGGCTGTGACATGGAGCCCACAATCGGACTTGAACCGATGACCTCATCCTTACCAAGGATGTGCTCTACCTGCTGAGCTATGTGGGCCTGTCACATCGTCCTTACTTTGAAACAGTCAACAAATTGGAGCGGGAAACGGGATTCGAACCCGCGACCCTCAGCTTGGAAGGCTGATGCTCTAGCCAACTGAGCTACTCCCGCATAAATCGTTTCGATGGCTTATGCCTAAAACCTATGAAGTCTTCTTTGTGGAGTCCTGCAGGGCCAGTCTCGCAGTTGCTACGGTGATCAACCTCCTGCGACAAAAGGTTCTGCATTTCTCCGGCAAGTTATAGATGGTGGAGGGGGGAGGATTCGAACCTCCGAAGTCTTCGACGTCAGATTTACAGTCTGATCCCTTTGGCCGCTCGGGAACCCCTCCAGGGGACATCGTTATTTATTTTTCTGGGGAGCCCGGCTCCCCGGCAGCTCAATGGAGCTGGCGACAGGAATTGAACCCGCAACCTGCTGATTACAAGTCAGCTGCTCTACCTATTGAGCTACGCCAGCACAGGGGGCGTTATATACAACAGCATCAGACAAATTGCAAGGAAAAATTCGCCGTAACCTGACAACGCCACCACAAGTGCGCACTTATATCGAAAAGAGGGCCTCATGTCAAACAGCAAAACTAATTTCCCCGATAATATTTCCTCTGCTCGGCACTACTACTTTACAGACATGACTCAATCAGCTGCACGCAGGGGCGGCACGGAGAGCCTTTTTTTCGGGGAGTCCTTCTGCTCTACAGGTTATGCCGGGACCGGAAGCACGTCGACGTAAACAAAATCCCCCCTGGTCACCGTTTCACCGAGCTGCACGGCAATCGGCCGGGAGAACATCGGCCCCGCCGTCACCAGGGTGTGAAATTCGCCATTTTCACCACAGGGGTCTACACCCGGGGGCAGGTCTGCGAGAAAAGCCTCGTCATACCAGCGGCCGGCAAACCCGGCAGACAGCACGCGCCGATCGATGCAGGTGACCACAGCCCGCAGGCCGCTCGCAAGCATGTCACGGGCAAGCTGGCCGGTCTCGCGTTGCCAGAGGGGAAAGACCGCGTCAATGCCGCTGCCCTGCATCTGGCCTTCGCGATACTGGCGGATATCTTCGAGAAACAGGTCACCGAAGACCACCTGCTGCACACCACGCTCTCGCAGCCGTTCGATGCAGCAGCCCATGCGCTCAAGGTAGGTTTGATTATCGCAGGGGGAAGGCAGCATCACCATCTCTGCCGACAACCCGAGGGCGGCCATCTGCATCAGCAGCAGCTCTTTGCGTACGCCATGCATGGCGATCCGATCATTCTCCTGGTTGAGGGTGGTCAGGAGGCCGACAACCTCGAGCCGCCCCTGGCTCAAAACCTGGTGCAGGGCAAAGGCACAATCCTTGCCGCTGCTCCAGGAGATCACGGCCTTGGGCAGGGTGACTTTGCTCACACGCCCTCCCGATGGCCCGTGACCCTTGCCGTTGCCTTCTCCGGCACCAGGTTGACCCTTGGCGTACCCAGCAGCGGATGCTCGTCCACCAGAAGGGTGCAGCCATAACTCTGTGACAACTGCGCGCTGGTCAAAACCTCGCGGGGGGTGCCGACTTTTTCAACCATGCCTTCTTTCAGCAGGAGTAACCGGTCGGCATAGGCCGACGCCAGGTTGAGATCGTGAGACACCATGACGACCGTAATCTGCTCTTTCAGCCGCAAGCGCTCCATCAGGTCCATGATGCGCAGCTGATGGGCCGGGTCAAGGGATGCCGTCGGCTCGTCCAGAAGGAGGATTTTCGACTGCTGGCAGATCGCCCTGGCGATAATGACCCTTTGCCGCTCACCACCGCTGAGCTGCCCAAGACGCCGCCCGGCAAGATCAATCACCTCGGTAAACTCCATCGCCTGTTCCGCCAGCTGCAGATCCCTTTTGCCCTCGACAGCCAGCAGCCCGAGGTGCGGGTAACGCCCCATCAAAACCGTCTCGGCGACGGTAAAGGGAAAATCCGCATTGATCTGCTGGGGCACCAGGGCCAGGGTGCGGGCCAGCTCCTTCCTGGCATAGGCACCGACCGGTCGTTGCCGAATCAGAACCTCCCCGGAGTGCAACGGATGCAATCCTGACAAGGCCTTAAGGAGGGTGGTTTTGCCTGCCCCGTTCGGACCGATGATGACAAAGAATTCGCCCTGTCCAATGTTCACGGAGACCTGCCTGATCACCTGGCGAGGACCGTACTGAAGGCTGACCGCGCGGATATCGATCAGGGACATCGTCTCTCCCTCCAGAGCAGCACGATGAAGAGCGGCGCACCGACCATGGCGGTCACGATTCCGACCGCCATCTCACCCTGGCTGGGCAGGCTGCGAGCCAGCAGGTCACAGAAGATCAGATAGGAAGCCCCGGTCAAGAGGCAGGCCGGCACCAGCACGCGATGATCGGAACCAAGGATCAGTCGCAGGATATGCGGTATGGTCAGGCCAACGAAGCCGATCAAACCCGAATGACACACGGTGAGACTGACCATCAACGAGGTGGTTATCAGCAGAACCAGGGTCACTACCGCCACATTGACCCCCATGGCGGAGGCGGTTTCACGCCCGGTCAACAGCAGGTTCAAGGGCTGGGCAAGCATAAAGATCAGCAGGAAACAGGGGATGACGCCGAGCAGCAGGGGCAGGCTGGCCGTGCCAGCGGCGGAAAGGTCGCCCATCAACCAGAAAATCATCTTCTGAACCTGCACCGTCTTACTGATGGAAATCAGGAACATGATGATCGCGCCGCAAAAGGCATTGACCATCACTCCACCGAGCAGGAGCGCATCGCTGCTGCCCTCTTTCCGTTTGCTGAGCAGCAAGACCAGCAGCAAGACTGCCAGCGAGCCTGCGAAAGAGCAGATGGCCATACCGGGGAAGAGACTGAAGCCTGCCAGAATACCGAGAATCGCACCAACGGCAGAGCCGCCGGAAACCCCCAGGATGTACGGCTCGGCCAGAGGATTGCGCAACAGGGCCTGGAACACCAGGCCGCCCAGCGAGAGAGCGGCGCCAACGCCGGCCGCCAGGACCACCCGCGGCCAGCGCAGCTGCCAGATAATCGTTTCCAGCGTTGCATCCGGCGCGCCCCGCCCCAACAGCAGCTGCCACGCCGCGGCGGTGTCGCCGGACGACCCGCAGGTCAGACCGAGCAGGACGGCAACGCTCAACAACAGACTGAGGGTCAGCGTCACTATGATCAGTTTTCGGTAAACCGGGATGTAGCCGAGCATTGACAGGAGCCTTATCCTCCGGTGCTACCGGATGTCTGCAAGTGCGGGGTGAAGCAGGGCGACCAGATGCTCAAGCGCGTCAATCAGCCGTGGTGACGGGCGGTCGAACAGATCGGCGTCGACCACGTACAGGCGCTGGTTTTTAACCGCCGCAATCTGCGGCCAGGCCGCCCAGCGTGCGCGGAGTTCCAGGTCGGAGTAGCCCCCGCCCATGGAGGCCAGGATCACCACATCGGGGTTGAGCACCAGCAGCTCCTCCCATGAGTAACGCGGGTAACCTGTACGATCAGCCGCCAGGTTGACCGCTCCGGCCCTGACCAGCAGCTGGTGCAGAAAGGTGTCGTAGCCGGCCGAGAAAATCGGCTGGGCGTCGATCTGGAAGAAGACCCGGGGGTGCTCCCTGAGCCCCTCGATTTGCCTGGCCACCCTCTCAAGCCGCTGCCGATAGCCGGCTACCAGGATGTCTGCCTGCGCTTCGGTCCGGAAGATCTCTCCCAGCCGCACCACTGTATCGACCACATCCTCGAGACTCTTCGGATCGAAAACATAGACCGGGATGCCGAGGCTCTCCAGCCGTTCCACCGACGCCTTCGGGTTGCCGTCCCTGATGGCCAGGCAGAGCTGCGGCCGCAACTTGACGATCTTCTCGATATCGGGGGCCACATAAGAACCGACCCGCGGCAGCTGCGCCGCAGCTTCGGGAAACGTCGCGAAACGGGTCGCACCGACCAGGGCGGGCCCTCCCCCCACCTCGAAGCTGGTCTCGGTCAGGCTGGGGATCAGTGACACCACCCGCGTCAAGGGCTCTGCCACTTCGACCCTGCGGTCGAGCTGATCAACCAGCTCCCGGCCTTGCACGGGGCAGGTCAGCATCAGAGACAGGAGCAGTAGTAGCGCGGTTCTCTTCAAATGAAACATCCTTGCTCCGCCACCAGGCCATGACCACAAGTCAGAAGGACACAGTGAGTCCGGCCAGGACATTGATGCCCGGCGAGGGATAAAGACCTTCCTCTCCCATAAAATTCAGGGCGCCATATTCAGCATACTCTTCATCGAGGATATTGTTGACGGTCAGATACATGGAACCACTCTCCAAAAGGTAGGCGAGTTTGCCGGTCAGGTAAAAATAATCGTCCTGATCGTCGTGGCTGTTATCGAAATCCGAAATATACCGCCGTTCGCCGATATAGGTGCCATTCAGGCCGAGCTGCAGGTGTTCGCCGAACATCTTCTGCGCTCCGAGCGTCCATTGGTGCTGCGGCACGTTCGGCAGTTCCTTGCCGTCGTACTGGCCGCCATCGATATCGGTGTCCCTGAAAGTGTAGCTGCCGCTGAACAGGATATCGAAAAGGGTCTGCGCCACGGTCAACTCGACCCCCTGCCGGAGACTGTCGCCATCGAGGTTTTCATTGGCGAAGGTTGCCGGGTTGTAAAATATTTCATCTTGCGTGACGACACGAAACAAGTTGATGCCAAAGGCCAACCCGGACTCGAACTGATGACGCAGTCCCAGCTCGACATCGTCGGAAGTTTGCGCCCCGAGCCTGCTGTTCAGCGAGTTGTCAAAGAAATTGTACATTTCATCGAGGACCGGGTAGCGGAAACTCTTTGCATAGCTGAGATAAACCGAAGAGTTTTTCGTAAAACGATAGCTGGCGCCAAAGGTGTAGAGGCTCTCATTGAGCGTATTCGACTCAGAGCTACCCGCATCGAGCGACTTGAACTTGAACCTGGCCCGGTCTTTTCTGCCGCCCCCTGAAACCGAGAGCCGGTCCGTCAGGGCCAGGTCGGCATGGGCAAAGTACCCATGGCTTTCTTTGCTCAGGTCATAGGAGGCCTTGGAAGGGGAACCGAAAAAGATCGATTCGTTAATAATGTCTTCGTCGCTCTTCTCGTAATCGAAGCCCAACAGGACCTTGGTGTCGTATCCGAGCAGCTGTTCATTCAATACCAGCTGGGGAGAGAAGGCCTTGGTGTCGATCTTGGTCTTGCCGGTGTACTCGCCGGCATCGAAGAATGAAAAGAAATCCGATTCGCGCTTCCTCTTCGAAGCGCCGACCTCCAGGTAACTGTTCCCGGTCAGGAAGTATTTCAGCCCCCCCTGCAGGTACCAGTCCTTGACATCCGCGTAGTCATCCGGGTGCAGAGAGTCTTTTCTCGATATGCCGCTGTTAAGCTCACTTTTGGTCAAAGCCCCTGGCAGGCTGGTGTCATCCTTGTGGTAGCCCGTGCTCACATCGAGGGACAGCCGGTCCGTAAGATCATAGGCCAGGTTCAGACCCGCGTCTTTGGCCAGGGTGTCACTGTTGTCCCGGTAACCATCCGCTGAGCGATAGTTACCGTTCACAGCAATCGAGAGGTCGCTTACGGCACCACCGGCAGAGAGATTCCCCAGGTAAGTCGAATAGCTGCCCGCGGCCAGGTTTCCGGAAAAGACCGCTGCTCGGGAGCCTGATTTGGTAATGATATTGATGACGCCTCCGGTGGCATTGTCGCCGTAGAGGACACTCCCCCGGCCACCACGCACGATTTCAATCCTCTCGACCCGGTCCTTGGGGATCAGCGACCAGTCCACACCGCTCAAATCGGCCTGATTGATACGCCGGCCGTCAACCAGCACCAGGGTGTTCAAAGACGCCGTTTCGCCGAAACCACGCAGGTCAACGGTGTAATTCCTGCCATTTCCGGCGATATCATTGACCAGCACTCCGGCGACGCTCCTGAGCAGTTCGGGCACCGTCTCTGCCGGAGATTGAGCAATCTCCTCGGCAGTCACAACCGTGACGTTGGCCGGCACCGTGGCAAGCCCTTCCTCCTGCCTGGTTGCGGTGACCACGACCTCATCCATAACCGCCGGCGTCAGCTCCGTGGCCGCCGCGAGCCCCGGGCCGCACAACCAGAATCCCAGCAGCAGTACCAATCCATCTCTCAACATCCGCTCCTCCAACACCCACAGGAACCGGGGACGTTACCAATAAAAAATCCCCGGTCAATTAAGAATTGATCCGGGGATTCCCTGTCTATCCACGAATGTCCGGCGACTGCCCCATGACCGCGAGGACAGCAACACGATATCTTTCAGACAGGTCTTCTGACTCCCGGTTCGCTCTACTGGTCGCGCCTTCCCAATTCACTGGAGAATCAGTGGCGTCTCTGCGACGTTCGTCCCCGGTTACAGCGGCGGGCCCGTCCCGGATTCACACCGGGTTTCCTTTGAACCTGCATCAGGTTCAAGCCTTGCGGCATCTGAAAATTATGGGTTACCTTACCCAGAACCCCTGCGCAAAGTCAAGCACCTCCAAATGGCGGTATAACTTGAAAATGCGGCTTACCGTACGAGCCCGAAATGCAGTACCTGACACCCGGAAAGGTGCCAGCTGTGAGCCGTAAGGAGTGATGGTACAATCCACTAGCCCCTCATGGAACAGCCCCGCGGCAAGCTGCGGGGAATGACCCCTCTCGTCGATTCAATCTGTTGCAAAAGACGCTTGGCGCTTTACAATTGAAAAAAGCATGCCGTGTTTCACCGGCAGGCCAACCCGGGTCCGCTGGTCCGTCTTGCCCCGGGGCAATGCCCATTAACCGGAGAGCTCCATGCCGCCCAGATCAAGCCCGACCAAGACGCAGTCCATCTATGCCCCGCGTCCCTGCCGGCTGCTCTCCGTGACCGATCTGACCCCCCAGGAAAAACTCTTCCGCCTGCAATTGAACGACGGCAGCGATCTCGGCCATCGGCCAGGACAATTCGTGCAGGTCTCGGTGCCGGGACTGACCGAGGCTCCGATCTCCGTTGCGAGCTCCCCGGACCGGCACGGTTTTTTCGACCTGGGAATCCGCCGGGCCGGTCGGCTCACCACGGCGCTGCATGCACTCCAGCCCGGAGCCCAGCTCGGCGTCCGCGGCCCCTTCGGTCGGCCCTTCCAACTCGAGACCCTGACTGGCAAGGACCTGCTGCTGATCGCCGGAGGATGCGGGCTGGCACCGCTCCGCTCACTGCTCCAGTATTGCGAGGACCACCGCAACCGGTTCGGCGTCCTGCATCTGCTCTACGGTGCGCGATCGCCGGCCGACCTGATGTTCAAGGAGGACCTGCACGACTGGCAGAAGGGAGCGTGCTTCAACTGCCGGGTAACAGTCGACCATAGCCCGGCGGACGGCTGCTACGACGGCGCCACCGGGCTGGTAACCGGGCTGCTCGATGATCTCGACCTGGTGCCGGGCAGGACCGTGGCGGTCCTGGTCGGCCCGCCGCCGATGTACCGGCCGCTGCTCGACGCCCTGGAACACAAGGGAATAGCCAAGGAGAGCATCATGCTTTCGCTGGAACGGATGATGCGCTGCGGCATCGGCAAATGCGGCCACTGCAGCATCGAGCATCTGCTCTGCTGTCAGGACGGCCCGGTCTTCTGGCTGCCGGAGATCGAGCATCTACGGGGGGCGCTGTGAGTGCCACCCTGACCACCTGCCCCTATTGCGGCACCGGCTGCATGCTGTACCTGCTCAGCGACGAACAAGGCCGGCTGGTCGGGGTCGAACCGAGTGCCGGGCATCCGGTCAGCCGCGGCCAGCTCTGCGTCAAGGGTTGGAACGCTCATGCCTTCGTGCACCACCCCGACCGGCTGAAGACCCCGTTGATCCGTCGCCAAGGCGCCCTGGTGCCAGCCGGCTGGGACGAGGCCCTCAATCTGGTTCATCAGCGCTTCCGGCAGATCGCCTCCGCACACGGCCCCGACAGCCTGGTGTTCTTTTCCTCCGCCAAGGTCGGCAACGAGGAGAACTACCTGTTGATGAAGCTGGCCCGGGCCGGCTACGGCACCAACAATGTCGATCACTGCGCCCGGCTCTGCCACTCTTCCACGGTCACCGGCCTGGTCGAAACCCTCGGTTCAGGGGCGATGACCAACACCGTTGCCTGCCTCGATGAAACCGACCTGGTGCTGGTGATCGGCTCCAACACCACGGAGCAGCATCCCCTGATCGGCAGCCGCATCCTGCAGGCGGTGCAACGTGGCTGCAGACTGATCGTCGCCGACGGTCGCAGGATCAAGCTGAGTCGTCACGCCGATCTCCATCTGCGCCACCGCAACGGCACCGATGTCGCGCTGCTCAACGGCATCATGCAGCAGATTCTCGAACTCGGGCTGGAGGATCGCGACTTTATCAACGCGCGCACCGAAAATTTCAGTGCCCTGCAGCAGTCTCTCGCAGCCTTCACGCCGGATCGGGTTGCCGCCATCACCGGCTTGCAGGCGGACGAGATCATCGCCGCCGCCCGCATGCTCGGCAGCGCGCAACGAGCCATGCTGTTCTATGCCATGGGCATCACCCAGCACAGCCACGGGGTCGACAATGTGCGTGCCGTCTCCAACCTGGCGCTGCTGACCGGCAACCTCGGCAGACCGGGGACCGGGGTCAATCCGCTACGCGGCCAGAACAACGTCCAGGGAGCCTGCGACATGGGTGCGCTGCCAGATGTTTTGACCGGCTACCAGAAGGTCGCCGACCCGGCCATGCGTGAGCGCTTTGCGTCCGCCTGGGGGCGGCCGCTGCCGGAGCGCCCGGGACTGATGGCGACCCATGCCTACGATGCCGCCCTGGCCGACCGGGTCCGGGCTTTCCTGGTCCTCGGCGAAAACCCGCTCCTCTCCGAGGCCAACCAGGCGCACGTGGCCAAAGCTCTCGCCAGACTCGAATTCCTGGTGGTGGTGGATATTTTCCCGACTGAGACCACGGCGGTCGCCGACGTGGTACTGCCGGCCGCCTGCTATGCGGAGAAGGACGGCACCTTCACCAGCACCGAGCGCCGGGTGCAGCGGTTCCGCCGCGCGCTGGCGCCGCCGGGAGAGGCACGTGCCGACTGGGAGATCCTCTCCGCCCTGCTGGAACGCTGCGGGATATCGGCCGATTATACCGGCCCGTCACAGATCATGGAGGAGATCGCGGCCGTCACCCCGAGCTACCGCGGGATCAGCTACCCGCGCCTCGAGGAGAGCGGTCTGCAATGGCCCTGTCCGGACCACGACCACCCCGGCACGCCGATTCTGCACCAACAGAACTGCACGCGAGGCAAGGGCAGATTCAGCCCGGTCGACTTCCGGCCCTCGCGGGAACTTCCGGACGCCGCTTACCCGCTGCTGCTCAACACGGGGCGGACCGGCATGCACTGGCACACCGGCACCATGACCCGACGCAGCCACCTGCTCGATCGTGAGGAACACAGCGCTTTCATCGAGATTCACCCGGAGGATGCCGCCCGACTCTCCATCCGCGATCGTCAGCAGGTCAGCGTCGAGAGCCGCCGTGGCGGAGTCAGGGTCATGGCAACGCTAACCGACCGGGTTCCACCCGGCCAGGTTTTCATGCCGTTCCACTTTGTCGAAGGGGCTGCCAACGCCCTGACCAACAACGCCCTTGACCCCGAATCGGGTATCCCCGAATTCAAGGTCTGTGGCGTGCGGATCACGCCATGCTGAAACGACTCGACCGCTCCGACCTTGAGAAGCTGCTCTCCGCGCTGGCAACCGGCTATCGCCTCCTGACACCCCAGCGCCTGGCCGACGGCACCCGTCTGCTGCGCCCCCACGGCGAAGGGGCCCTCGCCTTGCAGGGGGAGCCGGTGCAGCGCAAGCCGACCGAGGCGTTTTTCCCGCAGCACGACCCGCTGCTGCGGATCGGCGAACAGGGAGAGGTCACAACCTGTGACCCGCCAGTCCGCCCCGTCGCCCTGTTCGGGCTCAACGCCGCCGACCTCGGCTGCATCGCCTTCATCGACCGCTTCTTCGCCGACCCGCCGGCCGATGACCACTACCTGGCAAGGCGTAAAGACGCCCTGCTGGTCGGACTGACCGGCTTTTCCGGCCCCGGTGGCGACGTTCTCCCTCCGGCAAACGGTATGTGCGACCTGGAACTGCTGGCGTTTGGACAGAACTGGCTCGGGGTTCCCTGGACGCCCCGGGGCGAAGCTCTGCTGGAAGGCTTTCCCGACGGCGAACAAGCGGAGGTGGAGGAACTGCTGGAGTCGGCACGGACCCGGGGAAACCCGGCGCAGGACCTTCTGGAGAAAGCGGCCGGCCTGGTCGCATCAGAAGTGGTGCCGGATGATTTCTGGCGAGAGGTCGGTGATCGCTGCATCCTCTGCAGCGGCTGCAACCTGGCCTGCCCGACCTGTACCTGCTTCTGCGTCGAGGACCGCCAGGAGCAGGCGGTGACGCTCCGCAGCCGGGTCTGGGACTCCTGCCAGTTCGATGCGTTCATGCGCGAGGCGAGCGGCCACAACCCGCTCGGAACCGAAGCCCTACGCACCCGGCGGCGCATTCACCACAAGCTGGCCGCCGACGTCACCCGCTGGGGAGAGTTCGGCTGCCTGCTCTGCGGACGTTGCGACCGGGTTTGCCCGACCGGAATCGGCATCCAGGCGGTTGCGGCGGAAATCCTGGCCCGGTTCGGTCCCTGACGATCTTCTGGGCGAGCCTGGGAGACCGGTCGACGGCGTTCTGCGGCAGGCTCTTTGACTCGCAAACCTGCAGGTCTCAGGCCTGCCGTTTACAACGCTTCGGACAGCCGCTGCTCCGTCAACCGGGCCTCAGCCTCGCAGCGTTCCCCGTCCCAGCCCAACTCCTCCGCCATGATGGCCAGAACCCTGGGCGCCGCGAGCCTGGCCGCCCCGGTATCCAGCAGCGCCAGCGGCATGCGCCGCGCCAGAACGTCGATGACCCGTTCGGCCAGCTCGAAGCGAACCGCGTGGAGAACTTCCGCTTCCAGAAACGGGTGGTTTTCGGCCAGGCGAGCACCGTAGCCGGCATCTGCCAAAGCCGCGACCTGTTCGGCCTGATCACCATAATTCCGGTTGAGGTATGCGGCGACGTCTGCCGGCAAATGATATTTTTGCATCAGGTCGCGGTCGCCCTGTGCCGCATAGGCGGCGCCGCCGAGGATCGACATGTGCTCGGTCTGGCAGTCCGGTTGCGTGGCCGAGAGTGTGAACTGCTTGATGGCATGATCGACAGTATGCTCGGCCATCAGCCGGTAGGTCGTCCACTTGCCACCGGCGATGGTCAACAAGCCGGCCGGGCTCACCTCGATCACGTGGTCACGGGCCAGGTGGGCCGTGTCAGCCGCCTTGGGATCGGAGACCAGCGGTCTCAGCCCGGACCAGACCGCCTTGATGTCGGCTCTTTCGACCTGAAGATTGAAGTAGCGTGTGACATGCCGCAGCAGGTAGGCGATCTCCTTTTCCAGGGGGCGGGGGTGTTCGCTGATGTCTGCCGGTTCGTCAGTCGTGCCGACCAGGGCATGATCTTCCCATGGCAGGACGAACAGAACCCGACCATCTTCGGTTTCCGGGATCATCAGGCCGGTATCGGGGGGAGCGAAACGTTTGTCCAGCACGATGTGAATGCCCGAACTCGAGGAGAGCATCCTGGGGGCTGAGGGGTTGTCCATCAGCCTGAGATGATCGGCAAAAGGCCCGGTTGCATTGATCACCCCCCGGCTCCTGACTTTCCAGCTTTCCCCGGTCAGGGAGTCGGTCAACTGTGCACCGACAATTTTTTCGTCCTCCTTGATGAGCCCGGAGGCCCCCACATGGTTGACAACCACCGCGCCTTGCTGCTCAGCCGTCAAGGCCAGGGACAGGGCCATGCGCGCATCGTGAAACTGGCCGTCGTAGTAGAGGACCCCGGCTTTAAGCCCCTCCGCTTTCAGGGTCGGGAACCGGCGCAGGGCTTCCCTGCGACTGAGCAGCCGGCTGTGGCCGATATTCCGCTTGCCGGACAGGATATCGTAGAGCTTGAGCCCGGAAAAAATGTATGGGATGTCGATCCAGCGATAGAGCGGCGTGACCAGGGGCAGGCGATTTGACAGGTGAGGAGCGTTCTGCAGCAGGGTGTAGCGTTCCCTAAGGCCATCTTTCACCAGGTTGTACTGCACCCGGTCGAGCTTCTTGACCGCCATCTCCAGGTAGCGCACTCCCCCGTGCACCAGCTTGGTGCTGCGGCTGCTGGTCCCTTCGGAAAAATCATTTTTTTCGATGAGTGCCACCTGCAAACCACGGCTGGCCGCATCGAGGGCCACCCCGCAGCCGGTGGCCCCGCCGCCGACGACGAGCAGGTCAAAGATCCTGTCTTCTTTCAGATACTGCACGTGCTGCTCTCTGCCCATGCTCATCCTCCCCACCACAGTCGTCAACCGGAATGGTCGTAATTCAGGGGCCAGGGCTTGTTCCCCTGGCCCCTGAAGGTTGTTTGAACATTGACCTCTGCTGGGGAGGTCTCGATGTTCAATTGTGGCCTATGGGGCTATTTCACCCGTCCTTCACGCCAGGCTTTGATGAGATCATCATAATTGACGGTCTCGCCCTTGGGTTTCTCGTTGGCCAGTTTGGCTTTTGGTGCGCCCGATTTACCCAACCACTCGGACTCGGGACGCTCCTCGTTCATGACTGGGCCTTTGTCTCCCTGAGACTTGCTCCGCGCGAGACGAATGAGGACCTTGTCTTGCTCCTTGGCAAGGTTATCCATCGCCGTATCGACGGTCACTTCACCGGCAACCGCTTCACCGATGTTCTGCCACCAGAGTTGTGCCAGTTTTGGATAGTCCGGGACGTTGGTGCCGGTCGGGGTCCAGGCTACCCGGGCCGGGCTGCGATAGAACTCAACCAGACCACCCAGCTTGGGCGCACGTTCTGTGAACGATTTGTCGCGGATGTCGCTGTCGCGAATCGGCGTCAGGCCAACGTGGGCCTTCTTCAGCGAAACCGTTTTGGAAACGACAAACTGGGCGAACAGCCAGGCGGCCTTGCGCCGGTCAACCGGCGTGCTCTTCATCAGGGTCCAGGAACCGCAGTCCTGATAACCAAGCTTCATCCCCTCTTCCCAATAAGGGCCGTGCGGTGACGGTGCCATGCGCCATTTCGGGGTGCCATCAGCATTCACAACCGGGGTCCCCTCCTCGACCATTGCCGAGGTAAATGCGGTGTACCAGAAAATCTGCTGGGCGACATTGCCTTTGGCCAGGCTCGGCAGCGATTGGTAAAAGTCCATGCCGAGAGCGCCGGGAGGTGCGTATTTGCGCAGCCAATCCATGTATTTGCGCAGGGCGTATTTTGCAGCAGGGCCGTTGGTGGCACCACCACGGCTGACGCTCGATCCAACCGGACGGTCGTTTTTGTCAACCCGGATGCCCCATTCATCAACCGGTTTTCCGTTCGGCAGACCTTTGTCGCCGGCACCGGCCATCGACAGCCAGGCGTCGGTAAAACGCCACCCGAGATCGGGGGCCTTTTTGCCGTAGTCCATATGTCCGTAAACTGCTTTGCCATCAATTTCCTTGACATGCTCGGTGAAGAACTCGGCAATGTCCTCATAAGCCGACCAGTTCACCGGGACGCCCAGCTCATAACCGTAAAGCTCCTTGAACTGTTTTTTCAGTTCCGGGCGGTTGAACCAGTCATAGCGAAACCAGTAGAGGTTGGCAAACTGCTGGTCGGGCAGCTGGTAGAGCTTGCCGTCCGGGGCGGTGGTGAACGACTTGCCCATGAAGTCGTCGACATCAAGAGTCGGCAGGGTCACATCTTTGCCCTCACCGGCCATCCAGTCGGTCAGGTTGACAACGTAGCCATAACGCCAGTGGGTGCCGATCAGGTCGGAGTCGTTGATGTAGGCATCAAAGATGTTCTCGCCTGACTGCATCTGGGTCTGAAGCTTTTCAATAACGTCGCCTTCCTGAATCAGGTCGTGGGTGACTTCAATGCCGGTGATCTCCTGGAAGGCCTTGGTGAGCACTTTTGATTCGTACTCGTGGGTCGGGATGGTCTCGGAGACGACCTTGATCTTCATGCCTTTGAAAGGTTTGGCTGCATTGATGAACCATTCCATTTCCTTCAGCTGGTCGGCTTTGGACAGAGTCGAAGGCTGGAATTCACTGTCGACCCATTTCTTGGCCGCGGCCGTGTCTGCACTGGCAGAAGTTGCGAACAACATCGCCAGGGCCGCAGTGAGACTGATCAAGAGCCCCACACGCGAATTTTTCCTGCGGATTGCGTCTTTCATCATCTCTTCTCCTTCTATAGGCCTCTCGTTGAAATGCCCGGTTATCCCGGTCTCTTCATCGGTGCAAAGGCCCTGAGCACCGATCAAAGAGGACCTCTTGATGAGATCTGTTATCCCCAACGCATCAATATAACCATCCAGATCAGCGCGATAATAAAGGCGATCCAGAGAGTCAGAGTAGTCAGCCCGATCCAGGCGAGGTGAATATAGGCACTGCCGAGCAGGCCGATAAAAAGACGATCCCCAGGCGTTGTCGCAATCGGTAAAAACCCTTTGCGCTCAGCACTTGGGGCCTTGGCTTGCCAAATTGTCATGGCCACCAGGATGCAGGCGATGGTGATGAAGAAAATTGCTGTCGGCATTGTCCATGCCATCCACTCCAGAGACATATTCATACCTCTTTAAACCCGTCCGAGGGCAAAGCCCTTGGCCAGGTGATTGCGGACAAACCAGATCACCAGCGCACCGGGTACAATGGTTAAAACTCCAGCGGCAGCAAGCAGGCCCCAGTCAAGTCCTGAGGCGCTGACGGTACGCGTCATGATTGCGGCGATCGGCTTGGCTGCCGTGGTTGTAAGGGTTCTGGCCAGGAGCAGTTCGACCCAGGAGAACATGAAACAGAAAAACGCTGTGACGCCGATGCCGGTACGGATCAGTGGCATGAAAATGGTCAGGAAAAAGCGCGGGAAGCTATAACCGTCGATATAGGCCATCTCGTCAATTTCACGTGGCACGCCCGACATGAACCCTTCTAACACCCAGACCGCCAGGGGCACGTTGAACAGGCAATGGGAGAGAGCTACGGCAAAGTGGGTGTCGATCAGGTTGAAGGTTGAGTAGAGTTGGAAAAAGGGGAGCAGAAAGACCGCAGGGGGTGCCATCCGGTTGGTCAGCAGCCAGAAGAACAGGTGCTTGTCCCCGAGAAAATTGTAACGCGAAAATGCATAGGCCGCAGGCAATGCAGTCAGCAGTGAGATCATGACGTTCATGCTGACATAGTAAAAACTGTTTAAATAACCCGAGTACCAGGATTCATCCGTGAAAATTTTTATGTAGTTATCCAGGGTCGGGGCACTGGGGTAGAAGGAGAAGGCGCTGAGGATATCTGCGTTGGTGCGCAGCGACATGTTGAGCATCCAATAGATTGGCAGCATCAACAGGACGAAGTAGATGATCAGACCAATGGTTCTTTTCTGGAACTTCATGACTTGTCTCCGGTTCCGACCTTCAAGAGCGCCTGATAGAATAGCCAGCAGAAGAGCAGCACGATCAGGAAGTAGATAATGGAGAATGCCGCGGCCGGCCCCAGGTCAAACTGCCCGACCGCCTGCTTGACCAGATAGATTGACAAGAAAGTCGTTGAGTTACCGGGTCCGCCACCGGTCAAAACAAAGGGTTCGGCGTAGATCAGGAAGCTGTCCATGAAACGCAGCAGGATCGCTATCGTGAGGACCCCGCGCATCTTGGGGAGTTGAATGTAGCGGAATGTGGCCCAGGCCGAAGCACCGTCAATCCGCGCCGCCTGAAAATAAGCCTCAGGGATAGCCTGCAGTCCTGCATAAGCCAGCAGAACCACCAAAGGCGTCCAGTGCCAGACCTCCATCATCATGACTGTCACCCAGGCAGAAACGGGCGCAGCCGTGTGATCGAAGGGGATTCCCATGCCGTTAATGGCCGCCCCCAAAAGGCCAATATCAGGGCGCATGAAGATAATCCAGATCGTGCCGATAACATTCCAGGGGATCAGCAACGGCAGTGCAACCAGCACCAGGCTGAGTGAGGCACTCCAGCCTTTTTTGGGCATCATCATCGCGATCAGAATACCGAGCGGAATTTCGATCAGCAAGACCAGGCTGGAAAAGAGCAACTGACGGCTGAGTGCGTCATGCAGGCGCGAGTCGGTGAGCGCATCCTTGTACCACTCAAGGCCGACGAAGACGCGTTGGTCGGGGCCGAAGATATCCTGAAGTGAATAATTCACCACGGTCATCAAGGGGATAATCGCGGAAACAGCGACAACCAAAAAGACCGGAATGACCATGAACCATGCTTTGTTGTCCTGCCATTTGTTCATATTGAGGCCCCCCGCTGCGTTTGATATTGCGCGCTGCGCTCAAGTAAGCGCCCATCGGCATAGAGCCTGATCCACTCGGGCGGGAAGCCGAGATAGCCGGTTTCAATTGGAGTATCCCGCCCTTCCGGGAGCTTTACCTTGAGGCTGTACTCGGCCAGTTGAACACGAACAATTTTACAGTTCCCCAGATCTTCGACCTCCTTGATAGTCACCCTGTGGCTACCCGCGACCTGATTGTCATGGAGTTCTAGGAAGTCGGGGCGGATGCCCAGTTCATAGTCGCCCTGAAGTTGTTCTGTTCCGCTACCAACGGGGATGCGTAGCTCGCCTATACAGGCGCTGCCATTCTGCATCCGGCAGGGCAGGAAATTCATGCCAGGGCTGCCGATAAAGTAGCCGACAAAGGTGTGTTGCGGATTTTCAAAAAGATCTTGAGGCGTCCCTATTTGCAAAATCTGGCCCTCATTCATCACCACCACCTGATCGGCAAAGGTCAGCGCCTCCAATTGGTCGTGGGTGACGTACACCATCGTCAGTTTGAAACGTGCGTGGATCTGTTTCAGTTTTCGCCGCAGCAGGAGTTTTAAATGGGGATCGATGACGGTGAGGGGTTCGTCAAACAGGATAGCGGCGACGTCGCTCCGCACCAGGCCGCGGCCAAGAGAGATCTTCTGCTTGGTGTCGGCGCTCAGGTTGGCCGCACGCTTGTTCAGGTCCTCCTGCAATTCGAGCATCCCGGCCACTTCCTCGACCCGTTTGCGGATTTCGGCCTCGGGTTGTTTACGGTTGCGCAAGGGGAAGGCCAGATTGTCGAAAACACTCATGGTGTCATAAATGACTGGAAACTGAAAAACTTGGGCGATGTTACGCTCCTGAGGCGGCGTGGCAGAGACATCTTTTCCATCAAACAGGACTTGCCCTTTCGACGGGCGCAGCAGGCCGGAGATAATGTTCAACAGCGTGGTTTTGCCGCACCCGGATGGACCCAGCAGTGCATAGGCGCGGCCGTCTTCCCAGATGAGATCCATTTTGTGCAGTGCGTAATCGCCTGCGCTGGTCGGGTTGCGGCGATAGGAGTGAGCCAATTGTTTGAGGTCAATGCGTGCCATGAATGCTGCCTTTAAGTCAGATGTGTCGGGATAACTTCAGGAGAAGCAACCAGGTGACCGTCGAGGTCGAAGACGTATAGCCGCGCCGGGTCGACATATACCTGCACCTGCTCTTCCATCTTATAGTTATGAATTCCCTGTTTCTGGACTGTCCAGTGATCTTCATTGTGAGTGACGTGAACAAAGGTCTCCGAACCGCTGATCTCTGCAAGATTTATTCTCGTGTTAAATCCGATGTCTGTGGCGATTTTGCGCTCAAGCTGCAGATGATTGGCGCGCATCCCGAAAAGGTAGTTGCCGGGGTTCAATCCACTCAGATGGCTCTGTAACGGGACCTGGCGGGCGTCACCCAGTTGAAGACTGTCAGCATCAACGCTGCCGGCGACGATATTCATCGCCGGATCACTAAAGGCCTGAGCAATTCGAGTTGATTGTGGATGTTGGTAGACATCGACAGTCTGACCGAACTGCTCGAGTCGCCCCTCGAACAGCACTGCGGTATTGCCTCCTAATGCCAAGGCTTCAGTGGGTTCGGTCGTGGCGTAAACCACAATAGATTGGCGGCGCTTGAATATTTCGCGCATCTCCGTGCGCAGCTCTTCACGCAATTTATAGTCGAGATTGACCAGCGGTTCATCTAACAGTAACAGCTCGGCATCCTTGACCAGTGCTCGGGCAATAGCGGTGCGTTGCTGTTGACCGCCCGAGAGTTCTGCCGGCAATCGATCGAGCAGCTTTTCAATATGTAACATCTCGGCAACTTCACGGACTCTCCGGTCAATGTCCGGTTCGGAGGCCCTGGCAAGGCGCAAGGGGGAGGCAATGTTCTTATAAACGGTCATCGATGGGTAATTGATGAACTGCTGATAAACCATGGCCACGTCGCGTTTGCGCACCGACATACCGGTCAAATCCTGACCATTCATCAGAATGCGCCCTTTCGTCGGCTTGTCGAGTCCGGCCATCAGTCGCATCAGGGTGGTTTTACCCGAGAGGGTCCGTCCAAGCAGGATGTTGAAAGTTCCCGGTTCAAGCTGCAGCGAAATATCATTGATATGACACGCATTACCAACCATTTTTGTGACGTTCTCAATAACCATTGCCATGTAGCAGCTTCCCTTAGTTAGATACTTCAGTTACATGGTTTTTCGTCACAGTGGACGAATCGGTCACATGCAGGGCTACGCCAGCTTCTTTAAGAATAGAAACAAGGTGCAGGGGTGGGGGTTGATCAGTAAAGAGCGCGTCAACCTGCGTTATGCTGCCAAGTCTGACCATGGCGTAGCGATCGAATTTGCTATGATCTGCGACCAGAAAGACTTTTCTGGAATTTTCGATAATGGCCTGTGCAACTCGAACCTCATGATAGTCGTAATCGAGCAAGGCCCCGTCGACGTCAATGCAGGAGATACCGACAATACCGAAATCGACCTTGAATTGACGGATAAAATCAAGGGTGGCCTCACCGGTAATTCCGCCATCCCTTGGTCGTACCGATCCGCCTGCTATAATGATCTCGAAGCTGGGATTGCAGCGCAGAATTGAGGCGACATTCAGGTTATTGGTGATAACCCGCAAGCGGCTGTGGTTCATAAGTGCCTTGGCAACTTCTTCTGTCGTTGTGCCGATATTGATGAAGATCGATGCCCGGTCAGGGATATGCTGCGCGGTCAATTGAGCAATGCCGCGCTTTTCCGCCAGATGCATGACTTGGCGTGTTGAGTATGCAAGGTTTTCAACACTGGATGAAGGCCCGGCGCCGCCGTGGAAGCGGGTAAGCAACTTTTTTTCACAGAGGGTGTTGATGTCGCGGCGGATTGTTTGGGGAGTTACCTGGAAGTTTTGCGCCAGGGTTTCGATTGCCACGAATCCCTGTTGCTGAACGAGCAGTAGAATTTCCTTCTGACGCTGATTCATCCAGAGTCCAGATCGGTTAGGGGATCACTATGTTCTGTTTAGGGAGTGAATTTGTTCTAATTTATTTTTTATACTAGATTTTGTTCGTTTGGCAAGGAGTGATTGTAAAATGTTTTCACTTTTGAACAATCGACAGCTTGACTATTTTCGATATTGAGTGATTATGAACTTTCGATAATCAAGTCAGGGTTTAGAGGAGGTCATTTATGAAGAGACGACTTATCCTTGCTATCGATCAGGGAACGACCAGTTCGCGTGCCATGATTTTCGATGCAAATGGACACTGCGTAGCGCAGTCCCAGCAAGAATTCCGTCAGCTCTATCCGCAGGATGCATGGGTCGAACATGATCCGGAAGGGATCTGGCAATCGGTGCTCGAGGTGTGCCGCCGGTCGCTGCAGCAGGCAGAGATGACCGGGAATGAGGTTGCCGGCATCGGTATCACCAACCAGCGCGAAACAACGCTGGTCTGGGATCGGCAGACCGGTAAACCTATTTACAATGCGATTGTCTGGCAGGATCGTCGCACCGCCGGCCATTGTGCCGAGCTTATATCTGCGGGGAATGAAGAACTGGTCGCCGAACGGACCGGGTTGCTGATTGACCCCTACTTTTCAGCAACCAAACTGGGCTGGATTCTCGATCATGTAGCGGGGGCAAGGGCGAGGGCCGAAAAAGGGGAGTTGGCGTTTGGAACAGTCGACAGCTTCCTGCTCTGGCGCCTGACCGGTGGTGCAGTGCACGCAACCGATGCGACCAACGCATCGCGGACCATGCTGTTTAATATCCATACCCAGGAGTGGGACAAGTCTCTGCTGGATCTGTTTAACATTCCATCTGCCCTGTTACCCGAGGTCAAGGATTGCATTGCCGATTTTGGAGCGACGGATGTAGAGCTGTTCGGTCGCTCCATTCCGATCGGCGGAATCGCGGGCGATCAACAGGCCGCTGCTATCGGGCAGGCCTGCCTTGAGCCGGGGATGATCAAGAGTACCTACGGCACCGGTTGCTTTGTGTTGATGAATACCGGCGAAAAGGCCTTCCGTTCCCGGAACCGTCTGTTAACGACTGTCGCATATCGTGTTGCCGGAAAGACCAGCTATGCGATTGAGGGATCTATTTTTGTCGCAGGTGCGGCGATTCAGTGGATTCGCGATGGGCTGAAACTGATCAATTCCGCCGGTGAGGCCGAAGGACTCGCGCAGGGGCTTGATTCCAATCGCGGGGTCTATATGGTTCCAGCATTTACCGGGCTGGGAGCCCCGTACTGGGATCCACACGCGCGCGGTGCTATTTTTGGACTGACCCGTGATACCGGAATTGCAGAGATTGTCCGCGCCACCTTGGAATCGGTAGGCTATCAGACCTACGACCTGATGGAGGCGATGAGAGGGGACAGCGACGCTGCCTTGAAGGCCTTGCGCGTCGATGGGGGCATGGTCGCCAATGACTGGTTTCTGCAGTTTCTGGCCGATCTGCTGAACCTTCCGGTGGAACGCCCTCAGGTGACGGAAACCACGGCTTTGGGTGCGGCCTATCTCGCCGGGGTGCAATTCGGCGTCTTTGCGTCACTTGAGGATATTCAAAAGAATTGGCAGCGAGATGCACTCTTTACCCCTGAACTTGACCAGGCAGAACGAAACGCGTTGCTGCGCGGCTGGAAAAAAGCGGTATCCAGAGTCCTTGAAAATCAAAGATAGCAGTGGGGGAGACCATGTCTGAACAACAGACCGATTTATTGAGAACGGATCTGTCCGGCAAGGTTGTGTTGGTGACCGGCGGCGGCAGCGGAATCGGCGCCGCGATCGCGGAAGCCTTCGGTCGTTATGGGGCCAGGGTCGGTATTCAACACTTTAGCAGTGATGGCAAAGCTGTTTCAGGGCTTGTCGGCAGAATTCGCCTGGCCGGTGGTGATGCTTTGTCAATACAGGCTGACTTCAATTCAAGCCAGGCCGTTGCAGAGACCATCGCACAGGTGGTGGCGCACTTCGGCCGGCTGGATATTCTTATCAACAATGCCGGCAGCATGGTGGCCAGGCGCCAGCTGGAAGAAGTGGATGATGATTTTATTGATCGTGTCTTCAATCTCAACGCCCGCTCGGTTGTCACAGCGTGCCGCGCAGTCTTGCCTGCTTTCGCCCGTGTAGGTGGGGGCTGCATCATCAATGTCAGCTCCATTTCTGCCCGAACCGGCGGCAGTCCGGGCTCTTCGATTTACAGCGCGTCCAAGGCTTTTGTCAGCACCCTGACCCGCTCACTCGCCAGAGAATTGGCCGGGCGCCATGTCAGAGTCAACGCGATCTCTCCCGGCACTATTGATACCGCATTCCATGCACGGTTTTCCAGCCCGGAGAAATTGGCGAAGACTCAGGCTGGTATTCCTCTACAGAGACTTGGGGAGGCTGAAGACTGCGCCGGGACAGCCATTTATCTGGCGTGCGATGGTTTAAGCGGCTATGTGACCGGGCAGGTGATTGAGGTCAACGGCGGGCAGTTGATGGCTTGAACAACGGCGAGGCCCTTGAGGGTGCGGCGCGTCAGGATTGTACGGACAGCCTCTGCCGGACCACCTCGAACAGGGCGACCGCACTGGCCGAAGCCGCATTCAGCGACGCCACCCCGCCGCTCATCGGGATCTCCAGCAGCCCATCGCAAAGCTCGCGGGTCCGCTGGCGCAGCCCCTCCCCTTCGCTGCCGACCACCAGGGCAAGATTTCCGGCGAGGTCGGCGGCAAACAGCTGTTGCGCGCCCTCGCCGGCCGCCAGCCCGTAGATCCAGAAACCGCTCTTCTTGAGCAGCTCCATGGTGCGGGCGAGGTTGGTCACCTGGCAGACGGCCAGGTGCTCAACAGCTCCGGCCGAGGCCCGGTCGACCACGTTGGTGATGCCGCAGCTGCGATCCCTGGTGAGGATCACCCCCTGGCAGCCCGCCGCGTCGGCATTGCGCAGCACGGCCCCCAGGTTGTGCGGGTCGGTAATGCCGTCGAGCAGCAGGAAGAAACCAGTTTCCCCGGAAGCCTGCCAGGCGAAGAGCAGGTCCTCGATCTCCGTATAGGGGAAGGGCTCCATGCTCAGAACCGCCCCCTGGTGATGGGTCTGCCCCGCCATGCGGTCGAGGTCCTGGCGACGCCTCTGCCGCACCGGGACGCCACGCTCCCGCGCCAGAACCAGCAGCTCATCGATGCGTTGAGCGCCGCCCTTTTCGTCCACAAAGAGTTCGAGGGGCTGGCGACGACCGCGCAACCCCTCACGTACCGGATGAATCCCGTAGAGATAATCGACTTTCACGTTTCAAAAAACCTTCCGGTTAATATCTTGCGTATGGAGCATACCGATACCCACGGCATGTGGCTTAGCAGAAAAGCTGCCGGGGCACCTTTTACTCGAACTCACCACCGGGGGACCATGTCATGACAACGTGCTTTCGGCAGGTTGACACTTGCATCCCCAGATAATGTCTTCACATACACCACCGCGCAGCGAATCACCCCTTATCTCTTTACCTTATGCCCGACAGGCTGTCAAACGCGAACGGCCCTGCGGCCAAAAGAAGGGCCTGAGCAGGAGACTTTACTGCTGATGCAGGAGGATATGATCAAGATGCTTTTTTCTGGATCATCGCCCGGAATTCTACCGCCGGGACGGGAGGACTGAACAAGTAACCCTGAATGGCATGCACGTTTTTCCTGCGCAGATAATCGAGTTGTTCCTGAGTTTCAACGCCTTCTGCGACAAGACGCAGGCCCAGGTTCTGCGCCAGGGCGACAATTGCATCCACCAGCGACATATTGAACTGGTTTACCATCATGTCGTTGATGAAACTCCGATCGATCTTCAGAACCTGAATGGGGAATTGCTTCAGATAACTCAAGGAAGAATACCCGGTCCCAAAATCGTCCAGGGCCAGGGTTATGTTCTTTTTATGGAGGGCCTTCAATATTTCCAGCGGCTCCGAAGTATCCTGGATCAGAAGGTTCTCTGTGATTTCAATTTCCAGAAGATGTTCGGGCAGGGCGCTGTCGGCCAGCACCTGGTCCACGGTGTTCAGAAAATCGGTGGTCCGAAACTGCCTCGGTGAAATATTCACAGCCACATGCAACGGGCGCTGCGTCAGCCCCTGCCAACTGCTGGCTTCCATGCAGGCCGTCTTCAAGACCCAGTTGCCGATCTCTTCAATGAGGCCGTATTTCTCAGCGATCGGAATAAAAATGTCCGGCGGGATGTTACCGAGTTCAGCATTGTGCCATCTGAGCAAGGCTTCCGCACCGACAATTTCTTCATTATGGGTGTTGATTTTGGGCTGATAAAAGACTGAGAGCTCACCTTTATTGACGGCATGTCTCAGGTGGTTCTTCACGGCGAGCTGCTTATCGATGTATTCGCGCAGTTCGTGAGAGAAGAAACAATAGTTGCGGTTACTGTCCTTCTTGGCATTATACATCGCTGTATCAGCATATTGCATGAGCAATTCAACGGAACTGCCGTCGTCTGGAAAGGTGCTGATCCCGATACTGGCCGAGGTAAATATCTCATTGGATTGGACATGAAACGGGACCTTGAACGAGTCGATGATTTTCTGGATCACCACTTCCGCCTGGTCCTGCTGCTGCAGGCCTTCAAGCAGAACAAGAAATTCGTCCCCCCCAAGACGTGCTGCAGTATCGACCGCCCTGAGAAGCGACCGGATCCGGTTGGCCACTTGCTTTAAAAGCTCGTCACCTATGCCGTGCCCGAGGGTGTCGTTGATATCCTTGAAGTTGTTCAGGTCCAGAAAGAGCAGAGAGACCTTGGAATGGCCCCTTTTGGCGCGCGCGAAGGCGCTGCCGATGTAAGACTGCATGTAGTAGCGGTTAGGCAGGTTGGTCAACTGGTCGAAATTGGCCTGGTGAAGCAGCTTGCGTTCGGCCTCGTCCCGCTCGGTGATATCGAGCGCTGTAACGACCAGAACCGGGGGGTCTTCCTGGGTTGACAACTGAAAGCGCAGCTCTACCGGGTAGGTACTGCCGTCTTTACGCCTGTGGAAGGTTTTATGGGAGACTGATTCTCTCATGCCGAACCTCAGCGGCTCGATGAGGCTGTTAAATGCTTCCCTGTCAAGGTCGACAATGGTATCGAGCAATGTCATGTGCGACATTTCCTCTTCCGTGAGGCCGAGGTTCAGGAGGGCCCCTTTGTTGACCTGCACATAATTGAGCGAGACAGCATCGGCAATGTAAAGCTCATTTGAGCTGTCGTTGAGAATCCGGCCGAGCCGGTTGCTCAATTGATTCTTTTCCCCTTCCAGGATGTTGACCAACGCCAGGTTTTCATAGCGCAGTTGCAGGGAGGAGGTGACAATGTCGTTCAACCGCCGGCTTGCCCGGAGGATGATCATCAGGAAGATGCCGACCAGGATTGCAATCGTAACGTAGAAGGTATCCCCGACAATGAGACATGAAACGATGACCGGGATGAGCAGGGAGCAGACATAGCCCCTGAAGCAGACCAGGTCGGCCACGAGTACTGTAAGCCCTCCGGCGGCCATGCCGGCCAGGATCAGGATAGTAAAGACCTGGTGCGGAACATCATCATGTGGGTAAAAAAAGACCACCGTCGATCCCAACGTCAGACCGGTCACCAAAACGGCAAAACGAAAGCGCCGCATCCATGTGCGTTGCCTGGCAGGGGTATGGGTTTGTTTTAAATAACTTTTCGTCAGGAAATAACGACAGGTGTAGATAACTGCGAGGACGCCATACCATACAAAGAGGGCTTTTGTGTCATGGGTCGGCAGTTGTATGCCGAGATACATCGCGGCAACAGACAGGGTGGCGGCAGTACTGATCCAGTTGCTCGTGTAAAGCGTTGTCAGTTTGTCACTATAGATTTGCTGATCGTAATTTTCTGATAAATCCATAGAAAGAAACAAATTTTTCTGGGTAAAAGTTACAATCGGGCCACAGAGTCTTGAGCAGGCCTCATTACAAGCAACGGCTCGTTAACTGGACATTTGCATATAACCCGGTTCACGCCGATCGCACCGGCGCCGGTCGTTGTGGATTTGATTTCCGGAACGGTCAACAAGTGGGAAGGTCACATTTTGATAATCCATTCGACGATCCTGTCTCGTACGGACCAGTTGCGTCCTGCTCGCCGGATTGGAGTTCAGGAACCCGCGATTCTGCGCGGCAACAATCCGCTGCATGACACGCAAATCGGTCTGAGTCAGCCTTAAGGCCGCATCGACCCAGATCTTGCTGATCCCGATAAGCTCTTCATAGGTTACGGGGTCATAAAATTGCTTGACCGACTGAATGGCCTGCATGCCGTTCACGGCGCGCCGGTGATTTTTAATATACCGGTCCACAGCTTGATGCCCACCTCCCGACTCGACCAGGACATCGACCACATTCATTTCATGCAGTTCGCTGGCGCGGTAAATTTTCCCGGAGCGCAGCAGCTGTTCCGCCGCAAATGTACCACATTTGCGCGCCAGGAAACTATAGGCTCCCATCCCGGGGAAGAGATTGAAGCGAATCTCCGGGACTCCCATCTCGGCGTGCTCTTCGGCAATCAAGACATTGCCTGACAGGGCGGACTCGAATCCGCCACCCAGGGCTGAGCCTTGAACAAGGGAAATGGTCGTGATTGGAAGATGCAGGGAGACAGCATTCATATAGCAGATGTCGATACAGTTTTTAGCGTATTCGAGCAGTTGTTCGCGCTCTTGAGCTTCAATGAGCGTGACGAACAGATCCAGATCGCCGCCAAAATTAAAAACTCCAGGGATTTGGGATGCGAGGATTAAGTAGCGGATCGGGTACTTCTCAGGGTTATCACTGGTCGTCAGATACTTGATGATGGATTGCTGGATTTCTTTAGATTCCTGCAGCAAGCGTGGAGAAAAGCAGGGGCGGCTCTGGGGTTTGAAATAACACCAGATGGCCTCCTGGTCTCTGTCATACCGGACGGATATCTCATTGTATTCACGAAATATCTTGCGGAATTGTGCTGACATACGTCATCCTTTTCATAGAGAAAGGGGGCCAAGCTAACAGCCGGTCTTTTCTCTGCATCACATGAGTAACAATCACACCTGACAGGGATACCGGTCAGATGAGCGACGCCAACGGCGCCATGGAACTCCCCCTCCACCGAAACAGCGGCCCGCAATATTCCGCAACCTCGTTCTACAGCATGCGCAAAGCCATGTCAAACCAAAACCTGACATAAGAAGACTCTAAACCCCTAAAAAAACGATTGAATTCGGATTCCTATCATGAGTGGACAACAGCCCTCCCCGCCTAAAAATTAAACCTGGCGACGGCTGGACCGCTTTGAGCCAACCGGGAACGGCAATCGGCAGAGCCACACGCATGATGATTCCGGAATGGCGAGAAGATCTGACAGGTTTGCGTAGAACTGGAGTGAGCGCTACATGTCTTGACGGGATCGCCTGTGAGGCGGTGAGAAACCGAGGCAGAGTCTAACCTGCCGGCCCTTTTCGTCCCTGAACCAATACTCCTGCTTTTCCGGAATGTCTATTCCGGGGAAATCGAACACGTTCTCCTCAAAATTGGTCTGTTCGCAGTTGTCGCCCGGGTTACTGACAAACAATGCCCCGTCTTCCATAATGTCGCTGGCCACTATCCGGGCGTTGTAGATACTGGGTTTCTTGTCATTTGACCAAGGCGTGGTGATCGCGGGACGGTCCGGCGCATAGAAAGTCAGCCACCGAGAGAAACGACTTCCCCCAACGTACTTGAGCGGCCGGTCATATCTGTCCCGCCAGGTCACATTTATCTCGGCGCTGACATTCTGGATGTAGCTGAACTTACTGCCTGCGCCCCGGATATTCAATTGGTGGACCAGGGCATACCCGAGGCACACGACAACTGCAATCGCCAGCAATGAGGAACTGACCTTTCGCAGCGACCTGACCCTGTCCAAGTTGAGCAGGGAGAACAAAACGACCGGCGTGAGTATGGCAAAGGGCTGAAGCCATTCGGTCATTCTCCCTCCGCGATGGAACAGGAAATAGACAAGGATCATCAGGATCGGCGGAGCGAACACAAAGAGAACCGCCCTCTTCTCCGGGGCTGAGGGCACACCCCATGTCCCGCCAAGCGGCTGCAACACGAGAGCGAGCAGGACCGCAGGGTAGAACACCGCCACGAAAGCAATCGCTGCCTTCAGGTTGAATCCACGCGTTATCTGCGAGTGGACCCAGTTGAATGCTGCGTAGTCGTGCCGGTAAAGCCAGACAGCATTGGGGGCCATAAGAAGTAGGAACAGCAGAATGGCCAGGTAAAACACAGGGGATCTGAATGCCTTCCGTGCCTCAGGAACCAGGAGTATGTAGAGAAACATGAACGGCAGGAAGGCGCATGTCGAGTACTTCGACATTGAAGCCAGGCCGGTGACAATTGCCAACGAGAACCAATGATATTGGTTGTCGTAGACGGCCTTGATGAAGAACAGAAACAGATAGGGCCAGAACATGACGAGCAGGTAGTTGTCATTATACGGGATCACATCGAAGTTGATAATTCCGCTAAGGTTCAGGCTCATGAGTGAAAGCAGGGCAATGTCACCTCTGCCAAACAGCCGCTTACTGAGCAGCCAGACGCCCAGCATTCCCAAACCAACTCCGACAAAGTGGGACAGGTACCAGTACAGGCTGATGGGCAGGGCGGGATCGAGCAACCAACCTAAGGTCATAACGCCACCCACCATGTAGGGGTTCTTGGGCGAACCGAACTCGGCATTGCGTGCCCAGTTCAAGGCCTCCACTGCGTCAAAGGGAACCGCGGGGTCAAGCTGGGAGGAGACCAGGGTCCACACTATGGCGTAGACAACCACAAAACCAATAGCGGCATAAAAATATCGCTGAGACTCACTCATGGGGATACTCCACAGTGCTTGCTAGTGGTTCGGCAGGCGTTTTTTTGTCAGTGATAGGAATCAACTGATCAGTGGTAGCAATCTGCGTTTCTTGGATTGAGCCGTTATAAGCTAACTTACCTCCTGTCTTCTCTAGGCCACCACAGATCGTCCTCAGCTTAACCTCTACCGCAGGCCTGGAACCATGTCAAACCAAAGACCTCCAGGAGAGGCCTTTAAACCACTAAAAATACATATGAATTCCAATTTTCTCGACGCGAGGGCAAAGGCTCTCCTTGCCAAAGAATCAATGTCTGGCCACAGCCGGAGCAGCCTTGCGTCAAATCCGCAGCCATATTCTTCACCAACGGTAGATGTTTCGGTCCGCATATCTTGGGATGGGCAATAACTTCTGAAAAAGGAGTCGCTGGAACTGAGAACTGCAGGGGCAGGAGGAGTTCAACCGCTCAGGGCCGCCTGCATTTCTTGAATGATCAAAGCGGCCGCAGCGGCAGGGTCCGCGGCAGCGGAGATCGGCCGGCCGATCACCAGATAATCGGCGCCGGCCCGCAGGGCGTCGCCGGGGGTCATGACCCGCTTCTGGTCATCCTGGGAAGCAAACGCAGGGCGCACGCCCGGGGTGACGATCAGGAAATCATCGCCACAGGCAGCCCGAATCAGGGAGACCTCTTTCGGCGACGCCACGACGCCGTCCATGCCGGCATCCTTGGCCAGCTTGGCCAGCTTCGGCACCATGACCTCGACGGGGCGATCGATACCGACGCCGCGCAGGGTCTCCTGATTGGACGAGGTCAGGATTGTCACCGCAAGGAGAATGGGACGCTGGGGGTTGTCGCGCGGGCAGACCTTGTCGACCTCGGCAACCAGCCTGGCCATCATCTCGAAGCCGCCCAGGGCGTGAACGTTGAACATTCTGACCCCGAGGCGCAGCGCCTCGAGGCCGGCCATGGCCACGGTATTCGGGATATCGTGGTACTTGAGGTCGAGGAACACGTCGGCACCGCCGGCCTGGACCAGCTTGACGACGTCCGGGCCGCACCGAGTAAAGAGCTGCTTACCGATTTTGAACACACCGACCTGCCCCTGCAGCCGGTCAACCCAGCTGCGGGCGGCCTCCAGGGTTTCGACATCCAGGGCGAAAATCAATCTCTGCTTGGCATCATTCATCGTCACGTCGTCCTATCAGGGCCTGCACGCGGGTCGAGACCGCCTGAACCCGTTTGATCAGCTCCGCAGAGTCAGCCGCCCCCAGCTCGCGGCGGGCAGCGATACACTCCATGTAAATAAGTTCACTGAGGGCATCGGCAAGCAGACGCAGCTTGTCGCCTTCCTCGAGGCCGGCCAGATTGGCGAGGATCCGCCCACCGTCCACCGAACCGTCTTCTCTGAGGGTGGTCTGCCTGAAGACATAGGAAAAGGGTTGCGGCAAGTCCCGCAGGAAGCAGGACACTTCTTCGCGAAACTGGGGGTTCTTGGTGGAGACGACCCGATGCAGCGCGACCAGCACGCCGTTGAAGATCGTCACCGCTTCGCCCAGCACGCCTTCAACCGCCACGGACGGCGCTTCCTCCATGACGACGATACCCCGCTCCACCATCTGGCTGAGCAGCCTCAGGGCATCGAAGTCCCCGGAACCGGAGCGGCGCAGCAGTTCCTTGACATCGCTGACCCCGGCCTGGACCAGGGCGAACATCTTCTGGGAGACGCTGTCGAGATCGTTGGGGACCTGGCCGGAGGCCACCGGGATGGCATCGAGGGATTTGACCTTCTGCATGTAGACTGCCCGCTCATCGACCCGGCGCAGCCCCTCCATGATCAGGTTCTGGGTGTTCATGGAGAGGCTGACCAGCGTGTCTTCGGCCGGTGCGGCATCGACAAAGACGAAGCTGCCTTCATGAAAAGCAAACAGGTTGTAAATGATGGTTTCGACCTGGTTGCGGGTCGCCGCCCAAAGATCCTTGGCGGTGATGATGTTCTGATCGACGAGGATTTTGCCGAGCGCCACTTCGCCGTTGGCGAACTGGCGAACACCCTGTAGAACTCCCCGGTCGAACTTGCCCAGGCTGTAGAGAATCTCGACGATCTCTTCCTCCGGGAAAGTGCTCGCTGCGTAGGCGATTTCGCCGTTTTTGAAATAGAGCGTCTTGCTGCCGCCGGACAGGCTGAAATGCAGCAGGCCCGACTTGCGGAACATGTTGAAAAAAGAGAGCAGGTCAACAACCCCGACGTCACCGAGCTGGCCGGCCATCTGCACCTTGCTGTCATTGGCCTGCACTTCCAGCAGGAGGTGGTGATCGGAGTATGACGACAAGCGCACGGGCTGCTCCCCGATCATCCTGAGCGCGCCAGAGGGGAGAGTCAACCGGCCATCCTTGTCGATGCGTATGTCACTCATAGGCGTCTGTGCTCGCGCCCCGGCTAAAGAGCCGCGCGGACCTGTTCGGCAATCCGCACGGCGGCCCCGGCGATTGGCAGCATGGTGCGCTCGCCGCTGCGGCGTTCCTGGAGTTCAAAGGACTGCTCTTTCAGGCCCCGCGCACCAACGTTGACGCGCAACGGGATACCGAGCAGGTCGGCGTCCTTGAATTTGCTGCCGGGCCGTTCATCGCGATCGTCCAGCAGCACTTCGACCCCTGCTTCGAGCAGTTGTGCGTAAAGATCTTCCCCGGCAGTGAGCACCGCTTCGTCATTCGGGTTCAGCAGGGTGACGATCACCTGGAAAGGCGCCAGCGGCATCGGCCAGATGATACCGTTGGCATCGTGATTCTGCTCGATGGCGGCTGCGGCCGTACGGCCGACGCCAATTCCGTAGCAGCCCATGACCAGGGTCCGCTCCTGGCCCTGTTCGTCGAGCACGGTGGCATGCATCTTTTCCGAATACTTGGTTCCCAGCTTGAACACATGCCCGACCTCGATACCGCGCCAGACTTCCAGCTTACCCGAACAGCGCGGGCAAGCATCACCGGCCTCGGCCTCGCGCAGGTCGACAAAGGCCTCGACCTGAAAGTCACGGCCATGATTGGCGCCGGTCAGATGGAAATTCTCCTCGTTGGCGCCCAGGCCGAAATCGCTCATCACGGCCAGGTCCTGGTCGGCGATCACCCGGCAGGACAGACCGATCGGTCCAGAGAAACCGGTCGGGGCACCGGTGATCTTTCTCACCAGGGCTTCGTCGGCGAGCTGAATATGCTTGCAGTCGAGGTAATTGCAAAGCTTGATTTCGTTGAGTTTGCGATCACCCCTCAGCAGCACGGCAACCGTCTCCTCGCGTTCGTTCTGGAGAACGAGGGTTTTGACCATCTTCTGCGGTGTTTCCTTGAGAAACGCGGCCACGTCGTCAATGCTTTTCAGGTTGGGCGTCGCAACCTTGCCCAGCGGCATGGCGGGCGCCGGGGTCTCGCCACCGGGGGCCCGCAGTTCGGCTTTCTCCACGTTGGCGGCGTAATCACAGCTGTTGCAGGAGACGATGGCATCCTCCCCGGTATCGGCAAGCACCATGAATTCATGGGAGAAGCTGCCGCCGAT
>JAHEDT010000008.1:37647-81474 GCA_024641085.1 Geobacteraceae bacterium | reverse complement strand
GGGCGGGCAGAATGGAGGAACGGTTCATCATGAATAAAGGACGCATCACGCAGGTCATCGGTCCGGTTGTCGACGTGGAATTCGAAGCCGGCAAGCTTCCGGAGATCTACTACGCGCTTAAGGTGTCCAACCCGTCGGTCAACGACCGGGAATGGAACCTGGTTCTGGAAGTCGCTCAACATCTGGGCGAGAATACCGTAAGGACCATCGCCATGGACGCCACTGACGGTTTGGTCCGTGGCCAGGACGTGCTTGATACCGGCAAGCAGATCGTCATGCCCGTTGGTCACAAGACCCTCGGGCGGATATTGAACGTGGTCGGTGAGCCCGTTGACGAAGCCGGCCCGGTTGAGAACGAACTGGAATGGGAAATCCATCGCCCGGCCCCTGAATTTACCGAGCAGTCGACTACGGTCGAAGCCTTCGAGACCGGAATCAAGGTCGTCGACCTGCTCGCGCCTTATGCCCGCGGCGGCAAGATCGGTCTGTTCGGTGGCGCCGGGGTCGGCAAGACCGTTCTGATCATGGAATTGATCCACAACATCGCCAAGCAGCACGGCGGCTACTCGGTCTTTGCCGGGGTTGGTGAGCGGACCCGCGAAGGCAATGACCTTTGGCATGAAATGAAGGATTCCGGGGTCCTCGACAAGGCCGCCCTGATCTACGGCCAGATGAACGAGCCCCCCGGCGCCCGTGCCCGGGTCGCCCTCTCGGCATTGACGGTTGCAGAATACTTCCGTGACGAGGAAGGTCAGGACGTGCTGCTGTTTGTTGACAATATCTTCCGTTTCACCCAGGCCGGCTCAGAGGTTTCGGCGCTGCTCGGCCGGATTCCCTCGGCGGTCGGTTACCAGCCGACGCTGGCGACCGAAATGGGTGAGCTTCAGGAACGTATTACCACGACCAGCAAAGGCTCGATCACCTCGGTTCAGGCTATCTACGTGCCGGCCGACGACCTGACCGACCCCGCGCCGGCCACTGCGTTTGCCCACCTCGATGCGACCACGGTTCTGTCCCGCCAGATCGCCGAGCTTGGCATCTACCCCGCTGTCGATCCCCTCGACTCCACCAGCCGGATCCTCGATCCCCAGGTCGTTGGTGAGGAGCATTACAAGTGTGCCCGTGACGTGCAGTACGTGCTGCAGCGCTACAAGGACCTGCAGGACATCATCGCGATCCTCGGCATGGACGAGCTCTCCGAGGAAGACAAGCTGATCGTCGCCCGTGCGCGCAAAATCCAGCGGTTCCTCTCTCAGCCGTTCTTCGTCGCCGAGACCTTCACCGGCTCTCCGGGCAAGTACGTGGAACTGAAAGACACCATCAAGGGCTTCCGTGACCTGGTCGACGGCAAGTATGATGATATCCCTGAGCAGGCCTTCTACCTGGTGGGAACCATGGAGGAAGCCCTGGAAAAAGCCAAGCAACTGGCTGCTTGATCGGCATTATCAGGCATAAAGGAATAAACTGGCATGGCAGACAAGCTTAAACTGGAACTGGTCACACCGTACAAGCGGGTGTTGTCGGAAGAGGTTGATGAAGTGACCGCTCCCGGAAGTATCGGTGAATTCGGTGTGCTGCCCGACCACACGTCACTGCTGACCACGCTGAAGGTCGGCGAGTTGACCTATAAAAAGGGCAACGACACCTTTCATGTCGCAGTGAACTGGGGCTATGTGGAAGTTGAGGACAACGTCATGACGGTGCTGGTCGAGACCGCCGAGCCTGCCGACCAGATCGACGTGGAACGCGCCAGGGCCGCGCTTGCCCGGGCTGAAGAAGCCCTCAGAAAACTGACGAGCGAGGACAAGGACTTCAAAATTATGGAAGCTGCACTGGAGCGGGCGCTGATCCGCGTCCAGGTGGCGAGCAAGAAGCTGCACTGATTCGGTGCAGCCATATGATACCGTGAAGGGCGGCTCGGATGAGCCGCCCTGTTTTTTTGCCGGCCATTAAACCTGGCGAAGGGACCGCACAGCTTCCGCCATTCATGAACCGTTCCTCTGGAACCTTTGCGGCCCTGCGTATAACCTTTCTTAGGCTATGGAACCGATTTTTTTCAACGGAACAAAGGTTCGACCTGGCGGCGTGAGCGCTTGAGGTGTTCAGGGGTGTGGGCTTCCAGCGTGATACTGGGCCGTGGCTCGAGGCGGCGAAGTATGCGTTGCAGGGGAAGGAAATCAATAGTTCCCTCACCGACCGGTAGATGCTCATCGGCGCGGCCGTGATTGTCATGCAGGTGGAGATGAAGAAGCTTGGTGTCGAGGGCATCGAGCCATTCCGCCATGGGTTGCCGGCCGAACAGGTTCCAGTGACCGGCATCGAAACAGTGACCAAACCATTCTGAATCAAGCCCCTCCACCAGTTGAATCAGTAACGCCGGTGTTTCTTCGTAGATATTCTCCAGAGCCAGACGACAGTCGCAGGACCCTGCCTGCTCGATGAGTGGTGGGAAAAACTCCCCGGCTAGGGCCAGCCAGGTTTGATCGAGATTCGGGTAGCGCCATTTGTCGACGCCGGGGTGAATGACCATGAGGCGGGCGCCCAACTTCCCAGCCACGGCTAAGGCCTGGCTGAGGCGCTGGAAGGTCGCTTGCCGGATCAATGGATCGAGGGCGCCCGGGTTAAGGTCGAAAAAGGGTGCGTGAACGGTTGGCCGGACGCCGGCGGCCGCCAGGGTTTGCGAGGTTCTCTGCAGAAGGGCCTGGTCGAAAGAGTCCAGCTCTGGCCCCTTCAGGGCAATCTCCGGGAAGAGTCCGAGATCAAGGATTTCTGCAAGATGGTGATCGATCTTTGCCCACGGGATGTGAGCACCAAGGCAGAGGGTCATTGACGGCCCCCCCCGGCAATCTTTTCCAATTGGCTGATGGATTTCCGCTGTCCGAGGATAATCAGGACCGAATCGGGTTCAATCACCTTGTTGGGCGGTGGGTTGAAAATCATCTGGCCGTCGGTCTGCTTGATGCCGACGATGATGATTCCCATGCTCTGGCGCACCCCGGAGTCGATGAGGTTTTTACCCGCCAGCACGGAATCGGCGGCGATCGCAATTTCCTCGATCTGCAGCTCAAGGTGCTCACTTGCCGTGGCAATTTCTATGAAATCGACCACGGAAGGACGTAAAATCGCCTGTGCCATGCGGTTTGCGCCGATCGTATAAGGCGAAATGACCTTGCTGGCGCCGGCGCGCATGAGTTTCTTTTCGGAGCCCTCTTCGCCGGCCCGTGCGAGTATGAACAGCTTCGGGTTGAGGCCGCGGGCGGTCAGGGTGATGTAGACATTGTCGGTATCGGAGGTTACCGCCGTGATCAGGCCCTTGGCATGATCTATACCGGCGGCCAGCAGCGTTTCGTCGTCGGTAGCATCGCCCTCGACGAACAGGTACCCTTCACGGTCAATGCGTTCGATGTGGTGCGGATCCTTCTCCACGATCACGAAAGGCGTCGGCCGGGACTGAAATTCGCGGCAGACCAGATGGCCGATACGGCCAAAACCACAGATAATGTAATGGTTCCTGAGTTTGCTGATGCGGCTTTCCAATTTTTTCCTCCCGAGAATTTTGCGCAGCTGCCCCTCGAGGGTGAACTGTAGCAGGCAGCTGAGAGTGTAGGCAATGATCCCTGTCCCGCAGATAATCAGGACAATGGTAAAGACCTTGCCTTCAGGGCTGAGTTCGTGCACTTCCTTGAAGCCGACCGTGGCCAGGGTGATTACGGTCATGTAGAGAGCATCGAACGCTGCCCAGTCTTCGATCAGGCTGTAGCCGAGCGTGCCGAGCGCAATGACGACAAGGAGTGCTGCAATGGAGAGGCGCAACCGCCGTACAGGGTCCATATATAATCCTTTAAAAACGCGCTAAAATCATAAACACGGTGTCAGTAAAAGGCAAGCAGTTAAGTATGTTAGCCTGTGAAATCATGCAGAAAGGGCTTGACATTATTTGTATACTGTATACAATTCATCAGACCCTGATAGAACGGAGTTTCTTTGTGCGCAGAAAACAGATAGAAAGACACCAGACATTACGCGAAAAAATCCTGGAAACGATCCGGGATGCCATCCTCAAGGGGAGCCTCAAGCCTGGCGAACGCGTTTCGGAGCCAGACCTGGCAGAACGCTTCGGCATCAGTCGGACACCGATCCGGGAAGCTTTTCGTCAGCTGGAGTCGGAAGGCTATCTCGAGGTTATTCCTCGGAAAGGTGCAGTTGTCGCCTCATTGTCCGAACGGGATATAGAAGAGTTTTATGCTATCAAGATCCTCCTTGAAGGGTTCGCCGCCAGGATGGCGGCGGAAAACCTTGCCGCAAAGGATATCGAGCGCCTTGAGACGATTAATGAGCGACTCAAGCAGATCGCCAAGGACGGTGACGTAAAGAACTTTTTCCGCGTGCACAATGAGTTCCACGAGGTTTTTATCAAGGCGGCCGGCAACGAGAAGCTATATGAAATGATCAACCAACTGGTCATGAGGTTCAAGCGCCTGCGCCTGGCGTCTCTTGCACAGCCTGGCCGCATGGACATTTCGGTCGAAGAACACCGCAACATGATCGAGGCGTTCAAAAAACGTGATGGTGATCGCGCCGACAACCTTGTCAGGCATGCGGCGACAATTGGTGCTGACGTCCTCATCCAAAGCATGAGTCATGCCGACAAAGCAGAGACCAAGGTTGCCACGATCCTGGAAAAGATCAGTCAATAGCAGTTTCTGTGATCCACAATTTAAAAAACCGGGGGCCCGCCAAACATGGACGGGCCCCCGGTTTTTTGGGTTCTGTTAGCGTTCAGGTTAATACCCGGCCCAAGCCGCCGGTCCCTGCCGGCATCCAGCAATCAGTTAAAGTGATTTTCCCCATGCCCCGCGCCGAAGGACTGGTCTGCGCGAACCCCGCTTGGATTTTCTATCTTCGGGCCTTGGTGTCTGTAAATCTTTTGTTTGGTTGGCAAACATTTTCTGTGGGCTCGTTGTTTAATTGCGCAGGCGGTAACTGCGCGCGATCAGACTGGCGGCCCAGAAAAACAGGACCAGCGACATGGTCACGCCAACGCCGAAAGAGACCGGGAAAGGCAGATCGCCAACCCCGAGCAGGGCATAGCGAAAACCGTCGATCAGGTAAAACAGCGGGTTGAGGTGTGACAAGCTGGCCCAGAGCGGCGGCAGTATGGAGATCGGGTAGAAGACTCCACCGAGATAGATCAACGGCAGGATGATGAAGTTGGTATACATCGACAACGAGTCGAAATTGTCGGCGTGAATCGCAGCGATGATTCCGAACTGGGCAAACAGAAAACTGGCCAGGCAGGCCATGCCGACCGCGGCCAGGGGGTGTGCCCATGGAAGGATCGCAAACAGGCACGAGATCAGCCAGACAATCATGCCAACGGCCAGGCCGCGCAGCATGGCCGCCAGGGTATAGGCCATGATGAACTGGGTCGGTGTAACCGGCGTGACCAGCAGGTCGACAATGTTGCCCAGGTAGCGCGACATAAAGAGTGATGAGGCTACGTTGGAAAAGGAGTTGTTGATCACGCCCATAAGGATCAGGCCCGGAATCACGAACTGGGCATAACTGAAGTTTTCCAGGACACTGATGCGTTCCCCCAGGGTGGCGCCGAAGATGAAAAGGTAGAGCGTTGCAGTGATGACTGGTGTCACCAGGGTCTGGGAGGCGACCCTGAGAAAGCGGCGGATTTCCTTCTGCAGCAGGGTATAGAAGGGCAGCCAGGAGACAAATTCCGGTTCGGGGCGATTGGTCATGGTTCCACCTTGCCGGCCTTGGTCAGCTGCAGAAAGATCTCTTCGAGACTCGCTTTTCTGGTCTCGATGTCGGCAATTGGCAGATCGGTATCGCACAAGCATTTGAGCAGGTCGCCGGTTGACTGGCCTGCCGACATGGTCAGCTGCAGCATTGTTCCTGTGGAATCGAGCTCGGCACCCTGGCCGCAGAGATTCTCCGGCAGCCCCTGGACGGGGGTCTGCAGGCTGACCAGGAGGCTGCGCGTGCCGAGCTCCTTCAAGAGCGTACGTGTCGCCTGGAGTGCGATCAGCTTGCCATGGTTCATGATGGCAATCCGATCGCACATCTGCTCGGCTTCCTCGAGGTAATGGGTGGTCAGGAGAATGGTTGTCCCTTGCCGGTTGATCTCGCGGACGAAATCCCAGAGCGTGTGGCGAAGTTCCACGTCGACCCCGGCGGTCGGTTCGTCGAGGATCAGCAGGCGGGGCTTGTGAATCAAAGCCTTGGCGATCATGAAGCGCCGCTTCAGGCCGCCGGACAGCTTGATCATGACTTTGTGCAGGTGAGGACCAAGGCCGAGGCGTTCAATCAGGCGCTGTCGCCAGATCTCGTCGTTGCGGACCCCGTAATAGCCGGCATGAAACTGCAGCGCCTGGTCAATGGTGAAAAAATTGTCGATCACAATTTCCTGGTGCATGACGCCGACCTGGCGCCGGGTGGTGCGGTAGTCGCTCTGGTTGTCATGGCCGAAGATTTCGATCGAACCGCCGCCGATGTGGGTGACGCCGCCGATCATGTTGATCGTCGTGCTCTTCCCGGCGCCGTTGGGACCGAGCAGGCCGAAGATTTCACCTGTTTCAATCGTAAACGAGATATCGTTCACGGCAGGAGTGCCGTCGTATACTTTCGACAGGTTGCGTATGACAAGGGCTGGTGCTGACATGGCGCTTCAAGTTATGCCGCCGCACGCAGCGATTGTCAAGTCCGTCATGTCGCGTTGTTGACATCGTACCGGGCAGCAGGTAATTATATGTAAAGATGAATCCCCCGGGAATTACACTGCTTTCAAAGCGTTTAGTCTTACGCTTTCAGGATCAGAGAGGACAACCATAATGTCAAGAGCATGGCGGCTTGCTGTACTGCTGCTCGGTCTGATAGTCACCGTCAGTCCGGCATATGCAGAACTGGAAAAGGCCCTGGTTAAAAGTGAAGGATTGAACAAGGCCCCCCTGGACATTGCCCAGAGTGTGAGCGACGGTCGTCTGTTCGTTCTCCTCGAGGGCGGACAGGTCGTGATTTTCTCTGCTGATGGTGAGCGGCAGGAGCAATTGACGGTTGATGCTGAGGCCACCAGCCTGGAGGTCTCGCCGGACGGCCAAAGGCTGTATCTTGGCAAGGCCAAGAGCAAGGAGCTGCAGCTGGTCGATCTGGCTTACGTCCAGCAGCTGCCGGTGAACAATTCCGCCGTCAAGGGTGCGGCAGACGCGCCGGTCACAATCACCGTCTTCAGTGACTTCCAGTGTCCCTACTGCTCCCGCCTGGTACCGACCCTGGACAAGGTCCTGGAGGCTTACCCGAAGCAGGTGCGCCTGGTCTTCAAGCAGTTCCCTCTCAGCATGCACAAGTTTGCCCAACCGGCGGCGATCGCCAGTCTTGCCGCACGCAACCAGGGGAAATTCTGGGCCCTGCATGACCAGCTGTTTGCCAACTTCGACGGGCTCAGCGATGCCAAGATTCGTGAGTTGGCCAAGGGCGTCGGCCTGGATATGGCACGCTATGACAAGGATGTCGCCAACCCGGAGCTGCAGCGGGAAATTGCTGGCGACATCCAGCTCGGAGTTCAGTCCGGCGTACGTGGCACTCCCGCGGTCTACATTAACGGTAAGCAGCTCAGGGACCGCAGCTTCGAGGGCTTCAAGCGTGATATCGACGCGGACCTGAAAGGGGCCCAAAAGTAGCACCCAGTGTGTCGGCTCTGTAGATTAAAAACGGACCCGGGGCGCAACCCCCGGGTCCGTTTCATTGCTGGACACAGGACTTCCGGTGCGCTTAATCGTCCGCAGCCTCCTCATCTGTCCCGTCCTCTTCAACCGCGCGACGTTTTCCGAACAACCGGGCAACGATGATGCCGATTTCGTAGAGGGCGATGAACGGCAGGGCCAGCGCGGTCTGTGAGAAAACGTCCGGGGGGGTGAGTACGGCGCCGACCACGAAAGCTGCCAGCAGAGCGAACTTGCGGTTGCGCGCCAGCATCTTGTAGTCGACAATGCCCATGCGCGCCAGAAAAAAGATCACTACCGGCAGTTCGAAGACCAGACCGAAGGCGAGCAGGAGCTTACTCGAGAGCGAGAGGTAGGAACCCATGGAGAGCATGGCGTTCAGTTCGCCACTGCCGGTGCCGAATTCGATGAGTACCTTGAACGCCATGGGAAAGACGAAGCTGTAGCCGAAGAATGCGCCCCCGACAAAACACAGGGTGCTGACCAGCACAAAGGGGATGATGTAGCGCTTTTCGTTCTGGTAGAGCCCTGGCGCAACAAAGGACCATATCTGCCAGAAGATGACCGGCAGGGCGACCAGTAGACCAGCCAGGGCGCCGATTTTAAGATAAGTGAAGAAGGGCTCCGTCGCCGTGATGAAAACCAGCGAAGTCCCTTTCGGCAAGGCCTGGCGAACCGGTCCGGCGATCAGGTCGAAGAGCTTCTCGGCGTAGGTATAGCAGGCCAGAAAGGCCACCAGCCAGGAGACTCCGGAAATAATCAATTTGCGCCGCAGTTCCTCGAGATGTGCGGTCAAAGGCATCCGGTCGTCATTCATTCGGGGCGCCTTCATTCCTGGCTTTTGGATCGGGTGTGGCGTCCTCCGCTTTGCTGTCGACTGTTGGGTCGGTCGCGGGTTCTGCGGCCGGCGGGGCATCGGCTTCCGGAGGATAAACAGAGCTCATGGCTCCGGGGGGGGTGAGCTGGCCCGGCGATCCCGCCGGCCGTTTGAGCTCATGGCTGCGGGTTTCTTCATCAAAGGTCTGCTTCAGCTCGTTGGTCGCCTTCTTGAACTCTGCGAGTCCGCGGCCGAGGGCCCGGGCGATGTCCGGGAGGCGTTTCGGGCCGAGGACAATCAAGGCGAGCGCCATTATCAGGAGCAGTTCCGGGAAGCCGATACCAAACATGTGCGGTCACCTTATTCGAGGTTCAAAGGGATGGAAGCTTGCTGAGAATACCGGCAAAAAGGGACCCTGTCAAGAGCACCCATCAGGGGTATAAGGGTTTGACATATCAGGGTTTTTACTCTAGTATACGGCAACCTTCAGGTAAGGACGCAATTGTATCATGAATCAGAATGAAACCATCAGTGAAATTCTCCGCCTGGCTGACGAACGTGATGCCTTGATTCTGGCACATAATTACCAGCGGGATGAAATTCAGGAAATGGCCCACATTACAGGGGATTCTCTCGCCCTGTCGATGGAGGCCGCGCGCACCGAAAAGCCGGTGATTGTCTTTTGCGGTGTACACTTCATGGCAGAAAGTGCCGCGATCCTGGCCCCTGAGAAAATCGTCCTGCTGCCGCGCCTGGATGCCGGTTGTCCGATGGCCGACATGATCACCGCGGAAGGCTTGCGCGAGTTCAAAAGCCGGCACCCCGGCGTACCGGTGGTGACTTATGTCAATTCGAGCGCTGCCGTCAAGGCTGAGAGCGATATCTGCTGCACGAGTGCCAACGCGGTCAAGGTGGTCGCCTCCCTTGCCGAGTCGGAAGTCATCCTGGCCCCCGACCGTAACCTTGGCCGCTACATCGCCGCCCAGGTCGACAAGACCTGTCATTTCTGGGACGGATACTGCCCGACCCACGAACGTTTTACCGTCGACGATGTCAAGGTTGTCCAGGCCGACTTTCCGGACGCCCTCTTCATGGCCCACCCGGAGTGCCCTCCCGAAGTGCTTGCCCTGGCGGATCATATCTGTTCGACCAGCGGTATGTATACCTTTGCCAAGGAGAGCCCGGCGCGGCGGTTCATCGTCGGCACCGAAGCCGGTATCCTGTATCGTCTGCGCAAGGAAAACCCCGGCAAGGAGTTCATTTTGCCGACCACGCGGCTGATCTGCCCCAATATGAAGCTGACCTCTCTCGAAGATGTTCTCAAGGCGCTGCAGACGATGAGCCCCCGGGTGACAGTCCCCGAAGAGGTCAGGATTCCTGCGAAGCTTACCCTGGACCGCATGCTGGCTGTCCCGCGTGACTAATTCCCCCGTAACTGGCAGCGGCAAGAGCTCGCTCTGCGCCGAAGACCGGCATGTCCGCAACGACTGAACCCCTCATTCAACAATGTACCTTGTCCACAGTCCTCGAGGCCTTCGCGCCGGGGCTTGTCGGACGCAGCGAGGTTCTCGGCCTGCATGGCAGCAGCGATGCCTGGTTTGCTGCCGAACTGCTGGGACACAAGCGGGACGACCCCTGCCTGCTGATTGTGGCTGCCGGTCAAGCCGAAGCCCAGAGATTCTATCGCGCCCTGAGCTTCTTCCATGGTCAGCAGGCCGACATCCTTTTCTTCCCCCACTGGGAAACCGAACCCTACGCGCCCCTCAGTCCGCACCCTGAAATCGAAGCTACCCGCCTGGCGACCTTGGCGGCACTTGCCAACGGGCGCGGTCGGGCCGTGGTCACCACGGTCAAGGCGCTGCAGCAGAAGGTCCTCCCGCGGCCGGTTCTCGAGTCCTTGCAACTGCGTATACAGGTCGGCGACGAGATTGCCCGTGATGCACTGTTGCAGGGTCTGGCTGCACTCGGCTATCAGCGGGTGACCCTGGTCGAGGAGCGCGGCAGTTTTGCCGTGCGCGGCGACCTGGTAGACCTTTTCCCGCCAATGCTCGAGCAGCCGGTCCGCCTGGCGTTTTTCGGCGATGAACTGGACGAGATCCGCAGCTTTGATCCTGTCAGCCAGCGCTCGATGGATCATCACCTGATCAGGCTCGAACTGGCTCCGGCCCGGGAAATGATTCTCGCCGGAAGCCACCTCGAGGCCTTTACCCGGCGGTTCAAAGCCCGTTGCGACGATCTGGAAATCCCACGTGGTCAGCGGGAGGCGATCCTCGAGGAGGTCCGCGAGGGGTTGCTCGGCCCCGGCCGGGAAAATCTCCTGCCACTCAACTACGACGGGCTTGACACGTTTTTTGACTACCTGGGTCATTTATCCTGGCTGGTGCTCGATCCGCCTGGTGTGCTCGCCGCTGCCGATGAATTCGCCGAGGCCGTGCGCCGCGGCGAGGAACGTGCCGCGAGCAACCGCGAGCCTTATGTGCCCGCCGGCGATTTTTACCTCACCGCAGAGGAACTGGAAGATCGCCTGGGTCAGGACCCGCGCATCGACCTGGCGGCGCTGCAAGTCTACCGGCTCGAGGATGATCACCCGGTCTATCGTGTTACGGTCACGGGCAACGCCGATTTGCGCCCCGATCATGCGACTCATGACGGCAGTCTGGCTCCCCTCGTCAAACGCCTGCGGGAATGGCTGAACGACGGCTGGAGCATTCTCGTGGTCTGCCACCAGCGCGGCCAGGCGGAGCGCCTGCTCGACCTGCTGGCGCCAAGCGAACTACCGGCGACCTGGATTCTGGATCTGGTGCCGGGGCGGGTGTTCCCGGTCGGCCTGACCGTGACCACCGGTTCGCTGAATAGCGGCTTCAGGCTGGTCGATGAAAAGCGCATCGTCATCTGCGACGACGAGATCTTCGGCCCGCGCAGCCATCGCAGGATGCGCCGTCGTCAACAGGTGTTCGAATCGTCTCTGGCCGACCTGAAGATCGCTGACCTGGTCGTCCATGCCGATTACGGTATCGGACGCTACCTTGGCCTTATCCACCTCCAGACCGGTGCCGTCGAAGGGGATTTCCTGCACCTCGAATATGCCGGAGAAGACCGGCTCTACCTGCCGGTGGAGCGCATCGAAAAGGTCCAGAAATACCTGGCGGACGGCGGAACTCCGCGCCTCGACAAGATGGGCAGCGGAGCCTGGGAGAAGGCCAAGCTCCGGGCCCGGGCGACGATCGAGGAGCTGGCCCGGGACCTGTTGCAGGTTCAGGCGCGGCGGCAGCTGGCCAAAGGTTTCAGCTATGCGCCGCCTGACCGGATGTTCCGGGAATTCGAGGCGGCCTTCCCCTATGAGGAAACCCCCGACCAGCTCGAAGCGATCGAGGCGGTTCTCGACGATATGACCTCTCCCCGGCCGGTCGACCGCCTGATCTGTGGCGATGTCGGCTACGGCAAGACCGAGGTCGCCATTCGCGCCGCCTTCAAAGCGGTCCTCGACAGTCGCCAGGTGGCGGTCCTGGTGCCGACCACGGTGTTGGCCCGTCAGCACCTGGAGACTTTCCGGCAGCGCTTCGCTGATTATCCGGTGGTCGTCGAAATGCTGTCGCGTTTTCGCACACCGGCGGAGCAGAAAAGAATCATCGAGCGCACCGCTGCCGGCCAGGTCGATATCCTGATCGGCACCCACCGATTGCTGCAGCGAGACCTGCGCTTCAAGAACCTCGGCCTGATTGTGGTCGATGAAGAGCAACGCTTCGGTGTCACTCACAAGGAGCGGCTGAAAAAAATGCGCGCCGAGGTCGATGTGCTGACCCTGACCGCAACTCCGATCCCGCGTACCCTGCATATGAGCCTGGCCGGGCTGCGCGAGCTGTCGATCATCGATACGCCACCGGTTGATCGCCAGGCGATCCGTACCTATGTGACCCGGTTTGACGACGACCTGATCCGGGATGCTATCCTGCGCGAGCTGCGCCGCGGGGGCCAGGTTTACTTTGTTCACAACCGGGTGCAGTCGATCGATGCCATGGCTGAATTTCTGCGCCGGCTGGTTCCCCAGGCCATAATCGGCGTCGGCCACGGGCAGATGCCGGAAAAAGAGCTGGAGAAGGTCATGCTCGATTTTATCGAGGGGCGGACCAACCTGCTGGTCTGTTCGACGATCATCGAGAACGGCATTGATATTCCCTCGGCCAATACCATGATTGTCAATCGTGCTGACTGCTTCGGGTTGTCCCAGCTCTATCAGTTGCGTGGCCGGGTCGGGCGCTCGCATCAGCGTGCTTACGCCTATCTGCTGATCCCGGGGGAAGGCGTCCTGACCCGGGACGCCCGTGAGAGGCTCAAAGTCCTGCAGGAGCAATCGGAACTGGGCGCTGGATTCCGCATTGCGCGCCACGATCTCGAATTGCGCGGCGCCGGAGATCTGCTCGGCGCCCGGCAGGCCGGCCAGGTTGCGGCCATCGGTTTTGAAATGTACACTGAGCTGCTCGAAGAGACGATTCACGAGCTCCAGGGACAGGAACGCGAAGCGCGGATTGATCCCGAGATTCGCCTCGGCCTGTCAGCGTTTCTCCCGGAAGATTATGTAGCCGATCCCAACCAGCGACTGGTGTTGTATCGTAAGCTGGCGGCGGCACGGGATGAGGTGGAGATCTACCAGGCCGGCGACGAACTGCGCGACCGGTACGGTGAGCTGCCGCCTGCAACGGCACTGCTGATGGAGGTCATGAAGCTGCGGGTGCTCATGAAACAGCTGCTTATCGAAGTAGCTGAGTTTGATGGCCATAACCTGACCTTTGCCTTCCCCGCGCATACCAAGGTGGCCCCGGAACAGATTTTGGCGCTTCTGGAAGACGGCAGAAAATACCGCTTCACCCCCGACTACCGGTTGAGCATTCGCGTCGGACGGTTGCCCCGGGAGGAGGTGCTGGCCATAGCGAAAAAGGAATTGCAAGCCTTTTGCCGGCTATGCTAGTTTGTATCACTTTGAAACGGTCCATTCTGTACATGATCATGCGCATATATCATCTACGAGTCCTGATTCTGCTTCCCTTCTGCCTGCTCAGTCTCGTGTCCGGCTGTAGCTCAGAACCGGCCAAGGAAAAAGCCCCGCCGCTGATCCAGATCAACAATCAGGCGATCAACAAGGCCGAATTTATCGCCGAGTTTGAAAAAAGCCTGCAGAAGGATCAACCGCTGAGCGGGATAGAGCGCGAAGAGCTGCAGCGGTCATTCCTGGTGCAGCTGATCGATCGTGAGTTGATTCATGCCGAGGCCCGGCGCCTGAAGATCTCGGTCACCGATGCCGATGTTGAAACCGCGCTGCAGGGATATCAAAAGGATTACCCTGGAACCAGCTTCGAGACCATGCTCCAGGAGCGCGGCATGACCATGGTGGCCTGGCGCGAGGAACTCAGGGAGAGCCTGATCATGGAGAAACTCCTCGAGCAGGCCGTTTACGCAAGCGTTTCGGTCACGGATGAAGAGGTGGCCGCTTACTACGAAGCCAACCGCGATCAGTTTGATCGTCCCGCTCAGGTGCGGGCCCGGCAGATCGTGGTGTCGACCGAAGCCGAAGGGCAGAAGGTCCTGGGGCTGCTGCGCCAGGGGAAACCCTTTGCCGAGGTGGCCGCCGAATATTCGCTCTCTCCGGATGCTCAACAGGGGGGTGACCTCGGGTTTTTCGCACGGGGACAAATGCCCCCCGAATTTGACGAAATTGTCTTCGACCTGCCGGTCAACCGCCTGAGTGACCTGGTCAAGAGCGATTACGGCTACCACATCTTCCTGGTCGAAGAAAAACGCAAGGCGACTCGCTTGAGCAAGCAGGAAGCAGCGGAGGAGATCCGGTCGACACTCGAAGCGAGCAAAAAAGAGGAGCACTACCTGGGCTGGCTTCAGGACATGCGCGCCCGCGCCGTGATCAGCGTAGACTGGGAGCAACTGGAAAAGAAAACCCCAAAAAACAAGTAGGACCCTTCCATCAGCTACGCATTGACACGATAACCGGTTCGGCAGGGAATGTGCCGTTTCCAGAGAAGACCCACCAAGGAAGAGGATACCATGAGACGTATCGGTATTGCGTTGTTATTGCTCTGCAGCATCGGTTTGAACCCGGTTGCTGCGGCAGTCGTCAGCCGCATTGCGGCAGTCGTCAACCATGACATCATCACAACCAACCAGCTGGATCAGAAACTCCAGGAGCAGCTGGCCAAAAAGGGGGGCCAGCCATCGCCGGCACAGCTGGGCGCGCTGCGCCAGGAGCTGCTGTCCCGCATGATCGAGGAGACCCTGCTGCAGCAGCGCATCAAGGCGCTCGACCTTAAAGTCTCCGAAGAAGAGCTGGAAAAGGCCCTGGTGGATGTTGAGAAGAATAACCAGTTGACCCGTGAGGAACTGAAGGAAGCAGTGCAGCTCCAGGGGATGGACTTCGATGCCTACCGGGAAAACCTGCGCAGCCAGATTATACGTTACAAGTTGATCGGAGCAGAGGTTCGCAGTGAGGTCGATGTTCCCGAGCGGGAGATAGTTGAATATTATCGCGCCCACCTGGACGATTATCGCTTGCCTGGCGAGGTCAAACTCAGCGCCATCACCTTCCCGATCTCGAAAAAGGCCTCTGAACAGGAGCGCCAGAAGGTTCGTTTGGTTGCCGATGAGGCCCTGGCCCGTCTGCAGCGCGGTGAATCGCTTGAAGAGGTGGCAGAGAGCTACAACAAGACTTACGGAGCGACCGGTGGAGAATTGGGCCGCTTCCTCCATAAAGAGCTGGTCTCGGGGTTTGCCGAAGCGATACAAGGGGTCGAGGCCGGGGGGGTCAGCAAGCCGGTTGTGGGTGCCGAATCAATCCACCTGCTGCGGGTTGACGAACTGCTGCCCGGCAGGCTTCGGCAGTTCGACACCGTCAAAGCTGAAATCCACCAGATGATCTTGGACCAGAAGACCGATGCCCAACTCAAGGAATGGACCAAGAATCTCAAGGCCAAGGCTTTTATCGATATCCGACTTTGATTGACAAAAGGCTCTTATAGAACACAGGGCCCCGAAGACAGGAGACAGAATTAAACGCGCTAACAAGTGGAAGTGAGAGTTTTTCTGATTAGCGAATCCTGACGACCCTGCGGCTTGCCGCGGGGTCGTTCGTTATGTAGCCGGACCTGAAGAAAACGGTTCTATAACCGATCAACAAGGGTTGCTTGCCACAAAGACACGAAGGCTCTAAAAAGCACTTTATCTCGGGTTAAGATCAATTGATCAGCCAAGCAAATGCGCTGGTTGTTAAATATACCAGTGAACCCTTCTCGTCTTGGTGACTTGGTGGCTAAGCTTGGTTTTGGTTATAGGCCGAAGACAGAAGAGTTTATGTTTTAAGGCTGCTTTTCAAGGCCGCGAAGTGCTTTTGGTAGGTGATCCGGTCGGCTGGGTCGAATTCAAGGAATATCACGCCGCTGCTGCACAAATCGTCGGTCTCCGGCCGGGAGTTGACGACCCGGCCTTTGACCTGGACCAGGTCGTTGCCGAGGCCGAGGGTGATTCGCAGCCGCTGCCCCGGCTCGAAGAACTGGCCGGTTTCCAGACGCAGCCCGGTCTCGCTGACATCGAGAGTGCGGGCCAGGCCGCGCCCAATGGCTTGTCCGGAGGCGGAGAGAATTTCGTAATCAAGGAAATTCAGCGCATAACGGCGTTCCGCCCGGCGCCGCTCGAACAGGTCGTCAATCATCAAATGCTCTCCAATCCTGCGTAACTCGATGAAATAGTGCAAAGTATAACTGCTCCTGCGTCGTTTGAAAACTGCTTTCACGGTTTGTCGTTCAGAACGTGATAATGCAAATCTGGTTGAGGGTGTTTTCATGCCTGAGCTATACTGTAGTTTCGTGCTGCGTGAAGGGAACAAGGCGTTATGAAAAAACCGCTGATCATCACCATGGGGGACCCGACGGGGATCGGCCCGGAAATCTTAGTCCAGGCCGTGAGCTCTGGGGCTTTTTCCGGTCTTGACCGGCCGCTGATCGTCGCCGGGGATTTAGCGATTTTGCAGAGGGCCGCAGCGGTCTGCGGCCATCCCTGCGAGAGCCGGACCGGTGCCCGACTGGCGCTGGGGACGAGCGAGGTCCTCCTGGGGAGCTCCGTTCTGACGGTCCGGGAGCTTTCCCGGCTGGACCCGGGCCGGGAGCAATTTGGCCAGCCGCGGGAATCTTCAGGGCGCGCCATGGCCGACTATATCACCTGGGCCTGCGATGCGTGCCTCGCCGGTGACGCTGCCGGCATGGTGACGGCGCCGATCAACAAGCAGGCGCTGCACCTCGCCGGAGTCGAATTCCCGGGGCACACCGAATTGCTGGCCGATCGCTGTCGAGTTGACGAGGTGGTCATGATGCTGGCCGGTGAGCGCTTGCGGGTGTGCCTGGTGACTACCCACTGTGCTTTGCGAGAGGTGCCGCAACGGCTGACGGCGGAACGCATCCTGGCGACCATGCGGATTACGGCGAGGTCCCTGCGTGAACAGTTCGGTCTTGATCGGCCGCGCCTGGCGGTGCTGGCACTCAACCCCCACGCCGGAGAGGGCGGTCTGTTCGGTGACGAGGAGGGGCAGTATATCGCCCCGGCCATCAACGCGGCCCTTGCCGAGGGGCTGTCTGCCAGTGGACCACACAGTGCCGACACCCTCTTCTGGTTTGCTGCGCAGGGGCATTACGACGCAGTGATCTGCATGTATCACGACCAGGGGCTGATTCCCCTCAAGCTGCTGCATTTCGAGGACGGCGTCAATGTCACCCTCGGCCTGCCGATCGTGCGGACCTCCGTCGATCATGGCACCGCATACGACCTGGCCGGTACCGGCCAGGCCAGTCCGGCCAGCCTGGTTGCCGCGGTCAGGATGGCTGCCGGGATGGCAGACAAGCGGGAATGCGCGATACGGGGCGTGGCCCACGGCTAGACAAAACCGTAAAAAGGTGATTTTCGCGGCACCCGCTCCGCGTCGCGATGGTCAAAGCAGCAAGGCCATCCGTTACTAGCAAACAGTTGAGTATCCAATTAAATGGCTGACAAGATCGTTATAAAAGGTGCCTGTGAGCACAACCTGAAAAATATCGATGTCGAGATCCCGCGCGACCAGTTGGTGGTCATCACCGGGGTCTCCGGTTCCGGAAAGAGTACCCTGGCCTTCGACACCATCTATGCCGAGGGGCAGCGCCGTTATGTCGAAAGCCTGTCCGCCTACGCCCGGCAGTTTCTCGAACAGATGGACAAGCCGGATGTCGAGAGTATCGAGGGGTTGAGCCCGGCGATCTCCATAGAGCAGAAATCGACCTCTAAAAATCCCCGTTCCACCGTGGGTACGGTCACGGAAATCTACGACTACCTGCGCCTGCTCTTTGCCAGGGTCGGCAGGGTCCATTGCCCGTCCTGCGGCAAGGAGATCGCCTCGCAGACGGTCGAACAGATGGTCGAGCGCGTGTGTGCCCTTCCGGAAAAAAGCAAGCTGCTGCTGCTGGCGCCGCTGGTCAGGGGGCGCAAGGGGGAATATCGCAAGGAATTGCGCCAGCTGCAGGCCGATGGCTTCGTGCGGGTCCGCATCGACGGCGAAATGCATGAGCTCGGAGCAGAGATCTCCCTCGACAAGAATCGGAAGCACACCATCGAAGTGGTTGTCGACCGGCTCGTGGTTAAGGATGGCATTGCCAGCCGCCTGGCGGACTCGCTGGAGACCGCTTTGCGACTTGGTGAAGGACTGGTACGGGTCGAGGTTGTCGGTGGTGAGAGTCAACTCTTCTCGGAGTGGCACGCCTGCGTGGAATGCGGCATCTCGATTCCGGAGATGACCCCACGGATGTTCTCATTCAACAATCCGTATGGCGCCTGTCCCGCTTGCTCGGGGCTTGGCACCCGCATGTATTTCGACCCTGACCAGGTCGTCCCCAACCGCCAGCTGTCGCTGCGCGAAGGCGCCATCGCCCCCTGGTCGACCCGGACCGGTTACTATTACCTGCAGGTCCTTGAAGCGCTGGCCGAATTCTACGAGTTCGATATCCGTACGCCCTTCGCCGAACTGCCGGAGCGCGTCCAGAACATTCTGCTGCACGGCTCGGGCAAGGAGCAGGTGAAGTTCTTCTACGACCAGGCCAACCATCGGCACTTCTATCACAAGCCCTTTGAAGGAGTGATCCCGAATCTGGAGCGGCGGCTGCGCGAGTCCGATTCCGAGTCGACCCGCGAAAAGCTCGAACAGTTCATGAATATCATGTCCTGCCCAACCTGCCAGGGTGCACGCCTTAAGCCGGAAACGCTCTGTGTGAGGGTGGGTCGTTGCAACATCCAGGAGATCTGCTCGTTGAGCGTTACCGATGCGGAGGCCTTTTTTGCCCGCTTGGAGCTCCCAGCCAAAGAGGCGGAAATTGCCCGCCGCGTCCTTAAGGAAATTCGCGAACGCCTTTCTTTCCTGATCAATGTCGGCCTCGACTACCTGACCCTTGACCGGACCTCCGGGACCCTTTCCGGCGGCGAAAGCCAGCGCATCAGGCTGGCGACGCAGATCGGTTCCTCCCTGGTCGGGGTCCTTTACATTCTTGACGAGCCGTCCATCGGCCTGCACCAGCGCGACAACCGTCGTCTGCTGGAAACCCTCAAGCGCCTGCGTGACCTTGGCAATACCGTGCTGGTGGTGGAACATGACGAGGAAACCATTCTCGAGGCCGACCACGTGATCGACATGGGGCCGCGTGCCGGCCGCCATGGCGGGCAGGTGGTTGCCCAGGGGACACCCCAGGAAATCCTCGATCACCCCGATTCGCTGACCGGCGATTACCTGTCCGGTCGTTTGGCGATCCCGCTGCCGGGAGTGCGCCGCATGGCCACGGGGCAGCTGAGCATCAAGGGGGCCACGGCCAATAACCTCAAGGCGGTTGACGTGGACATCCCTTTGGGTGTCATGACCTGCGTCACCGGTGTTTCCGGCTCCGGAAAGTCCTCCCTGATTCTCGACACCCTGTACAAAGCGTTGGCTCAAAGGCTCTACCGCTCCCGGGAGCGCGCCGGGGCGGTCCACGCCATGATCGGGCTCGAGCAACTCGACAAGGTCATCGATATCGATCAGTCGCCGATCGGCCGCACGCCGCGCTCCAATCCGGCCACCTACACCGGGCTTTTTACCGATATCCGCGACCTGTTCGCGCAACTTCCCGAGGCGAAGATGCGTGGTTACAAACCGGGGCGGTTCTCTTTCAATGTCAAGGGCGGGCGTTGCGAGGCGTGCCAGGGGGATGGTATCCTGCGTATCGAGATGCACTTCCTGCCCGATGTCTATATCCAGTGCGAGGCCTGCCAGGGCGCGCGCTACAACCGGGAGACGTTGCAGGTCAAGTACAAGGGCAAGACGATTGCCGACGTGCTCGATATGACGGCCAATCAGGCCGTGGAGTTTCTCGTCAATATCCCGCGCATCAAGCGCAAGCTCGAGACCCTGCGCGATGTCGGTCTGGGCTACATCAAGCTGGGGCAGAGCGCGACCACCCTTTCCGGTGGCGAGGCGCAGCGCGTCAAGCTGGCCAAGGAGTTGGGCAAGCGTTCCACTGGTCGAACCATCTACATTCTGGACGAGCCGACCACCGGCCTGCATTTCGACGACATCAGCCGCCTGCTTAGCGTCCTCCAGCGCCTGGTCGAGTCGGGGAACAGCGTGGTGATTATCGAGCATAACCTGGATGTCATCAAGACCGCCGATCATATTATCGATCTCGGCCCCGAGGGAGGCAGCCGGGGCGGCGAGATCGTGGTCTGCGGAACCCCAGAAGACGTGGCCCGATGTGCGCGATCCTACACCGGGCGGTACCTGCGCTCCTATGTTAACCTCTGAGCTGAAACAGAAAACCGGCAGGGTCTCCCCTGCCGGCTGGTGAAGCTCTCCCGGGTGCGGTCAGCGCAACGGGCTGAGATCACGCACCTGCACGACGTTGACCAGGTAGTGGGCCTCCTGGTTGTGCAGCTCGAAAAAAGATTTCGTCGCGTTGATAAAGTCAAACAGGCGTTTGCGCCCCTCGGGCATCTCGATGGTTACCGTTCCGGAAAGCTGTTCGCCACCGACGAATTTTATCTCCACGTCCTCGCGATCCCCCAGCGATTGATAGGCCTTGCGCGCCTCTGGCGGGTCGAAACGGATATGAGTGATGGTCTGCTTGTTGGCCGCGCAGAAAGCGCCGGTCTCGCTGCGGAAGGGAAAGAAGTTCCCCGGCTCCTTGAGCAGGTCGAGCAGAGTCTGGCGTCCCATGTGGCTGTAGGCGCTGGCACTCAGGAAGACGACACCCTTCATGACCGAGCCGTCAGCCTGAAAAATGACGACGGGCAGCTCGGTTTTCTCGACATGGTATATGGACATCAAAAGCTCCTGATTAAATTGCTGAAAGGGTGGCTTACGGTTGACACGACTTGGTGAATCGATAATATTGACCTGCAATTGTTTTTGTCAAACTTTTTCATGGAGAGGAGAGAACTATGGGTGAACTGAAGGGGAGTAAAACCGAAAACAACCTGTATGACGCGTTTGCCGGAGAGTCACAGGCCAACCGCAAGTATCTGGCTTTTGCCGACAAGGCTGACGCTGAAGGACATAAACAGGTTGCCAAGCTGTTCCGTGCTGCCGCTGCCGCCGAGACGGTGCATGCCCATGCCCACTTGCGGGTGGCGGGGGGAATCAGCGGAACACTAGAAAATCTCCAGGAAGCGATCAGCGGTGAAACCTATGAATTTACCAGCATGTATCCGCAGATGATCGAAGAAGCCAAGAACGGAGGTTTTGAAGCGGCCTTGCGCAGCTTCTCCTTTGCCAATTCGGTCGAAAAGGTCCACGCTGCACTTTACCAGAAGGCCCTCGACACCCTTGGCAGCAACCAGGATGTTGACTACTATGTCTGCAAGGTGTGCGGCAACACCGTCGAGGGTGAACCGCATGGCCCCTGCGCCGTTTGTCAAGCCGGGCCGGTGGCGTTCTTCAAGGTCGGCTGAGCTTCATCCCGCAGCGATCGCCGAGAGCCGGGCCCTGAAGGCCCGGCTCTTTCTCTTTTCGCACGATCCGGCTGGCCTTTGAGGCCCACTGCACTGCATGCGGGTTGGAAATTTTTTCGGGAAGTGATTAACTTGATTGCAAACGAAGCCGTCCCCGTGGACAATAGGTGCTCGCGTTTTCTCGCTGTACTGGAATCGATTGAGGTCGTCTGATGGAAAAGTGTTCGGTCTGTAAGGAAATGACCCGTGGCAAGTACTGGTGTGACTCCTGTCACGCGGTTTTCGTCTGCCCGGCACCGCGCTGCGAGGCTCCCAATCATCGTCGCGATGCCAAGGTCTGTGCAAAATGCGGGCTGATCTTTGAAGATTACATTACGCACCGCAAGATGTACCGCATGTGTCCCAAGTGCAAGAAAAAACAGGGCCTTTCCGATCCGCAGTGCAAGTATTGCCGCTACTGGTTCAACTGCCCGACCTGTGGACACAAAGTGCCATCCACCAGCATGTTCACCTGTCCGCGTTGTGCGACGAGCCTGCGCTGAAGCTCAGACGGGTTGCAAAACTGGAAGCGCCCCGGCCGATTGGCCGGGGCGCTTTTTTGTTGACCTGTACGCGGGATCTTTAAAGCTCTTCCCGCTGGTTAGCGTCTTCCTTCTCCCGCACGGGGAGATCGCAGGTGCTGGAGAGTCAGGTTTGCACCCCCAGGCGCGGCAGGATCCAGCGATTGAGAATATACCAGGCGGCCATTATGCCGGCAAAAGTCAGGATGGATTTCATGGGCACCCCCTTAATTATTTGAATATCAATATATAACAAAAGTCAGGCGAGCTCAAGAGCTATTAATAGAGCTGAAAAGGAAGTCCAAGGGCAAATTTCAGATTGCCTGTCATTGGCCGCCTGTTTTTGATTATTAGCGCCTCGAATGGGGCGCGAAAAAATTAAAATGTGGGCGATCTCCATAACCGGACCTATCGCCCAAACAAAGGCCCTGCACCACTTAAGACCCTGTATTAACGCAAAGACGCGAAGGCGCAAAGAACAAGGCCCAGATCGTGATATTTCCCCAGGGGTTGAGGGCTTTCCTCAGCGACCAACCTTTTTGGGTTATAAAACAAAAAAAACGCCCCGCGATGCGGGGCGCTTCAATTGGGTGCCAGGTGACCGGCTACGCCTTGACTGCGGTGACCGGGACACAGTTGCTGCCGCTTGGCATGATCTGCTGAATATTCATATCGGTGAAGTTATCTGATGCCGCGATCAGCCCTGGTGGAACCATTGCGTGGACCATCACCTTGCCGCTTGCCGTCCCGGCCGGACCGGTCACCTGGAGGCGGCCACCATCGGCAACCCCGAGTCGGTCGGCATCCGCGGGATTGACAATCATCAGGCCCGCCGGGGCCAACTCATTGTTGGCTGCCGAGTAAGTGGTCGTGGTGCCGAACTGGAAGGGACATTTGCCGACCAGCAATTGCAAATCGGCTGCTGCCGGAGTCGTCAGTTCAGGCGTCGCTGCCAGCAAGCTGCGGTCGGTGGGCGCATAGGGTTTTTTCCAGCAGAAGCTGCGCTGTTCGAGATTCTGGCAGACCTCTGCGTAATGGCCGCCAAGCTCCATCATCTCCCTGCGGAGGGTTTGCTCGCTGGGCTCGGGCTTGCCGCTCAGGCGGGCAAAGAGCTCACAGAGGATGGCCAGGTCAGGGCGCGCATGACCAGGCGGTTCCACGGCGATCCGCAACTTGTTGACTCGCTGATCGAGGGCTGTCATGGTGCCGCGCTTTTCAGCACTGGCCGCAGCGGGGAGGACAATCTTGGCCATGCGGGTCAGGTCGTTGGCGAGTATGTCCTGGACCACCAGGACCTCGAGCTTTTCCAGAGCTTTCCGCCAGCGGCCGCTTTCCGGGAAAGTGACCAGCGGGTTGCTCCCGGCGAGGAACAGTGCCCGGATCGTGCCCTTTTCGATGCCCTTGAGAATCCCTGCACTGTCGGCGCCGCTCTCCGGGAGGGTGACATGCCATGCCGCGGAGAATTTTTCCCTGCCGGTAGCATAGTCCTGAAGGCCCGGGAGAAAATCAGCGGCCACCCCGGCATCGATGAGGCCCTGCATATTGCCTTTCCCGCCAATCGGAAACAGCCCGCCAATGTCGCCATGCAGTGCGCCACTGACCAGGGCCAGGTTCGCCAGGGCGGCCACGGCGGCTTCGGCGTTCGCCGAGCCCATGACGTCACGACCAAAGATGATGGCTACGGATGCGGCCTGGCCGAGATGGTCGGCCGCCTCCTCGAGCTGTGCGCGGCTGACGCCCGTGGCCGCACAAGCCGCGTCAAGGTCAAGAGTGTCCAGATAGGCATTCAGCTCATCGCGATTAGCAACATAACGATCAAGGAAATCGAGATCGGCCTGCCGCTTGTCGACCAGCAGCTTGGCCAGGGCTCCGGCCAGATAGGCCTCGCTGCCGGCGCGGTACTGCAGGAAACTTTCCGCCTGGGCGACCAGGCGGCTGCGGCGCTGATTGGCGATGACCAGGCGGCTGTCATGCTTGCGCGCAGCGTTTTGGACCTGCCAGTTGAGGGCCGGTGACTCGGCGCGCAGGTCCGCGCCAAAGACCAGCACCGCTTCCGCTTGGCCGACCCGGTCCAGGCGGTTGCTGGCACCGTCCAGCTGAAGCTGTGCCTGGAGCACCCGCGCGGCCCGCAGGTTGCTGAAACGGGCTTCGGAATCGATGTTGTTGCTGCCGAGCGCCACCCGGAAGAGTTTCTGGAAGAGGTAGTTTTCCTCGTTGGTCAGGTGGGGCGACGCCAGGCCGGCCAGGGCTTGACCGCCCTGCTCGTCGCGCAGGCGGGAGAACTCGGCGACCACCTTGTCAAGGGCGGTCTCCCAGGAACTGGGCTGCTGGTCCACCAGAGGGGCGGTCAGCCGCTCCGTGCTGTTCAGGTAGTCGTGACCGAAAAAGCCGCCGACACAGAGGTTCCCGTCATTGAGCGTGGTGCCGTCTTCAGAAGTAACCCGCAGCACCTTGCCCTGCTTGCTGTGCATATCCACCTGGCACTGGGCCGCGCATAGGGTACAGACCGAAGGCGTCTTGCGCAACTCCCAGGGGCGCGCCTTGAACTTGAAGGGTTTGGATATCATGGTCCCGGTTGGGCAAACCTGAATGCAGTTGCCGCAGAAGTCGCACTTGGCCAGGTCCTTGTCGATAAAAGCCTTGTCCCCTTTTTCGTTGACGAACAGGGCACTCGCTCCGATCGTTTCATGACAGGTCTTGACGCATTTCTCGCACATGATGCAGCGGTTGGGCACCTGCTGGATCAGTGGCCAGTGGTCGATGGTTGCAGCATTGACGTCCTCGGCCTCGAAGGGCTGGCGCACCACATCCTGGGAATAACAGATGTCCTGAAGGTCACATTCACCGCCGGCATCGCACACGGGACAGTCCAGAGGGTGGTTGACCAGCAGCAGTTCGACAATTTGTCGGCGGATTTTTGCCAGTCTCTCCGACTGGGTGGTCACGACCATGCCATCGACTGCCCGGGTGTTGCAGGCGGTCATCGTCTTGTCAGCCCCCTCGACTTCCACCGCGCAGATGCGGCAGGCGCCGGTCGGGGACACTTTTTTCAGGTAACAGAGGGTCGGAATCTGGATGCCCACCTTTTCCGCGGCATCGAGAATAGTTGCTCCTGATGCGATCTGGACATCTTTGCCGTCGATCTTGAGGTTGATCATCGAATCTGCCCTTTTATCTAGTTTATCCGTAAACAATTGGAATCGTTAATTGACGGCCAGCATGCCAACCCGGTAGCAGCGCAGGCATCGCTCCGCCTCGCGCACCGCCTGGCTTTCCGGCATGGCCAGCTCGATCTCTTCGTAATGCGTGGCCCGATCAGCGCCTTCGATCTTCGGCTGATGTTCACGATGCAGCCCACCGCAGATACCGACCTTCTCGTTCTTGTCGAAGGCGCCGAGGTTGTTGATGATATCCTCCATGGCATCTTCTTTATCGAGGTACACTTTGCCTTCCATGAGGTAGCGATGCATGACGCGCGCGGCTCGCCGGCCGTGGCCGACCGCCAGCACCACGGTCATGGCGCCGTATTCGCAGTCGCCGCCGGCGAAGATCCCCTCGTCGTCGGTCATCATGGTGCCACCGTGGGTGACGATGCTGTTCCAGCGGGTCTGCTTGATGCCGTAGTCGCCATCCTTGAGGTAGGAGAGGTCGGGATCCTGACCGATGGCTGGAATGACGAGGTCGCAATGAATGATGTATTCGCTGCCGGGAACCGGCTCCGGGCGCCGCCGACCGGATTCGTCGGGTTCGCCCAGTTCCATCTTCTGCACTTCGACGCCGATAATCTTGTTGTTCTCGGTAATCAGTTTGGTCGGGAGGGCCAGGAAGATGAACTTGACATTCTCGTCCTCGGCGTCGTCGACTTCGTAGGACTCCGCCGGCATCTCCTTACGGGTGCGCCGGTAGAGCAGGATCGACTCTTCGGCCCCTTCACGCAGAGCGACGCGCACGCAGTCGATGGCGGTATTGCCGCCGCCGACGACGATGACCCGTTTCGGGGTCTCGATCGGTTCGCCGAGCGCCACGGCACGCAGGTAATTGATCCCTCCAGGGGAGAAGCCCTCGTAGCCTTGGTCCTCGCCAACCACGCCCATCGGCTTCGACTTGAAGGCCCCGGTCCCGAGAAAGACCGCGTCATACTGCTCTTTGAGCTCACGCAGCGAGACGTCGCGGCCGAGTTTGACACCGTACTCGATTTCGACGCCGAGGGCGGCGATGATATCCGCCTCGCGCTGCAACAGCTGACGCGGCATACGGTAGTCGGGAATCCCGACGGCCACCGTGCCCCCCGGCTCGGAAAGCATGTCGATGATCTTGACCTGGTGCCCTTCCAGGGCCAAGTAATAGGCGCAGGTCAATCCGGCCGGACCAGCGCCGACGACGATGACCCGCTTGCCGGTCGGCGCTTTCGGTTGCATGGGAGGTTCCAGGTGATGGATCCATTCATAATCGGAGGCGACCCGCTTGAGAACCATGATGCTGATCGGCTCGTCGACCAGGGCGCGCCGGCAGTTCGTCTCGCAGGGGTGCGGGCAGACCCGGCCGCAGACCGCGGCGATCGGCATGTACTTGCGGATGGTCGCCAGGGACTCTTCATGGCGGTAATCCTTGATCTCCTCGACGTAGGCCGGGATATCGATGTGCGCCGGGCAGCGGTCCATGCAGGGGGCGGTCAGCTTGTCGTGATAGGCCTTGGCCTGCTTGCTTTTACGTCCGCCGCGCAGGTAGGCCTGGTAGTCATCTCGGAAATACTTGACCGTGTCGAGCACCGGCTTGGCTGAGGTCATGCAGAGCGTGCACTTGCAATTGTCGAGCAGGTCGGCCAGCCCGGTGAGGATGTCCAGGTCTTTTTCATCGCCATGCCCGGCAAGAATGCGCGCGAGCGTGTCCATCATGACCCGCGTACCGCGCTTGCCTGGGGTGCATTTGGCACAACAGTGCTTCTCCTGGACACGTTTGATGTATTCGGCGGCCATGCTGACGATGTCGATCTCCTTGTCGAAGACGATCACTCCGTCCCAGCCCATGAAGGCGCCAACGCTGCCTTCTTCAAGGTAGCTCGCCGGCAGCTTGAAGACTGCTGCTTCGGGCTCTCCGCCCTGACGATTATCGACGATCTTGCCGCCCCAGCTGGAAAAAACCACTTCAGCCAAGTTAACCTCCCATTCAGGTCAGTTTTTAGAAACGCAGAACCACAGAAAAAAAGCGCCTCAGCGCCTTTTTGTCGCGATATCTGCCTGCGTTTTAGTTTGTTCGTCTTGTATACAGTATGCAGCTAAATACCACAAGGATACCGCGAAAATCAAGGGAAATTTGAGTCTTGAGGTCTCCTCTTGGCGGGGTTTTCAAGGGGCTGCCCAGGCGTTTCACCCTCTTCGCAGCCTGTCGGCAAACACTGCCGCGCCGGCCCTCATGTTGCATGCCACCAGCAACTGGAGACAAGTCGCAGAAAAGCATGGGCCGGCCTGCCCCGGGACGCCAGTGAACAGCTGTTCGAGAGTTCCGTGGCTCAGGGGAAAGGGGGGAAGGGCGTCACGACAAGAAAGCCCTGCAGAGCCGGGTCCTCGCCGTCGAAATAAACCCAGGTTTGCTTGAAGCGGAAGGTCTTGACCGTGACCGAAGGGAGCAAGTAGTAGTCCATCTCCAGCGTCGTCTCGAAACGCCGGCTTTCCTGGACCGTCTGCAGGTCGATCATCCGGACGTCGACGATGTGGATGTCCTTCAGCGCATTGAAGGTTGCCAGAAAGTCCTCGCGATACTCGGGCTTCATGAGGGTTGCGGCAACCGGGTACTGTTTCCAGCGCAAGGCGGCCATGAAATCCTTGCGGCTCATTTCGTCGAGTTTTTCGGGCGGCGCCTGGGGCTGGCCGAAACATCCAGCAAGGAGCAAGGCCAGTAACAGGCCACTGAAATACTTTGAAAATTTCCAGGTCACAGGTTTTTCCTTTCGGCGACTTGCTTCTTGCCTGATCTCGGGTATCTTAATCCCTAATGGGCCACGTTTCTTAAGGCAAGGTATGAGCGTCAAAATTGAAATTTATACCAAGCTGTACTGTCTTTATTGCCAGCGGGCCAAGGAGCTGTTGCGCATCAAGGGCGTGAGCTTCGTTGAGTATGATATCACTGATGACGAGCTCAAGGCAGTAGAAATGCAGCAACGCGGTCGACGGAACTCCGTTCCCGGCATTTTCATCGACAATACTCCGATCGGCAACTGTGACGACCTGTTCAATCTGGATGAACGGGGCGATCTCGACACGCTGCTCGGTCTTGCGCCCTGTCGGGGCACCTCCGCCCGTTGAATCTCTCCCGTTCGCCCTCCCCGGCTGTTTTGATTCTGTTTTAGACTGTGCTGGTTCGTGTTTCGCTCAATCTGCCCGCCCGGGATTTGATTTTTTTCTCCCCTGACTCCGTGTAACTGCGCCTTTCTGGTTTGATCAGACGTTCGCTGCTTTTCTCTGCGGTAAAGCAGCCGGTGTTTCGTTCAACGCAGCCCGGCCGTCTCCTCGAGGAACTGGCGCAGGATGGCAGCCGTCAGCCCCCAGATCGTGTGCTCTTTGAACTGGTAGAAGTCGACCGGGAAGCTGCGGCCGCGATGCTGCCAATCTTTAACGTGGTGAACCGACGGGTCGCGAAAGTGCTCGAGGGGGGCTTCGAAGGTGGCGGCGATCTCGAAAGGATCGTACTGCAGGTCGTCGGGCGGGGGGATGATTCCGACGAAGGGCACAACATGGTAGCCGTGCACCGAATAGAAATCGTCCAGGCGTCCCAGCAGTTTGATCTGTGTCCGGGCAATGCCGAGCTCTTCTTCGGCTTCGCGCAGGGCGGTGGCGCTCAAATCGGCGTCGCCGGGATCAAAGCCGCCGCCGGGAAAGGAGATCTCCCCGGCGTGATGCTCCAGGTGCGCGGTGCGTTCGGTAAAGAGCAAAAAGTCACGTCCGTGCCGGGGAAAGAGCGGCACCAGCACGGCGGCTGCACGCAGAGTCCCGGGGGCGATAGTCTGTCGGGGAAAAGTCTGAAGAAGGCTGGTCAGGCGTGAGCGATCGAGCATCATACGGTCGTGCTGACGGCATTCTCCCGAAGGGCCACGATGGTTGCGGCATAGTCCGCCGAGTTGAAAACGGCGCTGCCGGCGACCAGCACATCGGCCCCTGCGGCAACCACGGCGCGGATGTTGTCTGTCTTGATGCCGCCGTCCACTTCCAGCTCCGTGGCGAGACCGCGCCGGGTGATTCGCTGGCGCAGGGCGCGAATCTTGTCGAGGGCTGTAGGAATGAACGCCTGGCCGCCGAAGCCGGGGTTGACCGACATGACCAGTACCAGGTCGAGCTCATCGAGGATGACATCCAGGGTCTCTACCGGTGTCGCCGGGTTGAGGGAGACGCCGGCTTTTTTGCCGAGGCTTTTGATCAACTGCACGGAGCGATGCAGATGCGGCACCGCTTCCTGGTGGACGGTGATGATATCGGCACCGGCCTTGGCGAATTCCGGGATATAGAGGTCGGGAGACTCGATCATCAGGTGTACGTCGAGAGGCTTGGCGGTCACCTTGCGCAGGGCGGCGACCACCAGTGGGCCGATCGTGATGTTGGGGACGAAATGGCCGTCCATGACGTCGACGTGGATGTAGTCGGCGCCGGCCCGGTCAACGGCCTGGACGTCTGCGCCGAGTCGTGAGAAGTCGGCAGAGAGGATCGATGGGGCGATCTTGATCATTTGAGGCTCCGGTCGAGTTTGGCGCTTGCTGACCAGCAGGCCGGCGAAGAGCACGAAGACATTGGCAGAATCTTTATAACCTATTTGAAAATGATTTGGCCAGCCCTGCTTTGCAGCGGTCGCTTTGTACCACCGGGCCGCGTGTCAGGATTTTATCAAGCGTGCGACAAAAAAGGCATCCATGCCGTCATGAAGATGGGGCAGGGTGCGCACCCGGCCGGTGTCGGTCGTCAGAGCCAGCCACTCGGCTGGCAGCAGGGTACGAAAGTCCTCCTCGATAAAAGCTGGGTGTCGGGCAAGAAAATCCTTGACCACATCATCCGTCTCCGCACCAGTGAAGGTGCAGACCGAGTAGACTAGGTGCCCTCCGGAGCGCAACAGGGGGGCGACCTGAGCGAGGATCTGCCGCTGCAGTGCGGCCAGTTCCTGGATATCCGCCGGCCGCCGATTCCAGCGGCTCTCCGGGTTGCGGCGCAGAACACCGAGACCGCTGCATGGAGCGTCGACCAGGATGCGGTCGAAGCTCCCGGGTTCGAGAAAGTCCGGTGCGCCGGTAAGATTCCAGCAACGTGCCTCGATGCCGCTGCAACCGAGCCGTTCGGCTCCCCGGTTGATCAGCTCGACTCGCTGGGCGTGCTTGTCGATGGCCAGAATGCGGGCCTGGTTACCGGTCAGTGCTGCCAGGTGGGTGGTCTTGCCCCCGGGGGCTGCGCAGGCGTCCAGAACGCGATCTCCGGGGCGCGCACCGAGGAGGTGGGCAACCAGCATGCTGGCCTCATCCTGGACTTGGTACCACCCCTCATGGTCCCCGGGCAAGCCCTGTGGGGCCCGTTTTTCGATGACAATCCCTTCGGGAGCGAAATGGCAGGGCCGGGCGCTGTGACCGGTGTCTGCCAGAGCCGCGAGCAGGGCTTCGCGGTCGGTTTTCAGCGTATTGACGCGCAGGGTCTGCGGTGCCGGGCCGGCCAGGGACTCCGCCAGGGCCCGGGATTCGCTGTTCGGAAACTGGCGCAGCAGTTCCTTGGCCAGCCAGCTTGGCAGGCTACAGACGTGCTGGAGGTAAGCCCGCAGGTGGTCCGGCGTCGGCCAGGGGATCGTGGTGCGTTCGCGTTCCAGGGCGCGCAGCGTGCCGTTAACCAGGCCGGAAACCCGGCCCATGCCGATTCGGTGGGCCAGGTCGACAGTGGCGTGCACCGCGGCGTGCGCCGGAATGCGGTCGAGTTCCAGCAGCTGGTAAGCACCGAGCCGCAGCAGCAGCAGGGCCTCGGTCTCCAGGCGCGCCAGGGGCTGTCGGGAAAAACGCCCCAAGGCGAAGTCGAGCCGGCCGCGCAGACGCAGCACCCCGTAAACCAGTTCAGTCAGAAGCCCCCGCTCGCGGGGATCCATCCCCGGGTTGCGTTCCAGGTAGGCGTCCAGGAGCCGGTCGGCATAACCGCCCTGCTCGACGCGCTTCAGGATGTCATACGCCCCGGAGCGGGCCTCGGCAGGCTGCGCCGGTTTGTTTTGATGGGCCATTCCACACTCGTTCCAGTAGATTAGGGGTCAGGTCTACACATTTCACAAAAAATGTATTTTGTGCAAAAAAAGTGAAATGTGTAGACCTGACCCCTACGCCGCATAAATTAAAGGGGGCAATGTGGGCCCCCTGGTTGATTTTGGCAATCAGCTTCTGCCGGCGGCCATTGCCTCAAGGCGGCGGATGCGTTCGGCCATCGGCGGGTGGGTGGTGAATAGGGCAGCGACGCCACCGGCGCGCAGCGGGTTGACGATGAACATGTGTGCCGTTGCCTCGTTGACCCGCGGCATCGGCCTGACCTGGTTGGCGTTTTCCAGCTTGCGCAGGGCATTGGCCAGGGAGAGCGGGTTGCCGCTCAGCTTGGCACCGCCCTTGTCGGCCTCGAACTCCCGGGACCGGGAAATTGCCATCTGGACCAGCATGGCTGCCAACGGTGCAATGATCGCCATGACGATCAGGGCGAGGGGATTGCTGTCCTCGTCATCGCGGCCGAATCCGCCGAAGATCGCGGCCCACTGAGCCATATGGCCCAGGTAGGCGATGGCCCCGGCAATGGTCGCAGCGATCGAGCCGATCAGGATGTCGCGGTGCATGACGTGGCTCATCTCGTGGGCCATGACCCCCTTCAACTCGTCGTGCGAGAGAATCTGCATGATTCCCTCGGTGGCAGCAACCACGGCATGCTCAGGGTTTCGCCCGGTGGCAAATGCATTGGGGGTCGCCTGCGGCAGGGTGTAGACTTTCGGCATCGGCAGTTGGTTGGCCTGGCAAAGTTCGGCAACCACTTTGTAGAGAGGGCCACTGGTCACCTGGCTGCCGCGATACATCTTGATGACGATCTTGTCGGAGAACCAGTAGGAGCCCATGTTCATGATGCCTGCCATGACCAGGGCGAAAAGAGCGCCCTGCTGGCCGCCGATCATACCGCCGACGAAAACCAGTCCGAGGGTTAGCACGGTGAGCAGGATAATGGTCCGTAAGGTGTTCATTGCTTGGTTTTACTTTCTCGATAGATGTTGAATGTTGCCGGTTATGTTGTCCTTGAGCGACCAATATAACTACGAAATTGCTGAAATCAAGGGCCTCTGAACAGGCTTGGCCCGGTGCTCAGTCGAGAATCGTCCCTGGCGAAAGGGGGCAGCCGCGCAGGAAGTCGGCGGCGGACAGGCGTTTGCGGCCGGCTAACTGCAAGGCCCTGACCAGCAGCGTACCACGGTCGCAGGCGATGCGGACGCCCTTGCCGTCGGCGGCAACGATACTGCCGGGGACGCCGCCCTCCCCGGTTTGCGGGCTGGTCCCGGCCAGTTTGAGCAGTTCGCCGTTGAGGGTGGTGTAGGCTCCCGGCCAGGGGTCGAGACCGCGCACCTGGTTGTGGATTTCTATGGCCGAACGATGCCAGTCGATGCGGCCGTCTTCCTTTTTCATCATCGGCGCATAGGTGCTCTGTCCGTCGTCCTGTGAGGTCCGCTGCAGGGTTTCTGCGCAGAGCCGGCGCAGCGTCTCCTCCATGGTGGCCCGGCCGAGGGCCGCCAGGCGGTCATGCAGCTGGCCGGCGGTCTCGTCCGGGCCGATCGCCAGGCTCTGCTTGACCAGCATGTCGCCGGTATCCAGGCCGACATCCATGTACATGGTGGTGATGCCGGTCTGCGTCTCACCGTCGATGATCGCCTTGTTGATCGGTGCCGCGCCGCGATACTTGGGGAGCAGTGAGGCATGCACGTTGATGCAGCCGTAGCGGGGGATGTCGAGCACGCTCTTCGGCAGGATTTGGCCATAGGCGACCACCACGATCAGGTCGGGAGCCAGTGCCTGCAGTTCGGCGACCGCCTCTGGCTGCCGCAGTCTGGCCGGCTGGTAGACCGGGATCCCGTGTCGTTGGGCCAGTTCCTTGACCGGCGGCTCTGCCAACTGTTTGCCGCGCCCCTTGGGGCGGTCCGGCTGGGTGTAGACGCCGACCAGGTTGCAACCTGCATCAATTAAGCCCTGCAGAGTCTGCAGGGCGAAATCCGGGGTTCCCATGAAAACGGTGCGTAGATCCTGTGGCTGCATTACATCTGCTCCGTGCGATGTTCCTCGATCTTTTTCCACTTTTTGCGGAAGATGCTGCGCTTGAGCGGCGAGAGGTGGTCGACGAAGAGGATGCCGTCGAGATGATCGATCTCGTGCTGGCAGGCGACCGATGTCAGCCCCTCGGCCTCGATGACGTGGGGTTGCCCATCGAGGTCCTGGAAGCGGACCCTGACCTTGGCGCTGCGATCGACCTTGGCGTAGTACTCGGGCACCGACAGGCAGCCCTCTTCTTCACAGGATTCGCCTTCGCGATGGATGATCTCGGGATTGACCAGAATCAGCAGCTGGGCCTCCTCGTCGCGGACCGAGCAGTCGATCACGGTCAGGCGTTTGCTGATGCCGACCTGGGGCGCGGCCAGGCCGACGCCAGGGGCAGCGTACATGGTCTCGGCCATGTCATGGGCCAGCTGACGCAGCGTCTCATCGAACTCGGTGACCGGTACGGCGACCTTTTTCAGAACCGGGTCGGGGTAGTGTCTTATTTTTAACAAAGCCATAATGTCGTCCTTAAAGCGGCAAGGGCCCGCTGCGGCAAGGCAGGCAGGCCGTGATGTTCTTGTTATTACAATGATAGATGGGGCTTTCGGTGCAAGTCAACTATGGTGTTCTCTGCCAGCTAAATGAGACTTGCACTATGAATATATTTTATGGTATTCCGAAAGCTCCTATGTAATGTCGTTTTGACGATTGATTCAATTTTCAGGGGGGGGGCAATGTCCTGTATCAAGGACTGGCCCGCGGCCGACCGGCCGCGGGAAAAACTTCTGTCTACAAGTCCCGCAGCACTCAGCGATAGCGAACTTTTGGCGTTGATTCTGCGCAGCGGTCATGCCGGCAGCGGCTCCAGTGCGCTCGATCTCTCCCGTCTCTTGCTGAGCCGCTTCGGTTCCCTGCGCGCCATGACCTCGGCCGCGGCGGCCGAACTCTGCATGGTGCCCGGAATCGGCCCGGCCAAGGCCGCCGAAATCCTCGCCCTCGGTGAACTGGCCCGCCGCTTTACTGCCTCGCCGCTGTCCCCCGGTGCCCGCTTTACCAACTCACGAGAAGTCTTCAGCCATTACCACGAGCGTCTGCGTGATCGTAAAAAAGAAGTTTTTCTTTCCCTGTTGCTCGACAGCAAGAATCGCATCCTGCGTGAAATCCAGGTCTCCGAAGGGAGCCTCAATGCCAGCATCGTTCATCCCCGGGAGGTTTTCCAGCCGGTGATCCGTGAGTCTGCGGCAGCGGTGCTCTTTGTGCACAACCATCCGTCCGGCGATCCTTCGCCAAGCCGCGAGGACCTGGACCTGACCACTCGGCTGTGCGATGCCGGCGCCTTGATGGGGGTGCGGGTGCTCGACCATATCATCATCGGCAGTGGCCGCTACGTCAGCCTGGCCGACCAAGGGTTGATTGAATGAACAACAGGACCTTAGACGATAAGCTGCCAAACGCTAATGCATTCAACGAGGAGGGGAGATGTCAATTGACTGCACAAGAGAGGAGAAGGGTTTTACCCTGACGGAAGTGATGGTGTCGCTGGTGATCTTCCTGGTTGCCAGCATGGGGCTTCTGCCCCTGTTGCACACCAACCTCCAGGCCAACCGCGCCAACCGTCTCCACACCCAGGCTCGCCGGCTCGCCGGCGAGGTCATGTCGGAGCTGCAGGTGGTCGACTATGCCAGACTGGCGGGGGTCTCCGGTGAGCCGTTGCTGGCCGGGGAGATCGAAATCAGGCAGCGTGTGGAGTCGAATCTGCCCTTGCCCGGTCAGAGCCGGATCACCGTGACCGCCCGTTGGCAGTTGCGGGGCCGGGCCCACAGCTACCAGCTGCAATCGATCCGTTCAGGCCCATGAAAAGGGCCCCTTGTGACGGCATGAGCCTGGTCGAACTGCTGGTCGCCATGGCGATCGCATCCCTGGTTGGCAGTATGATCCTGCAGATGGTGATCGGCTTCCAGTCACGCATCCTGGCCGAGGTCGGCCGCAACGACCTGCAGGACCGGGCCGAGCGTCTCATCCGGTTCCTGTCCAGCGATATCCGCGCCGCCGCCTTTCTACTCGGTCCCGAGCCCCTGGTTGCAGGCGGTCCGCCGCTGGCACTGGTACACGACAGCCTGCCGGGCGACCCCCTTGAAGAGCTGCCCTTGTCGATCCTCCCCGTGGACGCGGCCGGGGATAACGACCAGTTGACGATCGTCAAAACGGTCTCTTTCTCGCCGCCACTCTTGCTGACCCAGCCGGGACTTGCCGGAGAGACCCGGCTGGTGGTGAATCGCCGCCCCAACCGCAGTCCCGGCTCGAGCCGCGAGCTGCTGCCAGCTCCTGAGGCGATCAGCCATTTTGTGCTGGACAACCAGCGGGGCTGCTATGCCGTGCAGTCTGCCGATTTGACCCTGCAAGTCAGCCAGGCCCTGGTCGCGGACGCTCCCGTCTGTACCGAGGTCCTCGGCGTACGTGCCCTGACCTACCTGCTGGAGCCCTATGCCGACAGCAACCGCCTGCGACGCGATGACTTTACCAGCCGGGAAATTCTCGACGACGCCGTGGACGGGCTGCAATTCGAGTACCTGCTCGGTGACGGCTCCGTGACCAGCCAACCGGCCAGGCCCCAGAACATAAGGGGCGTGCGCATCAACCTGCTGGTACGGGATGAGCGCCCTGACCGGGCTTATGTCAATGACACCGTCTACATGCTTGGCAACCGCAGCTACGGGCCCTTTCACGACCATTTCCGCAGGTGCCTGGTGACAGAACTGGTCGAGGTGAAAAACCATGGCCTGCTCTGAGCGCGGCATGGCGCTGGTCAGCGTACTGCTGCTCCTGACCGTACTGTTGACCCTGGCCCACGTTCTGTCCGAAAAGGTCTGGCAGTCGACCCGCCAGGTTGCCGAGGCCGCGAGCCGCGCACAGCTTTTCTGGGCGGCCCAGGCGGGTATTGAAGCGGCCCGTCAGCAACTGGCTGCAGGCTACGCCAGTTCGGGCGGCTGGCGTGATTTCCTGGCAAGAGGTGACGGCCGCAACTATCCTCCGGAGCCGGCCTGGGTCAGCGTCATCCATGGCCTGCAAGTGGAGATTTACCTGCGCGATAATCCGGACGGCGATGACGACGTGCGCAGCGACAACGACCTGAGAATCTACGTGCTGGCGCGCGCACAGAGGGCACAGGAAGGAGAGGCCATGATCGAATGCCTGTGCGGCTTCGACCCGCCGGCTGCCAGCGGCGGATTGTCACAGTTCGGCCAGGGTGCTTACGGAACCAGCCTGACCGGGCGGCCGATCAGCCGATACGGCATCTCTGACTAGGCGCCTGTCGGTTGGTCCGGGCCGAAGGTACCGCTGTTTCAATTGATCATATGATGGGAGGGGGACATGAAGCCTTGGTCTTGTTTAAAGCAGATACTGCTGTTTTTCGGTCTCTACCTGGCAGGCAGCAGTACGCCTCCGGCAAGCGCCCTGCCTCAGGAGTACGAGACCACCACCCCGCTGCTCGCCGACGGTGTCCTGTATGTTGCCAGCTGGGAATACCCTGCTCACCGCGGTCATTTGCGGGCCATTGATATCCTGGGGACATTCCCGCAGACGATCTGGGACGCCGCTGAAAAAATGCCTCTGGCGGGGACCGGCGCGGCTCCCGGAGAACGGGCCGATAGCGACCCGCCCGCCAGCATCCGGCGTGATAACCGGTATCGCAGTATCATGACCAGTCTGGGCGGGGCCCAGCTGCCGTTTACTGCCGACGAGGTGCCGCGCCTGCAGTCCGTTCTGGATGTTGCCTCACCCGGGGAGGCCGAGGTGCTGGTACACGCCGTGCGTGGACGGCGCGGCGGGTCTCTGGAACAGGTTGCCGGTCATGATGAAGACCCGCAACGGCTTTGGAGTATCAGCCGTTCCTCACCGGTCCTGGTCGGGAACAGCCTGGCCTCCCGCCTGGACGGCCACCGCGACCGCGTACTTTACGCGGGGGCTGAGGACGGCATGCTGCACGCCTTTTTCGTCAGCCGCTGGGATACCGAAGGCGGTAACTATCTGATCGACGACCCCGAAGGCGGTAGGGAGCTCTGGGCGTTTCTGCCCGGCAGCTTCCTGCCGCATCTCAAGGCGCAACCGCTGGAGGACCCGCTCGGCGACCCTGTGGTGCATCTCGATGGCACGCCGGTGGTGCATGAGCAGTTCATCGACCTCGACGGTGACGGACTGCGCCGCTGGCATACCCTGCTGGTGGTCACCGGCACCGTGCTCACGAGCCGGCAGAGCTGCCTGTTCGTCATGGATATCACTGATCCCTACCACCCTGGGCTGCTCTGGGAGAGGCTGTTGCCGGGCGACGGGGCCGGGCGGACCCGCGGGATTGCCGTCGATCGCTGTCGCGACCTCCCGGAGCAGGCCGACTGCGTTTACCTGACGGCGGACTTCGCTGGCGGTGAGAATGCCCCGGGGATTCACGCCCTTGCTCTGGAACTGGTGACGGGAGAGCTCCTCTGGCAGTTCAGTTCACCCTATGCGGCTTCTGGCCTGGTGGCCGGAGCGACACCCGCGGTTCCCGCGCTGATGGACCTCGATGGTGACGACCGGAGCGACACGCTGATTTTCGGCGACCTGGTCGGTCGACTCTGGGCTCTTGCTCTGGCCGATGGTCAGCCCTATGGCGAGAGTCCGGTCTACCAGGTGCCGGGCGGTTCCGCCGAACCAATCGGTGCCGGGGTCGCCGTCCATGGCCGGGTAGCGATTTTTGGCACCGGAGGTGTGGCAGGCAGCGACGACAGCCGGCAATACGCTGTTTACGCGGTCGAAATCGGCCCCGAGGAGAGTCGCCTGCGCTGGGTCTACGCACTGGCAGCAGGAGAAAAGGTCTGGGAGCCGCCGCTGGTCTATATTTCTGGCCGCCTGGTCTTCGGCACGGCGGTCGATTACACGCCCCTGGCCGGGGCCCCTGCACAGACGACTTCCGGTCGGGTGGTTGCCTTGGATGGCGAAGGTACAGAGGAGCTGAGCCGGGAGGCGGCCGCCGCCGTCGTGGGCGGGCTGGCCTCTGCCCCGGGAGTGGCCGTGGCGGTGGCCCTGACCGGCGAAGTGACCCAGTTTGGCAGCGCCAGACGCCTGACGGGCCCGGCCGGCTCCGTGAGGATTCTGTCGTGGCGGGAGCGTTGATCAAAACCTGTCCCGCCACGGAAGCGCCGTCGAGTGTGCTGTGCGGCGCCAGGGGGTTTACCCTGCTCGAACTGCTGCTGGTTCTGGCCCTGGTCGGCATCCTGGCTGGTATGGCGACCTGGGGAGGGCTGCACTTGGTGCAGGGCTGGCAGCTTAAGCGGGCCGGTCATCAACTTCTTGAGGACCTCAAGGCCGTGCAGGCGCGGGCAGAGAGGTCCGGCAGCCTGGCCTTGAGTGGCGGCGCCCTGGTGCAGCAGAACAGCTTCCTGATTTTTGAGACCGCAGCCGGGAGCTATGCCGCGGCTGCCTGGCAGGACCGTAACGGTGACGGGGGCGCCGACGGGGGGGAAGTTGTGCCGCTCTGGGAGAAAACCCTGCCGCCAGGGGTTTCCTTCGGCTGGGTGCCGGGGATAAACCGGCGAGCCTGCAGCAATGCCATCGGTGCGCCTGGGCTCGCCGTTTCCTTTGCCAGCCCGTCATACGACCCGTGCAACGACAGGCCCTGCATCAAGTTCGACCGGCACGGCTTCAGTGTCATAGGCCCCGGGGCGATCTACCTGCGCGACGGGACGCAGTCTCTGGCCATTACCGGCACCCGGCCAGGACACTTCACCCTGTGTGAGTGGGCCGGCGGGCGCTGGCGCTGAACCGCGTGTCGCTTGCCAGCCTGCGGTATGACGTGCTAAAGTGCCTTCGTAATTATTCCGCCGGGGTTCCCCCGGCTTTTTCTTTCGCCGCTGTTGCAAACCCCGCGGCAGATACTCGCTTTTTTTGATACGCTAACAATAATGCTTAGTCCATCAATACAAAAACCGGAACTCCTCGCCCCCGCCGGCAGCCTCGAGGCCTTCTTCGCCGCCATGGAGTTCGGCGCCGATGCGGTCTACGTCGGTCTCAAGGAGTTCTCGGCGCGGGCCAAGGCCAAGAACGTCAATCGTGACGAGCTGGAGCGCATGGTCGGCTACGCCCATGCCCGCCAGCGCAAGGTCTTTCTGACCCTCAACACTCTGGTCAAGGAGAAGGAACTCTCCCACCTGATCGACGTCATGGCGGCGGTCGAGGCGATCGGGGTCGATGCGGTGATCCTCCAGGACCTGGGTGTCTGGCGCCTGGCCCGGCGTCACTTCCCCGGTCTGGAACTGCACGCCTCGACGCAGCTGACGATTCACAACGCCGCCGGGGTGCGCATGGCCGAGCGGCTCGGATTCTCCCGCGCGGTCCTCGCCCGCGAGCTGAGTCTCGAGGAGATCGCGTCAATCAAGCACGCGACCAGCCTCGACCTCGAGCACTTCATTCACGGCGCGCACTGCTTCTCCCTCTCCGGACAGTGCAACTTCTCGTCCTGGCTCGGCGGCATGAGCGGCAACCGCGGCCGCTGCGCCCAGCCCTGCCGGCGGCGCTATCACCACAAGGGCAAGGATGGCTACTATTTCTCCCCCAACGACCTGTCGGCGATCGACCTGCTGCCCGACCTGGTGGCGGCCGGGGTGATGAGCTTCAAGATCGAAGGGCGCATGAAAAGCGCCGAGTACGTGGCCAACGTCGTCCAGGCCTACCGAACGGTGCTCGACGCCGCCGATCGTGAACGGCCTGCGGCCATCACCGCGGCCAAGGAGCTGCTCAAGGAATCCTTCGGTCGCCTGCCGACCCGCGGCTTTCTCCCGGGCCCGGCACCCACCGACATGGTCAATCCCGGCGTGCATGGCGCCACCGGCCGGCTGATCGGCAGCGTCGAAGGGTGCCAGAACGGCCTGCTCACCCTGGTGCCCCGCGACCCGTTGCACCTCGGCGACCGCCTGCGCATTCAGCCGGCCACCGACAAACCGGGCACGGCTTTCACGATACGTGACCTGCGCCTCAAGGGCAAACCGGTCAACCGGGTCAATGGCGGCGAGCGCGTGGCGGTCGGCTGCCCGCCCGACAAGGCTTTCCGCACCGGCGACCGGATCTACAAGGTGTCCGCCGGTCAGGCCTTCAACCTGAGCCAGTCGGCCTGCCACAAGCGCCTCGAGAGCGTCATCCCCGGCGAGGCGGTCATCGAGCTGCACCTGGCCATGCCGACCGCCGAGCGCATCGACCTGATCGCAACCTGTCACGGCGTGACCCTCTCCCGGACTTACCCGGTGGAATCCTTTCCGGCTACCGACCGGCCGCTGTCCCACGAGGTTCTGGTCAAGGTGTTCGGCAAGACCGCTCAGCTGCCGATCGCCCTGGGGCGACTCGAATGCGGCGAGCTGCCGGCCGTGGTTTTGCCCCTAAGCCGCCTCAATGCCGTCCGCCGCGAATTTTACCAGGAGTTGGCCGACCTGATCGAGGGCCGCCGACATCAAGCCCGCACCGACCATCGTCGAGAAGCCATGGCTGACCTGGTGCCGGTCGGAACGGCTCCGCCGGCGGGGCACCCCCGGCTCGCCGTCGGGTTGGGTAATGTTCGCGACCTTTCCCTGCTCAAGCAGGAGGGTGTCGACGAGCTGATCCTGCCGCTCTCCCCGGGCAGCGGCGCCAAGCTCGAAGGTGGTCCCCGGGCAGCGTTGAAGACCCCGGAGCGCATCTTGTGGGATCTGCCTCTGGCGATTTTCGATGCCGAATGGCCGGAGTACCAGGCCGAAGTGAACCGGTTGATCGACCAGGGGTTCAAGCGCTTTCGCTTACAGAACCTCGGCCAGTTCCTGCTCTTCGACGGTCGCGACCGGCTGGCGCTGGAGAGCGGCTACCGGCTCTTTACCACCAACAGCCAGGCGGCGTCCGCCTGGCGCGAGCTGGGAATTGTTGCGGCAACCCTCTATGTCGAAGATGACCGCGACAACCTGACCGCGATTCTCAGCCGCGAGCTCGACCTGCCGCTGGCCGTGACCGTTTATGCCAATCTGCCGATGATGACCTCGCGCATCCCGCTGCGCGGGGTCAAACCGGAGCACCCCGTGGTGTCGGACCGCGAAGAGGCTTACCGGGTGGATGACCGCAGCGGTCTGACCGTGGTCCGCCCGGAGCAGGACTTCTCCCTGCTTGGCCACCTCGGCGAGCTGCGCAACATGGGCTGCCGCCGCTTTGTGGTCGATTTGGCCCACCTGGGCGCCGCTTCGGCCGAGGTCCGGCGCGTCCTGGCGGCCTACTCGCAGGATGCCAGGCTGTCGGAGGCCTCGACCTTCAACTTCCTGCAGGAGATGGTTTAGCAGCGCGGGGCGTGTGGCGCGACGTGCGAAAAAGCGCAAGACGAGTCTTAGGGGTCGCGTCTACACATTTCACAAATTTAGTGCCTGGTGGCAGCATGACGCACAGTAAAGTCTTAGATGAGTTTCAATCCCAGGTGTAATCAGATTTCTCTGTGGCGCTGGATCTTGACTTCATAGATAGTTCGCAGGGCCACAGGGAAGACTATAATTTCAACTAAAACCAATCCCCCAATCCGGGAAGAAACTGAAGTCGCATGAAAAAAATTGAAATACTGACGACCGATGCCCAGCTGGCCGAGCTGGCCGGGCAGTTGGCTGTCGAGACGTCTATCGCCGTCGACCTGGAAGCCGACTCGATGCACAACTACCAGGAGAAAGTCTGCCTGCTCCAGGTTTCGACACTGCGGCGGACGGTGCTGATCGATCCCCTGGCCGTGTCCGGTCTCGGCCCGCTACGCCCTCTCCTGGCCGACCCCTCGATCCGCAAGATTTTTCATGCCGCGGATTACGACCTGCGCAGCCTGAAGCGCGATTTCGACCTGAGTGTCCATGGCCTGTTTGACACCATGATCAGCGCCCAGCTGCTCGGCGAGGAACGTATCGGCCTGGCCGACCTGCTGCGCAAGTATTTTGCCGTGGAACTCGACAAGAAATTCCAGCGCGCCGACTGGTCGCAGCGGCCGCTGTCCGACGACATGGTCCGCTACGCCGCCGAGGACACCCGCCACCTGCATCGCCTGGTGGCGCTCTTCGAAGAGCGCCTGACCAGCTTGGGCCGCATGAGCTGGGCAGAGGAAGAGTTTACCCTGATGGAAGACGTGCGTTTTGCCGAAAACGACGGGCCGCTCTGCCTGCGTTTCAAGGGCGCCGGAGCCCTGCCCCGCCGCGATCTCGGGGTCCTCGAGATGCTGCTGCAGTGGCGCGAGCAGGAGGGTGCCCGCCTGAACCGGCCGGTCTACAAGATCCTTGGCAGCAAGCAGCTGCAGGAGCTGGCCCAGCGCAAGCCGCAGGATAAAAATGGCCTGCGCGGCATCGAGGGCCTGCCGCCGCGCCTGGTCGACCGGTATGGCGACGCCCTGCTCAGCGCGGTCGGTGACGGCCTGGCGATCTCCGATGAAAAGCTGCCCAAATTCCCGCGCCAGCTGCGCCGCGCAAAGGATCCGGAATGCGAAGATCGGCTCAAGGCGCTCAAGCAATGGCGGCAGGAAGCGGCCTCTGCCTATGCCCTTGAACCCGGCGTGCTGATCAACAACGCTGCCCTGGACGCCCTCGCCCAGGTCAACCCGCGGACGACCGCTGCCCTGGACACGGTCGTCGGTCTGAAAAACTGGCAGAAAAGGGAGTTGGGAGCCGCCTTGCTGGCCATCCTCGGCTGAGCGCTCCGCCGCACCTGACGATGAAGAAACTGCATACCTTCACCCTCGCCGATCGTGCCGAAGCCGGACTCATCAAAGAGCTGCTGGAGCGGGAGGGCATCGTCTGCCTGATCCGCAACGAACAGCTGTTTGCCGCCCTCGGCGAGATTCCCTTCCTCGAGTGCCTCCCCGAGCTCTGGCTGGTTGACGACGAGGTCTGGCCGCGGGCCAGGCTGCTGCTCGACAGCTGGCTCAAGAACGAGGCGGGCGGACTCTCCTGGACCTGCCCGTCATGCGGTGAGACGCTGGAGGGCCAGTTCGGCGCCTGCTGGAATTGCGGTACGCAGAGAAGCGAATAGCGCGCGGCGTGAAAGAACCAGTTCAAGGGCTTGATCGGCTGTAGATTGATACAAAACAGTCGACATTATTCTAGAGTCAAATATATCGCCTCCAGCTCCAGCCCCAGCCCCAGAATCACCGGGTTTTCCCAGGGATCCCCGCCTCTGTCATCGGTCGCGGGTCGAGCAGCCGGTTCAGCTCCTCCTCGGGCAGGACTTGCTCCGTCATCGCTATCTCGCGCACCGTCCGGCCGGTGGCATGGGCCTGCTTGGCGATGGCTGCGGCGCGGTCGTAGCCGATCACCGGCGCCAGGGCGGTGCACATGGCCAGGCTTTCCTCGATCAGTCCCTCGCAGCGCTTGCGGTCCGCGGTGAGGCCCTGCAGGCAGCGTTCGTTGAACTGCTCGACGGCATTGGCCAGCAACTCGA
>JAHEDT010000008.1:0-37547 GCA_024641085.1 Geobacteraceae bacterium | reverse complement strand
GCCAGGGCGGTGCACATGGCCAGGCTTTCCTCGATCAGTCCCTCGCAGCGCTTGCGGTCCGCGGTGAGGCCCTGCAGGCAGCGTTCGTTGAACTGCTCGACGGCATTGGCCAGCAACTCGATCGACTGCAACAGGTTGTGGGCCATGACCGGCATCATGACGTTGAGCTCGAAGTTTCCGGAGAGTCCGGCGAGGGTGATGGTGGCGTCGTTGCCGATCACCTGGGCGCAGACCTGCATCAGGCTTTCCGCCATGACCGGGTTGACCTTGCCGGGCATGATCGAACTGCCCGGCTGGACGGCCGGTAATTGCAGTTCACCGAGGCCGCAGCGCGGCCCGCTGGCCAGGAAGCGAATATCGTTGGCGATCTTGAACAGCGCAACGGCCGTGGTCTTGAGCGCTCCGCTGGCGGCGACCGCCTGCTCCTTACCGGCCTGGGCGGCAAAGTGATCCTTGGCTTCGCGCAGCGGCAGCCCGGTCGCCTCGGTCAGCCCGGCAATCACCCTCTGGGCAAACTCCGGGTGGGTGTTGAGGCCGGTGCCCACCGCCGTGCCGCCGAGAGGGAGTTCGCACAGGCCGTCGGCGGCGCGTTCCAGCTCGCCGGCGACCAGGGTGACCTGGCGGAAGTAGCCGCCGAACACCTGGCCGAGGCGGATCGGCGTGGCATCCTGCAGGTGGGTGCGGGCGATGGTGACGATATCATCGAACTCGCGGGCCTTCTCACCGAGGGCCTTGCTCAGGGCCCCGAGGGCCGGCAGCAGGAGTTCGTTGATTTCGATGGCGGCGGCCAGGTGCATGACGGTGGGGATGACGTCGTTGCTCGATTGGCCGTAGTTGACGTGGTCGTTGGGATGCACGGCCCGGCTGCCGAGGGGTTCGCCGAGCAACTGGCAGGCCCGATTGGCGATCACCTCGTTGGCGTTCATGTTGGTGCTGGTTCCGGAGCCGGTCTGGAAGATGTCGAGGGGGAAGTGGTCGTCCAGATCGCCGACGATCACCTCTTCAGCGGCGTCCATGATCGCCAGGGCGGCGCGCTCGTCGATCAGGCCGAGCTCCCGGTTGACCTGGGCGGCATGTTCCTTGACCATGCCGAGGGCGCGCAGGAAGGGTCGGGGAAAGCCGATCCCCGAGATCGCAAAATTGTCGCGGGCCCGTGCGGTCTGGGCTCCGTAGAGGGCTTCGGCGGGCACGGTCATGGTGCCCATGGAGTCTTGTTCGATGCGGGTGGCTGACATGGTGCTCACTCCTTGCGGGTTCTGCCGAGGGCAGGTCGGGGCCGGTGTGGCCGAAAGCGTTTCGTTGAATGTATCTCTATGAAATCATTAATAGTTTGAATTTAATCAGCATACCAATAGCAGCGCGGCTGTCAATGCCTCGGAGTGCGGTTTAAACGCTTCAAAAAAATTCAGTATCGCTAAATTTTACACTTCACTAATATAACAGGCATGTCGACCCTCGCCTTTAGCCTGATTCTCTTTTCCGCTTTGATGCACGCACTCTGGAACCTGCTGGTCAAGCGCAGCCGGGACAAGACCGTTTTCATCTGGTGGATGTTCGCCAGTTCCGGCAGCCTGATGCTGCTGGCCCTGCCGCTGGCCGGGCCCTTCCCGCCGCTCTCCTTGCGCGTCGTCGGGCTGGCGGTGGTCGGTGCCGTCTGCTTCATGCTCTATCATTTGTTCGCCGGCCGCGCTTACCGGACTGGCGACCTGTCGATGATTTATCCGCTGGCGCAGACGGCGATGTTCTGGGTGCCGATCTGGGGGGTGCTGCTGCTCGCGGAAAAAGTGTCCGCTCCGGGCGTGGCCGGGATCGGCCTGATCCTGTTCGGCGCCTACTCGATCCAGCTGCGGGCCCTGGCCTGGAGCGAGGTGGTGCGGCCCTTTCGCAACCTGCGCGATCCGGCGGTCATGGCGGCTTTGGCCGCCGGATTTATCTACTCGATTGGCGCGGTGATCGACAAGACCGGCGTGATGATCTACCCGCCCTTCCACTTCACTTTCCTGCTGGTCGCCTTCATGGTGCTGTTCATGACCCTGAACGTCATGCGGCCCCATTTCCATGGGCGGATCATGGCTGAGTTCCGCAACAGCCGTCCCCTGGTGCTGGTCTCGGGGCCGGTCCTCATGGCCTCCTTTCTCAGTTTTCGTTACGGTCTGAAGCTGGCGCCGATGAGCTATGCCGTGCCGGTGCGCCAGGTCAGCCTACTGATCGGCGTGCTGATCGGCGTCCTCTTCCTCGGCGAGTCCTGCGGCCGCATCCGCTTCATCGCGACCCTGCTGATCCTCTGCGGGGTGGCAATGATTCGGCTAGGATAGGGTTGGCGCGGGGGACGAGGAACCAGGGCCGCGAAAGTCGCAACCCTCAGGACAAACCAGTGGATCCTCCTTTTCGGGATCGTCAGACCATTTCAGCGCTCGCCCCGCGCCCCGAATAATCTTTACGTCTCCGGCGGCTTTGCGTTAAAACTGAGCTGTGTCTCCAGGTCTCTGTGTAAAAGGGTTTCCCATGAAGAACATTGCCAATTTTCTCTTCGAAGCCGGCATGCTCAAGCGCACGCCGCGTACCGGATTCCAGTTTCTGGGCTCCGGCGCCGAATCGGTCGCCGAGCACATCTTCCGCACCAGCCTGATCGGCTACACCCTGGCCCAGCTCGACGCCGAGGCTGATGCCGGACGAGTGGTGCTGCTGTGCCTGTTTCACGACATCCCCGAAGCGCGCACCGGTGATCTCAACTACGTCAACAAGAAATACGTCAAGGTCGACGAGCGCCGGGCGGTAGAGGATCTCGCCCGCACCCTTCCCTTCGGTGACGACTATCGCGGCCTGCAGTACGAGTTCCTGGCCCGGGAGACCCGCGAAGCGCGCATTGCCCACGATGCCGACCAGCTGGAGATGATCCTGGCGCTCAAGGAATACAAGGACCTCGGCAACCGTTACGCCGACGAGTGGTACCCGACGACCCTCAAGCGCCTGCAGACCGAGGCGGCCAGGACCCTGGCGGAAACCATCTGGGAGACCGACTCGACCCGCTGGTGGTTCGACGACGATGCCGACTGGTGGGTGCGCGGCCAGCGCAGCGATGACGCGGAGTCTTGACCTGTCCCGCCGAAAGTGCTAGAACAGCCAGCCTGACCGCTTTGCATGGAAGAAGGACCCCTGATGCTCGATCTCAAATTTCTGCGTGACAACCTGGATGAAGTCGAACGGCGCCTGGCCACCCGTGGTGGGGCCGTCGACCTCGGAGCCTTCCGCGCCCTGGATGACCGCCGGCGCGTCCTGCTCAGCGAGGCGGAGAGCCTCAAGGCCGAGCGCAACCAGGTTTCGGCCCTGATCGGCCGGACCAAGGACAAGAGCCAGGTCCAGGGTGAAATCATGCGCATGAAGGATGTCTCGGCGCGCATCAAGGACCTCGACGAGGAGCTGCGCGAGGCTGAAGAGCGCCTCAAGGGGCTGCTGCTGACCCTGCCGAACCTCCCCGATGCCGTCTGCCCGGTCGGCCAATCGGAGGCGGATAATCCCGAGATCCACACCTGGGGGACCCCGCCCCGGCTCGACTTCGCGCCGCAGGCGCACTGGGACTTGGGCGAAGCCCTCGACATCATCGATTTCGAACGGGCCACCAAGATCGCCGGAGCCCGCTTTGCCCTCGCCAAGGGGGCCGGCGCACGGCTCGAGCGCGCCCTGATCAATTTCATGCTCGATACCCACACCCGGGGAGACCGGTACACCGAAGTGCTGCCGCCTTTCCTGGTCAACCGCGATACTATGACCGGCACCGGCCAGCTGCCGAAATTCGAAGCCGACCTGTTTCATCTCGACGACCCGGACTTCTTCCTGATCCCGACCGCCGAGGTGCCGGTGACCAATATCTTCCGCGACGAGATTCTCGACGGCGCCATGCTGCCGGTCTGCTACACGGCCTATACGCCCTGTTTCCGCAAGGAGGCCGGGGCCCATGGCCGCGACACGCGCGGCCTGATTCGCCAGCACCAGTTCAACAAGGTCGAACTGGTCAAGTTCACCCGCCCGGAAGACTCCGAGATCGAACTGGATCGGCTGCTCGCCGACGCCGAGGGGATTCTGCAGGCGCTGGGGCTCCCCTACCGGGTGGTCGATCTCTGTACTGCCGACCTCGGCTTCTCCGCAGCCCGCACCTTCGACATCGAAGTCTGGCTGCCGGCCCAGCAGGCCTACCGTGAGATCTCGTCCTGCTCGAACTTCCGCGATTTCCAGGCGCGCCGCGCCGGCATCCGCTTCCGCCGCGAAGCCGGCAGCAAGCCGGAATTCGTGCACACCCTGAACGGCTCGGGGCTGGCGGTCGGCCGAACCCTGGTCGCGGTGCTGGAGAACTATCAGCAGGCCGACGGCTCGGTGGTCATTCCGGAGGTGTTACGTTCCTACATGGGCGGTTTGGAAAAAATCGGTTGATGCGAACCTCCGGTTCGTATAAATAGTATCAGCACGGAGGAGTGGCCGAGTGGCTTAAGGCGGCGGTCTTGAAAACCGTTGAACGAAAGTTCCGTGGGTTCGAATCCTACCTCCTCCGCCAATTTAGCGACTGGCAACAGCCGGTGACAGACAAAAGCCCTCGTTGTTAAGAGGGCTTTTTGCTGTTCAGGTTACGGGATGCCGGGAGAGGACAACAGGGCGTGAGGGCAAACCCTTGGCTTTTGCACCGAGAGTGTCGTGACCCGGGCGGATCAAGGGGGTTTCAGGGCTCAATCGTAACCAGGGTCACCACAACGCTGTGCCCCTCGGTGTCGTGCAGCTCTTCCAACTGCAGTTCGGGGGCCGCGTCGCCCGCGGTGGCGTGCTTGATCCCCATGCGATCGACCGCCAGAAGTTTATGATCCGCCCACAGATGTTGCTGCGGCCGGCCGAGCACATCGATCAGCAACTGCATGGCGACCTCCAGTGAGCGGTCGTCGGTGCCGACCCGCTGCAGCTGCGCCTCGTTGTCGGCCAGCTGTTTTTCCAGATCGGCGAGCATGTCCGGGGGCTGGGGCGTGCCGGGGTCGAAGCCCCAGTTGCCGCTCCGCAGAATATCGAGCTTGGCCTGGAGCAGTGCGTGCCGGTTGTCGAGGTCCTTGCGGATCTTCTTGGTGGTCGCCATCCTGTGCAGGGCCAGGCTCAGCAGGTGGTCGAAAGCCCTTCGCTTGAGCAGACGTCGCGTCTTGCTCTCGGTTTTACAGGGGTCGAGCAGGCGGTGGTTGGCAAAACTCACGGTCACCTGGGGGACGTCGCGGACCAGGGTGTCGCCGTGCAGGTCGGCGCCGAAGATGCCGCGCTGCTCCAGGTCCATCATCAGCAACGCGCAGGCTGCACCACCCACCACCGCATGCGCCTGCAGCAGTTCATGCAGCAGCTGCATCATCTGTCCGGAGGAGAGGAACATCGCCTGCAGCAAGGGGTCGTGGGCGTAGCCGTCGCGGGTCGCTGGCCGCACTGGGGCCAGGCCATCGACCAGGGTCACCACGTGGTCGATGGCCGTCAGGACGGCGGGACGCAGCTCCCTGCGGTAGCCGGAGAGTCCCCGCAGCCACGGGTCGGTGCTGTCTACCGCCCGCTCAATGGCCTCGTCCACCAGCCTCTTCGGGTAGCGTCCGCTGGTCTCGTTGCCTTTAAAAATAGACCTGAACAGGCTCAACATAACGGGTTCCCCCGGTCGCAGGCGGGACTCTCATCAGTCGCTGCATGGGACATGTTTGACCGGACCGTCGGGAGACGGTTCAGCTGCGAATCTTCACCGCTGGTTCCGGACTGCTTTCTTCGAGGAGCCTCTTTCTTTTTAAGGTCTGCCGCGCCCCACTGACCGGTTCAATGGCTGCCGGCCAGGGCATGGTCAAGGATCAGCCTGGCGATCTGTCGGCTCCTGATTCTGCCGTTGTTAAAGATCGCGTGATACAGCAGAGGTTCGTGCTGATCGGAATTGAGCAGTTTGCGCAGGACCCGGTCCCGCTCCTTCTGCTGGTCCAGTACGACGATTTCCGCATCCTGCATGGGCATCTTGAGGCGACGGGAGATTGATTTGACCTTGAACTCGTGATCCGCAAACAGTCGGTAATGGAAGCAATTCTGTAGAGACCTGGTGATCAGTGCCGCCCCCAGCCCGACGATGATGGCGTTGCCCGCAGAGGCGATCATCGCGACCTGGCCGCAGAGCAGCCGGTAGTAATCCGCATCGCTTTTCCAGTTCGTGGAAAAAGTCGCCATCATGTCATCGAACCAGCGCGGCTTGCTGCCCAGCGAGCGCATGATCTCTTCCGGGACATGGTGTTCCCTGGCGACGGCCTCCAGAAGCGACTTGTCGACCAAAAGCCATGGCTCGCCGGTTTTCTTCTCTGCCAGCCTGACCAGCTCTTCAGCGACCGGGAACGCTTCGCAGCCGAACTCGCGGGAGATGGTGATGGTCGGTTTCTGCGGGGCCTTGGTCATCAGGTCTGCGACCCGATGGCTCAGTTCGTGATACGCTTTCAGCCTCCGTTCGACTGATGGAGCAAGGTCTCCTATGGGCATACTGCCTCCTTTCCCTGATGATGTTGCGACCAGGTCGCAGTGGTTTTCGGGAACAGCGCCTGTGCTCAAAGAATATCATATGCTCGAAAATTTGAAATCGACCGCCGCTGGCTCTTGGTCACCGGCTTTTCGCTGTTGAACCGGTAAAAAATGCTTGCCCTGGACTTGGTAAAGATTATATAAAATCCGCCTGCCCATCACGTCCCCAACTTGATCAGGCACTTTAAAGATTGAAAAACGCGGGCAACAGCATTACACTGTGCGTTCGCAAAAAATATGTGGATAGCGGAGAGGTGGCCGAGTGGCTGAAGGCGGCACCCTGCTAAGGTGTTGTACGGGCAACTGTACCGGGGGTTCGAATCCCCCCCTCTCCGCCAGTTTCCAAGCCGGACTTGAAAAAACTTGACTTTGGGTTAGCTTTAAGCGATAAACCCTTTTCCTTTGCGCCACTAGCTCAGCTGGATAGAGCGTCTGACTACGGATCAGAAGGCCGGGAGTTCGAATCTCTCGTGGCGCGCCATTTAAAGAAAGGCCTCAGCACGGCTCATGTGCTGAGGCCTTTTTATTCTATTATGACCTCTGGCTCCCAGCCCTTGTTTAATGGCGGCTCTCCGCGGTCCCCGGTCGGTCAATGCGACTGAAGGTTGTCAATCTCCTTAATCAGCCGGGTGTTGTCCGGCATCCCCTTGTGCACATAGCGAATGATGCCGGTTTGGTCGATGAGATAAGTCATCCGGCCACCGCCATACATCTTGCGGATCGTGCCGTCATCAGCAACCAGTGGAAAGTTCAGGCCCAGCTTGACGGCGAATTCCCGGTGGGTTTCCAGCGAGTCGGAACTGACGCCCAGCACCTGGGCGTTGAGCTCTGCAAAACGCACGAAGTCGTCTTGAAAAGCCTGCATCTCGCTGGTTCATCCAGAGGTGAAATCGGCGTAGTAGAGGGCCAGGATCACCGGCCCCTTCTCGAGTGCACGGCTGAGCTCGATCTCGCCCCTGGTGGAGGGTGCGGAAAAGGCTGGCGCCGCATCGCCGATCTGCAGGGCGGCGGCCTTTGACGCCAGCAGGGTCGCCGCAACCACGGCGCCGGCACGAATCATCCGTTTCATCACAAGCTCCTTTCGTTTTACGAACTATACCGCAAGAGAGCCTCCTGCCAATGACCCGCTGTGGAAATGTTGGCTCCTGCCGGGGCCATTTTATTTTTCCCGCTTCCCCCAGGCCTTTCCCAGGAACTGGTCGCGCCCCGAGCTGTACCTGTAGAGGTTGTAGTCCACCGGGTTTGTCCTGCAGTAGCCCTGGTGGTAGCCTTCCGCCGGATAGAACTGAGTGGCAGCGACGATCTCGGTGACGATTGGCCTGCTGAAACGGCCGGATTCGGCCAGCCGGTCCCTGGACGCCTCGGCGAGCCGCTTCTGCTCCTGGTCGAGGTAGAAGATCCCGGAGCGGTACTGGCTGCCGCGATCGACGAACTGGCCGCTTTCGTCGGTGGGGTCAATATTCATCCAGAACACCTCGAGCAGCTGTTCATAGCTGATGATGCCTGGACCATAGGTGATCTCGATCGCTTCGGCATGGCCGGTTGCCCCGGTGCACACCTCCTGGTAAGTGGGATTCTCACCGTGTCCGCCGATATAGCCGGAAACGACGGTCCGGACCCCGTCGAGTTTTGCGAAGGGGGGGTCCATGCACCAGAAGCACCCTCCGGCGAAGATGGCCCTGGCCGTCATCGCGTTATTCTTCTCCATCCTGGTCTCCTTGACTTGAGTAGCGTCGTCTCTCCGCAGGCTTGCCTGAGCGACGTATTGACGCTTTTCCTATTGAAACACTCTCATTGTAACATTTTCTTTGCTGGCATGGTGTCGGCCTCGGCCTCCAGGGTGCTGACGTAAGTGTCGGACTCCTTGAGCCAGGTTTCGATTTGCCTGAGAGAGACCTCACGGGGGTTGTAGACGACCCGGTCGACTTCCCGGGCGCCACTCCAGCCGCGCTCCACAGAGATGACCCCAGGCTTGCCGGCGAGAGCATTGGCGCCGACATCGTAGCAGTGTACGGCGAAGGTCGCCTTTGCCATGTCGGCCGGCATCTCGGTCGCGGCACCGGCCGTTCGCAGCAGGCCGGTCAGAAAAATTACTGATATGAGAAGGGACGTTTTCATGGCGGTGGTCCTTTCACGTTGGGGTTTGCCAGGTGACAGGACGATATCAGACGGTTGTGAATAGGTGAGCAAGGTTCGGTAAAGATTTGATAAAGATTTTATCGCCAGGTCCGCCAGCCCTTCCCTCCAGAAGATGTGCCCGGTTCTTTCAGGCCGGCAGTTCGAACCAGACGCGGGTTAAGCCCGGCGCGCTCTCGGCCCCGACCCGCCCGCCGTGGGCCTCGATCAGCTGTTTGACGATGGCCAGGCCGATGCCGGCGCCGCCGACCTCCCGCGAACGCGACGGATCGGACCGAAAGAAGCGCTCGAAGATGAAGGGGATGTCCTGCTCAGGAACGCCGGGCCCGCTGTTGATGAAGTCGGCCCGGACGCCAGCGACGGTTCGCGTGCAGGAGATCTCGACCTCGCCCCCGGCGGGGGTGTATTTCCAGCAGTTCTCCACCAGGTTGCGGATTGCCTGCAGCAGCTTGTCGCGATCAGCCTGTACCAGGAGCTGTTCGATGGTCCGGGTCTGCACGTCGATCTGCTTCTCCTCAAAATTCATCCGGTAGAGGGTGAGGATCTCGCTGATGCAGGCCTGCAGGTCGACCGTCTGGCGTTCGAGGTAGGCGAGGGCGGCATCGGCGCGAGCCAGCTGGCCGAGATCTTCCACCAGACTGACCAGGCGCAGGTTCTCCTGCTGCAGCATGTCGAGAGTCTGCTTGTCCGGCGGGATGACCCCGTCGCTCAACCCCTCCAGGTAGCCGCGCAGGTTGGTCAGCGGGGTGCGCAGTTCGTGGGCGACGTCGGCGACCATGGTTTTGCGCAGCCGCTCGAGCTGCTCCAGGCTGTCGCCCATGCGGTTGAAGGCGGTGCCGAGCTCGCCGATTTCATCGCCGGGGGTGACCTCGACCCGTGCCGCGAAATTCCCGGCGGCAATCTGGCGGCTGGCCAGGATCATCTGCGAGAGCGGTCGCAGGACTCGGCGGGTCAGCAGGTAGCTGAGCAGGAAGGCGAGGAGCAGCGCGATCAGGCTGGCCCAGAGCAGATAGCGGTGCACCGCGGTCAGGAAGGCCCGGTGGGTGTCGGTGGGCGAAACCATGTACTTGTCCATCAGGACCATGAAGTAGTCGGCGGCCAGTTGGTCGAAGGCCAGCCAGATGATGCCGACGATCACGGCGATGACCGGCACGGTGGTGGCCAGCATCAGCTTCCAGTGCAGGCGCAGACGGCGGGTCATCCCTGCTCCTTGTCGGCAAAACGGTAGCCGTAGCCGCGCACGGTCTCGATGAAGCGCGGCGCGGCCGGGTCGTCGCCGAGCTTCTGGCGCAAGTGGCCGATGTGCACGTCGACCACCCGGTCAATGACGGACTCGCCCTGCTCGTAGACGTGGCTGAGCAGGTCGTCGCGCGAGAAGGCTCTGCCCGGGGCCCTCATCAAGGCCTGCAGCAGCTTGTACTCCACAGCGGTCAGTTCCACGGACTGGCCGGCGAGGGTCACCCGGCGCTTCTCGGTGTCGAGGCTCAGATCCCCGTGGCTGAGCAGACTGTCCGGTGATGCCCGGCGCGTGGTGCGGCGCAGGATCGCCTTGACGCGCTCCACCAGTTCCCGTGGGCTGAACGGTTTGACCACGTAGTCGTCGGAGCCGAGGGAGAGGCCGAGCACCCGGTCGATCTCCTCCTCGCGCGCGGTCAGCATCAGGATCGGCAGGTCGGCAGAAAGTTTGCGCAGTTCACGGCAGATCTCCCAGCCATCGACCTGCGGCAGCATGATATCGAGGATGACGAACCCCGGCATCTGCAGGCGGGCGATGGCCAGTGCCCTGGCCCCGTCATGAACGATCTGTGTGGTGAACCCTTCACGCTCCAGGTAGGTGGCAATCAGGGCGGCGGTATTGCGATCGTCTTCGACGATCAGGATGGGGTCGGTCATTTTGGTCTGATGCATAAGGGGCCCTGGGGGCAGGTTCTTTTGCTCGACACGTCAGAGGGTCGAAGGTTGTTTAAGCCTTTTGACAGTCTACCTGTCACTGGCCGATTTTTCTACTGTCTGCCAGTTGAAGGGCGGCGCCTGCCAAGCGTGGCACGGCGGTCGACTTCCCGGGATGAGCGATTTTGCCCTCCCGTTCAGTACGCCCTGATCAACCAGACGCCGCCACAGACCAGCAGCACGCCGGCGATGCGGCCGAGGCTGATCGGGTGCACCGGGTAACCGAGGCCACCGAAGTGGTCGAGCAGCAGGGAGGCGAACATCTGCCCGGCCAGCACCAGGGTGACCATGGTGGTCGCACCGAGCTTGGGAACGAGGATGATGGTGGCGGTGACGAAAAAAGCCCCGAGGGCACCGCCGATCCACACCCACCAGGGGTGGTTGCCGGCGTTGGCCAGGCTGGGCATGGGGATGCGGGCGACGAGAGTGTAGATGATCAGGGTCAGGGTGCCGACGGCAAAGGAGATCGTTGCCGCCAGGACCGGTGAACGGGTCCAGAGGCCGAGTTGCGCATTGATGCCGGCCTGGGTCGGCACCGAGATGCCGGCCAGCAGTGCCATGAGAAGAAACAGGGTTGTTGAGGACATGAAACGCTCCAATCCGGGGCAGAAATCTGAAACTCAGAATACAGAATACAGGAGACAGAATACAGAACATAGAAGTTTGAAGATCTAGATCGTGGCGAGGTGCGCGGTGTCAGAACCCCGGGCTGGGAGCTAGGCGTGGGGAAAGCAAAACTACAGCCTCCAGCCCCTGGATCTAACCCATGAGCTCCTCAAGGGTGAGGATCGCCTCGATGTCTCGTCGTTCCGACTTGTTGATGATCACTGCGGCGCCGACCAGAGTTGCTCCCGCCTGTTCGATGATCTGCTCGATCGCCTTGTGGGTGGAGCCGACGGCGAAGAAATCGTCGGCAAAGAGCACCCTCTCTCCTGCCAGCAAAACCTCCTGAGACACATACAGCGTGGTCGACTCCTGCTTGGTGAAGGAAAAGCTCGACGCGGCGTAAAACTCCCCCATGGTCAGGGGGCGCTTCTTCTTGGCGTAGACGAAGGGGACCCCGAGCTGTCTGGCCAGGGCCTGTGCGATCATGATCCCGCTGCTCTCCGCGGTGATGATCTTGTCGATCCTCTGCCGTGCAAAGCGCCCGGCCAGTTCGGCGGCGAGTCGATCGATCAGCAGGGGGTCGACCATGTGGTTGAGAAACCGGTCCACCTTGATGATCCGGCCGTTAACTGAGCCTTCCCGCGCGATCCGTTCACGCAGCTCGACGGCGACCTGGTTCATTTGCGATCCTCGCGATCGTAGGGCTGGCCAAGGCCTTCCGGCTGCTGGGACGCGCCTTTTTGCAGCCGGATGGTCGAGATGGCCAGGACCAGGATGGTGAAGAAGTAGGGGAGCATCTGCAGGATGTGAGCACTGATCGTGGTGCCCATGGCCTGGAAGCGCAGCTGCATGGCGGTAATGCCGCCAAACAGGTAGGCGCCGGCCAGGGCCCGGTAGCTCGACCAGGAAGCGAAGATGACCAGGGCCACGGCGATCCAGCCTCGGCCGGCAGTCATGTTCTCGATCCACATCGGCGTAGTGGCGAGGCTCAGGTAGGCGCCACCGATACCAACGATCCCCGAACCGACGGTCACGGCCAGAAAGCGGGTAAGGGTGACCGGGACGCCGCAGGTGTCCGCCGCCGCCGGATTTTCGCCCACCGTGCGCAGAGCCAACCCCCAGCGGGTGCGGTAGAAGAAGAAGGCGATCGCTACCACCAGAAGGAAACTGAAATAGATCAGCAGGTCCTGGTTGAAAAACGGTTTTCCGACCACCGGCAGCCGGCTCAGGCCTGGAATGGCGATACGTTCGAAGCCCTCGATGGTCAGTCCGACCATGCTGCGCCCGAACAGGGCCGTGGTGCCGATGCCGAACATGGTCAGGGCCAGGCCGCTGACGATCTGGTTGCCGCGCAACTGCACGGTGATGAAGCCGTGCACGCTGCCGGCCAGCAGGGCGGCGCCGAATGCCGCCAGCACGCCGACCAGCAGCGATCCGCTCGCCTGGGTGCCGGCAAAGCCGGCCAGGGCACCGATCAGCATGAGCCCTTCGATGCCGAGATTGATGATCCCGGCACGTTCGTTGATGATGGCCCCCAGGGTGGCGAAGAGGATCGGCGTGCCGGCCCGCACCGTGGCATCGAGCAGGATCTCAAGCATGGCGTTCTCCTCTGATCAGCCGGACCCGGTTGTGAATAAAGAACTCCGAGGCCAGCAGGAAAAACAGGATCAGCCCCTGGAAGGCGTAGGCAAAGGCCACCGGGAGCTGCCACGAGAGCTGCAGGCTGTCACCGCCGACCAGGAGGACGCCCATCAGGAAGGAGACGATCACGACGCCGAGGGCGCTGCGCTTGGCCAGCCAGGCGATGATGATCGCCGTATAGCCGTACCCGGGCGAGATCCCGTGCTGCAGGCGGTGCTGCAGGCCGGCAACTTCGCTGAAGCCGGCGATCCCGGCGATGGCGCCGCTCAAAAAAAGTACGGCAAAAATCGCCAGGCCGGTGCGCATCCCGGCGTAGCGAGCCGCCTTCGGGTTGCTGCCGATCACCTTGATCTCGTACCCCCAGACGGTGCGCTCCATGAACAGGTAGAGGACCAGGGCGCAGAACAGTGCCAGGAAAAACCCGCTGTGCAGGCGGGTGTCGAAGTATTCCGTCAGGCGGGCGGCGTCGCTGAATTGGGCGGTCAGGGGGAAGTTGAACCCCTTTGGATCCTTCCAGGGGCCGTAGATCAGGTAGTCGACACCGAGGATGGCGATGTAGTTCATCAGCAGGGTGACGATGACTTCGTTGACCCGCCAGACGGCACGCAAGGCTCCGGCCACTCCGGCCCACAGGCCGCCGACCAGGAAGGCCGTAAGGAACATGGCGGTGATCATCAGCAGGTGGCTCTCGATCCCCGAGAAGAGCGCGACGGCGGTGGCACCGCAGGCGCCCATGTAAATCTGGCCTTCGGCGCCGATGTTCCAGATCTGCATGCGAAACGCCAGCGAGACCCCGAGGCTGGCGAAGATCAGCGGGGTTGTCTTGACCAGGGTTTCCGAGAGGCCGTAGATCGAACCCAGGGACTCCTGGAAGATTTCAAGATATGCCTGCAGTGGGTTGACACCGGCGGCGAGCAGCAGGAAGCCGGCCACGAACAGGGCCACGAATATCGAGATCACCGGAGCGCTGATGCGGAACAGCCGTGATGAGAGCTCGCGTTTTTCCGCGACCAGTTTCATTTTTGCACCTCGCCGCTCATCAGGAGCCCGATCTCTTCACGGGTGGTTGTCTGGGGATCAACGCATCCGACCAGGCGGCCACGGAACATGACGACGATCTGGTCCGAGAGCTTGAGCAATTCGTCGAGATCTTCGGAGATCAGGATGGTGCTCATCCCCTGGTTCGCCCCATCGATGATGACTTTGTGCACGTACTCGGCGCTGCCGATATCGAGACCGCGCGTCGGGTAGAGGGCGACCAGTACCGAGGGCTTTTCAGACAGCTCGCGGGCGATGATGACTTTCTGGATATTGCCGCCCGAAAGGTAGCGAATCGGGTTGCCGTCCGGCCCGGCCTTGATGGCGAACTGGTCAATCTTGGCGACAGCGTTCCTGCGGATCGCGGCGCGGTCCTGGAAAATCCAGCGGCGAAAGGCCCGTGAGTTGAAATTCTTCATGATCAGGTTGTCGCCAACCGTCATGTCGGGAGCAATCCCGATGGTCTTGCGGTCTTCCGGGATGTGGGCGATGCCGGCGATGTAGGAACTCTTTGCCGTACTGTCGGTGATGTCGCGGTCGCCAGCCAGGATCCGGCCGCTTGTTGCTTCCTTGAGCCCCGTCAGAACCTCGGCCAGAGCCTTCTGGCCGTTGCCGGCGACGCCGGCGACGCCGAGGATCTGGCCGCGATACAACTTCATGGTGAAATTGTCAAGGTCGGCGAGGCCGCGGTCGTTGCGCACCGACAGGTTCTTGATCTCCAGCGCCAGTTCCTCGTACTTGCAGGCGGGCTTTATCCACATGGGAATCTGGTCCTCGCCGATCATCAGCGAAGCCAGCTTGTTCTCGTCATATTCACCCCGGGGGAGGGTGACCAGGCTGCGCCCCTTCTTGAGAACGGTGACCCGGTCGGAGATCTCCATGACCTCGCGCATCTTGTGGGAGATGAAAAGAATACTTTTCCCCTGGTCCCGCAGCCGGGTCAAAACCTTGAACAGGCGCGCGCTCTCCTGGGGCGTCAGCACCGCCGTCGGTTCATCGAAAATCAGCAGGCGGCAGTCGCGTACCAGCAACTTGATCAGCTCGATCCACTGTTGCGCACCGATCGACAGCTTCCAGGCCGGGGTGTCCAGATCGAGGTCGAGAGCAAACTCATCCAGGATCTTCTGGACTTTTTGCTGGAATTTCCTGCGTGAGAAGAAGTTGGGGACCCCATCGATAGCCAGCAGGACGTTTTCGAACACGGTGTGGGCCGGAACCAGCATGAAATGCTGATGAACCATGCCGATCCCCATGGCCAGGGAGTCGCCGGGGCTGCTGAACTGGACCGGTACGCCATCGAACAGAATCTCGCCGCGGTCCGGCCGGTACAGGCCGGTCAGCACGTTCATCAGGGTGCTTTTCCCGGCACCGTTCTCACCGAGCAGGGTGTGGATTTCTCCCGGAGCGATGGACAGTGAGACATCGTCCAGAGCAACGACACCGGGGAATGTTTTGCGGATATGTCTGGTTTGCAGCAGAGTGGTCATCGCCATCAAAAAAGGGCACGCGCTATTGGGTTCGCGCGTGCCCCTGATTATGAAGCCGTTGATTTACTTGGGAATCGTCCCCTGGACGCCTTCGACGAAGTAGCTCATGCCGAGCAGATCCCCATCGGAGGGGGCGCTGCCGGCCGCAACCTGGACCTTGCCGTCCTGGTCTTTGATCGGCCCGCTGAAGGGGTGCAGCTTGCCGGCCTTGATGGCCGCGGTTTTCTCCTCGACCAACTGCTTGACTGCGGCCGGGACCTTGTCGCTGATCGGCGCCAGCTTGACCAGGTCATGCTGCATGCCCCACCAGATGGACTCGGACTTCCAGGTGCCGTCATGGACTTCCTGGGCGATCTTGGTGTAGAGCGGGCCCCAGTTCCAAACGGGGGCGGTGAGGAAGGATTTCGGGGCAAATGAGCGCATATCCGAGTTGTAGCCGATCACGTAGGCACCACGGGCTTCGGCCGCCTGCAGGGTCGCCGGTGCGTCCTGGTGCATGGTCAGTACGTCGGCCCCGACATCGAGCAGGCTGTCAGCGGCATCGCGCTCGACGCCCGGATCGAACCAGGTCTGGGTCCAGACGACGCGCACCTGTGCGGCCGGGTTGACGCTGCGCACGCCGAGGGTGAAGGCGTTGATGCCGCGGATCACTTCGGGGATCGGGAAGGCGGCGACGTAGCCGATCACGTTCTTTTTGGTCATCTTGCCGGCGACGATGCCCGAGAGGTAACGGGGCTCGTACATGCGGCCGAAGTAGTTGCCGACGTTCTCGGCGGACTTGTAACCGGAGCAGTGCATGAAGACCACATCTTTGTTGCGCTTGGCAACATCAAGGGTGGCATCCATGTAGCCGAAGCTGGTGGTGAACACCAGGTTGTGCCCCTTGCGGACCAGGCCGGTGATCACCCGCTCGGATTCCGCCCCTTCCGGCACCGATTCAATAAAAGTCGACGGCTCGACGAAGGGCAGCTTTTCCATCTCCTTGCGACCCTGGTCATGGGCCCAGGTCCAGCCGGCATCGCCGACCGGGCCGACGTAGATAAAGCCGGCTTTAACTTTTTCTTTCGCCCCGGCCGCTGCGGCAAACTGGGGCAGGACCAACAACAGGGCTAGTGCCAGCAAGGTAAATCTTCTCATCGTGGTTTCCTTTCAGGGGTGTCAGGATGATGGTTACTGTAAGCTGCGAGAGGACGATCCCTGCAGACCCGGCGGGTCGGACAGGGTGGCCCTGGAATTACTAGCGATCTATCCGCTTCTTCTACCGTACCGCCGGTATCTTGTCAAACCCAAATCCCGGTGAACGCCTCAACGCCCCGCGACGCAATTGCCAAGGCCCTGCTGTCGAGTGCCCCGGGGTCCTGCCGGGCACAGGGGTCAGGTCTACACATTTCACTTTTTTTGCACAAAATGCATTTTTTGTGAAATGTGTAGACCTGACCCCTGCGGCGAAGCCAGACAAAGGCGCCTTTCTCTGGCAATCAGCAGACCAATTGTTTTAAGCTGGCAAGGCTAAGACGCCAAAAGCTTCTGTAGAAAGGCCGCTTATGAAACAGGTCCTGGGAATCATCGCTTCGCAACGCCAACTCGGCAACTGTGAAATCATGGTCAAGGAGGTCAGCCGACAGCTTGAGGTCCCACACCGTCTGCAACTGCTCCGGCTGCCCGATTTCCGCCTGCGCTACTGCAATGGCTGCTACCGTTGCTTGAGCCGGGGCGGGTGTGTTCTCAACGATGATCTGAACGTGATCCTCGAAGCGATCGCCGCGGCGGATGCCGTCATCCTGGCGGCGCCAACCTATTTTCTGGGCGCCCATGCCTGCCTCAAGGGTTTGGTCGATCGGGGAATCTCCTTCTATGCCATGGCCGAGCGCCTCTGGGGCAAACCGGCGGTCGGCATCGGCATCGCCGGGATCGAGGGGAAGGAAGGGAGCACCCTGCTGGATATCGAAAGGCTTCTGGTGACACTTCAGGCCGACAACCGCATGAGCCGCATCATCTACGGTGCCCTCCCCGGCGAAGCGGTCATGCATGAAGAGAACCGGCGCTTGGCCGGTGAACTGGCCGATGCCCTGTTCGGTGAGCCGGCCGCGCGGCTGCAGCCATGCTGCCCGCTGTGTGGAGGGGCAACGTTCCGCTTTCTCGGCGACGGCCGGGTACGTTGCATGCTCTGCAGCAACACGGGAGAGCTGGAGGAAGGCCCTTCCGGTCCGACCCTGCAGATTACCCAAAGCCATCACGAGTTCGTCACCGATCGGGTCGCGGCCCTCGAACACCAGGAGTGGCTCAAGGGGATGTTGGCGAGATATCGCGAACAGAGGGAGCCGCTCAAGGAGGTCAAGGCGGCTTACCAGGATGAGACGCCCTGGATCAGGCCCTCCGCTGACCAGGCGGAGGCATCATGGTAAACCAGGAGCAGGATCAGATTTTTATGCGGGGGGCGCTGGCCGAAGCCGATGCCGCCAGAGCTCTCGGTGAAGTGCCGATCGGTGCAGTGATCGTGCTCGACGGTAAAATCATCGGCCGAGGCCACAACCTGCGTGAAACCAGCAATGACCCGACCACCCACGCCGAGATGGTGGCGATCCGGCAGGCCGCCGAACAGATCGGCCACTGGCGGCTGCTCGACACCACCCTTTACGTCACTCTGGAGCCATGCGTGATGTGCATGGGCGCGATCATCCTCGCCCGGATCCCGCGACTGGTGTATGCCTGCCGCGACCCGCGCGCGGGTGCGGTCGGCTCGATCTACGACTTCGCTCAAGACGAGCGATTCAACCACAAGGTCGAGGTGAGAGAAGGCGTGCTCGGCACGGAATGCAGCGCAATGCTCAGCGATTTTTTCAAAGAATTAAGGGCTGGCAAAAAAATGCAAAAGACATTATAAAGGGTCTCCCGAACGGAATACCCACGGAGGGGTGTCCGAGAGGCCGAAGGTGACAGACTCGAAATCTGTTGTGGGGCAACCCACCGGGAGTTCGAATCTCCCCCCCTCCGCCATATAAAAGAAGGGCCTGGCCAGGAGTGGTTGGGCCCTTTTTGATTTCTCTTTCTAGGCGTTTTCTGAAGATTTCGTGCCAACTGGGGAACCGTGATATGAAGCTTGTGTAATGCGTCTGCTATACTCTCTAAGATATTTATGCAGCCTTGGACTGTTATGGGTCTTGGCCATTAATGGCCATCCGCTTGAACGACCCGTTTACAATAGCACTCAGGTTGTGATGGTGAATATTTGCAGCGGGTTTGTGCTACGAAGAAGCTTCGAATCTCCTCTTGCTTCCAAGTCATTTGTGGCGGGGAAGTTCATGACGATATGGGGCAGATGCTGATCACATAGAAAATCAAATTATAGGTTGCAAGTTTTTTTATGTTATGAAGGATTATACTGCTTGGTAGGACTGCCATAATTGAGAAAAGGCGCTACCATGGCCACAGGTTTTCCGGAAGGGTTGACTTTCCGGCCATCATTCGTATTGGGATAATTCTGAATGCCTCCTTCTGATATATCAATGATGCTTCTGTTAAAGTGAGGATCGTTATGAATGTTTTTAAACTGTCGCCCCCCCTGCACGGAACCCGCTTTGTTGCTCTGGCCAGTATGGTCATGACTGCACTGACCCTGACGGCATGTGAAAAGCAGGAAGTCAAGGCGCCGCCGGCTCCGGTCGAGGTGTCCGTCATCAAGGTTGAGCCACAGACCGTTCCGGTTGCAACCACCTTTGTCGCCCAGGTGGAAAGCTCTCACCAGGTTGAGGTCATGGCCCGGGTCAACGGATTTCTCGACAAGATCCTGTACCGGGAGGGTGCGGTGGTCAAGCAGGGGCAGACCCTCTTCCTGATGGACAAGAAACCGTTTGTTGCCCAAGTCGAGGCGGCGCGCGGTGCCCTGGAAAACCACAAGGCGCAGCTCTGGACGGCGCAGGCCAACCTGAACCGCATCCAGCCGCTGGCCGCCCTCGACGCCGCCAGCAAGAGTGACCTTGACAATGCCATCGGTGCAGTCAAGTCGGCCGAAGCGGCTGTCCACTCGGCCCAGGCCCGCCTCGACGATGCAGAACTCAACCTGAGCTATACCGTGATCAAGTCGCCAGTGTCCGGTGTCACCGGCCAGGCCCTGGTCCGCGAGGGCACCTACCTGACCGCCGGTCCGGGTGGGCACTTAAGCTACGTGGCCCAGATCGACCCGATCTGGGTCAACTTCAGCGTCTCGCAGAACCAACTGTCTGAAGCCCAGAAACAGCAAGCGGCTGGCCTGATTGTCGCTCCGCCCAACCAGGCATACCGTGTCGAGCTTGAACTCTCCGAGGGCAACACTTATCCCCACACCGGCGAGATCAATTTTGTCGATCCGTCGTTCAATAGTGATACCGGTACCTTCCTGGCTCGCGCCGAGCTTCCCAACCCGGATGCTGAACTGCACCCGGGGATGTTCGTCAAGGCAACCCTTACGGGAGCCACGCGCCCGAACGCCCTGGTCGTCCCGCAGCGGGCGGTACAGCAAACCAGCAACGGTCATGTTGTGTTCGTGGTCAGTAGCCAGGGGACTGCGGAGGTTCGCCCGGTCGTTGTCGGTGACTGGGTCGGGCAGGACTGGATCATCGAGAAGGGGCTCAAGCCAGGCGATCAGGTCATTACTGACGGGTTCCAGCGCCTCGCGCCTGGAGCCCCGGTAAAGGTGGCCGCCACTCCCCCAGATAATCAAACCCAAACCACCGAAGCCGCTGCCCCCGCGGCAAAGAAATAGGCGAGGCCCGGCATGGCCAGTTTTTTTATCGATAGACCCGTCTTAGCTGCGGTTATCTCAATAATTATTGCCCTGGGCGGATTTGTGGCGATGAAATCGACCCCGATCGCTCAGTATCCGGACATTGCGCCACCGACCGTACAGGTCACAGCCGTGTATCCCGGTGCGACCGCCGAGGTGATTGCCAACACCGTGGCCGCACCTATCGAGGCTCAGGTCAACGGCGTCGATGACATGAGCTACATGCTTTCGACCAGTTCTTCGACCGGCAACATGACCCTGACCGTGACCTTCAACCCGGGAACCGATCCCGACCAGGCCCAGGTTAACGTGCAGAATCGCGTCAGCCAGGCCAATGCTCAATTGCCCGAGGTGGTTGCCAAGCAGGGGGTCATCGTGCAGAAGCGTTCCAACGCTTTCATGATGGTCATCAGCTTCTACGCCGAAGACGACCGCTACGATCAGACTTATCTAGGCAACTACGTCAATCTCTATCTGCTCGATGCGATCAAGCGCATCCCCGGCGCCAACCTCTCCAGCATGATGCCGACCCCGGATGTCGCCATGCGTATCTGGCTCAAGCCCGACCGCCTGGCGCAGATGGGTCTGACCGCCAATGACGTTGCCAACGCCATCTCCGGGCAGAACCAGGCCTTTGGCGTCGGCCGGATCGGCCAGGTGCCAACCACGGAGGGTACCCAGCAAAGCTTTGTCGTCACCTCCCAGGGAATGCTCACCAAGCCCGCCGAATTCGACGAGATCATCCTCCGCACCGAGGCCAATGGTTCGGCGATCGTTCGTCTCAAGGATGTCGGTCATGCCGAGCTCGGGTCCAAGGATTACTCGCTACGGGCAAAGGTCAACGGTAAAACCTCAGCGGCCATTATCGTCTACCAGCAGCCCGGGGCCAATGCCATCGAGACCTCGGCCAAGGTTCGTGCCTTGATTGATCAGGTCAAGCCGAGTTTCCCTGACGGTCTAACCTACAATATCGTGCTTGACACCAGCAAGTTCACCGAAGCGTCTATCGAAAAAGTGGTGCACACCTTTTTCGAGGCGGTCATCCTGGTAGTGCTGGTGGTCTTCCTCTTCCTGCAGAGCTTCCGCGCCACCCTCATCCCGATCATCGCCGTGCCGATCTGCATCGTCGGCACCTACATCGGTATCTTGGCCCTTGGTTTCTCGACCAACATGCTCACTCTGTTCGGTATGATCCTGGCCATCGGCCTGGTGGTCGACGACGCTATTATCGTGGTCGAGAATGTCGAGCACAACATGGCCACTCTAAAGATGACGCCCTATGATGCGGCATGCAAGGCGATGCAGGAGTTGGCCGGGGCCCTGGTCGCCATCGTCATGGTGTTGGTCTCGGTCTTTTTGCCAGTCGCCTTCCTGGGCGGCATGACCGGAACCCTTTACAAGCAGTTCGCCATCACCATCGCCATCTCCATGGTGATCTCTGGCGTGGTCGCCCTGACCCTCTCGCCGGCACTGGCGGCCCGTATTTTAAAGCCGGGCCATCATGAGAAGAAAGGGTTCTTCAAGTGGTTTGAAAACGGCTTTACCTGGGTGACCAATCACTATGTGGTCGGTGTCCGCTGGCTGATCGGTCACAAGCTGATCGGTATGCTGCTGTTTGGCGGGGTGCTATTCGGCACGGTCACTCTCTTTGGTGTCGTTCCGGGCAGTTTTGTTCCCGAGGAAGACCAGGGCTACATCTTCGTCGGCAGCATCATGCCCGACGCATCCAGCCTGGAACGGACCACGGCCGTCAGCGATCGGTCTGTCAAGATGCTGCTGGAGAACCCCGCTATCAGTGCGATCGCCCAGATCGACGGCTACAGCATCATCGACAGCCAGTACAAGACCAATACGGCCTTGATGTTTGCCTCACTCAAATCCTACGAGGAGCGCAAGGCCAAGACGGAGACGGCCTTTGCTGTGGTCGCAGAGACCCGTAAGCAACTGGCCGGCATCAAGGACAGCATCGTCTTTCCCCTCAACCCGCCATCGATCCCGGGCCTGGGAACCACCGGCGGCTTTGAATTCTACATTCAGAGCATGGGCGGCGGCAGTCCACAGGACCTGGACAAGGTGACCAAGCAATTCGTGGCCAAAGCCCGTGAGAACAAGACCCTGGCCGGCGTTTCGACGACCTACTCCGCTTCGGAGCAGCAGCTCTATTTCGATCTTGACCGTCCTCGAGCGGAACTTCTCGGGGTTCCTGTTGCGGACGTCTACCAGACCCTGCAGGCCTATTTCGGTTCCTCCTACGTCTCTCAGTTCGTCGATTTTGGCCGTATCTGGCAAGTTATCATCCAGGCTGAGCCCAAGTATCGCGACGAACCCTTGGATTTTCAACAGATCTACGTGCGATCGAGAAACGGCAGCATGATCCCTCTCTCGGCTTTGGCCACGGTCCGCTATGTCGCCGGTCCCGGTCTGTTGCCGCGCTTCAACAACTTCCCTGCAGCCAAGTTGACTGGCAGTCAGGCCCCTGGCTACAGCAGCGGGGAGGCGATCGCTGCCATGGAGGCGGTCGCCGCCGAGGTCCTTCCTTCCGGCTACGGTTTTGCCTGGTCCGGTCAGGCGTTCGAGGAAAAAAAGTCCGGCGGCACCTCGAGTTCCGCTTTCATCTTCGGCCTGATCATGGTGTTCCTGATTCTGGCCGCCCAGTATGAAAAATGGTCACTGCCGGTCGGCGTGGTCATGGCGGTGCCGTTTGCTATCTGTGGTGCCCTGCTGCTGACCTGGGTGCGCGGCTTGGAAAACGACGTCTACTTCCAGGTCGGGATGGTCACCCTGGTCGGACTGGCGGCCAAGAACGCTATCCTGATCATCGAGTTCGCCGTGGAAAATCTGCATAACGGGATGGAAGTCGCCGAGGCGGCGATCGAGGCAGCCCGACTGCGACTGCGACCGATCGTCATGACGTCATTGGCTTTTATTCTTGGTTGCGTCCCCATGGCGATTGCCACAGGCGCCGGTGCCAACAGCCTACACGCGATCGGAACCGGGGTCATCGGCGGCATGCTCGCCTCGACCCTGGTGGCCTCCTTTTTCGTGCCGCTTTTCTTCGTGGTGCTCGAAAACGCCACCGGGCTGTTCAGCCGCCGAAAGAAACCTGCCACAGAGACAGCTCCTCAAGGAGGTGACCATCATGCGTAATCCGATGTTTGCCATGCTTGTCCTTCTGTCGCTCTGCGCCTGCACCCTCGGCCCCGATTACGTGCGGCCGACAGTCGATACGCCAGCGGCGTGGACCGTCTCTTATGACGCCGCCGCCGACCTGGTCAACACCGCCTGGTGGCAGCAATTCGATGACCAGGTCCTCGACACCCTGGTCAGCACCGCGCTGGCCAACAACCTCGACATCAAGGCCGCCACGGCCCGGGTCGATCAGTTCCTCGGCCAATGGCGGACGACCCGCGCCGAGTTCCTCCCGCAAATCGGCGCCACGGCGAGCGCCTACCGGCAGAAGGACACGGAAACCGGGCTTGTCCCGGGTGACAATTCCTCATACAGCACCTACCAGGGGGCGCTCAACGCCTCCTGGGAGATTGACCTGTGGGGGCGCATCCGCCGCGCCAATGAAGCCGCCCAGGCCGAGCTTCTCGCCAGTGAAGCCGGCCGGCGTGCCGTATTGCTGACGCTGGTGAGTAATGTCGCCAGCAACTACCTGGTTCTGCGCGGGCTCGACCGCCAACTGGAGATCGCCCGCGACACCGAGCAGGCCTATGCCGAGTCGTTGCGCATATTCCGCCTGCGTCACGATCATGGCACCGTTTCGCAGGTCGAGGTCAGCCAGGTCGAATCGGAGTACGAATCCGCCCTGCAGACCATCCCGCAGCTGGAAGCCCAGATCGCCCAGCAGGAGCACCTGATCGCCCTGCTGCTGGGCCGCAATCCGCAAGCCATCCCGCGCGGTAAAAGGATCGACGAATTGACCAACCCAGGGATTCCGGCCGGGCTGCCGTCCGATCTGCTTGAACAGCGCCCGGACATCATCCAGGCCGAGCAGGCGCTGATCGCCGCCAATGCCCGGATCGGCGTGGCCCGCGCCCTCTATCTGCCGCGTCTCGCCCTGACCGGTACTTACGGTACCGCCAGCATTCACTCCGACCAATTGTTCGAGGGGCCTTCGGCGATCTGGCAGCTGGGTGGCGATGTGCTGGCGCCAATCTTTACTTTCGGAGCGATCGAAGGCCAGGTCATGTCAAGTGAAGCGGCCCAGCGCGAAGCCCTGTACCGTTACCAGCAATCAATCATTGCCGGGTTCCGCGATGTGGAAGACGCCCTGGTGGCGACCACCAAGGGGCGTGCAAGCCAGGCCGCCAAGGGCCGCCGGGTCAGTGCGCTGCAAACCTATGCAAAACTTGCCGGCTACCAGTATGATGCCGGGACCACCAGCTATCTGCAGGTCCTCGACGCCAACCGAAGTCTTTTCTCAGGTCAGCTCGATTACGTACAAACCCAAACTGCGGTCTTGACCAGCTTGATTAACGTCTACCGTGCCATGGGCGGCGGCTGGATTGATGTGGCTGAGCGGCAGGGGGTGACAGCTGCCGGTGGTTCTTAACCTCTCCCGGTAGAGAGAACAACTGCGAGGCCTCAGCAAGAAGCCGTTGTCATGCCTGGATGACGGCCTTTCCTGCGGCTTCTCGAATTCTATGCCTGAAAATTCTTGCCCGGGCTGGATCTGTTTAGTCCGGGGCCTTTGGTAATGTCACGTGCGGCGTGGCTATCGAGTTTTGGCTAATGAAGGGGCCGTTTTTTGAAGTTGCCCGAAGTGGTGAACGTGCCGATGCCTGGGGCTCTTTCGTCTTGATGATGGGGGCGTTTACCTGAAAAACAGCTTGACATTACACTTAAGAGAATTATATCAATAATATAACGCCGTTTCTTTTTTCGATCTTCTAAATCGAAGTAATGATTTGTTCAGCTCTCGATTGGACCACTCATGGCTACGAACATTAAAAATCCCTTTTAATTATAGAACGGCGTTCCTTATATAGGAACACAAGGTTTTTGTGACCCTTTGATTATGTGGAGCTGGCTATCGATTTGAAAGAACTCGCGGAGGGGGTCCAATTGCGCAGGGTTCATGCCTGGCGAGGTTGTGGCCGGGGACCTGCGTTCCCCAATAGTTGATTCTCAGAATTTTCGAGCGTCTTCTACAGCGTGCATGTGAAGGCAAATTCGTTGGCAGGATGACTTAATCTGCTGGGCTATCACTCTAACTCAGGGAGGAATTTATGTCTGAAGAGCAGAAAAACGAAATTATCCCGCAGGTCTCCGAAACGAAAGACACCGATCGTCGAACGTTCCTCAAAAAAGCCGCATTGACAGGTGCTGCCGTTGCCGGAGGCGCCGCTGTCATCGGGGCGCCTTTCGTCAGCAAGGCTGAAGCTGCCGGCGGCACGGTCTGGAAGGTCCAATCGACCTGGGATGCCGGTACGACAGGCTACACGCTGTTTGAAAAGTGGTGCAACAGCTTCCAGGAAAAAACCGGCGGAGAGCTCACCATCAAAGCGTTCCCTGCGAAGTCGGTTGCCGCTGACAACAACGCCCTGTTCGAGGCGGTCAAGACCGGGGTTCTGCAGGGCATGAACCCCTGGACCCTCTACTGGGCGGGCAAGATCCCGGCCACGGTTTTCCTCTCCTCCTATCCGGCTGGCCCCGATCAGCCGGCCCAGTGGGACACCATGTACTACGGCCTGGGCATGCTGCAGATGGCCCGGGAAATTTATGCCAAGCACGGGCTGTATTTCGTCGGCATCATCCATCATGACGCCAACATCATCCATTCCAAGAAGCCCGTTACCAGCATGGCCGATTTTGATGGCCTCAGGCTGCGGGTCCCCGGCGGCATGGTCTCCGAGGTGTTCCAGGAGTTCGGCGCCAGGACCGTGACCCTGCCCGGGTCGGACATCTTCCCGGCTCTCGAAAAAGGCACCATCGATGCCGCCGACTACGTCGGTCCCGGCGTCAACTGGGAGCTCGGTTTTGCCCAGGTCACCAAGTACATCCTGTTCGGACCTCCGGGCATGATGTCCCTTTACCAGGCGGTTGACTCCATGGACCTGACGATCAACATGGGCGCCTGGAAGCGTCTGTCGCCGAAATTGCAACAATTTGTCGAGGATGAAGTTACCCTGTATTCACGGGACCATTATGTCGCCATCCAGAAAAAGAATATCGATGCGCTCAAAAAATTCGAGGCAGCCGGCAGCATCGTCAATCGCCTGAGCATGGACGATGTGACCAAGTTCCGTAAGGCGGCCATCCCCATCTGGTACAAGTGGGCCAAGAAGGATGCCGACGCGACGCGCGTTTTCAAGCTGCAGCTGGATTACATGATGAATGACCTGCTGGGTTACGTGACGCCTGATGATATCAAGGGCATGACCCTGTAAATGTTTTACAAGTAGTATTCAACGCGTGACCAGGGAGCGGGGGCTTTGATCCAGCCTCCGCTCCCCACCTGTGGAGGTCGTAAAGATGTCAGATCTAGAGGGCTTTGGTTTTGTCCTGCCGCACTGGGCATATTGGGGGTGGCTGATCCTGTCCCCGCTGGTAATGGTTTTATGGAGCAAACGAAAAGAAAAAAAAGCGCCTTTGGCTGAAAAGGTCCTCGATGAAGAGACGGCCATGGATCTTCTCGCAGAAGAAGACCCCGCCCTGCATGCCCCTGGTAACAAGCTGACCGATTTCATTGACTGGTTCAGTGAGCAAAGCGGGACCCTCGTGGCCTTCTGGACGGTGAGCGCAGTGGTTGCCTATACCTATGAAGTGGTGGCGCGTTTCGTATTCAACAGTCCGACGATCTGGGTGTCCGAGGCGTGCTTTCTGCTCTTCGGGATGCAGTACCTCCTCTCCGGGGCCTTTGCTCTGCACCACGGGTCCCATGTGCGCGTCGATGTCCTCTATATCAAGTTGTCGGAACGCGGCCGCATCGGCATGGATATCTTCACTTCGGTATTCTTCTTCATCTTTGCCCTGGCGATGGCGGGGACCTCCTGGTCCTTTATGATGGATTCCATCCGCATGTCGGAAACCACCGTTGAAACCTGGCAGGTTCATTACGGACCGGTGAAGGCGACCATGTTCGCCGGCTCCATCCTGCTGCTGATGGCGGGGGTGTCGAAACTCATCAAGGACATCAAGCTGTTCAAGCTCATGGGGGGGAAGGTCTGAATATGGAAACCAATACAGCTGTACAGGCAGACGCTGGCCCTGGAGGCAACAAGACCAGTAGCGGCAAAATCTGGACCTGGGTGATGATCCTGGTCTCACTGGGCCTGACCTTTGTCGTGGCGGTCGAGATCATCAATATCCTGTTCTACGATCCCTACGCTGACGAATATTTCCTGTTCCGGTTGGCTGGCGTGCTGTCCTCCTATCACATCTCGACCCTGACCTGGCTGATGTTCGGCACCCTGCTGGTTTTTCTCATGGCCGGCTTGCCGCTGGCGTTCGTGACGGGTGGCCTGGGCGTGGTGTTTGTCTACCTGGTCGGCGATCAGGCGATGCTCAACATCATCCCGAGCCGCATCTTCCCGATGATGACCAATTCGGACCTGGCGGCGATCCCCCTGTTTATTTTCATGGCGGCCCTGCTGGAACGCGCCGGCTTGATCGAAGAGATGTTCACGGTGGTCTACAAGTGGCTCGGCGGATTGCGCGGCGGGCTTGCGGCGGCGACGATCCTGGCCTCCACGATCCTTGCGGCCATGGTCGGAGTCATCGGCGCGGCGGTCGTGACCATGGGCATCATCGCCTTGCCATCCATGCTCAAGCGTCATTACGAGCCGAAGATCGCCCTCGGGTCGATCATGGCCGGCGGAACCTTGGGGATTCTGATCCCCCCGTCGATTCTCGCCATTCTCTACGCGGTGGTCGCACAGCAGTCGGTGGGCGAGTTGTACCTGGGATGTATTCTGCCCGGCCTGCTGCTTTCCTCGATGTATATCGGCTACGTGCTGTTGCGCTGCTGGCTCAACCCGACCCTGGGTCCGGCCGTGCCTGTCGATGAACGTCTCAAATTCACGGAGAAACTGGTTCTGCTCAAGAACCTGATTGCTCCGATCATCCTGGTGGCCCTGGTGCTCGGGCTGCTGTTCAGCGGCGTGGCGACGCCGGTGGAGTCGGCCGGTGTCGGCTCCTTCGGTGCCATCGGGGTGGCCATCATGCATAAGCGGTTTTCGCTGCTCGCGCTCAAGGAAGCCTCCATCACCACCCTCAAGGCCTCCTCCATGGTGCTGTGGATTATTTTCGGCGCATCGATCTTCGTCGGCTTCTACATCCTGCAGGGGGGCCAGGCCTTCATCACCGAACTGCTGCTCAGCACCGGCATGGGGCCCTACGGCATTCTCTTCCTGATGATGGTGCTTCTGGTGATCTTGGGGATGTTCCTCGACTGGGTGGGGATCTTGCTGCTCGCGGTCCCGATCTTCGTACCGATTATCAAGACCCTCCAGTTCGACGGTCTTTTCGGCCTGCCCGGCGTGCCTGCCGGGGATGTGGCCATCTGGTTCGGCGTCTTGTACATCGTCAACATGCAGATGTCGTTCCTCAGCCCGCCGTTTGGCTATGCCCTTTTCTACCTGCGCGGGGTAACGCCTCCGGAAATCCCCATGTCGACAATTTTTAAATCGGCCCTGGTTTTTCTGGCGCTGCAGGTGGTCGGTCTGGGCGTGTGCGTGTTCTTCCCGGCGATTGTCTCCTGGCTGCCTCACCTGGTGTACGGCTGACAGGTCCTCTAGCTCTGGGAGAATCAGCCGGCAGAACGTTAAGCATGGGCCCTTTTTCTGAAAACAGGTGACCTCTCTCCGTCTGTTTGCCTTGAAAGGGCCCATTATTTTGCATGGTAATATGCAAAGACAATTTTAACTGTTAGACAACAGGGAGGGGAGGAGCTATTTTCATGTTTGGTCTGGGAACCCCGGAATTACTTATTATCCTCGTGCTGGTGATGATCATTTTTGGTGCCGGCAAGCTCCCCCAGATTGGCGGCGCTCTTGGCAAGGGAATCAGGAACTTCAAGTCCGGGGTCCGGGATGAAGACGCCGTCGCCGACACCGTCGTTTTAGAGGATGGCTTCACAAAGAAGCAATGATGGCTCGTTCCTCTCGCTAAAGATTGCTGATGCCGCTATACTTCTCCCAGGCAAGGTAAAAAGTTTTAGGCTGCCAGCCGCCTCAACGGGTAAAAGGTCCATCTACCTGGGCGCGGCACGTCTCGACAGGCAAGACCTTAAACAGTTCTCCTCTGGTTCTGGCCGTTTGCCCCATCGGGTTGTTGATGCGGCCTGAATGGTCAGGAAACATTCAAGGAGCCCCTGTTGAAAAAGCAAGCTGTCGTCATCAACGCCAAGGACAACGTTGCGACCGTGGTCGATGATTTTCCGGCGGGGACGATCCTCAATTATGCGCTGGGTCATTCCGAGGGGACGGTTCAGCTTCTGCAAGATACGCCCATGGGGCACAAGTGCGCCATATGCGAGATTCTGGCCGGCGCGGATGTCATCAAATACGGCGAAAGCATCGGCAGGGCGACGGCAAACATCAACCCAGGGGAACACGTGCATGTTCACAATGTGGAAAGTCGGCGTGGGCGCGGCGGTTCTTGAAGGCAGCATCTGGGAACAGATGAAGATGGAGTTCCTTGGCTATCGCCGTGCCGATGGCAGGGTCGGCATCCGCAACCATATTGCCATTATCCCGACATCGGTCTGTTCCAGCACGGTCGCTTGCAACATTGCCGCGCAGGTCCCCGGCGTAGTGTCCTTGGCCAACCAGCAGGGCTGCTGCCAGTTGGGGACGGATCATGAACAGACGGTGAGGACCTTGATCGGCCTGGGGAAGAACCCCAACGTGGCCGCGGCTCTCGTGATCGGCCTGGGTTGTGACGGGATCACTGTAGACCAGGTTGCGGAGGAGATCGCGGCCAGCGGCAAGCTGGTCGAAGTGGTTGTGATCCAGGAGGCCGGCGGCACCTTGCAGGCCACGGCCGAGGGTGTGCACAAGGCCAGCCGGATCGCTCGCCAGGTGGCCCACTTGCAGCGCGAGAAGGTCAGTGTCAGTGAGTTGACGTTGGCTGTCGAGTGCGGCGGTTCCGACTTCACCTCAGGGCTTGCTGCGAATCCGGCGGCCGGGGTCGCTGCCGACATGCTGACGACCTGGGGCGGCACGGCCATGCTGGCGGTGACCACCGAGTTTATCGGCGCTGAACACATCCTGGCCCGCCGGGCGAAAACCCCTGCCATCGGTGAGGAGATCCTGCACCTTGTCGGTCGATGTGAAGAGCGCGCCAAGCTTGTCAATGGCGATTTGCGCAATGGGCAGCCAACCCCGCGTAACATCAGCGGGGGCATCACGACCCTTGAAGAGAAGTCGCTGGGCTGCATCTACCGGGCCGGCCACAAGCCGATCCAGGGGGTCCTGCCCTACGGCGAAGCACCAAGCGGCAAGGGACTGTACGTCATGGACACCCCGGGGCAGGACATCGAGACGATCACGGGTCTGCTGGCCGGAGGCGCACAGGTGGCCATTTTTACCACGGGCCGCGGTACACCAACGGGTTCGCCGCTCGCCCCCGTCATCAAGGTGACCGGCAACGCCCGCACTTACCGGATGATGGAGGAGAATATCGACATCGACGCCTCGTCGATCCTTGCCGGTGAAGAAACGGTCGATCAGGTTGGACAGCGCCTCTTTGAAGAGATCATCAAGGCCGCCAACGGGCACCTGCCCAAAGCCGAAAGCCTGCGTCACCATGAATTCGGGATACACAGAATCTCCCCGTCATTTTAGTTCGTCTGAAATACGGTGGACTCCTGAGTTTGTAGAGAGGAACTCCATTATGAGCAACCAACTGTATCATTTCATCAATGGTCAACGTGTCGTCGGGACGAGTGGCCAGTACGGCGATGTGTTCAATCCGGCCAGCGGTGCCGTCGCTGCCAAGGTTCCCTTTGCCTCCGGTCAGGAGATGGCTGACGCCATTGCCGTGGCCAAGGCCTCATTCCCGGCCTGGCGCGACACGCCACCGCTGCGGCGGGCCCGGGTGCTGTTCCGCTTCAAGGAGCTTCTGGAACTGCACCTGGACGAGTTGGCCACCCTGGTTTCTCGCGAGCATGGCAAGGTTTTCAGTGACGCGCGCGGCTCGGTGATCCGGGGCCTCGAGGTGGTCGAATTTGCCTGCGGCGCTCCCCATCTGCTGAAAGGGGAATTTTCCGAGAATGTCGGGACCGCGATTGACAGCTATTCGATCCGCCAGCCGTTGGGTGTTTGCGCCGGCATCGTGCCCTTCAATTTCCCGGCGATGGTGCCGATGTGGATGTTCCCGATGGCCATTGCCTGCGGCAATACCTTTGTGCTCAAACCATCGGAGAAGGTTCCTTCGACGGCTTTGCGCCTGGCCGAACTGTTCAGCGAGGCCGGGCTGCCTGACGGGGTCCTGAACGTAGTGAACGGCAGCAAGGACGCGGTCGACGTCCTTTTGACCCACCCCGATGTTGCTGCTGTCAGTTTCGTAGGGTCCACCGCGGTGGGGGAACATATTTACCGGACCGCAACGGCTCACGGCAAGCGCGTCCAGGCCCTCGGTGGTGCCAAGAATCACATGGTTGTCATGCCGGATGCGGATATCGACCAGGCGGTGGATGCTCTGATGGGGGCTGCTTACGGCTCCGCCGGGGAGCGCTGCATGGCGATTTCGGTGGCCGTCGCGGTGGGTGACGCTGTCGCCGATGCACTTGTCGAGCGGCTCGCGTCGCGGGTGGCTGCGCTGAAGATCGCCCCCGGAACCGACGCCGCCTCTGAAGCCGAAATGGGGCCGCTGATTACCGCGGAGCATCTGGCCCGGGTCAGGGGCTATGTTGATCTCGGCGTTGCAGAAGGAGCCAAGCTGGTCGTTGACGGGCGCAACTTTAAGGTCCCGGGTGCTGAAAAGGGGTTTTTTATCGGGGGCTGCCTGTTCGATCATGTCACGACGCAGATGCGCATCTACAGGGAAGAAATCTTCGGCCCGGTCCTCTGCGTGGTTCGGGTGCCGGACCTGTCCACCGCGATCGATATGATCAACGCCCATGAATACGGCAACGGGACCGCCATCTTCACGAGCGACGGCGCGGCCGGGCGCGCTTTCTCTTCGCGGATCCTGGTCGGCATGGTCGGGATCAATGTGCCCATCCCGGTGCCGGTTGCTTTTTACAGTTTTGGCGGTTGGAAACGCTCTTTGTTTGGCGACCACCATGTCTACGGAGCCGAAGGGGTTCATTTTTACACAAGGCTTAAAACCATCACCTCGAAGTGGCCCCAAAAAGCCGCTGAAGGCGCAGAATTTAATATGCCAATCATGAAATAGCCCCGACCTGGTGGGCCGGCAAAAAAAACTAGGGAACACAAATCAGGCCGTGTTTTGTGGCACCGTCTTCACACAGGCCAAGCCATGGCGCCCGGCCAGCGGTTCCTGGGCAGAGGTGGTCAAGGCTTTACAAGGGAGCAGGCAATGGCAAAAGCTGACAGAAAAAGTGCATCTCTGGATGACGTCATCAAGGATCTTTACCTCTGTAACAAGTGCGGCTTCTGTCAGCCGGCTTGCAAAGTCTACAAGACCGATCTCAACGAGTCCTTCTCGGCCAGAGGTCGGGTGCAGCTGATCAAGGGCGTTGCCGAGGGGAAGCTCCCGGTCGACGAGGGGTTCAGGGATGCGGTCAACAGCTGCTTGTTATGCCAGGAGTGTACCGTTGCCTGCCCGAGCGGCGTCAAGCCCCATGAGCTGGTGCTGGCCGCGCGGCGCTACATGCAGCAGACCGAGGGGCTGCCCCTTGATAAAAAAATCATCCTCGGGACCTTGGCGGACCCCTTCCGCAGGAAGCTGGCCTTCAGCACCGCCCGTTTTCTCCGGGACAAAGTGTCCAACAAGATCCAGGGGTTCAACGACTTGAAAGGGATCGACGTCAGGGGCCTGCCGATCGATAAAACCGGTTTCATCGACCAGGTCCCCGAGCTGAACAAGGCGCCTGTTTCAAAGGGTAAGGTCGGTTTTTTCGTCGGTTGCTTCATCAATCACTCGCTGGCCAAAACCGGGCACGCCATTGTCAAGGTCCTGAACAAAAATGATATCGATGTGGTGGTGCCGAAGAAGCAGGTGTGCTGCGGGACCCCGCAAAACGCTTACGGCGATTTCGAACTGGCCAAGAAAAACGCCAGAAAGAACATCCGCCTGTACAAGGACCTGGATGCAGTGATAACCGGTTGCGGTTCCTGCGGCGCGATGCTGAAGAACGAGTATCTGCACCTGTTTGCCGACGAGCCGGATTTCCTGCCCGAGGTTGAGAATTTTGCGAAGAAAATTTTCGATTTCTCCACGTACGTCATGCACGAAATCAAATTGGACCCTCAAAAATTCAAAGTCTTCCATCACAAGGTGACCTATCACGATGGCTGCCATATGTCGCGTGGACTCAAGATCACCAAGGAACCCCGGGACATCCTGAAAAGCATTCCGCGCATCGAATATGTGGAGTTGCGCGAAGCCGACCGCTGTTGCGGGGCAGCAGGGCTTTTCCAGAGTTATTTTTATGAAATCGCTACGGAGATTTCACGACAGAAGGTGCAGAATATCGACAACACCGGTGCGGATATTGTTGTGACGGGATGCCCAGCCTGTGTCCACCGCATCCAGGGGTCGCTCCGTTTGACCGGCAAGGAGCAGAAGGTCGTGCATCTTGCGGACCTCCTCGCGGAGGCTTACCAATAAACCGGAACTGGTTCAAATCCGCCCGCACCGGAACGGCGCGTTCCATAGGTCTTGTGGAGGGATAACCCTCCGGGCATAGAAGGGGATTGCCGGACAGTGTTCGTGACCCTTCGGGGGCTAAGCGGCGATACGTCAAAACTCAAAAAGGGGCCGTCATGCAGGATAAACTTCTGGAAAAATTAACGTCCGTGGTTGGCGCAGAGCACCTGGTCGAGAACCCTGCCCAGATGGGGGCTTTCCTGACCGGAGCGGAGGCTCCGCTGGCGGTGGTCTTGCCCGGTGGAACCGCAGAGGTGGCCGCCGTGATTACCCTCTGCAATGATCTCGGGGTCAAACTCTGTGTCGGTGGCCATACCGTGAGCAGCAAGGGACTTTCCGGCGGGGTCGCCATGGTCCTGTCGCGCATGAACCGGGTCCTGGAGATCGATCATGAAAACCTGGTTGCCGAGGTGGAAGCTGGAGCTCTGCACAGCATGTTTCAGCAGCAGATCGCTGAACAGGGGTTGTATTTCCCTCCCGAACCATACGGCGGCGAAGGCAGCTCCATCGGCGCCTGTATATCTGCGGGCGACCTGGACTGCAAGTCTTTTCTCTACGGGCCGCCGCGTACTTACGTGCTCGGGTTTGAAATGGTCCTGCCGACCGGTGAAGTCCTCAATTGCGGTAGCAAGGTGATCAAGAACGTCTCCGGTTACGACCTGATCCATTTTATTGTCGGGAGCAGGGGGACCTTGGGGGTGATTACCAAGGTGCTGCTCAAGCTGCTGCCCTTGCCGGAAGCGCGCAGAACCATCATCGGTTCTTTTGCCTCCCTCGCCAAGGCCGTGCAGGTGGCTCAGATCATCATGGAGCGCAAGATTTATCCCGCCAGGCTGAACCTGCTGAATGCCCCCTTGGCCGGGCAGCTTGCCCCGGGGTCGGGACCGATTGCTGCGGGGCCCCAGGTTCTGGTCGACCTGGAGGGGTTTCAGAATTCAACGGAACATCTCGCCGACGAGCTCATGGCGCTCTTCAGGCTCGAAGGCGCCAGGGATGCCCTCTGTCTCGATCAGCCCGCCGCCATCGATGACTTCTGGCGGCAGTGGCTGCAGCTCAAGAAGGCCTATCATGACGCTGCCCAGGACCGGGCCATCGACTTCCTGGTCGGTCCGGCTCACCTTGCCGAGGCCTTGAATGGCCTCGAAAAGCTGGTGGCGGATCTCGATTCCGATTCGGGGCTGATCGTCCACATCCTGAATGGCAACCTCCGACTGTTTCCCTCGCCTGCTCATGACCTGCCGGCCCTTCTTCAGGAGGTCAACCGGCTGGCTCTCAGGCTCGGCGGAAATCTCGCCGGGGATCTCGGCTACCGGCTGAAATGCGAGGAGCTCAGGGAAAATGAGATGTGGCAGGAAATGGTCGCGCTGACCGACGGGATCAGAAGCCGGTTTGATCCTAAAGGCATTCTGGCTCCGGGTGTTCATCAGTGAACTATCAGCGAAAGGGAGAGCCCATGTTGACCCAGGCAATGATAAAAGAACTGACCGCCATTGTCGGCAGCCAAAATATCATCACCAACCAGGCTGGATTGGCAGCCTACGGCTACGATGCCACCCTGATGGCCCAGCGGCCCGTGGGGATTGTGTTCCCACGCAGCACCGAAGACACCTCGGCGCTGGTCAAATATGCCAACCAGGTCGGTCTCGTCATGGTGCCGCGCGGCGCCGGCACCAATCTCAGCGGTGGGAGCCTGCCGCTCGAAAACAGCCTGGTCGTCTGTTTGAGCCGCATGACCCGGATCCTGGAGATCGACCCGAAAAATTTCACCGCCACCGTGGAAGCGGGGCTGGTCAATTTCGATCTGCAGGAGGCGCTTGAGAAGTACGGCTACTATTATCCGCCTGATCCGGCGAGTTACAAAGCATCCACCCTGGGTGGCAACATTGCCGAGTGCTCCGGTGGGCCGCGGTGTTTCAAGTATGGTGTCACGCGAGACTACATCCTCGGTCTTGAAGTGGTGCTGCCGAGTGGCAAGATCATCGAGGTCGGGGGGAAAAACTTCAAGAGCGAGTTCCGCTACGACATGACGAGGCTGTTGGTCGGCTCGGAGGGCACTCTGGGTCTGGTGACCAAGGCGATCCTCAGGATCCTGCCGAAGCCTTTTGCCAAGCGCACCATGCTGGCCATCTACAACAAGGTGGAGGACGCTTCCCGGACCGTGGCCGACATCGTGGCCGCCGGCATTATCCCCACGACCCTGGAGATGATGGACAACCTGCTGATCAATACGGCCGACGAACATGTCAAGCTCGGGCTGCCCCGGGATGCCGGGGCGCTGCTGATCATCGAGGTGGATGGCTATGAGGTCGACCTTGACAAGCAGGTGCGGCTCATCGAGGAACTGTGTGAAAAGGCCGATGTGCGCAGCTTCAAGGTGGCGACCAGCCAGGCCGAAGCCGATCAGCTATGGCTGGCCCGGCGCACGGTGATCGGTTCCGTCGGGCGTCGCCGTCCCTCCTATTCCCTCCAGGACGTGACCATCCCGCGCAGCACTTTCCCGCAAATGGTCGATGCGATCTTGGCGTGTTCGCGCCGGTACGATTTGCCGATCGGCATCCTGGCCCACGCCGGGGATGGCAATTTCCATCCCCTGGTGCTGTTCGATGAGCGCGACGCCAGTGAGGTGGAGCGGGTCCACAAGGCCGAGGTCGACCTGATCAGGGATGCCCTTGCGCTGGGTGGCACCATGAGCGGCGAGCACGGCATTGGCGTACTGAAGAAAGAGTACCTTGCCTGGGAGTTTTCCGAAACGGCGATCGAGGCCTTCCGGAAGATCAAGCGCAGCTTCGACCCGACCGCCATCCTCAACCGGGGAAAGATCGTCGATCTCGCCGCTGAAGGCTGACCTAACGACTTGGCAGGCTGCACGCGAAGCCGCCAGGGTAGGACCTGGGACAGCCGTCAAAAATCCGAGGAGACAAGATGTTGAAAGGCCACACCGCCCTGATCACTGGCGCCGGAACGGGGATCGGCCGCTCGATCGCCCTGCGCCTGGCCCGCGCCGGCGCTGACCTGGTGATCAATTATTCCCGTTCCGAGCAAGAGGCGCGCGCGACCCGGCGCGAAGCCGAGGCCCTGGGGGCGCGGGCCCTGCTGATCCGGGCTGACGTCGCCGACGATGTCGAGGTGCGGGCGATGGTTGCAGAGACGCTCGCAGTTTTTGGACGCCTGGATATCCTGGTCAACAACGCCGGTGTGACCAATTTCGTTGCGCACGACGATCTGGCGGGGCTCACCGACGAGTACTGGGATCGGGTCATGAATGTCAACGTCAAAGGCACGTTTCATTGTTGCCGGGCGGCCGCCCCGGCCCTCAAAGTGCAGCAGGGCTGCATCATCAATATCGCCTCTGTGGCAGGGATGACCGGCCTGGGCAGTTCGATGGCCTACGCGGCCTCCAAGGCCGCCCTGCTCAGCCTGACCAAGTCCCTGGCGCGCGTACTGGCGCCGCAGGTTCGGGTCAATGCCATCTCCCCCGGGATCGTCGAGACCCGCTGGGTGGCCGGGCAGGAGGACCATGTCAGGCGGCTGGCTGCCGGCACCCCGCTCGGTCGGGCGGCCGTTCCGGAGGATGTTTCCGAAGTTGC
>JAHEDT010000072.1 GCA_024641085.1 Geobacteraceae bacterium | reverse complement strand
TTGCGGCAGACCTCGCGTCAGCGATCGCCTCTGAATGTCGTGAGCTCGACTACTACCGGAAACGGATCGAGGACTTCTGGGCCATCGAGAACGACGGCTATGAAGCCTGGCGACAGGCATGTCCTTTAGAACCGGCGGCAGACTGATCATGAAGCGGACCACCCGATCGCCCAAAATGGCGGCAGCCCGCCTTTCCATCTTCACTGCACTCGGCCTGGCGATCACCAAGCTCGTGACCGGTCTGTTCACCGGCAGCCTGGCGGTCCTCACCTCGGCCATCGACTCCCTGCTCGACATTCTCATGTCCGGCTTCAACCTGATTGCAATCCACCATGCCGAACAGCCGGCAGACGAGAAGCATCCGTATGGACACGGCAAGTTCGAAACGCTGGCGACTATCTTCCAGTCCATCGTCATAGCGTTGTCCGGCTCATGGATCATCTATGAGGCCATTCAGCGCATGATCGTGGCCCGGCCGATCAAGCAGACCGGGGTCGGAATTGCGGTCATGGCCATGAGCATGGCGGCCTCGTTCATGATCAGCCGTCACCTGCGCAAGGTTGCCAGGGAGACCGATTCCTCGGCACTCGAAGCGGACTCGCTGCACTTCTCAATGGATGTCTATACCAACCTGGCGCTGCTGGTCGGCCTGATCTTCATCAGTAGCTTTGATCTGCCCTGGCTCGATCCGGTCATGTCAATCGTGGTCGCATGCTATATCCTCTTTGAAGCGCTGAGGTTGCTGCGTCACGGCTTGCGTGACATTCTCGACGAGCAGCTTCCAGCGACGGTGCGCAATGAAATCGAAATTCTGATCAATGATCACAAGCACGAGCTGTTCGGCTACCACAACCTCCGGACCCGGCGCGCCGGTTCCCAGAAACTGATCGATTTTCACCTGACAGTCTGCAAGCACCTTTCGGTCGAAGAAGCCCACAACATTACCGACTACATAGAAAAAAAGATCGGTGAACACATCAGCGGCACCGATGTCACCATTCACGTCGAACCCTGCCGCCGACACGAATGCCCGGGTCGCGAAGCGTGTACGACCCAGGCGGTCCGCCATGCCGAGGACGCACATCGGGAATGGTGGAAGACTACTGGAGAGGATTCGGAACAAAGGGGATGAATGGCGCAGAAAAAACAGGGTCGTAAAAGGGCATAAAAAGCAAGGTGTAAATATTGCCGATTAGTCGACGTTAGGGTTCCATGCACAACAGAAAAGGTTCTGCCTGTTTTTACCTTTTCCCACTTCTCGCCACGCGCCACGCGACTAAAACCGGCGGGTCGCGTCCCGCCGGACGCCGTACTCTTTTGCTGGCCCAAAAGAGTACGCAGAAAAGGGCCTGACGCGGCGCTTGGCATGTCTTACGCGTGATCGTTTGGCACCGAGCACCGGTACTGCAGGAGAACCTACCTTCTACGCTTCGACCACCCTGGCGGGGGCCCTTCTGTTTGGCCCCCGGATGGTCCGCAGGGTGCACAATAGGACCCGTGACGTAGTACGCGCGCCAAGGACCGTGGAATTCTTATAGACGCTGCGCGCGGTTCTTGAGTGGATGGCTGGGGTTAGGGGTCAGGTCTACACATTTCACAAATTTAGTACCGGAGGCACGAGGTGCGAGGTTCGAGGCGTAAGGGGAACCAGTCAAAATCCAATCAAAAACATTGATTCAGAATGGTTTGGGTTTCTCGGTCTGCGTATTTGGATAGCAACTGAAAAGTTGATAGAGCCTGCGGCATTCCCTTCGGAGACCCCGGTGGCCCGGTAAAATAGGGCCCCGTAGTGCTGCTAAAGGCAAGGACGTGGTCGCTGGCTGTGTTATCGATTGATCCGTAGAGTAATCGCGCAAGACATGCCCACCGCGAGGTGACGGCACTTTTGCATACTTTTGCTGCCGGGCAAAAGTATGGCGTCTGGCGGGACGCGACCCGCCGGTTTTAACATCATTGGGCGCGTGACGCGAAGTGCGAAGTGAGAAAAAGCGGTAAAAGTGCTAGACTTTAACTATTCGCACCGCGTATATCGTAATTCCCACTCCTTTAAACCTCAACCGGTCTTTTCTTTAAGCCTACGCAAATCCTCAATGACTTGTGCGCTGCCTGTGCGGCGGTCGTCCATCTCGTCGAAAATCCTTTTAGCCATGTCGCTGACACGGTTCACGGACGTCTCAATCTGGCGGTTGTTCTCCACCTGGCGAGACGTGGCTGCGACCATATCATCGGTCATCGCCCTCACCTCTTCAACAGCAGCAACAATGCTCTTGGCCCCACCCGATTCTTCGCGAGATGCCCGGGAGACCTGCGCAGACATTTCTCCCAACTCCTCTATCGAGTTGCTCACCCCAACAACCGACTGGGAAATTTCCTGGGTCGATTTACGGATATCATGGGCCATTTCCATGGCCTGCTGGGAACTCGCCAGAATCTGGGCCAGCACTTCAGCCATCTCTTCGCCCTGCGTCATGCCCTCGTCGACCAGTTGATGGGTACAGCGGATATGCTCGACGGTCACCCGGGTATGTTTCTGGATTTCGTCGATGATCTGGTTGATCTGGTCGGTTGACGCGGCGGCCTCCTGTGCCAGGGTCCTGACTTCGTCGGCAACCACGGCGAAGGAGCGTCCGTGCTCACCTGCCTGGGCGGCAATAATCGCGGCGTTCAAGGCCAGCAGGCTGGTCTTGCGGGTCAGTTCCGTGACCACCGAGGTGATGGTCCCCACCTCATCCCCCTTGGTGGAAAGATTGTCGATCACTTCCTCGGCCTGCTCGACGGCGGCCACGATTCCGCGCATACCCTCCAGCACCTGATTTACGGTGTCGACGCCATGTGCGGCGCGCTCCTTGACCGTCTCCGACATGGCGTGGGATCGGACACTGTTTTCCTCGACGGCGCTGACCGTGTACTGGATTTCCGTCATCGACGCGATCGAACTCTCCATGAACTCGTTGAGCGACTTGAGGTTGTTGGACACCTGGTCGATGGATACGGAAATTTCACCGGCCGCCGAAAGCGTTGAATTGACCGACTCCTGGATAACGCCAGCACCACCCGAGATATCGGCCGTAGCACTCATCGTCGAAGAAGTCGCCAGGCGTAAAGACTTTATTAATTCAGTATGTTCATCACGATACTTGATAAATTCATCGAAGGTCCGCTCGAGCTGTTGAGTCAGAGATTCGACAGCGTCGAGGAGATTGATGCGCATCATCGACGACGAGATCTGGTCGGCAAACAGCTTGACCGTGTCGACGTCGGTATCGGAGATCTTGTGGCGCTTGAACTTGTTGTCCACCGCCAACAGGCCGATCGCCTGGTTGTGCACCACAATCGGGCAGAGGATGAAATTACGGGAGCGCAGCTGCGGGAACGCATCGCATGGCGGCTGCAGATGATATTCTGCCGGCATCTTGGAAATATCATCGATCAGCATGACCTGGCGATCGCTGATCGACTTGTAAAGGCAACCAGCCCGTTCATCGAGGGGCAGCTTGCCGTTGCTGTCAGCATCGCTCAACTTTTCCCCCCGGCAGGCCGCGAAATAGAGTTGCTTGCGCTCATCGTCCACCATCAGGACATTGACCCGATCGAAACCGATCACCTCGTGCAGGCCGTCGGCGGTCAGGCGCAGGATTTCCTGGCGGTTGACGCTTTTCTGGAAATCGGCGTTGATGCTATGAAAGTTCTTGATGCTGTGATCCAGGTCGGTGAACCGGCGCTCGAAAGTGATCTTCTGCTCCTCGATATCGTGATTGAGCAGGTCCAGTTTCACGGCCCGGTCGTAGATCTGTTGCGAAGCGCGACCGATGAAAAAACCGCAGGTGCCGAGGACCATCATGGTGCCCCCGCACATGTAGGCGTACAGATAACGGCTCTGGTTGGTCGCCGTGATGTCGCGCAGGACCTGGTCCAGGAGCGAGCTGTCGCCGTCCCAGAACAACATCAGGCGCAGGACGATCCAGCCGATCGGGGCCATGCAGCCCAACGCAACACCACAGACGGCGTAAAGGATATCGCGCTTGCCACTTCTGCCATTTAAGATTTCGATCAGCGCCACAGTATACTCCTTACATCATAGAGGTCGTGTTCGCCCAAGCATGATGCCGAGAGCTTCCGCAGACCGCACCAGGTCTCCATCAGGCTCTACACGATTGAGCGAATCGACCGCATCAACAATATCAACATCACACACCTGGCGACCCTGCAGGGAAACCATGCGACCGAAACGTCCCTGTTCAATCAATTCGACCGCTTTCACACCGAAGCGGGAGCCCAGAATCCTGTCAAAGGGAGAAGGCGTACCGCCTCGCTGGACATGACCAAGCACCACGACCCTGGTTTCAACCTGCATCCGGCGGGCGATTTCGTCCGCGACGAATACACCGACCCCGCCCAGACGCTCAACACCGAGGTTCTCCGATGCTGCGACCTGCACAACCTTGCGGCCATCCTTGGGAAAGGCGCCTTCTGCGGCCACCACGATGGAAAACCTGCTGCCGCGCGCTTGGCGCTGGCGAATGGCTTCGCACACCGCACCCAGGTCGAAAGGGATCTCGGGGATCAGGATGACGTCGGCAGAACCGGCGAGGCCGGATTCGAGTGCGATCCAGCCGGCATCGCGGCCCATGACCTCGAGCACCATGACCCGGTGGTGACTCTCGGCCGTAGTGTGCAGCCGGTCCAGGGCCTCGGTAACAATGCCCACGGCGGTATTGTAGCCGAAAGTAACGTCGGTGCCGCGCAGATCGTTATCGATGGTTTTCGGCACTCCCACCATCGGGAGACCCTTGTCCTGCAATGCGCGGGCAATCTTGAGTGTCCCGTCACCGCCAACCGCGATCAGCGCATCGATGCCCAGGAGTTTGAAGTTCTCGACCACTGCCGCAGAGAGATCGACCAGGCGCGTCGCGCCGTTTTCCACGACCGGATAGGCCAGCGGGTTGCCGCGGTTGCTGGTGCCGAGAATAGTACCGCCGCGCGCCAGGATGCCACGCACGGACTCAAGGGTCAGTTCCCGCCAGCGCGGCTCTCCGACCAGGCCGTCGAAACCGTCTTCGATACCGATCACCCGCCAGCCACGCTGCAGGACGGCACTGCGGACCACGCCACGGATCACGGCGTTCAGTCCCGGGCAGTCACCACCTCCGGTCAATATGGCAATGGTACGGATCATAATGCGTAGTTATCAGTTGTCAGTTATCAGTTATCAACAGTAAGGCGTAAGCTTATAGCTATCAGCCACGAGTGGCTTGAACCAGACAGACCTCGAAACCCCAGTCCCGGAAGCACTACTTCTTGCGCTGCTCCGTGGCGATCGCCAGTTTGACGAAGCCGGCATCCCGGGCGAAATCCATCAAAGTGACCACCTTGCCATGCCGCGAGTCCTGGTCGGCCAGCAGCAGGACCGTCGTCCGCTCGGCTTCCGACTGGTGATCGGCAAGCACGGCCCGGTAACCCTCAAGGGTGATCTTCTTGTCCTGGTAATAGATATCCCCCTCGCGGGAGAGATAGATCTTGATCTCTTTCGGTTCACGATCAACCGTCTGCGACGAAGATTCGGGGAGCTTGATGGAGATGCCCGGAGTTTCGACGAATGTTGTCGAAATCATGAAGAAAATCAACAACAGGAACACCACGTCGACCATGGGGGTCATATCGACGCGCGGCTCGTCCTCCTGTTTACGTAGAAAGCTCATTTACTCCCCCAGAAGATCGACCAGGCGGAACGAATATTCTTCCATTTCGATAATCAACCGGTCGAGACGACCACTCAGGTAACGGTGTGCGAGGATGACGGGAATGGCGACCGTCAGGCCGGCGGCAGTGGTGATCAGGGCTTCCGATATGCCACCGCCCAGGGTCGCCGGCGTCCCCATCCCCTGGCTGGCGATAACGTTGAAAGCCCGGATCATGCCGAGAACGGTGCCAAGCAGTCCCAGCAGGGGCGATATCGTCGCAATCGTCCCCAGCAGCCCGAGGAATCGCTGCAGGGGAGCCGCTTCACGGCGGCCGGTCTCTTCGACGACGACCTTGATCTGCTCCCGGTTGCGACCGGCGACGCGCAACGCGGCCAGGAAAACCTGAGCCATGGGCGATGTGGATTTGTGGCAGGTGGCGACGGCTTCTTCAAGCCGGCTTTTGGCCACCAGAGGTTCAACCTCGTGAGCGAGTTTCCTGAACTCCTGGCGGACCTTGACATAGGTCCAGAGCCGTTCGAGGAAAATGCCGAGGGCCAAGACCGAGCAGAGGGCAATCGGATACATCAGGTATCCGCCTTTTTGAATAACGAGCCACATGGTAAATCAATACTCCTTCGAGAAAAGGCCTGGGAAAGCCAGCCGTTCTGACGGTTGACGGTGCGGGCCTCAACGCCGGCATGTCATCCTGGTGATATTATTGGTTTTCATAAATTATTACAATGAAAACCCTGCCGCCGGGAACTTTCGGACGATCCGTGCCACAGCTAAGATTGGGGCGTTTACAGGTCATTGCCGCAGCTAAAAACAAAGCAGACCTTTCACCCAATCAAAGGGACAACAAGACTTAAGCCATTTTCATCGCAACGGCGCGGAGAGTAATGCCAAGGCCGTGATATTTTATAAGAGTTATGAAATATTTCTCTGCGACCTTTGCGCCTCTGCGTTAAACCTTTTTTAGGTTATGGCACCGAAACAAAAAAACTCTTGAGGACCCTGCAGCCCGATTCTGGACGGTCCTACGCCATTCTAATAAGTAGAAAAAGCTTTGACCAGCAAGGTGTAGGTTCTTTCGATGTGCTGCGGGATCACCCGGGTGTCAGCCAGGACAGGCATGAAGTTGCAGTCACCGGCCCACCGGGGCACAATATGCACATGAAGATGATCGGCAACACCGGCGCCGGCCACCTGGCCAAGGTTCCAGCCGACGTTGAAGCCCTGGGCGGCACAGACGTCGCGCAACGCCTTCTGGCACACAACGGTCAGACGATGGAGGTCCAGAATCTCACCCTCGTCAAGCTCGGAAAAATCTGCCAGGTGCCGGTAGGGAGAAACCATCAGGTGGCCGTTTGAGTATGGGTAGCGATTCATGATCACAAAACTGTGCTTGCCACGCGCGACAATCAGTCGGGCCTGATCATCGGCGGTGCTCTCGTCGAGACAGAATATGCAGCCGGCACTCTCCGGACTTTGGATATATTCGAGGCGCCACGGCGCCCACAACTGCTCCATCAATGGCCTCCTGTTCCGTCAGATACGGTTCGCTTTACTATCTACCATGTGATCAAGACTACTTTTAATTGAGAGAATTATTGTCCTGTAGCTTACTGCGCCATGAATATGATTGACGCATAGTTCGGTTACATTGAGGGAATCCAGCCCCCAGAATCCGGAATAAGTCCCGACAACCAGTTGAGGGCGCGAGGCTTTTCTGTCTACTGGATTCTGAATTCTGGATTCCCCGCGGCTTCCCGCAGGTTGTTCAGTTGTAATAATGCCTTAATCGGGGGCCGCAGACAAGACAGCCCAAGTTATCTCGCGTAGAGTCGCAGGGGTTGTAAAGAAAATCTGAAACCTGTGTTTTGTTTGATCAGAAGGGAATCGAGCCATTCTCCGCGCTCTCTGCACCTCAAGTGAGTGAAACGAACGGGCGAGAAACAGAGTTTACAAAGAGAAAAATCAAAAAACCATAGCCACATAGAGCGCAAAGAACACAAAAAACCAATGAATGAACTGCCCCGTGACAAGCTGCGGGGAATGAGCCCTTTCGCCGATTAAAGATTTTAGAACATTGAATACCGTTATTTCTTTGAGTTCTTTGTGATCTTTCGCGGCTAAAAGATTCGACCTGCTTTACCCAACACTCTCGCTCGAGTGGATCAAAAGGGTGTGAATAAGGCTTTGCTGCCATTGATATCAATCAATGCGGATGATCGTGCCGCGGATATCGTCATCAATTTCCAGCAGGCCGACACTGTGATAGGTGTTGGTTCGACGATCTGTGGCACTGCCGGGGTTGAAGAACAGGACGCCGTCCCGGCGGTGGCAGGCGGGACGGTGACTGTGGCCATAGACCAGGCAATCCAGCGAGGTGGAGGAGAATTCGGCAATCGCCCGCTCCTCGATGCCATCCGGCGGGCCCCAGCCGTGAATCATGCCGATGGTGAAGCCGCCGACGTTGATGATCTTCTTCTGCGGCACGCCCGGTGTTGCCGGGTCCATGTTGCCGCGGACGACATGCAAGGGGTAGCCGTCGAACACGGCCATGAGGTTCGGGGCGACCATATCACCGGCGTGCAGGATCATGTCGACCGGGTCGAGAATATTTTCGACCAGGTCAAGCAGAAAAGCCTGGGCATCGGCTGAATCGGGCAGATGCGTGTCAGAGAGGACACCGATTCTGATCGGCGATGCTGAAAATGTATTCATTCGGCGAGTACCTTGCGGTCAGGTGATTTTCTACGTAATAGAGAGCTTTTCTTGTTTATCGTCAGAAGGTGCTTCTGTCAATCATTCTCATGGTAAACGTTGAATAACGGCCTGCCCTGGCTGATTTCAGCCACATAAATTAAACTCAGCAGCCAGTTTTGATCAAATTTTCGGCTTGACGCTCAGCATAAAAGCGCTATTTTTTAGTGTCGTAGCCTTGCATTTCGATCAGCAGCCAAGATTGGCATCTGCATTGCTTTATAACTGTCGCCATTCATACGCTCTAAGCGTTTTTTCTTGACAAACAAGGCTTATGAGCATTATCTAAGCATTTTAATAATGCTAAACTTTTTTTACCGAGACAAAAACCACGTTCAACAATTGGCTTAGGCAACCAGCCAGGGAGGATTTTCAAAATGTCAAAACGTCAGGAAGCGCTCGATTACCACTCAATGGGGCGCAAAGGTAAGATCGAAGTCATTACCACCAAACCATGTGCAACCAGCAGAGACCTTGCCCTTGCTTACAGCCCGGGGGTTGCCGAGCCGTGTCTGGAAATCGAAAAAAACCCTGACGACGCTTACAAATATACTGCAAAAGGCAACCTGGTCGCAGTTGTTTCGAACGGCACGGCGGTCCTCGGTCTTGGTGACATCGGCGCCCTGGCCGGCAAACCGGTCATGGAAGGCAAAGGGGTGCTCTTCAAGAGTTTCGCCGATGTCGACGTGTTCGACATTGAGCTCAACACCAAGGACTCAGACGAACTGATCCGCACCGTCAAGCTGCTCGAGCCGACTTTCGGCGGCATCAACCTCGAAGACATCAAGGGGCCCGAGTGCTTCTACATCGAGGAAGAGCTGAAGAAAATCATGAACATCCCGGTCTTCCACGATGACCAGCACGGCACAGCGATTATCTCTGCCGCCGGCATGATCAACGCCCTGGAATTGGTCGGCAAGAAGATCGAGGATGTCAAGATCGTGGTCAACGGTGCCGGAGCAGCAGGAATCGCCTGTGCCAATCTCGCCA
>JAHEDT010000035.1 GCA_024641085.1 Geobacteraceae bacterium | reverse complement strand
ATTGGTGGAGCTGATGAGGATCGAACTCACGACCTACGCATTGCGAACGCGTCGCTCTCCCAGCTGAGCTACAGCCCCGATAGTACGCTAATGTACTTGTTCCTGGCCGGCACTGTCAATCGTCATTGCTCCCGGCGGCACCAATGGCAGGGAGACGATGAAACGTGCTCCCTTTTCGCCATTGATTACCTCGATTTCACCGTTATGGTGGGCAATGATTCTGTGGGAAATGGAGAGCCCCAGCCCGGTCCCCTTGGCGAACGTTGAAAAGAAGGGGTTGAAGATGTTGCGCATGACTGCGGGGCTTATACCACCTCCGGTATCTTCAACCTCGACAACCAGCGCCTTGTCTCCGCGCAAAGTGCCCACACCAGCCCTGACCGTGAGGACGCCGCCTTCACTCATCACCTGACGGGCGTTGATCATCAGATTCAGAAAAACCTGGCGCAGCTGGCGGCAATCACCGACGACTTGCGGCAAAGCCTCCGCAAGTTCGCTGACCAGCACGATTTTCTGGCGTTGGTAGTGCTCCGCTTCCAGATCAAAAACTTCATGTAGTAACTCGTCGATGCTGCAGTTCTCGAGACAGACCAGCTGTTTCTTGCTGAACGCCAGGATATTGCCGAGCATCTCCTCCATGCGCATGACTTCACGGGCAATGATGCCCGCATACTCGTTGGTTTTCGAATCGGCAACCTCCTGGCGGGCCAGGCGCCGAGCAAAGCCGCCTATCGAAACCAGCGGGTTACGCAACTCGTGGGCAACCTGTGCCGCCATCTCGCCAAGGACGGCCATCTTTTCACCATGGATGAGCTGTTCCTGGATATCCTTCAGATTGTCATGAGCCATTTCCAACCTTTTGACCAGACCGGCATTATCCAGGGCCGACCCGGCCTGGCTGGCAAACAGCTCCAGAAAACGCTTGCGTGATAAAGAGGGTTCAAGACCGCTCATCGGGTTGTCCACCAGCATGACGCCCATAACCTGCTCACGGCCTGACAACGGGGCACAGGCATAAGGCCCCATGGCGAGAGTGTCCGCCAGCAGTCGCCCACCGAGAGGTTCTTTTCCCGGCTCTGGCACCAGGACTACCTGCTTTCCCAGGAAAGCCCTGGCCAGGGCGTTGTCTTGCTGATCGAGCGGCAGCCGCTGCTTGATGACCAGCTGGTTGAAAGGAGTCGCCCTCTGAGTCTCGCGGTCCTGTTCACCCAGATGCAACTGCTCCCATGCCCGTGGATTTTCACCAGTCGGCAGGACCAGTCGGGCCATCTCCTGGGTCACTCCAAGCATCCCCTGCAGCATGCCGGTTCGTTTATTGACCGTAAAGAGCATCGCCCGCTCAAATCCGCCGGGATCGGCGCATGTTGCCGCAGAGAGGATCAGGTGTGCCAGTTCGTCGAGGTTGAGCGTGTTATGCATGGCCCGTGAGACACGGTAGAGCAGGGCAACCTCCTGGTGAGCCACTTCGCGCTGCTTTTCCGCCGCCAAGCGCCGTTTCAGTTCGCGGCCCAGTTCTTCATACGATTGCCCCATGTCACGAAAAAGTGTTGCGAACGGTGAATACAGAGTCCCCTCGACCAGAGCAAAATAAACCAGCATGGCGCTGCCCAGCTTGAAGTAATGGCCGACAAAGTTCACCCAGCCGTAGACATCGTCATAAAAGCTGAACATCAGCTCCGACATGATTCCGGCACCGACGGAACAAAACAGCAGCACAACGATGTAAGGGTTCAAATACCTTTGCTTGCGGTACAGCAGACAGGCCGCCAGGACAAGTGCGCTGATAATGACATGTTCATAGTTCACCTTGAACGGTGTCAGGCCCTCCCCTTCAATGATACAGGTCGGGAAGACTCGGAGAGGCCAGATCAGGCTGAGCAGGGCCATGCCGCCGGTCAGGAAACCACACAACCAGCCCATGGCCGAGCAGAGCTCCCGGCGGCCGAGGCTGAAGATCGCGCAGAGGAGAGCCGCCGTATTGAGGGTTCTGGCAACCAGCCACAGCTGGGTCGCCGTATTGGCCTCATCAATCGGCAGGACATGCATCCCTTTGTAAGTCAGCGTATGCAGGAGATCAACCGACCCCGTGACCAGAAAACCGGTGGCCAGGATGACAAAGAACTGGTTGTCGACCAGGCGCCTGGTATTCCAGCCGATCAGGAACACTGCGGTGAGCAAGACAGTGGAAGACAGTTCTGTCAGGGTATGAATCAGGAGATAGTTGACACGACTCAACTGGAAAAACAAGAGGCCGACCAGCAGAAAAACTGCCAGGCCGGCCCGGAAAGACAAACGGCGTGAGACTGATGACATGCCGGCACTGGAAAAGCGAGGTGCCGCCGTCGATGTTTCATTAAGAGGATCAGATTGCTCGCCCGGCATGACACCTCCTGCCTGCCGACCAAGACCGAACCAGATCAGCCTATTTTTTCCTGACGCTCCTGTTCGGTCTTGCACTCGATGCACAAGGTGGTGACCGGACGTGCTTTCAGACGAGCTTCACCGATCTGTTCGCCACAGTCTTCACACTCGCCGAACTCCCCGGATTCGATCCGGTCGAGCGCTTCACGGATCTTGGAAATCAGTTTGCGTTCACGATCGCGGATACGCAGCTCGAAATTGCGATCAGATTCCAGGGAGGCACGATCCGTTGGATCAGGGAAATTGGTCTTTTCGTCAGTCATCTCGGAAACCGTTTTGTCGGCCTCACGCAGCAACTGATCCATCTGTTCCTGAAGAAGCAGACGAAACTCCTCCAATTTGGCTTTATTCATAAATAGCTCCTCGAACTTGAACGGGCACAAAAGTAAATGAAATCGACCGACAAGTCAACCTAAATGCCCGCTCAGTTCCTGAACTGGGCAAAGAGCACATACACCAGGGCAACCACGGCAAACCAGGCAGTAAAAACATCCGCCTGTCTGAGCGGTGGCTTTTTCGTCAACTGCTCAGTCTCTTCCGTAATCGTCCCCTCTGGAACAGCGTCGACCAGACTGGCCAGAAGGACGGGAAAGTCGCCGTAAGAATTTGAGATAATCAGGAAATCATCGTCACCGGCCATCAGCGTCAAGAAAACCCGGTTGCGAACGCGGACCGTCTCCAGGCTGGTGACATCGGCAAAATTCAACCGACGCTGCCGAAAGACGCGAATGGCTGTGATCCCATCCGGGTCGACAACCAGACGGCGCAATGCGCTTTCGACAAACAGCATGGCAAGCGGCAGGATCAGGCCGGCCAGGATGATGACTTTGGCCAGAGACTGCCCCTGCAGGATACAAACCACCAGCAGGGCGAACGTCAGGGCGACCAGAAGGCCCATCGGGATGACAAAGGACCTGCGGATGACATATGTACGCTCATCGTTCACCTGGTCGGCTCCCTATGGTTGATGAAGTGCCCACTGCGGCCACCCATTTTTTCGACCAGGCGGAGATTGTCGATCGTCATGGTTCTGTCAACAGCTTTGCACATGTCATAAATTGTCAGCGCCGCCACCGAAACCGCAGTCAGGGCTTCCATCTCCACGCCGGTCTGGCCGTTGACCCTGACCGTCGCTTCGATCGCGACCCGCGGCCTGACCGGATCAGGGGTAAACTCCACCGTGACACTGTTGATCAGCAGGGGGTGACAAAGCGGGATCAATTCGGAAGTCTTCTTGGTGGCCATGATCCCGGCCAGGCGGGCAACTCCGAACACATCGCCCTTATCAACCCGGTTATCCAGAATGCGTGCCAGCGTTTCCGGCTGCATGCTGACTTCACCACGAGCCACGGCGACCCTGCGCGTGGGCTCCTTATCCCCGACATCGACCATGATTGCCTGGCCTTCTGCATCGAAATGGGTCAGTTTACTCATCCTTAGTGCCTCACTTCCGTAGCGCGTGGCGCGGGAGAATCTTCACACCCTTGACTATTTTCTTTTGACTCTTCTCGCCACGCATCACAGGTTTCGCCCTTCGTTAATCAAAGAGATTCTCCAACGCCTCCGCGGCACTGCGCACCCCGATCAGTTTGATGCCTTTTGGCGGATCAAGGCTCTTGAGGTTGCCGGCCGGCAGCAGGCAGCGGTTAAAGCCGAGCCTGGCCGCTTCCTTGACCCGCAGTTCCGGTCGCGAGACCGCCCGTACCTCTCCAGTCAGGCCGACTTCTCCGAACAGCACGGTGCGCTCATCAACAGGTCGGTTGAGGTGGCTGGAAGCCAGCGCGGCGACCACGCCAAGGTCCACCGCCGGTTCTGCGAGCCGCACGCCACCTGCAACATTGACGAAAATATCCTGAGACAGCAGGGCATAACCGACCTTCTTCTCGAGAACGGCAACCAGCAGCGAGACCCGGTTGGCGTCGATCCCCATGGCGGTACGGCGCGGGTTGCCGTAAGCGGCCCCGGACACCAGGGCCTGGAGCTCCACCAGGATCGGCCGGGAGCCTTCAATCGCCGGGACGACGACGCTGCCGGCGGCATCTTCGGGCCGCTCGGCCAGGAACAGTTCAGATGGGTTGGGAACCTCGCTCAGGCCGGCATCCTTCATTTCGAAAACACCGATCTCGTTGGTCGAACCGAAACGGTTCTTGACCGCACGCAGGATCCGGTAGGGATGGCCGGCATCGCCTTCGAAGTAAAGCACGGTGTCGACCATATGCTCGAGCATGCGCGGTCCGGCAATCGAGCCGTCCTTGGTGACATGGCCGACGATAAAAGTCGGGACCCCCTCCCCCTTGGCGAGATGCATGAGGCGCCCGGCGCACTCGCGAACCTGACTGACGCTGCCGGGGGCCGACTCCAGCGCGGCAGTAAAGACCGTCTGGATCGAATCAACCACCAGGAAGGCCGGCTGCAGTTCCCTGACCCTTTCCAGGACTCCTTCCAGGGAGGTTTCAGCCAGCAGGTAGAGGTCTTGCGCGGCAACGTCAAGCCGGCCGGCGCGCAGCTTGACCTGGCGGGTCGACTCCTCCGCGGTCACGTAGAGCACCGGGCCGTTTTTGGTCCAGCGCCCGGCCGCCTGCAGCAGCAGGGTCGACTTGCCGATACCGGGATCGCCGCCGATCAGGGTGAACGAGCCGGGGACCACGCCACCGCCGAGAACGCGGTCGAATTCAGCGATGCCGCAGTGCAGGCGGTCTTCATCGGTCGCCGAGACCTCGGCCAGTCGCACCGGGCGGCTCTCGGAACGCAGGGGAACAGTCCTCCCGCCCTTTTTTGTCACAGTGACGGTCTCTTCGACCAGGGAATTCCACTGGCCGCAGTCGGGGCATTTGCCCAGCCACTTCGGACTCTGCATGCCACATTGCTGGCAATTGTAGATCGTTTTCTGTTTCAAGATAAACCTTGCTGGCAGATAGTATAAAGTTAGTTATTCTAGGCCGCACGGTAAGGGCTGTCAACGATGTGCGCGAATGACTTGCCAGGGTACGAGATTCCGGCCTAATATTAATTTTTGTCTACAGGAGGCAGCAATTGGACGAACTCCATCTGAAATACGGTTTAGAGAGCTTTGACATTGCTCTGAAGGCCCGCGTTCTGGAGGCTGCTCCAGCGTCATACCTGCCTGATCCGGCCACGGAAATTCGCCGAGCCCTGGCCAGTCCGATCGGGACACCGCCACTGACAGAGATGATTCACCCCGGTGAGCGAGTGGCGATCGTCACATCGGACATCACCCGCTACACCGGCAGCGAACTCTACCTGCCGATTCTGGTCGAGGAGCTGAACCGGTGCGGCATAGCAGACCGTGACATCGAAATTATCATTGCTCTCGGGATCCATCGCAAACAGTCAGCGGCAGAGCACCGCAAGATCGTCGGCCCCCTGTTCGGACGGATCGCAATCCATGACCATGATTGTGACGATCGGGCAGCACTGGTCGACCTTGGCAGGACATCGTCGGGGCTGCCGGTCTGTATCAACCAACGCGTCATGACCGCCGACCGGGTGATCGTCACCGGCACCATCGGCCTGCATTACTTCGCCGGCTTCGGCGGCGGCCGCAAGAGCCTGGTCCCCGGCGTTGCCAGCCGTGAGACCTGCATGGCCACCCACTTTGCCATCTTCAACCCACCGGAAATCGGCGGCCGCAACCCCAAAGCCTGCACAGCCAACCTCGACGGGAACCCGGTGCATCAGGCAATCCTCGAAGCAGCGAAAATGGTCGAACCGGACTTTTTGCTGAACACGGTCCTGACCACCGACAAAAAGATCGCCAAGGCCTTCTGCGGCGACCTCGAGAAAGCCCACCTGGAAGGCTGCGATCTGGCACGGGCGCTTTACACGGCCCCCCTCGAGCAACCGGTCGATCTGGCCATCGTGTCCTGCGGAGGGCACCCCAAGGACATCAACTTCATCCAGGCGCACAAGGCCCTTGATTACGGCGTTCATGCCGTGCGTCCGGGCGGCACGGTAATCCTGCTGGCAGCCTGCCCGGACGGGTTCGGCAACGCCACCTTCTATAATTGGTTCAACTACGAGGATCTCGATATTTTCGAAAAAGCTCTGCGCAGCCGTTATGAAATCAACGGCCAGACCGCCTTTTCAACCCTGAGTAAGGCTCGGACCTGGCGCGTCATCCTGCTCAGTGAATTCACGAGTGCGCAGACCGCAAAGATGGGGATGGAAAAAGCCGACAGCCTTGACGAAGCTCTGCAAATGGCTTACAAACAGCTTCCGGAGAATCCGCAGGTCGTGGTCATCCGGGACGGTGGAACCATTTTGCCGGTTGTCGGAGAAACGAGCACCAAAGCGATTCTAAATTAACCACCAAGGCACTAAGATTCTCTGCTTTTCACAAGATGAATGACTTGTCGCCTTAGCGTCTTTGTGGCGCAAATAATTCTGTATCACTTTAAGTGAAATTAAACCGCAAAGGTCAGCAGTATGCTTTCTGAACCAATCATAAAAGAACTGCAGTCCATCGTCGGCAGCAAAAACGTTGCAACCGACAGGGCCGACCGGATCTGCTACTCCTACGATGCGACCCAGAAAAGCTTTCTCCCCGATGTGGTCGTGCACCCCGGATCGACGTTGGAGATCTCCGCTATCATGAAGCTGGCCAACCGCGAAAAGATTCCGGTGTTTCCCCGCGGAGCCGGGAGTGGTTTTAGCGGCGGGTCCCTGCCCACCAGGGGTGGTATCGTGCTCTGCACCGAACGCCTGGACCGGATCCTGGAGATTGACGAAGAAAACCTGATTGCCACCGTGGAGCCGGGTGTGATCACCGAGCAGTTCCAAAAGGAGGTCGAAAAACGCGGCCTCTTCTACCCGCCCGATCCGGCCTCTCTGAAATTCTCCACCCTGGGCGGCAACGTTGCCGAATGCGCTGGTGGACCGCGCTGCGTCAAGTATGGAGTCACCAAGGATTTCATCCTCGGCCTCGAAGTAGTCACCCCGATCGGTGACGTGATCACCACCGGCGGTCCGACCATGAAGGGCGTGGTCGGCTACGACCTGACCAAGCTGCTGTGCGGCTCCGAGGGGACGCTCGGCATCATCACCCGCATCGTGATCAAGCTGCTGCCCCTGCCGGAAGCAAAGCAGACCATGCTGGTCCTCTTCGATTCGATCGACGGTGCCGCACAGGCGGTTTCGGCCATTATCCGGGGTAAGATCATCCCGACGACTCTGGAGTTCATGGACGCCCGGACCATCGATTGCGTACGCCAGGCCACCGGCCTCGAGGTTCCTGAAGAAGCCCGGGCCGTGCTGATTATTGAAGTTGACGGTGACCGCGAATTCCTCGACAAACAGGTTGCCCGGATCACCGAAATCATCAAACCACTGGGTGTCGTCGAAACCCGGGTGGCCACCACGAGCGAGGAGAGCGAAGCCCTCTGGCAGATCCGCCGCTCGGTCTCGGCATCGCTGCGCAAGGTCAATCCGGACAAATTCAACGAGGACATCTGTGTACCGCGCAGCAAGGTGCCGGAAATGATCCGCAAGGTCGATGCCATCGCCGAACGCTACGGCATTGCGATCGTCAACTTTGGCCATGCCGGTGACGGCAACATTCATGTCAATATCATGATTGACAAGAAGGTCCCTGGCGAGCTGGAGAAGGCCGAAAAGGCCATCGAGGACGTCTTCAAGGGCGCCCTGGAGCTGGGCGGGACGATGAGCGGCGAGCACGGGGTCGGCATCGCCAAGGCCGCCTATATCCCGCTGGAGATCACCCCGCTGGCCGCCGACTACATGAAGACAATCAAGAGAGCACTCGACCCGAACAACATCCTTAACCCGGGGAAGATATTCCTCGACGAAGAAAATCCTGCCGTGCGCGGCGGGTAGCGCGTCGCGAAACTAATCTTCTGACTTTTCGCGCCGCGCGCATCGCGCATCGCGCCACGAGAGATATGGCAAAGTTAAAAAATCTCGAAGATTATCGGGAAGAGATCGAACAGTGCGTCAAGTGCGGCGCCTGCCGGGCCCACTGCCCGGTGTTCGGTGCCGAAAAACGTGAAGGGCGCGTCGCCCGCGGCAAGGTCGCCCTGGCGCACGCGGTACTGGAAGGCGAAGTCGACCTGGAGGCCAAGGTCCTCGAGGACATGAGCCAGTGTCTGCTCTGCGGCAGCTGCTGTACACAATGTCCCAACAAGGTCCCCACTGAGGAGATCGTCGCTGCAACCAGGCGTCGGATTGCCGAACAGCAAGGGTTGACCACCTTTGGCAAGGGCGTCGCTGCCGTTCTGGGCCGGCCTAAGTTGATGAACCTGCTGGCCAAGTCCGGCGGCACCCTCTCGGCCCTGCTGTTTAAAAAGCTTCCGGAAGACAGCGGCCTGCGCCTGCGCTTCCCGGCGCCTTACCTTGAGCAGGACCGCACCCTGCCGCCGATCACTGCCAAACCCTTTCGCGAACGCGTTCCGGAGATCATCCTCGGCGACCCGCTGCAGCCGACCGTGGCTTTTTTCACCGGATGCGGCATCAACTATATGTATCCGGCCATTGGTGCAGCCTTTCTCAAGGCCCTGAAGTTCCTCAACGTGACGATCATCATCCCCAGGGACCAGGCCTGCTGTGGCCTGCCGGCGGTCAGCGCCGGTGCCGCTGCAACGGTTGAAAAACTGGCCGAGCAGAACCTGGCGGCACTCAGCCGTCACCCGGTGGATCATATCGTAACGGCCTGCGCCTCCTGCAATGCCGGCCTCGGCAAAGTCTACCCGGAGATGGGCACCGAATTCGAGGGGCTCTCGGCGAAGGTCATGGACATCTTCGTGTTTCTGGCCAGGCACGGGCTACCGGAAAAGCTCGCGGCGCTGCCGAAAGCCGCAAACCCTGTCAAGGTCACGTATCACGATCCCTGCCACCTGCGGAATCAGGGGATTACCAAGGAACCGCGCGCGATACTCAAGGCCCTCCCGCAGGTGGATTTTGTGGAAATGGCCGACGCTGGCACCTGCTGCGGTTTGGGAGGAACTTATTCGGTTTACCATTATGCAACCAGCAAACAGATCGGCGCGCGGAAAGCGGCCAATATCACAACCAGTGGTGCGGAGCTGGTGGCAACTGACTGCCCGGGATGCATCATGCAGTTACAGGACAGCATCAACCATGCGAAGGGTGGTCAGCGCTCGGTCCATATCCTTGAACTACTTGCCGAAGCACTGCCCGATCTCGACTGACCCGAAGAAGCGCACGGCCACGTTGCACAACACTGAGTCAATGTTAATATTAGGCGTGTCTGCCAAGCAAGACACGGCAACTTCATCATTGATTATCTAAGGAGAAAAGTCCTATGCGAAAAGTGATCTTCCTGATTGCGGCAACCCTGTTCCTGAGTTCAACAGCAGCACTGGCCGTCCCTGGGGACAAGACCCTGGCGTTTGACAAAAGTCCAATGGGCGTGGTGAAATTTGACGGTACCGTGCACAAGGATGCGGGTCTCAAGTGCAAGGATTGCCATAACCCCGAGATGTTCCCCAAGATGAAGCAGGGCACGGTCAAGATCACCATGGATGAAATCTATGCGGGCAAGCTCTGCGGCGTCTGTCACAACGGCAAGCGCGCATTTGAAGCCAAGAGCAACTGCAACCGCTGCCATGTCAAAAAGTAGCGCGCTGAACTGCCGCGGGGTCTCCAGAATTCAGTATCCGGTAGACAGAAAAAACTCGCGGCCCCACCTGTTTGCCGGAACTTATTCCGAATTCTGGATTCTGGTTACTGGATTCCCTCAATAAGGCAAGAATCAAGCGGCAATCAATGCATGGCGCAGCAAGCTACGGGTAATTAACCCACTCGTCGATTAAAAAGCGGGCGGAGGGAGAGTCTACAACAAGGGCCCGTCGGAATATCCGGCGGGCCCTTGCTGTTCCAGTAAGTGTTTGGGCCAAAGCCCAAACAAAGGCACAACAGAACTTAAGTCCTTGACTAACGCAAAGACGCCGAGAGCAATGCCAAGATCCGGTTATTTTTTAAGATTTATGAGCTTTTCCTCTGCGACCTTTGCGCCCCTGCGTTCAATTATTTTAGGTTATAGAAGCAAAGTTTATCGAGGTGCGCGGCAGCCGGCCACCAGCTTTCTTCAACCGCCGATACCGTGCATACGGCGGTTGGGCGTCGCATACTCCTTGGCGTTGATCTGATGCTTTTCCGGCTTGGCGCAGGCGGCCGCCAGGAGCAGTTCCTCCAGGGAATGATCATCAATGCCATCGCGCAGCGCCGGCCTGAGGTCGGTCTCCTGGTTGTCGAAGAGGCAGCCGCGCACCCGGCCATCGGCCATCACCCGCAACCGGTTGCAATCCCCGCAGAAATGCCCGGATACTGAGGGAATCAGCCCGATCCGGCCCTTGGCTCCGGGGAGTCGAAACATACGTGCCGGACCAGCCGTCTCCTGCCTTGGGAGCGCCTGCAACTCACCGAGTGTCCGCAGATGTGCTTCGACATCGCTGATCGGCAGGCCGTCACCGGAAACGTAGTCCAGATCGGTACTGATCGGCATGAATTCGATAAACCGGATATCCCAGGGGTGCTCGAGAGTCAGTCGGGCAAAATCAACAATCTCGTCGGCATTGAAATCTTTCAAGGGGATGACGTTGAGCTTGATCGGCAGCATGCCGACCCGTTCAGCTGCGACAATGCCTGCCAGAACCTGTTCGAGACCATTGCGACGGGTCAACTCCCGGAAACGCTCCGGACGCAGGGTGTCGAGGCTGATGTTGACCCGACTCAGGCCGGCAGCCTTGAGCTGTTCAGCCTGTTCTGCCAGCAGCAGGCCGTTGGTGGTCAGGGTGATGGCGGGTTTTTCCGGCAACGCGGACAGTTGCCCGATAAAGCTGACGATCCCGCGCCGCACCAAAGGTTCACCGCCGGTCACACGGATCTTGCGAATCCCCAGTCTGCAGGCGGCGGCAACCACCCGCAGCAGCTCCTCGTAGCGCAGTACGTCACCGTGCGTGAGTTCGGGGACCCCGGACTCCGGCATGCAGTAACGACAGCGCAAATTGCAGCGATCGGTCACTGACAGTCTTAAATACTCGATTGTTCGTCCGAATCGGTCTTGCACGTACGCCCCTTGGCCCCTGGTCTGTCACATCTATTTATCTTAACACTGGCGAACGGAGCCGGACAATACCGGAGGACTGCAGCAATCAACGTTTCTGCGTTGGCAGGTACTGCTCGAAAGCCTTCTTGTCGTGAGCACAGCGATACGCTTCATCACCGTTGATCTGCTTGGCCTTGAGCAGTTCGAGGATGCTCTGGTCCATCATCTGCATCCCGTCCCCCCTCGCCGTCTGCATGATTGACGGGACCTGGAACGTCTTACCATCGCGGATCAGGTTGGCAACCGCGGCGTTGCAGATCAGAATTTCCAGGGCGGCGATCAGACCATTGCCGTCGGCCCTGCGCAGCAACTGCTGGCAAATGACGCCCCGGAGGCTCTCGCCGAGCATCGTCCGAACCTGCTCCTGGGCATCCTTTGGGAAGGCGTCGATAATGCGGTCAATGGTTTTAGGTGCCGAATTGGTATGCAGGGTGGCGAATACCAGGTGTCCGGTTTCGGCCGCCGTCATTGCCAGCGAAATCGTTTCGAGATCGCGCATCTCGCCGACCAGGATGACATCCGGATCTTCACGGAGAGCGGCGCGCAGAGCGTTGGCAAATGACCGCGAATGCGTGCCGATCTGGCGCTGGTTGAGAAGCGATTGCTTGTTCTCATGAACAAACTCAAGGGGGTCTTCGAGAGTCAGGATGTGTTCGCGCCGAGTATTGTTGATCAAGTCGATCATTGCCGCCAGGGTGGTTGACTTGCCGCTTCCGGTCGGTCCGGTGACCAGCACCAGCCCTTTTTTCAGCCGGGTCAGCTTACGCACCCCTTCAGGGAGGCCCAATTGATCAGCAGTCAGTATCTTGCTCGGGATAATACGAAAGACGGCCGCAACACCGCGATGGGTTTCGAGCAGGTTGCCGCGAAAACGTGCCACTTCGGGCAAAGCATAGGCGAAGTCGAGATCGCGACGCTCTTCAAACTCTTCGCGCTGCTCCTGGGAGAGGATCTCGTAGAGCAGGCCGCGCGCCTGCGGATCACTCAACGGAGGGTAGTTGAGTTTTTCCATTGAGCCGTGCAAGCGAAAAAGCGGCGGTGCGCCGGTGGAGATATGCAGGTCACTGGCACCCTGCTGCTTCATCATATTGAACAACGCATCAATCTTGGCCATGTACCCTCACGAAGGTCTTGGATTGCGGAGATCATTCCCGGCAAAGCTGCTCATTCTGGCAGAGTGGTCTTTTTATTGTCAAGCGCAATGCCTGCTGGACCAAAATGGATTGGAACTTGATATGCGAGGGGACATTATGGTATCAACCCACGGTTTGAGAAACCGTCGGTCAATAGGGAGAAACGATTATGAGCAAAGCACTGGGGCTCCTCTCTGGAGGCCTTGACAGCAGCCTGGCCGCCCTATGCCTGAAACGCCAGGGGGTCGACGTCACAGCGATCGCTTTCGTTACGCCGTTCTTCGGCAGCAGCAAGGCAGAACAGGCGGCCCGCCAGATGGGGGTGCCCCTGATTGTAGAAGACATCGGCAGGGTTCACCTGGATATGGTCAAAAATCCGCGTTACGGCTACGGCAAGAACATGAACCCCTGTATCGATTGCCATGCCATGATGTTCCGCCTGGCCGGAGAGATCATGGCCGAACGCGGTTTCGATTTTCTCTTTTCCGGAGAAGTTCTCGGCCAACGCCCGATGAGCCAGAATGCCAATGCGCTGCGCTCGGTAGCCAACTATTCCGGTCACCCGGACCGGATTCTGAGACCCCTGAGCGCCCGGGTCCTGCCGATCACCACCATGGAAGAGCAGGGGCTGGTCGATCGCGAGCAACTGCTCGACATCCAGGGCCGATCTCGAAAGCGCCAGGAGGCACTTGCCAAAGAGTGGGGCCTGATTGATTTTCCATCCTCAGGCGGAGGCTGCCTGTTGACCGAAATCCATTTCTCCGACCGTCTGCGTGACCTGTTCAACCACCAGCCGGACTGCACGGTCAGTGATGTCGAATTGCTCAAGATCGGTCGCCAGTTCCGCCTCTCCGAACAGGCCAAGCTGACCCTCGGCAGGCACCAGCAGGACAACGAAGCGATCCGGGCCGCCGCTGGCGACTCGCATGTCGTGCTTCGCGTACTCGGTGTGCCGGGACCGCTGGGGCTGATTGCCGGGGAACCCCGCGATGAAGACTTGAGGACGGCCGGCGCTATTGTTGCGTCCTACGGTAAGGGCAAGGAGCAGAAGGAAGTCGTCGTTCTGGCAGAAACCCCGGCCGGCGAGCAGCGCTTCACCCTGGCCCCTATGCCGAGGAGCGAGTCAGAGAAGCTGATTGTCTGAAAGGCTGGAGGATAGACGCGTGTCGTGCTCACGCAAGCTTCTTTGCATTCTTCTACCTTCTGTGTTCTGCCTTCTGACCCCTCTATTCTAACTTCGGGAACCGGCAGATTACGGCGCCAGCCCCCTGTCCTGTCCACAGAATAAAAAAGCTCCCCGGGATTCCGGGGAGCTTTTTTACTTGTGCACTGGGATAGGTCTGGCGTTACATCATGCCGCCCATGCCGCCCATGCCACCCATACCTCCCATGCCGCCCATGTCAGGCATGCCATGACCGCCGCCGTCATTCTTCGCCGGTTTGTCGGCGATGCAGGCCTCGGTGGTCAGCATCAGGCCGGCCACGGAAGCGGCATTCTGCAGCGCGTAGCGTACCACCTTGGTCGGGTCGATGATCCCGGCCTTGACCAGGTCGGTATACTCATCCGTCGCAGCATTGAAGCCGTAGGCACCTTTGTTGTGCTTGACTTCGTTGACCACGATCGAGCCTTCCTGGCCAGCGTTGGCAGCGATCTGGCGCAGCGGCTCTTCGAGAGCGCGTTTGACGATGTTCACACCAAACACCTGCTCACCCTTGACGGCAACCTTGGCGACCGCCTCGATGGCACGAATCAGCGCCACACCGCCTCCAGGGACGATACCCTCTTCAACGGCGGCGCGGGTGGCGTGCAGTGCGTCCTCGACGCGGGCCTTCTTCTCTTTCATCTCGGTCTCGGTGGCAGCACCGACCTTGACAACCGCAACGCCGCCGACCAGCTTGGCAAGCCGCTCCTGCAGCTTTTCGCGATCGTAGTCGCTGCTGGTTTCGTCGATCTGGGCGCGGATCTGCTTGACGCGGCCGGCAATATCCGCCTCAGAACCAGCGCCGTCGATGATCGTGGTGTTGTCCTTGTCGAGCACGATGCGCTTGGCGGTACCGAGCATGTCGAGAGTTGCGGTTTCCAGTTTGAAGCCGATTTCCTCTGAAATCACGCGGCCACCGGTGAGTACGGCGATATCCTCGAGCATCGCTTTACGGCGGTCACCGAAGCCGGGAGCCTTGACAGCGGCGACGTTGAGAGTGCCGCGCAGCTTGTTGACCACCAGGGTGGCCAGGGCTTCGCCATCGACGTCTTCAGAGATGATCAGCAGCGGGCGGCCCTGCTTGGCAACTGGCTCGAGAACCGGCAGCAGGTCGCGCATGTTGCTGATCTTTTTGTCGTGGATCAGGATCAGGGCGTCTTCCAAGACCGTTTCCATGCGCTCGGGATCGGTTACGAAGTAAGGGGAGAGGTAACCGCGGTCGAACTGCATCCCTTCGACGGTCTCGAGAGAGGTTTCCATCGACTTGGCTTCCTCGACGGTAATGACGCCTTCCTTGCCGACCTTCTCCATGGCCTCGGCAATAATGTTGCCGATGGTCTCGTCGCTGTTAGCCGAAATGGTGCCGACCTGGGCAATCTCGGTGTGATCCTTGACCGGCTTGGAGAGCTTCTGCAGGGAAGCAACGGCTGCTTCAACAGCCTTGTCGATGCCGCGCTTGATTTCCATCGGGCTGTGCCCGGCGGTCACCAGCTTGACGCCTTCACGATAAATGGCCTGAGCCAGCACCGTGGCGGTGGTGGTACCGTCACCGGCGACATCGGAGGTCTTGGAAGCAACTTCCTTGACCAGCTGTGCGCCCATGTTCTCGAACTTGCCTTCCAGTTCGATCTCTTTGGCGACGGTCACGCCGTCCTTGGTGATCAGCGGAGCACCGAAGCTCTTCTCGATAACAACGTTGCGACCCTTGGGGCCGAGGGTGACTTTTACTGCATTGGCAAGGGCGTTGACCCCTTCCAGAATCGATGCACGGGCTTCCTGCCCGAATCTAATTTCTTTACCAGCCATTTCGATTTATCCTCCTTATCGGTCCGGTTAATGTGTTTTTATTCGACGACGCCGAGGACATCGTCCTCACGCATCATGAGATATTCCTTGCCGTCGATCTTGACGTCGCTGCCGGAGTACTTGCCGAACAGCACCTTGTCACCAACCTTGACATCAAGCGGCAGGACCTTGCCATCTTCGGTCATCTTGCCCTTGCCGACAGCAATGACTTTGCCTTGCTGGGGCTTTTCCTTGGCCGAGTCGGGGATGATGATGCCGGCGGCCGTTTTGGTCTCCTCCTCGAGACGCTCTACGATAATCCGGTCATGCAAAGGTCTGATCTTCATCTTTGTGTTCTCCTTTTCTGAAAAAATCTGGGATATAAGGTCTCTTGATGTTCCTTGAGATCCGCATCTGGACAGTGCGTTAGCACTCAAGGAAGCAGAGTGCCAAAAGCAGGCCTAATATAATCTGCCTCCCGAGATTGTCAAGGGATTTCCAGAAAAAATTTCAGAATAAGACGGAATTGCCAGATGAGAGGCAAGTGGAAGGCGGGACCTGCTGCGACTGCGGCGACAATCCTGCCGTTAAGCGACCAGGGCACCGCCGCAAGAGGACCCGCAGCCGGCCGTACAACCGAAGCAATGTTCACCGGTGACGATGGTGCGCCCCTGCAGAAGGACCGGGTCCAGTTGGGAAACGTGCTCCGGCAACCCCCCTGCCAGAGACATCCCCAGGATGCTGTTGAAGTCACAATCAGCCAGGGTGCCATCCCAGGAGACACAGATCTGGTGACGGCACATCAAACCATCCAGGGTGGCACGGTTGAAATTATCTGTCAGCATGGTTTTGTAACGCTCGGCCAGACCTTTTTGCTGCAGGTCGTTGAGAAAGCGGCCCATCGGCATGTTGGTAATCGTCAGCAGGCGGGTAAACTCCACTCCGAAACGCTCTGTTAGCTCTTTCCGGTAAGCCGCCTCCAAGGTCGCCTGGTCTGGGGGAAGAAACGCACCGCCGGGGTTGTAAACGAGGTTCAGCGGCAGTTCAGGCTGTCGCCCGTAACCGAGCGAGTTCAGCCGACGCAAGGCGGCAATGCTGCGCTTGTACACACCACTACCGCGTTGGGTGTCAACGTTATCGTCAAGATAACAAGGCAAAGACGCCACCAGGTGAATGCCGTGGTCGGCCAGGAATTCCGGGGTGTCGGCTTGCCCGGCTTCGAAGAAAACCGTCAGGTTGGTCCGCACCTGCACCTGATGACCGCCCTCGCAGAGACTGCCGACAAACTGTCGGAAACAGGGATTGAGCTCAGGGGCCCCTCCGGTCAGGTCGACCCGGGCCTGGGGCAAAGCCTTCGCCAGACGCAAAACACTTTGCATCGTCTCCCAGGTCATGATTTCCATGCGCTGGGGAGTCGCTTCAACATGGCAATGTCGACAGCTCAGGTTGCAGAGCAGACCAAGATTGACCTGAATCGTCTGTACGGCCTGGCTCTGCAGGTCGACGCCGAGGACCTGGCGGACTGACTGAGCAAAATTAGTCATGGGCACTCCAGTGATTGCAATGATCCTTCTGGTCACAATATACCCCAACTGCACGGAGCAGGTAAACCGGGAGATCAGGGACATGGCGAACAGCCCTGGGAAAGGAAAAGAACGGGCCTGCAACCAAACACAGGCACAACAGAACTCAAGCCATTGACTAACGCAAAGACGCGGTGACACAGAGAGGCATGCCAAGAGGCTGATATTTAATCGATATTTATGAACTTTCCCTCTGCGGCCTTTGCGCTTCTACGTTAAACCTTTTTAGGGTATGGAACCGAAAAAGGAAGGCCGCCTCGATCCCGGGGCGGCCTTCCTAACTGGTTGTAATCTGCGAATGATAACTTAAACCAGACCACGCTTCTGCGCGTAAAGGGTCAGATCAACCCGGTTGCTGAAGCCGAGCTTGCGATAAATATTGTGAACATGGATCTTGACCGTGCCTTCGGTGACAATCAGCTTGTTGGCAATTTCCTGATTGGTCATCCCACAGGCTACGTGACGCATCACCTCGGTCTCCCGATTCGTCAGGATCGTCGCCAGTCGCCGCATCCCGGCTTCACGATGCAGCATCTTCTCAAAGGCCTGGCCGATTGATTCCTTCTCCATCCACAGGCCGCCGGCCGCCACTTTCTGAAGGCACTGGACCAGCAGGTGGGAAGGCATGTCCTTGAGCACCACACCTTTAACGCCAAAGCGAAGAGCATCGATGGTCTGTTCCTCATCCATCGAGGTCGTCAGGATAACGGTCTTGATTTTCAACGAACTGTTCTTGAGTTCTTTGATCAGCTCCAGCCCGCTACGATCAGGCAGGTTGATATCGACCAGCAGGATATCCGGCTGATATTGCGTGAGCTGCGGCATGACTTCTGCGGCCGTTGAGCAACTGGCAAGAAGCTTGAGAGTCGGCTCCGTTTCCAGCAGTTGAGTCAGGCCCAGAAGCGAAAGAGGGTGGGGGTCTGCGGCAACTAGCGTGACAACCATGTTAACTCCGAATCAGGCAAAAAATAGTCATTTAATAAAAAAAGTTTAGCGAAATTTGCAGCGATTACCCGGAACTCACATTGAAAACATGATGGCAACCAAGCGGCCAATACCAAGGTGGAGGTCTTGTCACCAACGATATGCCAAGAGTGAACCAGCATCTTCACAATAGAATATAACGGCAGTTATACAGAATGCAACCTATCGATACATTGTTGTCGTAAATTGATCATGTAAAATAAACGCCTACAAGGAGATGTCCGTGACCCTCGGGGATGAAAAAAGAAATTCAGAGCGCATCCAGGTCGAGGTCCCGATTCGTACCGGCCAGGAGCAGGCCGTCACGCGCGACGTGGGCTGGTCAGGCGTTTATTTCCTGGCGAAAAAAACCTATCGTGAGGGTGAAGCCCTCGATTTCGCGCTGGACCTTTCTTACGCCATACCTGGGCAGTCGATCAAACTTCACTGCCACGGAGAAGTTACCCGTGTCGAACAGAACGGCAAGAGATACGGCGTCGCGGCAAAGATTCATAACTTTCAGTATGTCCAATAGCACCGAAAACGACTGATGCGACACAATGTCGCCTGAACTGTTCGCGCATCATTTGCACCGTTGAAGTATCAAAATCCTAGACTCACAACAGGAAACGGCCCTTAAGCAGCACTAAGGTTGAAATAGCATGACAAAATACCATACTCCCAGGCAACAGCCCTTGGTCGACATCAGTGATGGCGAGAATATTTTGAGTTTTGCAGGGCTGCTCTATGGCGGGGCTCCCGGCCGTGGCCTCGACAGGTTGGCCACCGATTATGTCGATGTCAGTATTGATCTCGACAATGATGCCCTGATCCTGACCATTCATGACCCACATGATGTCACGCCCACACCCACCGTCGTCACACTGGCCGGCCTCGGTCATCAATATGCCGCCTACGACGGGCTTCATCTGTCTGACATCATCAGCGGAATAGAGGCGCAATCGGCCAGCAAAACCGCCAGCACCTCGTCACAAACCCGGCGCTGACAAAACAACCAAGGGGCGCCAAGTCTGGCGACCCTGTTTTTTATGTTCTGGCTGTGACTGTTCTCGCAACGCGACCCGGATAGCCAGACAGCCCTTCTAGAAACTGACCTCGACGCGATACGACAAGACCGCCTCCCCCTTGGCTGGCACCCTGATCTTCCACAGCGCGGTATCGGCAGAGGCCTTGGCATGGGGATGGCTCTCCTGCAGCACACGCCAGTCGCCCGGCACCGGTTCGGCGACCGTCACCGTAACCTCTTCATCCTTGGCATTCTGCAGCTTGATCTGGTAGGCGCTCTCGAAGCGATAATTGTAGCGGCTGTCGCCGCCCAACTTGCGGAAATCCGTCTGTTTGCGGTCTGCAGTCACGTCGAAGGCGTCGCCAAGCTTGAGCCGGATCGCCTCGTTCTCAGGGGTGTGATCGATACGGTCTTCGCCGACAAACTGCGGACGACCCTGCTGGTCCTGCTTGTAGACCCGGATGATTCCTTTCGGCAGCGGCATCCCCAGGTTGTCACGTTTGCGGTTCACAAATTCGACAAAGACCCCGACCTTGAGTTTCTGACCCAAATCGCCTTGCTGACCGCGATAATAGGAAGGATGGCCCTGCAAGCGGAACTCCTTTTGGATAGCAACGCCAGCTGCGTTGAGCAGGGAGACTTGTTTGGTCTGGTTGTCCTTGATAGTTGTCGGCCTCTGCAGCGAGTAGAGGTGGTATTCAAAGAGACTTTCCTCACGCATTTGCGGGGCGGCCTCCTTAACCATCCCTGCGGCCATCACCACATCGCTCCTGAGGCGCATCTCATCGCGCACGCGGTTGACGTCACCAGCCACCAGCTGCAGCAGTGCATTCGGGTAGGTCGTGCCGCTCTGGTTGGTCAAAGTCACCCATCCCGACAGGTCGAGGGCGGTATCATCCTGGTTCAGTTCGGCAACGTAATCGGCGCGCCAGCCGAGGCCGCCGGTCAGGTAGCTGAGTTCCATGGTTTGCCGTTCATGCGTAGCATTGACGAGGGACACCACCAGGGTCGGCCGATCACGCAGGGTTGCCGGAACATCGGGGAAGACCAGCCGCCCCGGGACCCCGGTTTCGATGCGGTCGCCGATCTGCAGCACCACCCCGTCGTTGGCCGCCAGCACCCGGGCTGTTTCAAAGCGGTCTTCGCCCGATTCGGGATGCGTACGTACCAGCCTAACCTCTTTGCCGACATACTTTTCAAGCAGCTTGCGCGGCGTCAAGAGATCGAAATCGAAGTTCTGCTCGAGGATCGTCAAGCCCGCAGGGTGCTTCAGGCTATGCAGCAGGGCCGTCTCAGGACGGATCTGGGCACTCACCTCGCGCAGGGCGAGATCGACATTCCCGATCGGCAGTATCACCTGGCGTTGATCACGTACCAGGGCCAGGTCTTCGTTATAGATGGTCACCGCCACCCCATGCTGGTCGGCCAGCGTACTGACGACGTCCTCACCCATTGCTGACGCAGAAAAGATCCATCCCATTGTGCCACAGAGAAGAAACGGTAACAGCCATTTCGACATGATAAGCCTCCGAAAATCTGGGTTTAGAATCATTCATCGCGGAGCAGTGAAGGGACTGAGGGAATCAGTCCGGCAGAAGGTTTCGGGATCTCCACCTCCGCTTTGAAATCAGCTTGAGCGATAGTCTCTAACGGTTATCAGGTTTTTGCTGAATTGCCAGCAGCAAATATCAGGCGGGTTCGAGTCCAGCGAACTTGACGAGCAGCTTCTTCGGCCCGAAGCGGTGAAAATAGACCGTGACTTTCTGGCTGTCGCCCTGCCCTTCGATGCGACGCACGGTGCCAATGCCGAACTTGACATGGCGGACCTGCAAGCCGATGCACAGGCCCTCTTCCGCATCCGGGACCACCCGCACTTCCTGGTCGTCGACGAAGGGGTCCTCAGCGGTAAAATCCGGCTCGACCTGATCGAACAGGGACGCCAGGTTATGGCTGGCCGGTTTGTGCAGACCGCTTGCCGCAGGTCGGGCGAGGAGCGGCGCCGGGATTTCCGACAGGAAGCGGCTCGGCGGGTTGAACTGGTAGTCGCCGAAGATGCGTCGCCTACGGGCATGGGTCAGGTAGAGTTTCTCCATGGCGCGGGTCATGCCGACATAGCAGAGTCGACGTTCTTCCTCGAGTTCCTCACGACCCTCGGCAGAGCGGCTGTGCGGGAAGAGCTGCTCTTCCATGCCGGCCATGAACACCACCGGGAACTCGAGGCCCTTGGCGGCATGCAGGGTCATCAGCGTCACCCGGTCAAGGCTGGAATCGTAGGAATCGACATCGGTGATCAGCGCGACCTGTTCCAGGTATTCCTCCAAAGTTCCTTCCGTGCCAAAGTGCTCTTCCATACCGGCCAGCAGCTGTTCGAGATTGTCCAGCCGGTTGCGCGCCTCTTCGGTCCGCTCAGCACGCAGTTGCGGACCGTAGCCGGTCTCTTCGATCAGCTCCGAAGTCAATTGAGGATAGGGCGTCGTGCCAGCGCGGACCGTGAAGTCCTCGATTAGTGCGACAAAGTTCTTGACCTTGGCCGCCGCGCCACCACTCAGGGCGCCACGCTCGAGCGCCCGGCGGCAAGCCGGCATAAAGCCGCCGGATTCGGTTTCAAACGCCGCAATCTTGGTGACCGTAACCGCCCCGATGCCGCGCGCCGGGACGTTGACAATCCGCCGTGCCGAGACCGTATCGACCGGGTTGCTGATGATCCTCAGGTACGCGAGGACATCCTTGACCTCCATGCGCGAGTAGAACTTCACCCCGCCGAACATGACGTAAGGGATTCCCTCGTTGCGCAGCGCCTCCTCGATGACCCGGGACTGGGCGTTGGTCCGGTAAAAGACGGCCATATCACGCAGTCGACGGCCATTGTGCTTGAGGCGGCCGATCTCACCCGCAAGGTAACGACTTTCCTCGAGGTCGTCGGGCAGGGTTTCCAGTGTGACCCCCTCCCCGGCAGGGTTCTCGGTCCAGAGCTTTTTCACCTTGCGACCGGAGTTATGGGCGACCACGGCACCGGCGGCGTCGAGAATCGTACTGGTCGAGCGATAGTTCTGCTCCAGCCTGATCGTCTCGCAGCCGGGGTAGTCACGCTCGAATCCGAGGATATTGCCGATCTCTGCCCCCCGCCAGCGGTAGATGGACTGGTCGTCGTCACCGACCACGCAGAGGTTGCCATGCCCCGAGGCCAGCAGGTGCACCAACCGGTACTGCACCTGGTTGGTATCCTGGAACTCGTCGACGAGGATATAGTGAAAACGCTGGCGATACTTGTCCAGAACGGCTGGATGCTCCTCGAGAAGCCGCACCGTCTGCATCAGCAGGTCGCCAAAATCGAGGGCATTGGACTGCTGCAGGCGTTCCTGGTAGAGGGCGTAAATGCGCGTGATCTGTGCCGTTTGGTAATCGCCGTCATCCAGCTGGTCGGGCCACAGGCCGCGATTCTTGGCCCGGTCGATTGCAGCGGCGACGGCCCGCGGCTTGAGAGTCTTCTCATCGATGCCTAGCTCCTGGAGGAGCGTCTTCAGTAGACGCTCCTGGTCCTGGTCATCGTAAATGGTGAAGTTGCGTTTAAAACCGAGGGCCTCGATCTCTTGACGCAGGATGCGTACGCAGGCCGCATGAAAGGTGCTGACCCAGAGCCCCTGGACATCACCGAGCAGTTCCTCCAGGCGCTCTTTCATTTCACCGGCGGCCTTGTTGGTGAAGGTCACGGCCAGGATCTGCCATGGATCAACCTTGTACTTCAGAATCAGCCAGGCAATCCGGTGGGTGAGCGCACGGGTCTTGCCGGAGCCGGCTCCGGCCAGGAGCAGCAGCGGCCCGGTATCGTGCTGGACTGCCAACTGCTGCATCGGGTTCAGTTGGGCGAGCAGGTCCGGCACTCTAATGCTCCTCGAGAGACCGGGACATCAGGGCCCGATTGTAAGCAGCGACGATATCGCGGCGTGAGATAATGCCGACCAGTTTGCGATGGGTTTCCCGGTCAACCACCGGAAGCTGCTCGATGTTGCGGTAACCGATCTTGCGCATGGTCTGGTCGAGGTCTTCGTCAGCATGGGCGGTGATCACGTCGGTGGTCGCCAGTTCCTTGACCACCACCAGATCCATCAGGTCGCGCTCGAACACCACTCCCATGAAGTCCTGTACTGAGATGATCCCGGTCAGCTCCCCTTGGGCGTTGGCCAGCGGGAAGTTGGTGTGCTGGGTCTTTTCGATGAAACGGGCAAACTCGCCGAGGGTCATGTTTTCGGGGACGGTTTCCACGTCGGGCTCCATCACGTCGCCGACTTTGAGCGACTTCATGATGTTGCGCTCCTTGCCCGCCTCCAGGTCGATCCCGGCCCGCGAAAGTTCCACCGTTTCCAGGCTGTCCTTCTTGAAGTGCCGTGCTACGGCCGTGCCGATGACGCAGGTGAGCATGATCGGCACGATGACCTCGTAGCTGTCAGTGATCTCGAAGAGCAGGAAGATCGCGGTCATCGGCGAATGGGTCGCTGCGGACAGGAAGGCGCCCATGCCGACCAGGGCATAGGCACCAGGGGCGATGTGCACCTGCGGCAGGAGCATGGCCGCAAGGTGACCGAAGAAACCGCCAATGACCGCACCAAGATAGAGACATGGTGCGAACAACCCCCCTGGCAGTCCTGACCCGAGGGTGAGCGAGGTGGCGACTGCCTTGGCGACAATCAGGGCGCCAAGCAGGTACCAGGCCGGTCCGGCCCAAGCCTGGTCCCCCATCAAAACCGTTTCGATAAACTCGTAACCGTTGCCGAAAACCTGGGGGAAAACCAGGCCGATCACGCCGACCAGCAACCCGCCGAGCACAGGCTTGGCCAGCTTGGGCATCTTCAGGTCGGTGAACCGATCCTTGATGCGGAAGTGAGTCTCGATGAAGAGTGCCGCCAGGGAGCCTATGAGCAGGCCGAGCATGACGTAGAGGAGCAGCTCCCAGTAGTTCTGGACCACGTATAGTGGCGCCGTGATCTCAGCGTGGTTGCCGAGCAATGCCCGCGAGACAACGGTCGCCATGCCGCTGGCGATGACGATTGAGGTGAAGCTCGACAGCTCGAAGGCCGACAGCAGCACGATTTCCTGGGCAAAGAAAACCCCGGCAATCGGCGCATTGAAGGTCGCGGCCACGCCGGCGGCCGCGCCGCAGGCGACCAGAACCTTCAAGCGGTCGCCGCTCATCTTGAAGAGCTGGCCGAATTGCGAACCGATCGCCCCGCCGATCATGGCAATCGGCCCTTCCTGCCCAGCCGAGCCGCCGGTGCCGATGGTGATGGCCGAACCGAATCCCCGGGTGAAGATAGGCCGCAGCTGCAGCTTGGCCCCGCGCAGGTTGACCCTTTCCAGGAAGCCGGAAAAGCCGCCCTTGAGATCCTTACCGAACCAGTACCAGAGCGGAATAATCAGCAGGCCGCCAATCACCGGGCACAACACCACGACCAGGCGGGTCAGGCTCCACTCTTCCAGGGAGTAGCCGAACAGCTGTTCACTCTGCTCGAAAATCCCCCAGCGGATGACTTCGATGGTCTTACGAAAAGCGTAGTTGCCCAGACCGCCAAGCAGGCCGATGATAACGGCCAGGATGATCAGAAAGGTGTTTTCGCTGATGCGGAAGGTGCTCTGCAGTCTGGCCAGGACACGGCGCAAGCGGTCAAAAAACCTGTTCGATAGAAAAGGAATGTGCAGCATTGTTTCCAGTTGTTCTCTTTAATTAATTGACACGTTGCCGTGCTGAAAGAACACCGGCAGACGCCCCAAGCTTTGTGTTGCTGCCCATGTTAATCCGCGCAGTTCTATTTGACAACGTACTTATGCAAAATTTATCAGGGGAGCGGCAACGACCAAAACCATTCGTATGTTATGACATGGCCCACTGGGCAGGGGATAATCCTCCAGGAGGCGGAACTCCGGCAGGCTCTATGGCCTCAAGGTGAGTATCGAGAATCCCCTCACATTGTTCCCGGTTGACAACTCACAATCAAGCTGAACGAAAAGCCTGGCGAGGGTTGCGCAAGCACTGTCTGTTTGCTAGCTTTAAACCAACGTCATCGACAATTACCCATGGAAGCACAGCACTTAATGTTTTTAGAGTGAGACCTGCTCTGCGGCATAAATGCTTACAGAGCGGGAAAACACCGGAGATGAATGTGCCTAACTTACTGAAAGAATTCATCAAGAAGGAATCGTCTGTCGGCATCCTGCTGATGATCGCCACGGTACTGGCGATGCTGTTCGCCAACTCGCCGCTGCATGTGGTTTACGACTATTTCCTGGACACCCCCTTAGAGGTTCGCCTCGGTCGCCACATTCATATCGCCAAACCGCTTTTGCTCTGGGTCAATGATGGCCTGATGGCGGTATTCTTCTTCCTGATCGGCCTGGAGGTCAAGCGCGAAGTCCTGGTTGGTCAGCTCTCCAGCCGGGAACAGATCATCCTGCCGGGAGTTGCGGCCGTTGGCGGCATGATCGTTCCGGCCCTGGTCTATGTACTGATCAATGCCGGGGATGCTGCGGCACTCAACGGCTGGGCGATCCCGGCCGCCACGGACATCGCCTTTGCCCTTGGCATCCTGGCTTTGCTCGGCGACCGGGTGCCGGCCTCGCTGAAGATCTTCCTGCTGGCCCTGGCCATCATGGACGACCTTGGCGCCATCGTCATCATCGCCATTTTCTACTCGGGGGACCTCTCCACCGGCATGCTGGGCATGGCGGCCATCTGCCTGGTCCTACTGGTGATCTTCAACCGCCTGAAAATCGAGAACCTGGCCCCCTACCTCTGGGTCGGCGCCTTCCTCTGGATCTTCGTGCTCAAGTCAGGGGTGCACGCCACCCTGGCCGGCGTGGCGCTGGCCTTCGCAATCCCCCTGCACAGCAAGAAGAATCCTGACTATTCCCCCCTGGAATATTTCGAGCACGAACTGCACCCCTGGGTGAACTACATGATCCTGCCAGTGTTCGCTTTTGCCAATGCCGGCATCCCGCTGACCGGCATGGGGATCAGTGATCTTTTTCACCCGGTGCCGCTCGGCATCATGCTGGGCCTTGTCGTTGGCAAGCTGGCCGGCGTGTATGGATTCTCGACCCTGGCCATCAAGCTGGGGATTGCCCGGATGCCGGAACAGGCCACGGCCCGGCACCTGCTGGGGGTCGCGGTCTTGTGCGGGATCGGGTTCACCATGAGCCTGTTCATCGGCGGCCTGGCCTTTGAGCATATCGGCGCCGGGGATGCGGGAACCTACCTGACGACCCACCGGATCGGCATCCTCTCCGGCTCCCTGATCGCCGGCATGGCCGGCTACCTGATCCTCAAAATGGCAAAACCTGCCAGCCAGGTGGCCGAGGAGCAGTCTCACGCTGCCGACGATCGGCATGAGTGGAAAGAGTGGTGAACAGGACCAACCGAGCGTTTGTTCCGAGTGACCGCAAAGAGTCTTTGCCAGGAATTCCCAAGCGAAGGAGAGACATCATGAAGATAGCAAGGCTCATTCTTTCAGCACCGCTTATTTTTGCCCTGTTGCTCGACCCGGCTTTTGCGGCAGGACCGGTCGAAACGGTTGCCAAGGGATGTCAAAAGGAGATCGACGGGTTCTGCAAGGACGTCACCCCGGGGCAGGGCCGCATCCTGGCCTGTCTCTATGCCCACAACGACAAGCTGTCGGGCCAGTGCGAGTATGCGCTGTTCGATGCCGCCGTGCAGTTGGAACGGGCCGTGGCCGCTCTGACTTATGTCGCCAATGAATGTTCAGCCGATATTATGAAGAACTGCGCGGCAGTGCAAGCCGGCGAGGGCCGGATTCTCTCTTGCCTGCAAGAACATCAACAAGATGTTTCGGAGCGCTGCAAGCAGGCGGTCAAGGATGTCGGACTGAAATAGGTTGAGGGTCAGAACGCTGAATTGTCATCGTGGGCATTCGTGCCCGGGTTTTTATGGCTTAAGGAGACAAACCTCATGAGATGGTTGCTGTGGCTATTGCTGCTGACCGGGCTGTCCAGTTTACCAGCCCTGGCGATCGAATTGCGTCTGATGACCGGGGACGAACAGGGGACCTACTACCAGATCGGCCAGGAGATCGCCCGGGAGACCGAAAAAGTCGGCCTCAGCCTCCAGGTCCTCCCTTCGGAAGGCTCCTGGGCCAATATTGTCGCCCTGTTCAACAACGACACCGAGTTTGCGATCTTTCAGCTGGATGCCTTTTTGAGAGCTGCCCGCAATTTCTACCGCAACACCACGACCAATATTCACGACGAGATCAAGGTGGTGATGCCGCTCTTCCACGAGGAAATCCATGTCATCAAGGCCAAGGGGAGTGCGGTCGATTTCAACAAGCAGGAGAAGTTCGTTGTCGGCTGTGGGTTCGAGAACAGCGGCTCATGCATTTCCGCCGATGGCATTGCCGAGTTTTACGGCAAGGAGTTTACCTACGTTCACGAAAGCTATGAGCAGGACCTGGCCGATCTCAAGGCCGGCAAGCTCGACCTGGTGATCATTACCTCCGGCAAGCCGTACAAGCTCCTCGCCGAACAGGCCGGCCTCGACCTGGTTGATCTGCCGCAAACCAGCAATGCCGCAGAAGTCTACCTGTACACGACCATCACCCCGCAAGACTACGCCTGGCTCGACCGCCCGGTCGCCACCTACGGGGTGCGCTCGGTGCTGGCGACCATGATCCAGGAACAGGAAGGCCTGGCTGACGACCTGGTCGGTACCGTGCACTTCTCGATCCTGATCAACGAGGAGCGCCTGAAGAAAAATGGCCATCCGAAATGGAACGAGGTGCTGTTCAGGGCCTACAACGACAAGGTCGCTCACGAGGCGGTGCTCAATTCAATTGGTGTGTGCAACGTGATCAGGAATTACGGCTACACCTGCAGGGCCCTGGCACGTTGATAATCAGGCGACCCTGATTGGCGCTTGTTATTTTTGAACTTATTGTTCAGAATATTATCCAGCAAGATGGAAATGTGTGCGCAGCCGCCCTTGGACGGAGCGAAAAAAACCATGCATCAGATCGCCTGCCACGAATGTGACCTGGTCCACAGTATCCCGCCGATGCCGACGCGGGCCGCTGCCTGCTGTGTTCGCTGCGGTGCGGTTCTGTTTCGTAACAAGCCGGACAGTATCGATCGCACCCTGGCCTGGACGATTGCCGGCCTGGTCCTCTACTGCGTTGCGGTCACCTTCCCCTTCCTGGCCATGAAAAGTGGCTCGATCGTCCAGAAGACCTCGCTTCTGTCCGGAGTGCGAAATCTATACCAGCAAGATGAAACGATTCTGGCGATCCTAGTGCTGCTGACCTGCATCCTGATCCCTTTGATCCAGATGCTCGGTCTGCTCTATGTGTTTATCCCCATGAAGTTGAATTTTCGAGTCAAGTATGCAGTGCCTGCGTTCCGCCTTTTTCAGCATGTCAAGCCATGGAGCATGATGGAAATCTACATGCTCGGAATTCTCATCGCCATGGTCAAACTGGGGAAGATGGCAACAATTGTCCCCGGACTGGCAGTGATCGCATTCGGCCTGCTGATCTTCGTGTTGAATTTCGCGATTACGGCCGTTGACACACACATGGTCTGGGAACGCCTGGGGAGTGAATCATGAATGAGGCTCTCAGTTCTGCTCGTCAGCTTGGCCTGGTCAGTTGCCATGACTGCCACCTGCTCAGTCGCATGCCGAAAGTCACGGGGCACCCGGTTGTCAGCTGCCCGCGCTGCGGGGGTGTACTGCATCAGCGCAAGCCGAACAGCATCATGCGCACTTGGGCGCTGGTGCTTACAGGGATGATTTTCTATGTCCCGGCGAATGTCTTGCCGATGACCATCACTTCGGCGATTGGCAGCACCCAGGCGGACACCATCATGAGCGGCGTCATCTATTTCATGCATCATGGTTCCTGGGAGATTGCCCTGGTGATTTTCACTGCCAGTATTTTTGTACCGTTCTTGAAGTTTGTCATCCTTATTTACCTGTTGCTGTCCGTGCAATTCAAGTCTATCAAACGACCCAAAGACCGTACGCTTCTCTACCGAATCACTGAGGCCGTGGGGCGTTGGTCGATGGTCGATATTTATGTGGTCACTATTCTTATCGCCCTGGTCAAGCTCGGGTTTTTGGCCAATATTGAAGCCGGCCCGGCGGCCATTTATTTTGCCGCCATGGTGGCTATTACCATGATTGCCGCAGAGAGCTTTGATCCGCGGTTGATCTGGGACGCTCTGGAGGAACAGCATGAATGAAGGAAATTCTGCCAAGGAACGTGTCGATCAGGCTCCTCAGGCGCAGATCAGGACCAAGCGCAGCTTCTCAATCGTCTGGGTGGTGCCGATTGTCGCCCTGCTGATTGGCGGATGGCTGGCATACAAAGCCTGGTCGGAGAAAGGGCCGGAGATAAAGATCTCTTTCGCATCGGCGGACGGGCTTGAAGCCAACAAGACCAAGATCAAGTACAAGGATGTCGAGGTCGGCACGGTGACCGCTATCGTACTCAAGGAGGACCTCTCCGGTATTATCGTCACCGCAGAAATGACCAAAGATGCTGACCGGTACATGAACGACAAGACCCTGTTCTGGGTGGTCCGGGCCAGGGTCGCAGCCGGGGAGGTCTCCGGCCTCGGCACGCTCTTTTCAGGCGCCTACATTGGTATCAACCCTTCGACTGAGGGAAAACCGAGCCACCAGTTTACCGGCCTTGAAAAACCTCCAGTGGTGACAGCGGGAATGGCTGGCCGCCACTACGTCCTCACTGCGGACACCCTTGGCTCGCTGGACGTCGGCTCGCCCGTCTATTACCGGGGCATCAAGGTCGGCCAGGTGATCGCCTACGATTTCGATGAAAAAGCCGAAGCTGTGAATCTCCGTGTGTTCATCAATGCGCCATACCACGAGAAAGTCATGCAGGACACCCGCTTCTGGAATGCCAGTGGCATCGATGTCACCCTGAATACCGAGGGGGTCAAGGTCGATACCCAGTCGCTGGTCTCGATCATGCTGGGCGGGGTGGCTTTCGACCTGCCGGAAATAGTTGCAACGGATCAACAGGCCGAGGAGGACAGGGTCTTCAAGCTTTATGCAAACCATGAGTTGACCAAGGAAAAGACCTACGCGGTCAAACGCTACTACATGATGTATTTCGGCCAGAACGTCCGCGGCCTGACCGCTGGAGCTCCGGTTGAAATCATGGGAATCAAGCTCGGCGAGGTCGTCGATGTCAAGCTCGAAATGAACCAGGACAATATGTCCGTGCGCATCGCGGTGCTGGCGATGATCGAGCCGGAGCGGATCGACACGGTGGTCGAGGGCCAGGTCGCACACGCCGGGAAAGACCATGTCCTCAATGAGCAGGAGGTGAGGGATAATATGAGGAAGCTCGTCGCCAAGGGGTTACGCGCCCAGCTCAAACCCGGCAACCTGCTGACCGGGCAGCTGTACGTCGATCTGGACTTCTACAAGGATGCCCCGCCCGCTGAGAATCAAACCGTCAACGGCTACCCGGTTTTTCCGACCATCCCTGCGCCGCTCGAGCAAATCGTCCAGAGGGTCAGCAGAATCCTCGAGAATTTTGAAAAGATTCCGTTCGAGGAGATCGGCAAGGATCTGCAAGCGACGATCGTCACGCTGAACGCAACCCTCAAAGAACTCAAATCCATTTCAGGAAGTGTCAACGCAGAAACCCTGCCCAGGGTCAACACCGCACTGAATGACCTGCAAAAGACTCTTGAGGCCGCTGAGGGGACGTTCGAGGGGGTCAAGGCGACCCTCGGTCCGGATTCCCCGCTCAGCTACAATGCCGGTGTGATCATGAAGGAACTTTCGGCCACCATTCGTTCCGTCCGGTCGCTGATGGACTACCTGGAGCGCGAACCCCAATCCCTTATCTTTGGCAAGGAGGGAGAAAAACCATGACCAGGAACAGACTGATGAGAATCTCCGGCTGGCTCATGCTCCTCGCGGTCAGTGCCGTGTTTGCCGGATGCCTCGGCAAGCAATCCCCCCCAGTGACCTATTACAGCCTGCTGTCGATGGAACAGCTGGGAACCGCTGCAAAGGTTCAGGCCAAATCCGATCTGCGCATCGGCATCGGACCAATCACCATTCCGGAAGCGCTCAAGCGCATCCAGATTGTCACTCGCGACACCCGAAACATCTACCAGTTCGACGAGTTTAACCGCTGGGCCGGAGTCATTGAAAATGATATGTCCGTCGTTCTGGGTGACAATCTTGGCGACCTGATCGGGACCGAAACAATCGCCTTCTTCCCCTGGATATCACATTTTTCGCCGACCCATCGCGTAATCATCGCCATCTCTCAGTTCGATGGCGAACTCTCTGGGGAGGCGACCTTGAACGCCCGCTGGACGGTTACCGATGGGGAAGGAGAAACCACTCTGGCCAGCGGCAGGAGCGTCTATCGGCAGTCGGTTGAAGGTGGCGACTTTGCCGGACTGGTCAAGGCCGAGAGCCTGCTCCTGGCAGATTTGAGCAAGGAGCTTGCCCAGGCCATAAAGAGCTTGCCCGGGCAGAAGTGACATAAACCCTAAAACACAGGACAAATCGTCATTATGCTCAATGACGATGAGATCTCCTGAGTGGATTTTGAACAGCAAAGCACCCGATGAGTACGGGTGCTTTGCTTTTTGTGCTACTGCTGCCGGGCTCCGGCGACATCTGACCACAGCTGACGATAAAACCTGTAGGCCCGCAGGCCATCGTTACAACTCTGCGAGGCCGCCGAATCGATGCGCAGGAATTCAAGCAGCAGGGGGAAATCGGGGTTGACCAGGTGGGCTCGCTGCCTTTTGGTCAGCTTGGCAGGATCTTGCAACTGCCAGGAGTGGTGAAACATGTGATGGCGGATGGCCCAGACGATCCGGCTGCGCCGTTGGTCAGGCATGTCCAACCGAGCAAGAATCTCGGCAGCCATGTCCGCTCCGAGCCGGGCATGACCATGAGCCGTGATGCGCCCTGCTCCATTCTGTCTCGTGGTGGCCGGCTTGCCGATATCGTGCAGCAGGGCAACCCAGAGCAGGTCCGGAGCGCAATGATCCGGGCAGGTCGCGACCGCCAACCGGGTGTGAACGGCGACGTCACCTTCGGCGTGGTACTCGGGAGGTTGCGGCGTGTCGGCCAGGGCGTCCAACGCGGGGATCACCACGCACAGTTCAGGCCACCAGCCGGCAGGCCTTCGTCTCATCAGGGTCTCGATCTTCTGAACGATAGTCATGCCCTGGCCCTGGAATTTCCGAGGCTTTGCATTCCACCGGAAAAATTTTCGAGGTTCTGCTCCATGCGACTGCAGGCGACCACGATCCGCTGCCAACCGCTGGGGATGATCTCCTGGGTATGGGCCAGGTTGTTGCGCAGACTTTCCATTTCCTTGATAGCCTGGCGCGCCTCCCTACGGGACGCCATGCCGAGCGCCTTGCGGAGCCCTTCGTCATAGGAGATGATCCAGCCCTTGTCACCGTACTGCAGGCAGTCAACCAGGTCGACTTTCTGACCGCGCCTGGCACGCTCCTCCTGGAGTTGTTTGGCCTTGCCGAGACGCTGCGCGGACAGCAGGTCCTGCCACGAGTCGTCAACATAGCGGTGCCGCAGAATCTCCGTCATCAGCATTTCGCCAAGCGTAATCCAGCCGAACAGGAACATGCGCATCGGCGGCTTCTCCAGGTCGTTTAAAGTAATGATGGCACCGACCTGGTCGAGGATGGTCACAAAGCATTTTTCGTTGATCGCCAGGGAATTGACGACCGCGACCAGGTTGGCGGTATCCGGCACCATGTCGTCCGCCGGGGTAAAGTAG
>JAHEDT010000126.1 GCA_024641085.1 Geobacteraceae bacterium | reverse complement strand
CATTGAGCGTGAGTGTATCGCCGGGCGGGAAAACGATTTGCCCATCGTCCCTCAGGCCATAGGCAAAAAACACGCGCCGCCGGTGACGCTGGCTCAGGGCGTCAGTAAATCTGCACGCCAAACATGACCCGGTGACTGTCAAGATCGCTGCCGTCAGCGTTCTCTCGCACGCCGTAGTTATATTCCATGCCGAAGGTCAGCTGCGGCAAAACCTGCCACATCAGGTTCAACAGAAAAAAGCTGCTCCCTTCGAAGGAATCGAGTGGCTCTATGTCGAGCCGCTCTGAGCTGGCGCGACCGAAAACCGCTGAAGAATGCAGCTTGTCACGCCAGAAATGCTGATAACCGACGAATCCCCCGTATCCCGTGCGCAACTTCAAATCGTTGTCCAACGGATCGATGCTTCCGCCGCTGCCAGACTGCAACCCAACCAGGTAACGGCCGAGTCCCTCGCCGTAATTTGCCATGAACATGAGTTTATCCTTTTCCAGAACATTGCGATGCCCACTCAGGGAAAATCCCCAGGCATCCTCGGACACATCGCTCTCAAGCCCCGTGTCAATGGTGAGCTTGCGGTAAATAATGCCCAGTCGCAGGTGTGCTCGACCATCGCTCTCAGCGTGCTCAATAGCGCCGACCACGTCTGGTAAGGACGTTCGGGCAACGAAGCTCGACTGCCCCGTCAGCACATCGCTTCCGCTGGGATCCTCGAGTGCGAGGTCAAGGCTCCACCGATCGCTCACGGCCTGTGACCAGCGAAGCAATGGTTGCCGCTGGAAGACGGCGCCGCTGACGGTGGGCTCAGTCAGGCCGACCGGCAGGACCTTCAGGTCCATAAGGGTCGACCAGGTGTGGCCGGCGGTTAGCGTACCAGCGGTACTGCGCCAGCTACCGTACGCAAGACGCGTTCTGTAGGCGGGTGAGCCGTCGTTACGCTCATTCAGGTCAAATTCCAGATAGCCGCGAAGATCGCCAATCCCCGTGCTCGAGCGCGCATCGAACTGGATACGGCTCAGATTCGCGTCGATGCCAAAGGCGCCATCAATGTCATCGCCCGCAGTGCCAAGATAGGCAGGGAGGAAAGCCGCCCCGGCGTTTTCTGCTCCGCTGTCGTGGATCGCGACGGCTTTCAGGTATCCACCGATCCGGAGCGAGACCCCATCTTCTCCCGGGATTAGCATGGAGCCCGGGAAGGCTCCGCTGCGCACAGAATCCGCGTTCAGGTCACCGACGCTGTCTCGCTGATAATCATCTAGCTGCCGCCTTGGCGTGGAGGCGATCAGGGTTTCATCGCTCGCCGCTGACGTCTCCTCAAGCGCAGCGAGACGACGACTGAGCGCATCCAGCTGTTGCACACTCTGCTCCAAAGACAGCTGCTGCTGGCGAATGAGTTCGCGCTGCTGCTCAAGCTGATAGCGCAGCTCGACCACACCGTGCTGGGCCGAAGATGGTGTCTCCTGCTGTGCAAGCAGAGTACCCGGGATAGGGGCGATGGCAACGATCAGGCAGGACGCGCAGAATTTACTGATATTCACAATCTACTCCATGAAAAACCTTGGGCCCAAGCACCTACCCGGCAAAGTTTCTGTCGAATTATCACCGCGAACGGGGAGACGACACCAGCGTTCAGGATAGCCTCGCCAGGCGTCCGCTAGCCATTAGCCAGCTTCTCGTCCGCAAGCCGGAGCGCCCACCTGAAAGAGCTTAAGTTCTGTGCCTTCACCATTTCGTTGTGTACTTTGCGCGGGTCACCGTCCTGTAACGAGTACATGTCCACACGGGTATTGTGCGATCGCATCCAGCCCATCACCAGGGCAGGGGCACTACAGGTGTCACGGTGAATCGGATCTGCCAATCCGGCCCAAAGGAGTCAGGTTTCTCCACATAGTGCCAGTACTGCGCGCCGAATTTCCAGGGCTTCCCGCCGAGCACCACCGTCTTGGAAAGTCCCGCACCGAGTGGGAATGTAAGCTTGTTGCCGCTGTCGGCATTGTGGTTGTAGGAGTATGTAGGCGACATGGAAATCTGCCATCCGTCCTTCAGGTTATAAGTGAAGAAGTACTGTCCGCCGGTAATGCTCGTATCGAAGCTGTCTTCCCCCGCAATATCCCATTGATGGGTCACCAGAATGCCGGCAACACCCCAGTCAAACACCCTGGAAATCGCAATCTCAGGGCCAAGCAGGTACTGATCGAGGCCTAACGCGTCGTCCGTGGCCGTTGGCAGCGTTCCCACGACACCGCCGATGAGCACGACGCCGTTGGAGAATGATTTACCAATCGCCGCATCGAAACTGATGTCACCGAGCTCGGTCCCCTTGCTGTTGAAATTCTGATTGTTCACAAACACGGCCTGGTCACCGACAACGGGAACTGGTTGATCAATTACGATCGGGATCAGTGGCCGCACAAACAGGTTCAAGCCGTTTCCCAGTGAATACGGTAACGCAGGTTGAAAACTGAGTTTTAAAGCCGTCTGATCGCTCGCACCCGGGAGGTCGCCCGAATAGGAAATATAGTCGAGGTTGAACGAAAGAGAACCCAGCGAGGAGTTCGGGTTCGACAGCTCTCTCGCAATGTCGTCAGCCGAAGACGTCACGTCCTCAGACTCTTGCGCATGCAGGGATGCCGGTATGAAGACGCACGCCAGGAGGAGACGGTAGATCTTTCGTGATTCTGCTTTTTTCACTT
>JAHEDT010000003.1 GCA_024641085.1 Geobacteraceae bacterium | reverse complement strand
TGGTCACCATCGACCATGGATACGGTTACCGTACCGTCTACGGACATAACTCCAAGTATCATGTCAAGGTCGGTCAGAGGGTCAGGCGCGGCGACCTGGTCTCATCGGTCGGCAATACCGGACGTTCAACCGGCTCCCATGTCCATTATGAAGTTCGCCTCAATGGCGTCCCCGTCAACCCGCACAAATATCTCTGACATACCTATTTAAAGAACCCTGTATAAATTAGATGACCCGACAGCGTCGGGTTTTTTTATGCCTGCCGTCCAGGCCAAAGTCAATTGCCCGTAATCAACGCGCCTTTTTTCAGGAATCTTCCTAATATCGGTACTAAAAATGAAATTTTTTCTATATTTCTTTAAATTTAGTGTGTTCAAACCGTTGACTAATTGGCGGTGTAAGCTAATATTTCCAAAATGTTACTAAAAACTGACCCCTTTAGAGGGTCCATCTCAAATGTAGAGAATAGGAATTAAGGAGTGATATCGATGAAAAAAAATTGTAAAGTTTGGTTATCCGTAATGGTCATTGTCCTGTCTATGAGCCTGGCTCTCCCCCTTTACGCTTCAGCGGAACTGGTTAAGAGGGTAGACAACTTCATTGTCTTCTTGGACACCTCCGGTTCGATGGCCCAGGCCAATGTCATGGCCGGACACCAGAAGCTTGATCAGGCGATTACTGCCGTCAACTGTCTTGATAATGCTACCCCTGAACTTGGTTATAAAAGCGGTGTTTCCACGTTCGCAAACTACAAGGTAATCAGCGCTCCAGCTGTCTACAAGAATGGTTCGCTCAGTGCGGCGGCGAACAGTATCGTGCCGCCTTGGAACCAGTTTACTACCATGGGTGAGGGTTTGATGAAAGTCGGTTCTGCCATTGACCAACTGCCCGGAAAAACGGCCTTGATCATGTTCACTGATGGCGAGGCCAATGAAGGGCCTGATCCTATTATGGAAGCTAAAGCCCTTTACGCCAAGCACGGCGGCAATCTCTGCATTCACGTGGTTAGCTATGCTGACTCTGTCAAGGGTAAGCAAACCATAGACGCGATCAAGTCACTTTCCAGCTGTAGCGTCGTTGTTGATGCCAAATCCCTGCAATGTGATGCGTTTGCCAAGAACGTTCTCTATGACGAAGTTCAGCCGCCACCCATGGCTCCCAAGCCGGCTCCGGTCATGGTTCCGCCTCCGCCCAAGCCTGCTCCCGTTCCGGTTGCCAAGCAAGTGGTGACCTTCAACCTGCTGTTCGGTTTTGACAAGTCGGCGATCACCGATGACATGATCCCCGTCCTTGAACAAGCCAAGATGATCCTGGAAGAGGATGCCAACGTCAATTTCGTGGTGTCCGGTCACACCGATGCAACCGGTCCTGAGAACTATAATCAGGGGCTCTCCGAACGTCGTGCCGCTTCGGTGAAAAACTGGCTGGTCAGCAACGGCATCCCGGAAGCTCGCCTGGAGGCCGTAGGCTATGGTGAAACCCAGGCGAAGTATGACAATAACACCAGGGAAGGCCGCAAGCTCAACCGCCGTGTGGAGCTGCAGTCCAAGTAGTTGAATCCTTCGACTGATTGAGCATATGTTTGCCTCCGGCCAGGTGTTGTTGAACACCTGGCCGGTTTTTTTTACTGCATTGGTTTTAAAACGCGTTACAATATCCAGCAGGTAGGTTTGATTTCACTGGGTTCCCTGACGTAAATTGTCTCTGCACATGCCGAATTGGCCCTGATGTGGGTTTCCAGAGACGCAGGTATTTACCTTATATTTCTGTGAAATCAAATGGTTAGTCTCATGTGGTTGCATTCTGGTATGATCATTGCTCAATGCATAGGTCAAACCAGTAATCTGCCGCAGGAGGTGACTTATGTTTTCTAGTTTCGCCAGAATAGCACTATTGTCCACAGCCGCTCTCATGCTGAGTTTACCCGTTTTGGCGGCTGGGGTGACCCCGACCCAGGTCAGCTATGTATCCGTGACGCCGGCCGATGTCAAGCCGGGGCCACCTCAGGATCGGGAGTTGGACAGCAAGAGTAGTGATTTTGAAAAATTTGCCAAGTGGAAGGTACGGCAGTTAAACAGCAATCATCGTTTTTCCCGCTCTCGCATGGATATTGTCAAGCAGGCCGACGGCACATACCGCGCGCGCTACCATGAAATAGATGCTTCCACGCTGAGTGTCAAGGTCCGCCGCTCCAAGTCCCGTTCGATCCCTTTCGTCGGTGTTCTCTCATACCGCGAGCAGGTGTACGAATCATCTGCAAGCACTCCGGATCATTTTGATAAAGAGTCGTTTGCGGTCGTCGAAGTCATTCCGAATCGCCACATTTTCAGCTTCCAGAAAGGGCACTGGAATTAGGACCTGAACCGCTGGCGGCGTTGCTGTCACATCCTTGGAAATGTACATGGAATCCCCGGAGGCCACCTCCGGGGATTCCATGTCTATGGCTTTACGGCGAACTCCTTTACACAGTCCCTTTAGCCTTGTGAGTACAATCAGTGGTGTGTTAAAATTCGCAGTTCCGGCTGGAATGATACCCGGAGATTCCCTGTAAAGTCACCGGCAGGCATGCCGGCAATGGAGTGATTGATGATAGGAAGTGTCCTGAAAAAAATCGTCGGTAGCAAGAACGATCGTGAGTTGAAACGGCTGCAGCAGGCCGTAGATCGTATCAATGCCATTGAGCCGGAAACCAAGGCATTGTCTGACGCCGCGTTGATAGCAAAAACAATGGAATTTCGGGAGCGGCTGCAGCAGGGCGCAACTCTGGACGATCTGCTGGTCGAAGCGTTTGCCGTGGTCCGCGAGGCCGCAATACGCGTCCTTGGAATGCGACACTTCGATGTCCAGCTGATTGGCGGTATGGTGCTGCATTCCGGCAAGATCGCCGAGATGAAAACCGGTGAAGGCAAGACGCTCATGGCGACCCTGCCGGTCTATCTCAATGCCCTGGCCGGCAAGGGTGTCCATGTCATTACGGTCAATGATTACCTGGCCAAACGCGATGCCGAATGGATGGGCAGGGTTTACAATTTCCTGGGTATGAATGTCGACTGCATCGTGCATGGTTTGAATGATGAAGAGCGGAAAGCCGCATACCGAGCCGACATCACTTACGGCACCAACAACGAGTTCGGTTTCGATTACCTGCGCGACAACATGAAATTCGCTCTCCAGGATTACGTCCAGCGCGATCTCTACTATGCCATCGTTGACGAAGTCGACTCGATTCTCATCGACGAAGCGCGGACGCCCTTGATTATTTCCGGCCCCAGCAACGTGACCAGCGAGCTTTATTATTCCGCCGAAAAGGTGATCCCACATCTCAAGAAGGGCGAGATGATCGAGGACCGTGATGGCGGTGTCGGCCGCACCGTGCGGACCTATACCGGTGACTACACCGTGGATGAAAAGTCCAAGTCTGCCAGTTTAACCGAGGAAGGTGTGCTGAAAATTGAAAAACTGCTCGGGGTCGACAACCTCTATGAACCTGGCAACATGGCGATTCTGCACCATGTTACCCAGGCTTTGAGAGCTCACGCCATCTTCAAGCGCGACGTCGACTACGTGGTCAAAGATGGCGAGGTCGTCATCGTCGATGAATTCACCGGTCGACTCATGCCGGGACGGCGTTGGAGTGACGGTCAGCACCAGGCGATTGAGGCCAAGGAGGGTTTGAAGGTCGAGCGGGAGAACCAGACCCTGGCTACGATCACCTTTCAGAACTACTTCCGCATGTATGAGAAACTGTCCGGCATGACCGGCACGGCCGACACCGAGGCCGCCGAGTTCAGTGAGATATACAAGCTTGACGTGATCGTTATCCCGACCAACCAGCCGATGATCCGCCTCGATCAGGCTGATGTGATCTACAAGACCGAGAAGGAAAAATTCCGTGCGGTGATCGAGGATATCATTGAATGCCACGCGTCCGGACAACCGGTCCTGGTCGGTACCATCACCATCGAGAATTCGGAGAAATTTTCCGAACTGCTGAAAAAACGCGGCATTCCCCATAATGTGCTGAATGCCAAGCAGCATGAGCGGGAAGCGGAAATTGTCGCGCAGGCCGGACGCAAAGGTTCGGTCACCATAGCGACCAACATGGCGGGTCGTGGCACAGACATCGTCCTGGGCGGCAACCCAGAGATGATGGCCAAGCGCGAGGCCGCTCAGGCTGACGACCCTGAACATGCGTATGCCACCGCTCTGAAACAGCACAAAACGCTCTGTGCGGCCGAGAAACAGGAAGTTCTCGCTTCCGGAGGCCTCTACATCCTGGGGACCGAGCGACATGAGTCACGCCGCATCGACAACCAGCTGCGCGGCCGTTCGGGACGTCAGGGCGATCCGGGAGAAAGCCGCTTCTACATGAGCCTCGAAGATGACCTGCTGCGCATTTTCGGCTCACACCGGGTTTCCTACGTGATGGACAAGCTCAAGGTGCCCGAGGGCGAGGCGATTGAACATGGCATGATCTCCAAGGCAATCGAGGGTGCGCAAAAGAAGGTCGAGGCGCACAACTTCGAAATTCGTAAACACCTGATCGATTACGACGATGTCATGAACCGGCAGCGGGAAGTCATCTATACCCAGCGCAAAGAGGTGCTGGCCGGTGAGAACATCCGCGAAACCATCGAGGTGATTCTCGACGAGATGGTCGAAGACATGGTGGAGACTTTCTGTCCTGAAAAGACCCCTCCCGCCGAGTGGAATTGGAACGCATTGGCGATTGATTTTACCAACCAGTTTAACTTCGAGGCGGTTATGCCTGAACCTGACAAGGGGCTGAAGGCTGCCGAGCTCGAAGGGGATCTCAAACAACAGGTCGCAGAGCGCCTGGCTGAGCGGACGGAAGCCTTTACGCCGCCGGTCATGGAACACCTGATGAAGGTCTTGCTCCTGCAGACCATTGATACCAAGTGGAAGGACCACCTTCTGTCGATCGATCATCTCAAGGAGGGGATCGGCATGCGTGCTTACGGGCAGCGCAACCCGAAAGAGGAATACAAGCGTGAAGCCTACGCACTCTTCATGGAAATGATGGGGCGCATCCGCCAGGAGGTCGCACAGAAGCTGTTCCGTGTTCAATTGGCTCGTGAGGATGAAGTCGCTGAAATGGAAGCTCGGCAGCGCCGCGAGCGACTGGCATTGACCCGGCAGAGCGGCCCTCAGCCGGTCGCTCAGGAGCCGGCCAGGCGTGATGCTGACAAGGTTGGTCGCAACGACGCATGTCCCTGCGGCAGCGGTAAGAAATACAAGAAATGTTGCGGGCAGTAGAGCGGTTCTGAACAAGCGGGAGAGAGTGCATGGCCACCGGTCCGGAGGAATCCGCCAGTCTCAAACTGCTGCTTCTGGAAGCGCAGCCGGGCAGCCTCGCGGCGGTTCGTGCCGCCTGGCCGCAAGCAGGGGTCGTCGTCAGGGCGCTCGATCAAGGGCCAGGTGTGGCCGACCAGATTTCCCGGGAAAAGGTGCAGATGGTTTTCTGCGACCTGACTGGCAGTGACTGCCAGGGGCTTGATGTGCTGCAGCAGATTCGTCGTGTTCATCCGCACCTGTCCCTTGTCGCCGTTCTGACCGATCGGGCGTTCGCAATGGCTCTTGCGGCGTTTCATAACGGCGTCGATGACGTCCTGGTTCACCCTCTCCGCAAAGATGCTCTCCTCGATACCGCGGCGCGCGTCTCCCTTCGCGAGAAGCTAGGTGCCCGACAGACGCTCACCCAGCAGAATGCCCAACGTTCCCTGGATGATCTGATCCTGCTCAAGGCGGTCGGTGAGACGACCCGGAGCGCCGATGACCTGCAGAAGCTGCTTGACCGGATTGTCGCCCTGATCCAATCCGCCCTTGGTGTCGACATCGTCTCCCTGATGCTCGAAGACGTCCAAGGCATTCTGAAAATCTGCGCGGCATGCGGGCTGCCTGACAACGTGTGCAAGAATGTCGCGATCCCACCGGGAGAAGGGGTCTCCGGCTATGTTCTGGCCCATGGAGAACCGGTCCTGATCGACGACTTGTCGACTGATGGGCGCTTTCCGCCAAGGGGCGGGGCTCCCCGATACCGAACCGGCTCGCTCCTTTCGGTGCCGATCCGGTATCAACAGCGCGTCATAGGAGTTCTGAACGTAAACAACAAGCGCAATGGCGAAGCCTTTACCGGTGTCGATCAGGAACTATTGCTGATGATCGCCCACCAGACGGCCCTGGCCATTGAGAATATGAAGCTGGTAGGTGATGTGCATGAAAGGAATCAGGACGTCGAGCGCGCCCATGCCGAACTGCTGAAACTGCACCAGGACCGCACCCGCTTTGTCTGCAACCTCTCCCACGAGTTAAAGACACCATTGACCTCCGTACTCGGCTTCGCCGACCTGCTACTCAACTTTTTCGACCAGATAGATGAATCGAGGATGCGCGAATATATTGATGGGATCTACACGGAGGGCAAACATCTCGAGCAGTTACTGACCGGCATGCTGCGCCTCTTCTCAATTGATTCGGGCAGTGAGAGCTGGCACTTGCAGGAGCTCTCCCTCGCTGACTCTGTTGCGCGCGTGCTGAGCCGCCACCAAGAAGGAATGATCGAGAGGGGTCTTGACCTTATAATCGACATGCCCGGTGGCCTCATGTCGGTCTGGGGTGACGAGAGTAAGCTGGATCTGCTGCTCGATGGCCTGCTCGACAATGCCATCAAGTTCAACCGCCCGGGGGGTAAGCTCTGGATCAGCGCTGCAGGCCAGTCATTAAACGGGCGGCTTACGGTCTACCTGCAGATTGCCAACCAGGGGCAGACTGTGCCGAGAGACTGCGCTGAGGAGATTTTCCAGGAATATTCGCAGCTCGGCAGCCTGGATATTGGCAAACCGAAAGGTGTCGGGATCGGTCTGGCAACCTGCCGGGCTATTCTGCGACAGATGAAGGGTGAAATTTTTCTCGAACCCGTAGAAGAGGAGGGGACTTCGATCGGTCTCCTGCTACCGACCCGGGAAACATCCATGGAGTTGACCTATGACTGAATCTGCTCTTTCCATACCGAAGGGATTCAAGGCTGCAGCTTGCAGCTCGGGGATCAAGAAGTCCGGAAAACTTGACCTGGCGTTGATCTGTGCAGACAAACCGGTGGAGTGCGCAGGAGTTTTTACCACCAACAAGGTGGTGGCCGCTCCGGTGAAGATCACCGAATCCCGGGTACGTCAGGGCCTCTGCCAGGCAATCCTGGTCAACAGCGGCAATGCCAATGCCTGTACCGGTGAACAGGGCCTGCTGAATGCAAGACGCTGTGGTGACCTGGTTGCGGAAAGCCTCGACATCGCGCCCCAGCTGGTGGCGGTCTCCTCGACCGGTGTGATCGGTGCTCCACTCCCGATGCACTGTTTCGAGGGACATGTGTCGGACCTCTGCAGGATGCTCAGCCAAGACCAGTTCGAAGGTGTGGCCAGGGCCATGATGACCACTGACGCCTTCCCGAAAATGAGCGGCCGCTGCATCAGCTTCGACGGGAGCGAAGTGCGCCTGTTCGGCATGGCCAAGGGTGCTGGAATGATCCACCCGGATATGGCGACCATGCTGGCTTTTATCCTCACCGATGCGGTACTGGCGGACGGTTTGCTGGAAGATGCGTTGCGACAGGCCGTGAACAGCTCGTTCAACCGAATTACCGTCGATCGGGATACCTCGACGAACGATATGGCTCTCCTGCTCGCCAGCGGCGAAGCAGGAAACCCCGAGATCGTCGCAGAATCTCCGGAATTGGGGCTGTTTACCGCCGCACTGAATGACGTTATGCTCGATCTCGCCAAAATGATTGCCCGGGATGGCGAAGGTGCGACAAAGCTGGTGCGCGTCGAGGTCAAGGGTGCAGCCAGCGAGGCGGATGCCTTGGTCGCTGCACGCAGCGTCGCCACGTCACAGCTGGTCAAAACTGCATTCTTTGGCGAAGATGCCAATTGGGGGAGGATTATTGCTGCAGTCGGTTACTCGGGGGCTGACGTTGACCCGGACACGGTGAGTATCATGTTCGACGACATCATGATGGTCTCCAATGGCCTCGGGCTTGGCGCTGATCAGGAAACCAAAGCTAGTGAAATTCTCAAGAAGCCTGAGTTCACGGTGACGATCAATCTCGCCCTTGGGGAGGGCAGTGCTTATTACTATACCTCCGATCTTTCTTACGACTATGTACGGATCAATGCGGCTTATCGTACTTGATCAGCGCACCACGGCAGCGCATCCAGAGGCTGCCAGCAAAGCATGCATGATGGATTCACCTGCAAAGTTCATTGACCATACCCTGCTCAGGGCCGATGCCACCGAAGCGGATATCGCCCTCCTTTGCGAGGAAGCTGTCGAGTACGGCTTCGCCTCGGTGTGCGTTCCCGCCTGCTACGTTTCTCACGCAGGCCGGCTGCTGTATGGCTCCGAAGTTGCCGTGGGAACGGTCATCGGCTTTCCCCTGGGGAACCAGACGACCGAGACCAAGGTTTTTGAAACCTGCCAGGTCGTCGAACTTGGGGCCAAAGAGGTTGACATGGTGATTCGTATTGGTTCTGCCCGGGCCTTGGATTTCGCTAGCGTCCTGGAAGATATCCACCGGGTGGTGGCTGCCGCTCAACCCGCCCTGGTCAAGGTGATCATCGAGTGCTGTTTGTTTGACGATGCTGTCAAGCGCAGACTGGCGGACATTGTGGCCACGAGCGGTGCCGATTATGTCAAGACTTCAACCGGCTTTGCCGCATCGGGCGCCACTGTCGATGATGTCAGGCTGTTGGTTGAGGCTGCCACCGCTCGGGTCAAGGTCAAGGCGGCTGGCGGGATCCGTGACTGGTCGACCTGCCGGGCAATGTTAGTTGCGGGAGCAGAACGTATCGGCACCAGCGCCGGAGCTGTCATTATGCAGCAGTGGCAGGGAAGTTCAGGCTGGTCGCGATGATGTGCAAGAGACGGGCTATCTGGATTGTCCTTGATGGCGTCGGGCTGGAAGCTTCCCCTGACGCCAAGGCATACGGTGATGAAGGCGCTGCCACCTTGCCTCATGTAGCGAAAGCTTGTGGCGGGCTGCATCTTCCTAATCTCGGGGGCCTTGGGCTGGGCAACCTGGCGGACATCAAGGGTGTGTGTGCCCTTGCCGAACCCCTTGGGGCATACGGTCGTCTCGCCGAACGATCTGCTGGCAAGGACAGCATCATCGGACACTGGGAGCTCGCCGGGGTGGTCCTTGACAGGCCCTTTGCGACTTATCCGCGTGGCTTCCCAGACAAACTGGTCGCCGAGTTTGCCGAGATTGCCGGTGTACAGCCGCTCGGCAACGTGCCGGCAAGTGGAATCTCGGTTCTCAGGGAGTACGGTGCCGAACATCTCAGGACCGGTCGGCCGATTCTGTATACCAGCGTCGACTCAGTCTTTCAGATCGCCGCGCATGAAGAGATCATTCCTCCGGCAGAGCTTTACCGGTTGTGCCAGGCAGCGAGGCGCCTGGTTGATCGCTACAACATTGCCCGGGTGATCGCCCGGCCGTTTGTGGGCGATGCGCAGCAGGGTTTCCGCCGTTCGCCGCGGCGCAAGGATTTCCCCACGCCACCACCTCAGGCAACTCTGCTCGATTGCTTGACCAGACACGGTCTTTTGGTCTCGGCTGTCGGTAAGATTTCGGACCTGTTTGCTGGCCGTGGCATCTCCAGCAGTACGACCACTGTAGACAATGCCGACGGTATGAGCAAGATACTGTCCGGTTTGGCCGATCTGGATAACGGTCTGCTGATGGCCAACCTGATCGATTTCGATATGGTCTATGGCCACCGTAACGACGCGGCCGGTTTCGGCCGGGCCCTGGAGGAGTTTGATGCCTGGTTGCCGCAACTTTACGCGGCCATGCGGACCGACGATCTGCTGGTGGTCAGTGCCGATCACGGCTGTGACCCGACCACGGCCGGGACGGACCACACCCGCGAATATGTGCCATTGCTGATCTGGTCGAAAACGATGCACAAGGGAGTGAATCTCGGTGAACGCCAGTCGTTTGCCGATGTCGCTGCAACCCTGGCGAAGTATTTCAATGTCCCGGGGGTCACCCTGGGTGAAAGCTTTGCCGATCTGCTTGGCTCGACGGGGATGGTCAGCTTTTGAGTTGTTCTGCGGAAAAATCGCCGACACCGTTACGACTGGCAGCAACCTCTTTGAGAAAATGCTCCCGGATAAACTTTTCCAGTTGCCGACGGTAATCTTCCGGGACATCATCGAATCCAACGCTGAAACCCTGAAAAAAGTTGTTTTTGGTCTCCGGTTGGACAACGTAGAGAACGGTTGCTTTGACTTCGATTTCCTTGCCTTGACCGAGGAGAGGGAAAACTACGGTAACCCGATCACCTTTTTCGACACGCGAGGCGGCCTTGAAGAAGAGGCCGTGCATACTGAGGTTGAGAATCTCTGCGAGGATGAAGGTGTTATTGGCAAGGCTGTACATCCCCGGAAGGCGCAGGCGCAGGCGCAGGTTGTGACGCGGATAGTTTTCCACTTTGCGCTGGATGAAGGAAAAAAGTTCGAAAAGACCGAGTGGCACCTCAAGGGATTCACTGGGGGTAAGTCCCGACTCTTTAGCCCCTTCCTGTTTGAGGGCAATCACGGGGAGGGCCCCTGAACCGATTCTTTGCGTTGCCTCTGCATCAAGTGCCAACTCCGGGTCGGCAAGCAGTGCTTCGCCAATGATCAGCAGACAGGGGACGCTTTCCCGAAGAAAAGTCATGACCTGGTAGGCTTTACGGGTCGACAGAACGCGGTAACCCCAGTGCTTGAGTATCGGCTCCAGGGTGGCCAGCACGTCAGAACGGTTGTCGGCAACCAGAATGCTTTTCATTGATATATACAGTTTCTCTGAGTTGTTTTCTTGACTTGAAAGCTTTTCTAACCCATCACAAGCCAGTCATGTTTGCATAACAAACATGCAATCTAACGTATTCGGTTATGAGAGCAAAGGAGAAAAATGCATGTTGCGATCCCTGATGGTGGCCAGCATTATCATATCGATACTCCTGTCTGCGGGGCATGTTCTGGCGCTTGAAGTGGGCGAAGCAGTCATCACAACAGCAGTTGTCGACCGGGAGCCGGTTGATGAGGTCGATGTTTTTCCGAGACAGGGCGGGACTCTTTACTGCTTCACCAGGATAACCGGTGCCGACGTGCCGACCACCGTTTATCATCTCTGGTATCATGGGGAGCAGCTCATGTCACGTGTTGAGCTGCCTGTGAATTCTCCGGACTGGAGAACCTGGTCGGCCAAGGGATTCCTGGATGCTTGGCAGGGAGAGTGGCGCGTGGAGATTCAGGACGCTGAGGACAAGGTCTTGCGGCAAGTCAATTTTCAACTGCGCTGATGCCTGGTGCAGTAAATGCTCTGAAATTCCACCCTGCAAGGCAAAAAAAACAGCCGCCGGTCAATCCTGGGCGGCTGTCTGGTCTTGTAAGGTCTCAATTAGAATTTACTTTTTAGCTTTCCCTTTGCCGCGTGCGGCCCGGGCTTTTGCAAGCTTTTCACCAAGCCCGCGGTCGATCGCCATCTGCCTGCGGGTCTCCGAGTAACTTTTGGCGGCCAGGGACTGCGAACGGGGGATATCGAACTGCTTGCGATATTCCGATGCTGTCATCTCATGGGATGTCTTGAGATGGCGAGACAGGGTTTTCATGCCTTTACCACAGATCATGCAGAAGATCTTGTCTTTGCTAAAGGCTTTCTTACGAGAAATCACCGGGCCCTGTTCTTCTTCGACAGCAGCTGCCAATTCACCTTTTTCAAGACTGTTCAGTGCATTGTAAACTTCGCCCAGTTCGGAAACAAGTTCATCCTTAGTCATGTTGGTTGTCGATGCATGAGCAGCAACGATTTCAGCTGCCATTTCAAGAATTGTCGCCATCTTTACCTCCGGTAATTTATTGTTTTATGTTTTGTAGATAATTTATGTTAAACACGTATATTAATACAACATTATTTTGCATAATCAAGAATAAATAAATAACAATACAAATATCTAATTTTTAAAATAATTGTAAAAATTGAACTTTTTACAGAAAATATGGTTCTCCCTGTTGTCGATTAGATATGCAATATGTTCGGTTATTTAAATAGAGGGACAGAAATTCGTCTTCCTTCCTATTGTGAAAAATGGAGCGAGTCATGATTGTAAGAGAGGTCACCGAGAATTCAGAATCCAGCGTGCTCTGTCGATTTGCCAGTCACAGCAAGGACTCCAAAGGGAGGCGAATCGTCGAAGACCCCTGCCCGGTTCGTACGATTTTCCAGGTTGACCGCGATCGGATCCTGCACAGCAAGGCTTTCCGCCGGCTCAAATATAAAACTCAGGTTTTTCTTGCCCCGGAAGGGGACCATTACCGCACGCGGCTCACGCATACCCTTGAAGTCAGCCAGGTTGCCAGAACCATGGCCCGGGCTCTGCAACTCAATGAGGATCTCACCGAGGCGATTGCCCTTGGCCACGATCTCGGCCATACACCCTTCGGCCACGCCGGCGAACGGGCTCTGGCGGAGTTGCTTCCTGCTGGCTTCCATCACGTCAACCAGAGCCTGAGGGTTGTCGAGGTGCTGGAAAAAAATGGTGCCGGCCTGAATCTTTCATGGGAGGTGCGTGACGGGATATTACGGCATTCAAAGGGCCGTGGTGCACTGCTGGGCTTGAAGGCAGAGGCCCTTCCGGCGACACTAGAAGGTCAGTTGGTGCGTTTGTCCGATGTCATCGCCTATGTCAACCACGATCTTGATGATGCTATCCGGGGAGGGCTGATCAACAGGGACGATGTGCCCCTGGCCCTGCGTAGTGCCCTCGGTGAATACTCGTCTCAGCGCCTCAACACAATGATTACCGATCTGATCGAAACGACTTTGGCCGGAAATTATGCCACCGTGCAACTCTCGCTGGCAATGACTCAGCATATCGTGGCATTGCGTGATTGGTTGTATGCCAATGTTTATCGGGCGAAAGCAGTTGAGGACGAGTTCCGCAAGGCCAGTCGGGTTCTCAGGGAACTCTTCACTTATTTTTCTGCAAACCCAGAGGAGTTGACCGCCTGCGGTGGCCGCCGTGAGCAAGGCGACAGCATCGAAACGTCTGTCACAGATTTTCTCGCCGGGATGACTGATCGATATGCCATGAACCTTTACCAGAAGCTCTTTTTCCCGCAACCCTGGAAGCCTCTGTAGACGGCTGCGAACAAAAGCGCCGGCAAAAGCCGGGATGCTTGACACCCAAGAAGCCGATATGATAGTTTTTTAGCGCCTTTACAGCTAGTTGCCTGTTCCGGTTACTTGAAAAAATTGTCTCAGATGCCGACCCGATGTGGATTGTTCTCCAGCCGCGGATTATCTCCCTGTTCATCAGGGGATCTGAAACAGTGAAACACACCCCGGCCAAGTAAGCTTTTTCCTGTCTGTGAGGCGCACTTTTGCATCCTGTGGCAGGTAAACGCAGCGGGATCCGTATTCAGGAAATCGAGTAACCGGTCCGTTAGCATGTGTCGGGCGAGGCAGTCAGCTGTCGAAACGTACTACGCCAGTCGCCAGGCTATTGACTCCTGGATCTTGATCAGGTAATGGCAATATCCGGATATCACGGTTTGCAGGTTGAAGGACAAAGGAGGTTGGCATGAGCAAGAAACTGCTGTTGGCCGACGACAGTATAACGATCCAAAAAGTCATCCAGATCACTTTTGCGCATGAGGACTATGAACTCTCCATCACCGATAATGGTGATGCCGCACTAGCCAAGGCCCGGGAAATCAAACCTGACCTGGTCATGGCGGATGTCTATATGCCGGGCAAAGACGGTTACGAATTGGCGACTGCAATCAAGCAGGACCCTGCCTTACAGCATGTCCCGGTGTTGCTGCTGGCCGGTTCCTTTGAGCCTTTCGATGAAGAGAAGGCGATCAGTTGCAAAGCAGATGCCTGGATTGAAAAACCCTTTGAGTCCCAGAGCCTGATTGACAAGGTTGCCGAACTGCTCGACGCGGCCCAGTCCGCTCCGCAACCTGAGATTGCAGAACCCGACCTGCCAGATGTGGCTGAAGCTGCTTTTGACGAATTCGCTTCAACTGAACCTCTTGCCGCCGAACCTGCCATGGCCGACGAGCAGGAAGACCCATTTGCCGATGTCTCCTTTGTGGAGGAAACTCCCGCCGAACAACCAGAGCCGGTTTCTGCTGCGGATGACTGGAGCGATGTTCTCTCGGAGCCAAAGGAAGAGCAGGTCGTTGAAGAGGTCCCTGCCGTTGCCGAGGAGGCCGCTCCAGAGGTCGCTGATGATTTCGGTTTTGTTGAAGAACAACCAGCGGAGGCTGATGCCTTTACGCCAATGTCAGAGAATGCGTCTGTCGATACGGACTTAGATGCTTTCGATATGGGTGGCGAAGAGATCATGCCGCTTGACGATGCAGACATCCTCGGTGCGGAAGATCTCGAACCGGTCATGGAGGAGCAGACACTGACCCCCTGGTCTCGCACCGAGACGGATGAGGAGGATTTCTTTGCCGGGCCTGTTGAGGAAGAAATTACCTTCGAGGAGTCGTTGAACGAAGAGCCTCAGACGCCGGTTTTCTTTGAAGAGGCCTCCTCATCTCCTGATGAAGCCGCTTTTGTTGAAGAGTCCAGTGATTTTGTCTTCGAGGACCCGGCTTTGGTTGAAGAGGCCAGCGGGTTTGCCGTTGAGGAACCTGGCTTGGTTGAAGAGGCCAGCGACTTTGTGTTCGAGGAACCGGCTTTGCTTGAAAAGGCCGGAGAGATTGACGTGGAAGAACCCGCTTTCGTCGCTGATGCTGAGTCGGCTGAGGAACCAGCGGCTTTCATGGCGCCTGAACCTGCCGCGGTGACTGCCGCCACGGTTGATGTAGAAGCAAAAACGGCTGCCATGAGTGACTCAGAGATTGAGGAAATCATTGAAAAGGTTGTGACCAAAGTCGTGGAAAAACTGGCCGGCTCGATTCTTGAGAGGGTCGCCTGGGAGGTCGTTCCCGACCTGGCTGAGAACCTGATCCGTGAAGAAATCCGTAAAATAAAGGATGCCGCGGCCTGACAAGCGGTTGCAGCCGATAGATTGACCTGTGAAATGGGGATTGCTAAAATCCCCATTTCCTTTTGTCGACAAAGCACATAACTGCCGATTACGCCACGTTGGAAGGATACGAACCCGATGGATGAGACGTTGAACAAGGGCTACGAACCGCATGAGGTGGAACGCAGGTGGTATCGGAGGTGGGAAACTGACGGCTGCTTCTGCGCCGATGAAAAGTCTCCCAGACCACCTTACTCAATCGTAATCCCTCCACCGAATGTGACCGGTGTCCTGCACATGGGGCATGCCCTTAATAATACCCTGCAGGATATCCTGGCGCGCTGGAAACGCATGTGCGGCTGTGAAGTCCTCTGGATGCCGGGGACCGATCATGCCGGTATTGCCACACAGAATGTCGTCGAGAAACAACTTGCGGCACAAGGCCTTGACCGGCATGCCATCGGCAGGGACGAGTTCATTAAGCGAGTCTGGTCATGGCGGGAAGAGTCCGGTGGCCAGATCATCGAGCAACTCAAGCGGCTCGGTGCCTCCTGCGACTGGGCGCGTGAGCGCTTTACCATGGATGAAGGGCTCTCCACAGCTGTCCGTGAGGTGTTTGTCCGCCTCTACGAAGATGGCCTGATTTACCGGGCTAACCGCCTGATCAACTGGTGCCCGCGTTGCCATACAGCACTCTCCGATCTCGAGGTCGAACACGAAGACAAGAAGGGTCATCTCTGGCACCTGCGCTACCCGGTGATCGGCACGGACCGTTACCTGGTGGTGGCGACCACCCGCCCCGAGACGATGCTTGGTGATACGGCTGTCGCCGTCCATCCCGAAGATGACCGTTATAGGGAACTGGTCGGCAAGAAAGTTCTGCTGCCGCTGGTCAATCGTGAGATTCCGATCATTGCTGACGACTATGTCGACAGGGACTTCGGCAGTGGTGCGGTGAAAATCACCCCGGCCCACGATTTCAACGATTTCGAACTCGGCAAGCGGCATGACCTGGAACAGATCAACATTCTCGACGAATCAGGGTTTATCAACGAAAACGGCGGCCCTTACCGTGGGCAGGAGCGTTACGAGGCGCGTGCCAACGTGGTTGCCGACCTGGAAACTCAGGGCCTTCTTGAAAAGCTCGAGGACTACGCCAATGCCGTTGGCGAATGCTATCGATGCAAAACCGTGATCGAGCCCTACCTTTCTCTGCAATGGTACGTCAAGGTCGGTCCCCTGGCTGAAGTGGCGATCGAGGCGGTTCAGAAGGGGCACACCCGCATTGTCCCGCAGCAATGGGAGAAAACCTATTTCGATTGGATGTTCAATCTCCAGGACTGGTGCATCAGCCGGCAGATCTGGTGGGGCCACCGCATCCCGGTCTGGTACTGTGCCGATTGTGAGGGGCTGACCGTCAGTCGCGAGGATGCCTCGGTCTGCACGCATTGCGGCAGTACCGAAATCAGCCAGGATACGGATGTCCTCGACACCTGGTTCTCTTCGGCCCTCTGGCCGTTCTCGACCATGGGCTGGCCGGAGCAGACAGAAACGCTGGCCAAGTTCTACCCGACCTCCTGCCTGGTCACCGGTTTCGACATCCTGTTCTTCTGGGTGGCGCGCATGATGATGATGGGCCTCAAATTTATGGACGACGTGCCTTTCAAGGATGTCTATATTCATGCCTTGGTTCGTGATGCCCAGGGACAAAAGATGAGCAAGAGCAAGGGGAACGTCATCGACCCGCTCCACGTCATCGACGAATATGGCGCCGACGCCTTCCGCTTCACCTTGACCTCTTTTGCCGCCATGGGGCGTGACATCAAACTCTCCACGGAGCGTATTGCCGGTTACCGCAATTTCTGCAACAAACTCTGGAATGCCAGCCGCTTTACACTCATGAATCTTGAGGGCTTGGAACCGTCTGCAATCAAACTGGACCGGCAGGCTCTCTCCGATGCCGATCGTTGGATTCTGACCCGCCTGGAAGAAACGATTCGCCTGACTGGTCAGGCCCTTGACGGCTACAAGTTCAATGAAGCGGCCAGTACTCTTTATGCCTTTACCTGGCACAACTTCTGCGACTGGTACATCGAGATGGCCAAGGACGATCTCTACGGCGACGACCCTCAGGCCAGGGCGCGGGTGCAGTGCGTGCTCTTCACGGTGCTTGAACAGCTGCTGCGCCTGCTGCACCCGTTCATACCTTTCATCACCGAGGAGATCTGGCAGGCCTTGCCGGGGGAGAGACCATGCGAATCGATCATGCAGGCGGCGTACCCGGATGGCGTCGGTCTGCCGACCGATGCTGCGGGGGCCGAACGCATGGAACTGGTTATGGACGTCATTCGCGCGATCCGCAATATCCGCGGGGAGATGGATGTGCCGCCCGGCCGCCAGGTGACCGCTCTGCTTGACTGTAAGACCACTATGGCCCAGGCCATCCTCGAACAGGGAGCCGCCGCGATCCGCGTCCTCGGCAAGGTCGGCAACCTGACGATCGGCCAAAACCTCAAGCGTCCGCAACAGGCCGCCACCCAGGTCGCCGGTGACGTTGAGATTTCCCTGCCGCTGGCCGGACTGGTCGATATCGCCGAAGAGGAGAAACGCCTGGAGAAGGAAATCGCCAAGGTCCAGAAAGATGTCGATCTGTTTACCGGAAAGCTGTCCAACGAGAAGTTCGTTGCCAATGCTCCGGAGCATGTCCTCGCTAAGGACCGGGGAAAATTAAAGGATGCCGAGGAGAAGAGGGCGGTGCTTCAGGAGAGTCTGAGGAAGATTCAGTCCTTGAAATAGTGAGCCAAACGGGCGAGAGATTCAGAATCTGTCGCCCGTTTTCAATATGAGCTTTTGATTTTGACTTTCCATCCCGTTGAGTGCCGCCGATCAGAATGAAATTAATCCGGAAAAATGAAGAAAAATTGTTTGAGCGAAGCGAGTTTTTTTCTTCGCCGGATTGATTTCATGGCGTGAGGGAACTCGCCGTTGCGCGAAGCGCTACGGCGGGCAAACGGAGGGTCGTTTTCTTTTGGTTACTTTGCTTTGTCGATACATAGTAAAGTAACCCGCCCGCCGGGCGGAACCGGCCTTTATCCTTGCAGCTTTGGAGTTCAAAACCCAGGGGTTGCGTCCCCTGCCGCCGCCTTACTCTTTTTGCTTGCCCAAAAAGAGTAAGCAGAAAAACGGCACCCCAATGCCTGGCCCGCCATAGCGCTGCGCGCGACGGCAGGTCTCCTCCGCAAAGCAGAGGTTTTGGGACGGACAAAAACTCGCTACCGCTCAAACATTTGTCCGGCTGTTTCGCAAAACCTCCACGCCGCTCCGTCGGCGGCAACAGGGGAAGGAAAACCCTAAATCCGGCAAAGGCAAAATTGTGAACGGGCGACAGATTTTAAATCTGTCACCCGTTCCTGACCTGAACTCCCATTTTCCCTCAATAACCCAACTCAATCTCCTCGAGCACCAGAGCCAGGTGTTGGCGAATCTGCACACTGCTGTCCATGCTTTGGATGTCGGCGAAGCATCGTGAGGCAACCTCCAGGGAAACGCCTCTGAGAAATGCCTTGGTCCTCGGGATGAAAGGGGCCGGCATCGAGAACTCCCTCAGCCCCATGCCGACCAACAGCAGCAGAGTGAGCGGGTCGGTGGCCATCTCGCCACAGAGGCTGACACCTTTGCCCATCGCCAGTGCTGTGCTGCTGACCTCATGGAGAACCTGCAATACGGCGGGGTGCAGCGGATCGTAATACTTGCTGACCAGTGGGTTGTTGCGGTCGGCTGCCAGCAGGTACTGAACCAGGTCATTGGTGCCGAGGGCGAAGAAATCTACCAGGCTGGTCAGCGGCCTGACCATACGTACCGCTGCAGGGACTTCAATCATGACACCGACAGGGACTTTGTCCGGACAATCCAGGTTTGCTTTTTTAAGATTGTGTCGGGCCTCGTCGATAACCTCAAGGCAGGCGCGTGTTTCTTCAAGGCTGGAGATCATCGGGAACAACAATCTGACCGGGCCGTGACAGCCTGCCATAAGAATTGCTTCGATCTGGGTACGGAAAATATCGCGGTTGTCGAGCGACACCCTGACCGAACGCCATCCCATAAAAGGATTGTCTTCTTTGGGTGGATTGAAGTAAGGCAGGCCTTTGTCGCCGCCGATGTCGAGGGTGCGGATAGTGACGGGCTGACCGTCGAATTCCTCGATGACCCGTCTGTAAAGCTCGTATTGCTCTTGGCGGCTGGGGAAGTCGCCACGTGCCATGTAGGGGAATTCCGTGCGGTAAAGGCCGACGCCCTCGGCCCCAAACCGCATGGCAAAGTTGACGTCGCTGATCAGGCCGATGTTGGCGCGCAAGGTGATACGCACACCATCGGCAGTCATGGCCGGCTGTTCGCGATATTCTTCGAGGCGGCTGAGTTCGCGGGTCTGGTCCTGCTGTAGGCGCTGGTACTCCTCCTTGACCGTATCCAAGGGGTTGATGTAGATACGCCCGGTGTTGGCGTCTATAATCAGGGTGTCTTCAGGGGCGATGTGCTTGAGTGCTCCCTGCACGGCAACGATGGCCGGGATACCCATTGATTTCGCCATGATCACCGCATGGGAGTTCTTTTCGCCTGCTTCGGTGATGATGCCGAGTAGCTGCGCATTATCGAGCGCCGCCATGTCTGAAGGGAGAATCTGCCTGGCGACCAGAATGCTTGAATGCTTGAGATGCAAAGACTGGTCAGAGTCCTTGCCAATCAGGTTAGCGAGGATCCGGCGCCCGATGTCCTCCATGTCTGCTGCACGTTCACGCAGATAAGGGTCTTCCATTTTCTGGAAGGCCTCGATGTAGTCGGCAACAGTCTTTTCAAGGGCATACGCAGCGCTGTGCCGCTCGGCAATCTCATCCTGGAGTTTCTTGATGAAGCTGCGATCCTCGAGGATCATCAGATGCGTATGGAAAATTGCCGCGTCATCGACGCTTAGGCGCTCAGCAACACGCTTTTCGAGAAAGAGGGTCTGAATGCAGGTTTTTTCGAGGGCGCTCTCAAGGTTTTTCAATTCCTTGTCAATGTCGACGTCCTCTTCGTGGAGAATATCGGCAAAACCGAGGCGCTCTTCGAGGACGGCCGCCGGTCCGAGTGCTACGCCAGGATAGGCAACAGTTCCCGAGAGAACCTGCTGTATTGATGTGCGGGGAGAATCCCCGGTTTTGGCTAGGCTTTGCTGTGCCTGGACGAGGGCATCTCTGACCCGTTGGCTTTCTTCCTGATGCAGGCGAACAGAGTCGAGCAGTCGTGCGTTGACGACAATCGAGGTAATCTGGAACGCTATGGTTGAAAGAGCGCTGATCTCTTCCTTGTTGAATTGCCGTGGCTCCTTGGTCTGCAGAACAATCACACCGAGTGGATCATTGCGCTCAAAGAGTGGGATCCCGAGAAACGAGTGAAAGCGTTCCTCGCCGGTTTCCTTGAAGTATCGATAGCTCGGATGCTCCTGGGGCTCTTCAATGGCAATCGCGTGGCGCTTTTGAGCTGCCATGCCGGTCAGACCTTCACCGATGCGCAGGGTGACCTTGCCAACGGCCTTGCGGGACAAACCCCTGGTTGCACGCAGGCGCAAAGTCTGTTGGTCTGCGTCAAGCAGGTAAATCGAGCAAACATCAGTATGCATGCGGCGCGCAACCAAGGTGACGATGTTACGCAGAGTCTCGTCCAGATCGTGAGACTGGAGGATCAGGGCGCTGATGTCTTCAAGCGTAGTGACGCCGATTTTTGTGTCAGTTCTGCGTGGCATTAGGCTCATCGGGAGTATGGAATGATGGACAATGACATGATAGCGAACCGAGATCATTTTGGCGAACGAAAAATGTCTGGAGATTCCTCGGTACTAAGAATAAAAAAACGCCGCCCGGGGGAGAGAGGTCCCTGGCGGCGCAACAAGGGAGCAGGAATCCTTAGGATGGAAACGGTTGTCCCTAGACAGTTACTCAAGTACTTCAGCAAATGTTGTGCCAACAATATGGCGAGTCATGAAAACCTCTTAACTGCCTGTCTTTTCGATATTTTTCTGGAATGAGAGGTGGAAGTGGTTTTCTTGGTATGTGCCTAAAGTGGCACATGAATTGCCAGGAGACTTGGATGCCCCCTGTTTTTGGGCGAATTTGCTGTGCCGTGTATGGCACAGCCAGTGTTGAATTATGACAAATATTGTCTTAGAGAAGACTCATGTTCCAGTCAGGGTTTGTAATTGACCCCGGAGATGCCGTTGCGGTTGAGCATCCGGTAAAAGGTGCGTCTCGGGATCCCCGCCTGGCGGGCGGCAGCAGAGACATTTCCCTGAGCTTCCTGCAGGTAGCGTGAGAGGAGGTTTTTTTCAACCTGGTTAACATGTTTCTGGCGCTGACTGCGCAGGCTGTCCTGGGTCGCCCCCTCGGCAGGCTGTTGGCCCAATTCGCCGAATACGACGGGAAGGTTCTCCAGCCTGATAATCTTGTCATGCGTCAACACCGCTGCCCGTTCGATGATATTCTGCAGTTCGCGGATGTTGCCTGGCCACTGGTACTGGCGCATGGCATGTACGGCGCGTTCCTCGATCCCGACCAGAGTCTTGTTAACCCGGGTGCTGGCCTTGGCGATGAAGGTCTGAAGCAGATCATCGAGGGAATCGAGCCGACTACGCAGCGGCGGCATGGTGATGGTAAATACGTTCAACCGGTAAAAGAGGTCTTCGCGAAACCAACCTTCCGTGACGCCTTGCTCCAGATTACGGTTGGTCGCCGCAATCAGGCGTACGTCGACCCGGATCGAAGCATTGCCGCCGACCGGCCTGATTTCCCCGCTGTCAAGAACACGCAGCAGTTCTGCCTGCAGTTTGGGCGTTATGTCGCCAACTTCATCGAGGAAGATCGTACCACCATCAGCGGCTTCGAAGAGCCCCCGCTTCTCGGTAATTGCTCCCGTGAAGGCCCCCTTCTTGTGACCGAACAGTTCGCTTTCTAGGAGGCTGTCGGTCAAGGTTGTACAGTTGACTGCCACGAGAGGTTTGTCAGCACGTTGGCTCTGGGCATGGATGGCGCGAGCCGTCAATTCCTTTCCGGTGCCGCTCTCGCCGCGAATCAGGACAGTGGTCGGTGTTGGCCCGACCTGGTGGATCAGCCGGATGACTTCCCTGGTTCCCTGGTCCTTGCCGATGATCGAAGTTTCGCCAAACTCCTGTTTCAAAGCACGCTGTGCCAACTCGTACTTCTGGGTGAGCTTGATATGATCCTCTTCCAGGCGCTTCAACGAGTAGGGGAGGCACATATTGACATCAGCGAGTTCCCGATAGACGGCAACCGCGTGCTCACGACAGGTTGTGTATCCACACGCGCCGCAGTTCAGTTCATCCTTGGTTTCATGCTTGTCGGTTGCCTGTAGGATATATCGTAAGCGTTCGCTGCTCGGAGTTTTGGGACGTTCGTATTTGTTGGAAAAAGTCCTCGAGAAATCGGGTAGGGGGAGGTCGGCCAGGTAGATGGACTTGGTGCGGTAATAGAGGTTCTGATTCAAGTGCTGTTCGATAATCAGATTGCGTTTGGAAAAAGTAGTCAGGCGATTGTTCTTGCCGGGGCCGCCGATGCAGCCGCCGTTGCAGAAGCGGATATCCACCACCTTCGGTGAAATACGGCCGGCGGCCAGGTCCTTAATCACTTCGAGGGCATTCTCCTCGCCCTCGGTTTCGACATAGTTCTGGTTAATGATTTCGCTGTCGATGTCGAAGGATTTAAAGGGCCCCCCGGAAATCGCGAAGAGCCGCCCGCGTTGCGGCTGCATGCCGTCAAAGGCGGTTTCGCCGAGGCGTTTGAGATCCAGGTTGCGCTCCCTGAACATCTGGCTGAGTTCCTGGTAAGAGATCACGCAGTCGATGGCCCCCTCGGTTTGCTCGGCGGTGATCTCGAACTTGCCGGCGATGCATGAGCTAATGTAGACCACTGGTGTCTTACGGGTGGTGCGACTTTTGATGAAGCGGCCGATGGCCACCATGGGTGAAACGATGCCGATAAGATTCTTGATCAGTTGCGGGTAGTGTCGTTCGATCAAGTCGACGATTGTCGGGCAATGGGTCGTTATCAAGGGGTATGGCTGGTTCTGCTCGAGGGCTTTGCGGTAACTGTCCCGGAGCAGGTCGACTCCGGCGGCCCCTTCGTGGACTTCGGCAAAGCCGATCCGGCGTAGGCCGGTGACCAACTGGCCAGAACGGGTGTCATTGAAAAATGCCGGATGTGAGCAGCCGAGGATGGCAATTGGCGGGATGTCGGCACTCAGCAGGCGTTTGCATTGCCCGACATGGTCTGCGATCACCTTGGCTTTTTGCGAGCAGCTTTTGACGCAGTTGCCGCAGCCGATGCAGCGGTTGCTGATCACCTCGGCGTGATTGCGATGGACACGAATCGCCTTGACCGGACAGTTACGGACACAGGCGTAACACTTGCGACAGTTTTCCTTGACCGAGATGATCGGGCCCATGACGCTCCTTGCCGTTGGAGAAATGCTGTGAATGGATTGTGCCATCTGTGGCACGCAAGTGTCAATCGGGTTAAAAACGTGCGCAATCACCCATATGGCAAAGGGGTCAGGTCTACACATTTCATAAAAAATGCACCGGAGTGAGAAATCCGTGGCACAAGCTCCGAGGTGGTAATCTTTTTGCCTCATTTGTCATTGAAATGCTATCTTGCCCGCTAGCGATAGACTGGGACAGGAGTAAGGCTTATGAAAATCATTGATTTGCGCAGTGACACAGTGACCAAGCCGACAGACGCAATGCGCCAGGCCATGGTGACTGCCGAATTGGGGGACGATGTTTACGGTGAGGATCCGACGGTCAACCGCCTGCAGGAACTGGCCGCGGCAATGGTCGGCAAGGAGGCGGCGATTTTCGTGCCTACCGGCACCCAGGGCAACCTCCTGGCGATCCTAGCGCACTGCCAGCGGGGCGAGGAGTACATAGCCGGGCAGCAGGCCCACTGCTACCGCTACGAGGGAGGCGGGGCGGCGGTGTTCGGCAGCGTGCAGCCGCAGCCGGTTGAATTCGAGGCCGACGGCACACTTGATCTGGACCGGGTCGCCGCCATGCTCAAGCCGGATGATCACCACTTTGCCGTCACTCGCCTGCTCTGCCTGGAGAACACCCAGGCCGGCAAAGTCCTGCCGCTGGCTTACCAGGCCGAAGCGGAGGAGTTCACACGCCGACACAACCTCAAACTGCACCTCGACGGTGCGCGCATCTTCAACGCTGCGGTCAGCCAGGGGGTCGATGTGGCTGACATAACCCGCCACTATGACTCGGTCTCTTTCTGTCTCTCCAAGGGCCTCGGCGCCCCTGTCGGATCCGTGTTGGCCGGATCGCACGCCTTGATCAATCGTGCGCATCGCTGGCGCAAGATGGCTGGTGGCGGCATGCGCCAGGCAGGGATTTTGGCTGCGGCCGGTATCTACGCTCTGGAGCGTCACGTCAAGCGTCTTGCCGAGGACCATCGGCGCGCCCGGCAACTCGCCGTAGGTCTGGCGTCGATCGCCGGGCTTGCCGTTGACCCGGCCGCCGTCGTAACCAATATGGTCTTCGTTGGCGTTACCCCCGAGTTGAAGGGGCCGATTATAGCTTACCTTAAGGAACGCGGCATCCTGGTCGGCGGCTATGGCCAGTTACGACTGGTGACTCATCTGGATATCGCCGATCCGGACATCCCCTTGGTGCTTGGGGCATTCGAAGAAGCGGTCATAAGCTGTAAAGCTGGGTGCTGAAGGCTGGAAGTCTCGCGCCGCAGGTGTTAACACTTGGGCGCCCAGAGATATTCTCGGGCGCCTGGTTTGCAACTGTTTGACGGCATTCGTCAACTGCGCATGTTGACGAACTGCAGATCGATTCCGAAATCCTTCGCCTTGAGCAGTTGGATGATCTCCTGCAGGTCGTCGATCTTCTTGCCGCTCACGCGCACCTGGTCGTCCATGATCTGCGCCTGGACTTTGAGTTTGCTCTCCTTGATCACTTTAACGATCTCTTTGCCCCGCTCCTTGTCGATCCCCTGAAGCAGTGTGATGCGCTGACGCATGGCGCCGTGGGAGGCCGGCTCCTTTTTCCCGAACTCGAGACAGGTGGGAGAGACGTTGCGACGCGCCAGCTTGCCTCGCAGGATATCAACCACTGCGGTCAACTTATAATCGTCGGCGGCCAGGATGAGGATGCTGTCCTTTTCCAGATCGATTTCGTTGTGTGTGCCCTTGAAATCGAAACGCTGGCCGATCTCCTTGCGGGCCAGATTGACGGCATTGTCGACCTCCTGCAGGTCAACTTTGAAAACAACGTCGAAACTCGACATGTTCATATCTCCTGTTGTGTCGTTTGAGATGCTATCGGCTCGTGATTGGCAACTGCGCAGATCACTCCAAAGATGGCCTGTTTCCGTCCCTTGACCAACCTGTCCTGATCCAGACCCTCAGCGTGTCAGACCGAACTCGTTGATGTCGAGGGTGAAGCTCTTGCCGTCGGTCACGATCATCTTGCTCTCCTTCGACTGGGAGTACCTGGCGAGCTCGATGTCTGCGTTTTCCGGCAGGAGGTTGATGATATTGGCCGCGTCCGCCAGACTGATGATCCGCGTGCGCTTGTCGGGTCGACGGATGTAGTGGTTGGTCATATTGTCGAGGACGAACGCATAGCCAGCCACACGTGCCAGGCTGCCGCTGGCCTCGATCACTTCGCCGATGAAATGACGCCGCATGTCCCCCTCGAAATTACGCCGTGTGATGACGTGTATTTTTTCTCCGGTTTTCAGAATCATGGCTGTTTATCCCTCTTTAAGTCACGGTTGTTAGCCGCGGTCGTAATGGAAGGACTCGGGGTTGAATGCCGAGCGCTGGTCATTCAATAGCACAGGATTATTACCCTCTGTCCTGTATGACGGCATCGGTGGTCGCAACTTTCGCGTAAACTGCTGACAACGCAGCCATGAAGGCGGTGTGAACGTCCACAGCCTTGACGAGCCGGTCGTTGAATGTCAGGTCCCTGGTTGCACACGCATCTTCGGCGACCACTGAGTTGAACCCAAGGTCAAAGGCCGCCCGGACCGTTGCGTCGATGCACATGTGGCTCATCGCCCCGCAGATGACGAGGTTGCTTATGCCTCTGGTATGCAAAACCTCAAGCAAAGGGGTCTCGCGAAAGCTGTTGGGATAGTGCTTTATCACGACCTCTTCGTTCTCCACGGGTGCCACCAGCTCGTTGATTTCCATCCCTTTGGTTCCCGGCAGGAAAAAGCCTGCCCCCGGGCGGGCGGAAATGTGCTGGATGTGAATGACTGGCGAGTTCACTGCCCTGAAGGCGCGCAAAAGACGCCGGGCATTTTCCGCGGCCTGTGAGGTGCCGACCAACTCCATCCTGCCGCCGCAGAAATAGTCGTTTTGCAAGTCAACCAGTATCAGGCATTCCATTACAGACCCTTTGTCCTTTCGAAGCTTTTCGATTGCAGTGAAGGGCCGAGGCAATCACTTGATTTGCTTCTTGAACTGCTGCTCGGCCTGTCTTCGCTTCACTATCGTCTCCACGATCAGCTGGTAGGCGATGTAGTACTTGAAGATGTTGGCGACATAAGTCACTGTTTCCACTCCGATCTTGTCGGCGGCGACGTACTCCACGTTGCGGAACCAGACGTTCGGATCCAACCCGCGCCGGGAGGCTTCCTTGCGCAATTGCGCCATTCGACTGGCTCCGGCATTGTAGGAGGCCAGTGCGAAAAGGGTCTTGTTCAGGTCGGTCATGGGTTCCTTATCATAGTACTGGTCGATCATCCAACGCATGTACTTGGTGCCGGCGTGGATGTTCGGCTCGACTTTGGTGATGTCGCCCACATCGAGTTCCTTGCCGGTGGCAGGCATGATCTGCATCACGCCGATGGCACCCACCTTGCTGCGGACCTTCTGGTTTAGCTGGGACTCCTGGTAGCCCTGGGCCGCCATGAGCAGCCAGTCCACGTGATACTGGTCGCCGTATTTGCGGAAGTTTTCAATCAGGGCAAGGAATTTCGCGCGCTCGGACTCGGAGGCCGCGTTCTTGACATAAGCGGTATCCTTGAGGTAACGCTTGAAGAGGAGGTTGCCCATCAGGGTCCCCCTGGCGTGCCGGGTGACGAAGTCGTCGACGAGCGCCTTGAGCTGCGGGCTGTTCTTGCGGATCGCCCAGGCAATCTCACCGTCGGTGCGCAAGGCAATATTTCCATGAACCTTGATCCCGGGGAAAATCTCCTTCCAGAAGTCGGCCTTATGCTTGTCGACGACAATGAGCGGAATCAACCCTGCATTCAGCATCTCGATCAGGTCCTCGTCCTCGAGTTCGTCCGGCGCCTCCCTGATAATCACCGCCGGTTTTTTCTCCTTGGAAAAGCGCTTGTTGAGAGCTTCCAGACTCTCGTAGTAACTGGAAGACTTGCGAACGAAGACCTCTTTGCCGGCCAGGTCGACGATCACGGCCACCTTGGGTGAATCAGGCCCGGAGACCAGCAGCTCGCTGACGTTGCGACCCAGTGGTGCGGAAAAGTCCACCAGTTTGCGGCGCTCGGCAGTCACGGTCAAGTTGGCCGCGGCGATGTCGCCTCGGCCATCGGCCAGCGCCTGCAGCAAATCCTCGCGAGCTATCGGGATGAACACCACACGCATTTTGAGGTGCTTGTGCTTGAGCTGGTTATCTTTTGCCAGTTTCTTGTTGAGGTCATCCTCGAACAAGCGGAACAGATCGTAGGTTGCGCCGCGCTGCTGGCCCCTGTCCTGAAAATAGAAGGTTTTGCTGTAGGTCGTCAAAACGCGAATGACCTGTCGTTCGATCATACCGTTGAGGTCACCGGTCCAGGTCTGCACGGTTTCTTCCGCCTCGATGGCGAGCAGATCCTTCTGCGGAGCCCCGGGGGATGCTTTGGTCTCGCCAGTGGCAAAAACGTTGAGGTTCACGAGTGCCAGGCAGGCAATTGTCAATGGGACAAGTCTTCTCATCGTCTCACCAGGTTCTTTTTGCGGCCTTGCTGGATGGCCCGGACCCTGTCCGGAGAGGCCATTTCATCTCTCAATTTCCCGTGCAAAGTCTGTCGTTTGGCAGTTGAACGCAACCCAGGAAAGCCTGCTGTCAGAGAAGATGTTGATCTTCGGTACCAGCTCATCGTCCGGATGCAGCACCCCCAGGGGGATCATTCTCAGGTTCGGGTAACGCTGGTTTTGCACAAGGATTGGCGAACCGCAATGTTGACAGAAGCCCCTCATGCCCTTTTCGGAAGGACGGTAGCTAGTCAAGTCGTCCGCACCGGCGGCAATCCGGAAGTTCTTTGCGGCGACAACCAGGTACGTCGAGAAGGCGCTGCCGCTCAATTGACGGCAGTCGCCGCAATGACAGTTGACGATATTGGCCCTCTCGGCGTCAATTTCAAGCCTGACCCGGCCGCAACGGCAATTACCGAATAACATATTGGACATGCTGAACCCTTGTCGCCTTGATGATTTCGCCGCAGATGAAGCGTCAATGCGAGTGAAGCGCGACGCTTTGTTCAGCCGGGGGCCTGCAGAAAGCCCTTGCCGGTCCTCCGCGCAAGGTCCAGGCCGTTTGCATATGCAAACAGCGCCGGTGTGCCGCCCGTATGCCAGAACAAAACACGATCCTTCCTGCCGATTTCGCCCGAACGAATCATCTGGATCAATCCCCCCATGGCCCTGGCGGTATACACGGGGTCCAGAAGGATTCCTTCGGTGCGTGCGGTCAGCAAGATCGCCTCGTTTTCAAGGTCACCGATGACGGCATAGCCGGCGCCCAGGTAATCGGAGTTCAGTGTGAGATCCTGATCCGTGAATTCGTGCTCAAGGCCAACCAGCTTGGCCGCACAATTGGCAAGGGAGACGATGTGCCGGTCGAAATAAGTCCCGTCCGTCTCAGCCTTGTCAATGTTGATCCCTACGACCTGGTAGGACTTGCCGAGCATTTTCTTGCCCAGCATCAGACCCGCCTGTGTGCCACCGGAGCTGGATGCAAAGACGATGTGCGTAAACAAGTGATGATTCCCTTGGGTGTCCAACTCATGGGCTGCCTCTGCAAAAGCCAGTGTCCCAAGTTCGTTTGATCCGCCATAAGGAACAATATAAGGCTTCTTCTGGGCCGCTTGCAATTCCTCAAAAATCTCGGGGATGTCCTCACCTTTGCGGTGCTCGCCTGCCCAGTGGATCCGGCAATCGAAAATCTGGTCCAGCAGCAGATTGCCGCTTGGCTTGTCCGGCGCGTCGCCACCCAGGACCAGGTGGCATTCCAGGCCGAGTTTCGCCGCGGCTGCGGCCGTTTGCCGGCAATGGTTCGATTGCGCTGCTCCAGCGGTGATGACTGCGCCGCAACCCTGATTCAGCGCGTCTCCAAGCAGGTATTGCAGTTTCCTGGTTTTATTGCCGCCGAAGGCGAGACCCGTCTGATCGTCTCTCTTCATGAAGATGGTGGGGCCGCCAAGAACTTTACTCAGGCGTGGAAGTTCAACCAATGGTGTTGGGAAAAAACCAAGCGGTATCCTAGGAAAATGAGGCAGGGTCATAATCGCCTTCTCGTGCCGGGGTGCTTCATATTTGTTTTTGCCTAAAGCATGCAGCGACGGACTTAAATCCTGCGGCGCTGTCAAGTTACTCTCTGTCGAAACCTCCCGACTTCACCGCTGTAATGACAGGCGGCCAGGTGTCCCTTGGCATATTCAGTCAAAGGCGGATATTCCTGCCGGCAGATCTCTTGAGCGTAAGGGCAGCGCGGATGGAAGTGGCATCCCGAGGGTGGGTCGATCGGCGAGGGGATTTCGCCGCTTAAAACCTGCTTCTGACGGTGGCGCGCCGGATCGGGGACCGGCACGGCGTTGAGCAGGGCTTCGGTATAGGGGTGACGCGGCAGCAGGTACAACTGCTCGGCGTCTGCCAGCTCGACGATCCGCCCCAGGTACATCACGGCAACCCGGTCACAGACGTGTTCGATGACACCGAGATCATGGGAGATGAAGAGGTAGGTCAGGCCGAACTCATCCTGCAGGTCTTTGAGCAGGTTAACGATCTGCGCCTGGATCGACAGGTCGAGAGCCGAGACCGGTTCGTCGGCGACGACCAGGCGCGGCTGCACAGCCAGGGTTCGGGCGATGCCAATCCGCTGGCGCTGGCCACCGGAAAATTCGTGCGGGTAGCGGTCATAATGCTCCGGGGCCAGACCGACCTTCTGCATCAGGGCCAGAACCTGTCCATGAGTGTCTTTGCCATGGGTCAGACCGTGAATGACCAGTGGTTCGCCGATGATTTCGCCGACTCGCATACGCGGGTTGAGGGACGAGTAGGGATCCTGGAAAATCATCTGCATATCCCGGCGCAGGACGGTCAATTCGCGCTTCGATATGCCGGTGACCGGTTTGCCGTCGAAGCGGATGATCCCGTCGTCCGGCTCGATCAGGCGCAGCAGCAGCTTGCCGATGGTCGATTTGCCGCAGCCCGATTCACCGACCAGCCCGAGGGTTTCCCCGGCTTGCAAGGTGAAGGAAACCCCGTCCACAGCCTTGAGAAGCTGTTTGGCCGCACCTGGACGCTCGGGGCTGACCTTGAAAGCTTTGCGCAGGTTTTCTACAGAGAGTAGAATCGACATCATGGCAACTGCCAGCAGCGCACCCAGTGGCCTGGCTGGACCTCCTTGAGAGGTGGCAGATCGCCCTTGCAGGGGGCGAAGGATTCCGGACAGCGTTCGAGGAAAGAGCAGCCATCGGCATGATTGCCGGCTCTGGGAACGCTCCCCTCCATGGGGATGAGCCGCGTGCGTCGTTCGCCGACCCTCGGAATGCAGGCCAGAAGCCCTCTCGTGTAGGGATGCCGCGGATCTTCGTAGAGCTCTTTGACCGGCGCGGTTTCGAGGATCCGGCCGGCGTACATGATCGCCACCCGGTCAGCATTTTCAGCAACCACGCCCAGGTCGTGGGTAATCAGCAGGGTGGCCATGTCGCGTTCGGCCTTGATCTGGCCGAGCAGATCCATGATCTGTGCCTGGATGGTGACATCGAGTGCCGTGGTCGGCTCATCGGCAATCAGCAGCTGCGGGTTGCAGGCGAGCGCCATGGCGATCATGACCCGCTGGCGCATGCCTCCGGACAGCTGATGAGGATAATCCTTGAGCCTTCTGGTGGCCGCAGGTATGCCGACCTTGTGCAGCAGCTCGGCGGCGATTGCCGCGGCCTCCTGTTTATCATGGCCGTGGTGCAGCTGCAGGCTTTCCATGATCTGATCGCCGATCCGGAAAACCGGGTTGAGTGAGGTCATCGGCTCCTGAAAGATCATGCTGATGCGGTTGCCACGCACCCGGCGCATCTCCTCGGCGGGCAAGTGCAGCAGGTCGAGACCGTCGAGGAGGATATCTCCTTCGACGATCCGCCCCGGTTCCGGGACCAGGCGCAGCAGGGAAAGTGCAGTCATCGATTTACCGCAGCCGGATTCTCCGACCAGCGCCAGAGTTTCGCCCCGGTCGATGGTGAAATCGATGCCGGCAATCGCCTTGACCAGGCCTTCGCGAGTGAAGAAGAAGGTCTTCAGATTACTGACTTCGAGAAGTGCGCTCATGATGTCCTGTTGCGGAATTGGCAGCTGCGTAAATGGAAGCATGCCAGACCGGGGATGTCAATCCTAAAGCGGAGGCGCGAGCTGCGAGGCTGAAGGCGAGAAATCCCCTGAATCCTGGCTGAATACTTGTTCGCTCTGCGCGGTTCTCGCCTCCTGGCAACGCTTCGTGATAAGGTGACAAGATCATCTGCGGCCAGGTATTTTATGACCCACTTTGTCGACCTGCATCTCCACAGCATCTTTTCCGACGGCGTCATGACACCGACCGAACTGGTCGTCGAAGCGGCGGCCATCGGCTTACGAGCGATCGCCGTGGCTGATCACGACAACGTGGACGGAATCCCGGAAGCGATGGCCGCTGGAGAGCAGTTCGGCGTCGAAGTCCTCACGGCGGTGGAACTTTCGACTCTCTGGGAGGGTTTAACCGATCTGCACTTGCTCGGATATGCGTTCGATCACCTCAGCCCGGTATTACACGAGGCGCTGGCCGGGTTCCGGGATTTTCGTGCCGGGCGCAGTGAGCGCATTCTGGCCAACGTCAACCGGCGCTTGCTGGCCGAGGGTCGGCAGCCGCTCGCTTTCAGCGAGGTCAGGCGGCGTGCCGGGGGCTCTATTGGCCGGCCGCACCTCGGCCAGACCCTGATTGCGGCTGGTTATGTCCGTAACATGGATGAAGCTTTCAACAACTACCTGGTCCCCTGCAACGAGCCGAAACGGTTCTTCCCCCTCGATGAGGCGATCCGCCTGATTCACAAAGCCGGCGGTTGCGCGGTGCTCGCCCATCCACCCTTCATAGGTGTTGGCGACGAACGCCTCCCGGAGCTCCTTGACGAGTTCATCGAACTGGGTCTTGACGGTCTTGAGGCCTATTGTCCCGGGGCCGGCAACGACGGCATCGACCGTTACATCACCATTGCGCGCCGGAAGGGACTGATCATAACCGGCGGCTCCGATTTTCACCAGCCGCTTAAAGGGGGGGTGGTCATGGGTTCTGGAAGGGGGAACCTGAAGATTCCGTACCGTTGTGTCGAGGAGATCAAGGAGCGGGTAGCGCGGGGCGTGACCAGCGGGATGCCGCCTGCAGGGTGATGTCTGGCCGATTGGCGACCCCTGGAGCGTGCCCCTGCCTGGTATCAGGCCAGCAGATGCTCGGCCAGAACCTTGATGCCGATGGCGATGAGCACCAGCCCGCCGAGGATTTCCACCCGGGAACCCCAGCGACTGCCGATGCGGTCGCCCATGAGCATGCCGACGACAGTCAGGGCGCCGGCAACCAGGCCGATCACCAGGGCCGGCAGCCAGATCGACACACCAATGACGCTCAATGAAAAGCCGACCGCCAGCGCATCGATGCTGGTGGCAATGGAAAGCATGACCAGACTCAAACCCCGGGTCGGATCCCGATCACCGGGCTTCTCGCCATCTGCACAGGCCTCGTAGATCATGCGACTACCGATCAGACCCAGCAGCCCGAAGGCAATCCAGTGATCCCAGGCTGCGATCCACTGGATGACGGTCTGGCCGGCCAGCCAACCGATTACGGGCATCAGTGCCTGGAAGAGCCCGAAGTGGAAGCCGAGACGAAACAAGTGCCGTCCGGTCAGACGTGCGAGCACTGTGCCGGTGCCGAGGGCGACGGCGAAGGCATCCATGGCCAGGGCCAGGGCCAGGCCGATTAAGGTTGCGGTGTCCATTTTGCTCCCGACCGAGTAAAGTGTATGGGCGAGTTATTACGAGAGATTGGTGGAGATGTCAAATAATTCGATTTTTACCTTGCCATGCTCTTGTACAAAGGGCCGGGAATTCGCTACAATGCCAGAATTGTATCAATCAACTGCCGGCCTTCTCGCCGGGGAAAGATCGTTTCATGCGTCCTTTTTTTCTCCTTGTCATTGCGCTTCTGATCACCCGGGCCGGTTTTGCCATGTCTGCCGAAGGCTGCGGTGCCGGGGCCTGCGCCGACTGCCACAGCATCACCAAGGAAGAAACCGCCAAGCTGCTCGGCGGCCTGGTTGACAGGGTCAATTCGGTAGACTTTGCCGAGATCCCCGGCTTGTGGGTGGCGGAAGTGGAAAAAGGCGAGCAGAAGCTGCCGGTCTATATCGATTTCTCCAAGCAGTTCCTGGTCTCGGGCAACGTGATCCGCCTCAACGATAAGACGAACCTGACCCAGCAACGCAGTGCCCGGATGAACAAGGTCGATGTCAGCCGCATTCCGCTCGGGGATGCACTGCTGCTCGGCAAGGCGACGGCGAAAACCAGGGTGATCGTCTTTACCGATCCCGAATGCCCCTTTTGCAAGAGGCTCCACGAAGAGCTGAAAGAGGTGGTCCGGCGTGATCCGACCATCGCCTTTCTGATCAAGCTCTTCCCGCTCAAGATGCACCCCAATGCCTATGGCATATCCAAGAGCATCGTCTGCAGCAATTCACTCGAATTCCTTGAGGCCAGTTTCGCCGGCCAGCCGGTGCCGCCGGCCAGTTGCGACACCCAGGCCGTTGACCGGACGCTGGCCCTTGCGGTCGAACTCGGTATCACTGGGACACCGACCCTGGTTCTGCCCGACGGACTGGTCGTTCCCGGATTCAAGTCGGCGGACGCCCTGTTGACCCTGATCGGCGATAATGTGGCCAGGGTGAGCGTGCAATGAATTGTTGCGCAAAGCTTGCCTTTCCACGATCGATCTGATATGAGAACCTACCGTAGATTCAATCTTCAGGAGGAATGATTCATGGGCTTGATGGATGGCAAACGCGGCATCATTTTCGGTGTCGCAAACGATAAGAGTATTGCCTGGGGGATTGCCCAGCAGCTGCATGCGGCTGGTGCCGAAATCGCTTTTACCTATCTGAACGAGGCGCTGGAAAAGCGGGTGCGCCCCCTCGCAGAGAGCCTGGGTGCGAATGTCATTCTGCCCTGCGATGTCGCGTCCGATGACGAAATTGCCGATGTGTTCAAGGAGCTGGAAAGGCAATGGGGCACGATCGATTTTGTCGTTCACGCCGTTGCTTTTGCCAACCGTGAGGACTTGAAAAACCCCTTTACCCAGACCAGCCGCGAGGGCTTCGCCCTGGCCATGGATATCAGTGCTTATTCACTGGTTGCCATGACCCGCTGTGCCGTACCGCTGATGTCAGCAGGCGGCAGCATCGTCACCATGAGTTATCTCGGTGCCATGTTGGCTGTCCCCGGTTACAACGTCATGGGGGTTGCCAAAGCCGCCCTGGAATCATCGGTACGCTATCTGGCGGCCGAACTCGGCGAGCGGAACATCCGCGTCAATGCAGTCTCTGCAGGCCCGATCAAAACCCTGGCGGCATCCGGAGTCGGCAACTTCAAAGAAAAACTGCATATTATGGAAGAGCGCAGCCCGCTGCGGCGTACTGTCAACCAGGAAGAGGTCGGCAAGGCCAGTCTCTATCTGCTTTCCGATCTTTCTTCAGGGGTTACCGGAGAAGTTCACTATGTCGACGGCGGCTTCAATATCTCGGCTGGATGATTGCCGGTGAAATCTAGCGACTGGTCAAGAAAGGTCCCACGTGGGACCTTTTTTGCATATAACTTAAGATGGAATCAGCAGGGTTCGTCCCGCTTCCTTGAGAATCCAACAACTCGACGAGAGAGGCTCCATTTAACATTTTATGATTCACGGCAACATTACAGGCCTTAAGCCAAGCCAGGTCAAGGCCCTGGAAAGAATCTCCCAGAGGCGTTTGCCGGCCGGCGAAGTAATCAGCGTCGATCTGGCCCGCTACCTGACCGAGCAGTCCCGCGAATTGCGCCGTCAGATCGGCCTGATCATTGATCGGGGCGGCGAGGTCAAGTACGTCATCCTCGGTGACGACCGGGAAATCGTGATCCCCGACGTGAGCGCCTTCGCCCTCGGCCGCAGCGGCCTGCGCGGTCTGCGCTGTATCCACACCCATCTCAAAGGCGAGCCCCTCTCCCAGGACGACCTCAACGACCTGGCTCTGCTGCGTCTCGACGTGATGGTAAGCATTGCCGTCGGAGAAGATGGGGGGCCCGGAGCATTGCACTTCGCCCACCTGATCCCGCCCAATCCGGACGGGCAGATTCACCTGCTGCAGAAGATCCCTTCGATTTACAACTGGAAACTCGATTTTGCGGCCTTCGTACGGGCCCTCGATGTGGAACTGGAAGCGTCGCGTTCAGAGACCGTCGACCTGGGCGACACCCGGGAGAAAGCGATCCTGCTGTCGGTGTCCCAGGCGCCGCTGCGCGAGGCCGAAGATTCCATGGACGAGCTGGCCGAACTGGCCCGCACCGCCGACGTGGTGGTCCTCGATCGTATTATGCAGCGTTCGCGCAAACTGCACCCGCGCTCCCTGATGGGCGAGGGAAAGCTCAAGGAGGTCGTGATCAGTGCGTTGCACAAGGGGGCGACCCTGCTGGTCTTCGACCAGGATTTGAGCCCGGTCCAGGTGCGTACGATTTCCGCCATGACTGAACTCAAGGTCATCGACCGCAGCCAGCTGATTCTCGATATCTTTGCCCGGCGCGCGCACACCCTGGACGGCAAGGTCCAGGTCGAACTGGCGCAGCTCAAATATATTCTGCCGCGCCTGACTGGAAGGGGAACGGCCATGTCGCGGCTGATGGGCGGCATCGGCGGCCGTGGCCCTGGCGAAACCAAGATTGAAATCGACCGGCGACGCATCCGCGACCGCATCCGCCGGCTGGAGAAGCAACTCGCTGCGCTCGGCAAAGGGCGTCTGCAACGTCGGCAGAAGCGCATCAAGACCGGAGTGCCGATCGTCTCGATCGTCGGCTATACCAATGCCGGCAAGTCGACGCTGCTCAATGCCCTGACCCAGAGCGACGTCTTTACCGAGAACCTCCTCTTTGCCACCCTGGACACCTCGACCCGCCGACTGCGCTTCCCCGAAGAACGCGAGGTGATTATCACCGACACGGTCGGTTTTATCCGACAATTGCCGAAAAGTCTTCTGGGTGCGTTCAAGGCAACCCTTGAGGAGTTGGCTGACGCCCATCTGCTGCTGCACGTGGTTGACATTTCCAACCCGCGCTTCGAAGAGCATATCCGTGCTGTCGATCGCATCCTGGGTGATCTCGAACTGCACCAGATCCCCCGAATCCTGGTCTTCAACAAGATCGACCTGATTCCTGAAGAGGAGGTCGCTCCCTTTTGCCGGCGTTTCGAAGCGATTGCGGTCAGCGCCTGTCGGCGGGAAACCTTTGCCGACCTGCTGCGTGAAATGGAAGAGCGTTGCTGGGGCCGGGAGATTCGTGGCAATTGACACCAAGCCTATGCTTCGTGTAGCCTGTGGCCGATTCTGGAGGTTTAATTAATGCGCTTTTCCCAGCTTATAATATGTCTCTTGTCCGGCCTGGTTCTGGCCGGTTGTCTCTCGCCTGTCCCCCCGACAGTTGCCACACCCCCTGAGGTTGCATTGCAGCCGGCAGTGCCGCAGCAAGAGACGGAACTTCAGGTGGCGCAAGCTTCCGGGAATGAAGACCCCGCTACTGCTGACCAACCAGCCGATTCGCAGAGCCAGGGTATTAATGAGAATGTCATGCCGGATGGTGCCGTCCCGCTTGTCACCGAGACCGCTGACGCCGAGACCGTTGATGCCGAGACGCTGGCCGACAACCAGCTGTTGCACGGTGACGACCAGACCCCGCCCGATGAATCTGGACAGAGCCTTGCCCTGACCGAGCCGGTCTACGATTTCCCGGTGGTGGAAAATGAAAAGGTTCGTTATTTTCTCGATTACTTCAGCGGTCGGGCAAGTGGGACCTTCCGCCTCTGGCTGGAGCGCTCCGGTCGCTACCTGCCGATGATGCGTGACATCTTTGCCGAAGAGGGCCTGCCCCAGGACCTCGCTTACCTGGCGATGGTCGAGTCAGGGTTCAATGACAAGGCGTACAGCTGGGCTCACGCAGTCGGGCCCTGGCAGTTTATCGAGAGTACCGGCCGCCGCTACGGCCTGCGCAATGACTGGTGGCTGGACGAGCGCCGTGACCCGGAAAAAGCGACCCGTGCCGCAGCCCGGTTCCTCGCCGACCTGTACAATGAGTTCGATGGCGACTGGTACCTGGCGGTGGCGTCATACAATGCCGGGCCTGGCAAACTGCGCCAGGCGATCAAGAAGTACAACACACGGGATTTCTGGGCCCTCTGCCGTGGCAGTTATCTGCAGACCGAGACCAAGAACTACCTGCCCAAATTGCTGGCGGCGTTGATCATTGCCAAGGAACCGGAAAAGTACGGTTTTACTGATCTTGATTATCACGACCCGATCAGTTACGAGACTGTCAAGCTGCCAAGCAGCACCGACCTTGAAGTGGTTGCCCGGCTGAGTGACTCCGATTACCAGATGATCAAACAACTCAACCCGGAACTGAAGCGCTGGTGCACGCCGCCCGATGTGAAGGATCACCAGTTGCGCCTGCCTCAGGGCAGTGGGGAGATGTTCAAGGGCAAATACGCAGAACTTCCCAAGCGACAAAGGGCCAACTATGTACGTCACACGGTCAAGTCAGGTGACACGCTGCTGGCCCTGTCGAAGCGTTACGGCGTCCGTGTTGCGGACATCAAGCGCCTCAACAACATCCGCAGTGCGCGATCACTCCAGATCGGCGCCAACCTGATCGTCCCTCTGAATCCCGATATCAGTGGCAAGAAAGCGCTTGCTGCGCTCAAGGACGACTACAAGCGCTCGCGTAGCACGTACTACACGGTCCGTTCCGGTGACTCACTCTGGAAGATTTCCCAGAAGTTCGATGTGACCGAAAAGCAACTGCGGGTATGGAACCGGCTCGGTTGGAGCAACATCATCCGCCCAGGCCAGCGCATCGTCGTCTCCGCGCAGGGTGCTCCCGCCAGGCCAACAGCAGCTAAGGCCGTGGTTGAGCGTTCCGGCCCCCTGCAGAAAGTGGTCTACACAGTCCGCCCCGGCGACACTCTATGGGCGATCGGCCGCGAGTTCGCGGTTGAGACAACCCAGATCCGCAACTGGAACAACCTTGCCGACAACCATGTGCTGAAGCCTGGTGAAAGTCTGACCCTGCATGTGGCCAGTGGCGACAATCGCGGTTAATCTCCTGTCCCCCACAAAATATGGCAGCTTGCTGCACCATGCATCGATTGCCGCCTGGATCTCGCCTTATTGAGGGAATCCAGTACCCAGAATCCAGAATCCGGAATAAATCCCGACGGCCAGGCGCCCCGCGAGTTTTTTTGACTTCTGGATACTGCATTCAGGACACCCCGTGGCTTGCCATGAGGCAATTCGTTAGACCGGTCAAGACCCTTCAGTTTGCTTTGACAACACCGTGACTGGCTGATAGAATACGCCGCCTCAGATCATTTGAAAGGACGTTGTCCCCATGTTGTCTGTCATTATCTCGCTTGCCGTCGCGGTTCTGTTTGGCGGCGCTTTGCACCTGACCACCAGCCTGCACCCGGTCGTGCCGGTCCTCGCCGGCCTGATCGTGTTCACGATCATCTATATCATTCTGCTCAAGCAGGTCATGAACCGGGTCAACTCCGCTATGGAATCGGTGCAGAAGGACATCATGGCCAATCGCCCGGAAGTGGCGATCCATAAACTGGAAGGGGTCCAGAAGAAGTATGCCAACTGGCAGTTCTTCATCAAGAAGCAGATGAATGCCCAGATTGGTATGGTCTACTACCTGCGCCGGGATTTCGCCAAGGCCTATGATTACCTTAAAGAAGGTTTTGTGAGGCACTGGGTGGCCATGGCGATGCTCGCCATCATCCAGATGAAGCGCAACCAGCCGAAAAACATGATTGCCACTTTTGACAAGGCCTTGACCGTGACCCGCAAGGAGCCACTGCTCTGGAGCCTCTACGCCTTCTGCCTGGAGAAAATCGGTGACCGCAACAAGGCGGTCAGCATCATGGAAAAGGGGTTGAAAAAAGTCGGCAGCGATGAACTGATGAGTGCCAATCTGGCCACCCTCAAGGAAGGCGGCAAGATGAAGATGCAGGGATACGGTGATCTCTGGCTGCAGTTCCAACTCGAGAAACAGGGCGCAATGATTCGCAAGCACACCAAGGCGATACAGGGGCGTCGCAAAGTCGTAAGAAGGTAGTCATGGCCCGCAAAAAGCCTTCCCCCGGGAAACCGGCACCACAAGAATTCAGCCACAGCCCCTTCAGGAATTTGAAGGGGCTGTCTGCATTCGACGTGCCGCAGACCCAGCCAATGACAGACAAAGTGACGAAGAGCACACTCAAAGAGCCAGAGGCTCCAACTGACGACCTGACCGCCTTCGCCGATGAAATGGATTCCCTTGGTGTGAAGTCATTGCCGGAGAGGGGTGTCGAGGCCATGGGGCCTGTCAAAGGGAGGGCTCAGCCGCCGCCGCTTTCGACCGAAGCCTCCAGGGAAGAGCGTGACCGTGCCGCGTTCCTGGAAGCCCTCGGTGCCATGTCGACGACCTTCACGGACGAATGGCCGGAAGCAGAGACTGGCAACCAGGCAGCTCCTCGACGCATCAGGCAGGTGGCCCGCGGCCAGCTCAAACCGGAAGCGGAGCTTGACTTGCATGGCCTGACTGCAGATGAAGCGCTGGCAAAAGTCCGCTTCTCCCTGCAGGATGCCCGCTACCGTGGACTGCAGACTCTGTTGATCATTACCGGCAAGGGCCTGCATTCCAGTGATGGCCCGGTGTTGCGCCTGGCGGTGGAGAAACTTCTGGCACAAATGCACGAAATGGTGCTCGAATGGGGAGTCGCGCCGCGGCGTTACGGCGGAGGTGGTGCTGTGGTGGTCTTTCTCCGTCGGCCGACCAATGAATGATACCGAGTGACAACCGTTTGTCCAAGAGCTTGCCCCGCGAACGGGAGCCTGCTTTCAGGGCCTTATGCAGCAGGCCGGCACCGTTGAGCGGCGCCGGCCTGTTGGGTATCGTTAATGGATTCTGAAAGGGTTATCCCTGCGGGTCGGGTTCCGTCACTGTCGGTTTCTTTTTGGGGACCCTGGGACGCTTCGGCCTGGAGGCAGCATCCTTAGTTTCTGCTACCGGTTTGTCCTGGTTGATCGTTGCGCTCCCCTGGCCGGCTGTCCCGGTGTCCTTGGCCGCAGGCTTACTGTTGCGCCGTGCCGGCGCTTTCCGGGCGGGTTTCACCACCGCGGGCTTGGTCTCTGCAGACCCTCCTGCGACGGGTTCCGGAGCCTGGGTGGCTTTTGGTTTCGGCTTCGCGCGCCTGGGCCTTGGAGCCTTCGGTGGCTCTGCCTTGTCATTGACCGACTTGGACTCTTGACTCTCAATTGAAACGGATTGAACTGCCGCTTTGCCCGGGTCCTTTTCCGCTGCTGCCGTAGCAGGTTCCTGTGTCGGTACCGGGGCCGGTTTCGCCGGGCTCTCCGTCTGCGTCGGTTGTGAAGCTTCTGTCGGCCGCCCGGGCGGCGGAACACTTCCCGCAGGCTTTGGCTTGCGACGGCTCCTGCGACGCTTCGGCTTGTTCTCCGCCCCTTCCTGTGGGGCCGCCAGCGCAGCGTCTGTCACCTCCGCAAGCGCGGGTTCAGTCTCGGTCACTGGCGCGGGCGCAGCGGTTGCATCGGCCTCTACGGTTTTTAAGGCATGCTTTGCCTTGCTGGAGCGCCGCCGCCTTTGTGGCTTCTTCGCTGTTGCAGCCACTGGCGTTTCCTCTTCCGAGGAGGCCTCTGGGGTCAAGGGCGACTGCATGCTCTCGTTTTCCGGACGCGTTTCTTCGCCGGCGCTCGCTTCGCCCGCAGCGGTCTCTTCACCAACACTGGTGGCAGCAGGTTTGCGCCTCCTCCTGCGGCGGCGCTTTTTGGCTGGTTCTGCCCCAGACTCCGCCTCCGCCTGCGGTTCGGTTTCCCCAGTCGGCTGCTGAGTGCTCTCCGGCAAGTCCTGTGTCTCCGGCCTGACAGGGTCTGCCGCCTGATCTTTCTCTTTGCGGTTGTCTTTCTCCGCCGGTTGGTCTTTCTCCAAGGAATCCTGAGGCAGCATGCCGGCAGCAATGTATTCCGGCTGGGTGACTTTTTCCTTTTCCTTCTTCTGGATCTCTATTTCGTTCTGGTCGGCAAGGAAATCGCGGTTGCCGTGGATATGGATCTGCAGTTGGTAGCGCCGCTCCATGTCGACCAGCTCTTCACGCTTATTGTTCAGCAGGTATGCGGCGACGTCCATGGGGAGTTGGGCATCGACCCGGCTGACCTGGCCTTTGGCGGCGCTGGCGTGGATCTTGCGCAGCAGGGCGACCGCCTGGGTTTCCGGGCTCTTCAGGTGGCCGGAGCCGTTGCAGTGTGGGCATGGCAGGTGTGAGCCTTGCGTCAGGGCCGCCTTGATCCGTTGCCGGCTCATCTCCAGCAGCCCGAACTGGCTGATGCGACCGACACTGACCCGGGCCTTGTCGTTTTCCAGGGACTTCTTGAGCTGATTCTCGACCTGGCGCATATGCTTGCGCTCGCGCATGTCGATAAAATCGATGACGATCAGTCCGCCGAGGTCGCGCAGACGCAGCTGCCGGCCGACTTCCTCGGCAGCCTCGAGGTTGGTTTTGGTCGCCGTGGCTTCCACGCCCTGCTCGGAAGCCATTTTGCCACTGTTGACATCGATGGCCACCAGGGCTTCGGTGGGATCGATGACAATCGACCCGCCGGAGGGGAGCTGGACCTTGTTGCGGCTCAAGGTCTCGATCTGCTCTTCGATCTGGTAGCGGGAGAAGATCGGCCGGCGCTCCTGGTGCTGCTTGACCAGGTGGGCCTGGTCGGGCATGACCAGCTGGAAAAAGTCCTTGGCCTCTTTGAAGACCTGCGGGTCGTCGATCAGGACCTCATCCATGTCGGTGGTGAAGTAATCCCTGATCGAACGGATCATCAGGTTGGATTCCTTGTAGATCAGGGCCGGTGCCTTGGCTTTATCCTCGAGGGCCTTGATGTTTTCGAACAGGCGCATCAGGTAGCGGTAGTCACGTTCCAGCTCCTCGCGGCTCTGGTCGAGAGCCGCGGTGCGCACGATGTACCCGACCCCTTCGGCAAGGTCGATGGAAGACATGGCTTTCTTCAGCTCCTTACGCTGAGAATCGCTCTCTGCTTTACGCGAGACCCCACGGGTCTGGCTGCCGGGCATGAGCACCATGTAGCGGCCGGCCAGGGAAAGGTAGGTGGTCAGGGCTGCGCCCTTGGTCCCGCGCTCTTCCTTGGTGATCTGCACCAGCAGTTCCTGGCCGCGGTGCAGCAGGTCGTTGATGCGTGGACGACGGTTTTCATCGGACTGGTAGTTGGGTTTGACGGTACTGAAATTGATTTCATCGATCTGCAGAAAACCGAGACGCTCGGCGCCATAATCGACGAAAGCGGCCTGAAGACCGGTTTCGACCCGGACGACGACCGCTTTGTAGATATTCCCCTTGGTGGGCTCGCGCCCGGCGACTTCGATATCAAGCTCGGTGAGGACGCCATTCTCAACGATGGCCACCCGGTTCTCTTCGGGATGGCTGGCGTTAACCAACATTTTTTTGGACATGTAATTCTTTCCGGTCGTCGCGCACGACGACCTTGAACTGTTGGGGGCATAAACCCTGATCCGAGATCTCTGGCTCAACCGGAATTGGGAGCTCGCTCAGGAAGAGGGCGAATGCCGAAACTTTGCATCCATGGGGTCCTGATGACCGTATGGTCAAAAAAACCTTCAATAGAAGCCGGATACGGGCGGACTATAACAAAAAAATCGAACTTTGCACATAAATAATGCAAGGGACCTGTTTTTCCTGTTTGTCCTCTGGCTTGTTACTCCATCCGTCGTTATTCGGCAGCATGCGTAACGGGTGGGTTTTGACCGGTCTCCGGTCACCGGACGTCACGAGTATCGCCGCCAGCCGTACGATAGGGCGTTTGTTCTGGCCTCTCGGTTATGGATTGCTTGGGTGTTTGAACCGGCAATGCGCTGAAGAGGGGCCTTTAGGCAAGCATGCTGTCGATCAGGTCAAAATCCAGGTTCTGTTCCGCCAGTTCCTTGACCAGGTTGATCTTTTCCTGGTCGTCGGCGGTAATTTTGGAAACATCCCGGGTGACGGTCAGAAATACCGCAGAGGTGAGTTGTTCAGTGCGCATGTATGGCAGGTCGCTGTCGTCGAGCACCTGCTGGGTCAGCTTGGCTACCGAGCTGGCGCCTGAGATCAGGACCCCCGCGAGCTTTTCGTGGTATTGGGGGATATGGTAGAGCGTCGCGAGCATGACCAGCAGTTCATCACGGCTGCTGTTGACCAGCAGCAGGGTCGAGTACTTGAGGATTTCGACGACCTTCTCGGTGGAGGCTGCACCGAGCTGGATATGCTGGATAATGCGCATTGTCTGGTCGCCGCTGGCACGCAGCGGCAAATCGAAAAGCTTGGCGACATGCTGCAAGGTGGGGCCCGCCAGGATGGGCGAGTAGTTGAAGCCGCCATGCACGATGAACTCCTGGCCGGCAAACGCCTTGGTCATGTATTCAAGCGTACGTGATCGTTTCTCGGGGATCAGTTTGTTCGGCATGACGAGGCGGACCTGCGCCCCTTCCATTTTGTACAGGGCCAGGTTCATGCTGACATCGTCGATCACATGGCCGATGCCGCCCCCGCTGACCAGCAGCACCGGGGCGTCGAGCAGTCGGGCAACGCGTGCATTGCTCAAGCCGAGGACCGAGCCAACACCGCTGTGGCCGGCGCCTTCAATGATCAGGAAATCGCAGTGTTGTTCGAGCTCTTTGCAGGCATTGACCAGTTGCCGTTCGAGCTGGGACCTGGTCATGACGCCGTCGATGACCTTGCGTGTGTCCCCCGGCTTCACCACCACCGGTGACATCAACCGGATGTCGTCTTCAAGCCCGTAAACCTTGGCGACCAGAGCCGCATCCTTGTCGACCCAGAAATCACCGTAAGGCGAGGGCTTTGGCCCGACCGGCTTGATAAAGCCGACCCGCTGGTATTTCTTGCGCGCCAAATGCAGCAGTGAAAGGCTGGTGGTGGTTTTGCCACAGTCCTGACCGGTTGCCGCGATGAAAACTTTCCGTGCCATGTTCACGCCCTCGGCAGTTCCTCTTTTGAACGGCTCAATCGTGGATGAACTCTATCCCATTCTGCGAGGGTTGAGTGAATGTGTCAATCCTGAATTGAATTCTGGAAGCCCCGCAGCAAATTGCAGGTCAGTTTATTCCGTAGTTTTTGGCCACTCGGTGTGATAACCGACCGCCATTTCCCTTGGTCTATGAGGACATGGGTTTTCAGGAAGCGTCAACTGAACGGCCTGGTGCATATTCCTTGAAGTATAGAATCCTAAATCTTCCATAATATTGAACCTGACACCTAAGGACTGCATACTTAATCATCTGGAGGCTCGCTTTGGTGAGCTGCTATTTTGCAGGGTAATAGAAGACATGGCTGCCATTTTCGAACGGGAAGTGCCTTGTGGCAACATGCTCCACGCCGACGTCGAGGAGGCGTTTGTCCCAACGACGACCCCGCCGCTATCTACTACGGGGCGGGGTCCTCAACCGTTCCCGGACACGTCCACTTCTGATATGAGACAGATGACCACCATCCACTATGGTTCGTTGCAGTCCTTGCCGGTGATGCCGTGCAAGCAGTGCGGTCGTCATTATTCGGGGAGGTGCAGACAATGCCTTGCGGGGTCACAGAACCGAAGCGGGTACCTGGCGCGGTGATACAGTAATAAATTATTCTGCAGACCATCCTCAGATCGTCTAAACTATTCAAGGGCTGTTAATACCGGTCTCCCGCAGGAATCCGTATGCATGTCACCGACGAGATCAAGATGACCCACAGATCATTCCTGGACCTTTTTACCTCATCCTCCTGCATCCTCGGTGAAGGAGCCGTTATCGAGCGTCTGCGCCGCAACAGCGGCCTGGAACTCGATCCGCACCTGGTCAATTCAGCGTTCATCTATTCCAGGACGCCACGTGCGGCCCTGGAGTCCATCTGTCGCCAGTACCTGGAGATCGGCAGAGACTCTGGCCTGCCGCTGCTGGTTTCCACCCCGACCTGGAGGGCCAGCCGCGAACGGATTGCCGCTGCCGGTTATGCTGGCGTCGATGTGAACGGCGATAATGCCCGGTTTCTCAGCCTGGTGCGCAATAGTTATGGAGACTATGCGGCAAAAGTCATCATCTGCGGACTGATGAGTTGTCGCGGCAACGCCTACTCCCCCGGCGAGGCGCTGGATGTCGACACGGCTCGGGACTATCATGCCTGGCAGGCCGGCAAACTGGCCGAGTCCGAAGTCGACGTTCTGCTCGCCGCAACACTGCCGGCCATAAGCGAAGCAACTGGCCTGGCTCTGGCCCTGGCTGCCACGGGCAAGCCGTACCTGGTCAGTTTTGTGGTGCGCCCTGCCGGGACACTGCTCGACGGCACCCCTCTGCACACGGCCATTGCCGGCATCGATGCGGTCGTGACACCGCCGCCGCTCGCCTACATGATTAACTGCACGCATGCCTCGTTTGCCAGGGCGGCGCTGCTGCACCCGGACAACTCATCCTCCATGGTCCGAAAGAGGGTCGTCGGCTTGCTCGCCAACACGGCGGCCCTCAGTCCTGAAGAGCTTGACGACAACAGCCGTCTGGTCACGGAGGATCCTGCCACCTTCGGCGCGACGGTCGCTGCTCTGCACCGCGACCAGGGACTCAAGATCCTGGGGGGCTGTTGCGGAACCGATGAGCGGCACATCAGCGCCCTGGCTGCAGCGTTGGCAATAGACACCTGCAGGCCATCGTAATACTCTGAAGCTGCAATCCGCCCAATAGCTTGAACAACCGCAGAAAAAATGAATCGACCGCCGGGTCCTCCCCCGATCTTGTCGTCCGGGGAAGGAGTGCCCGCTCCCAGAGCGATTGAGTGCCCCTGCAACATGCACAGGTTGTGGGAAATTCTTCAACTTGTCCCCCACAATGAAGATTCTCGCCGTCAAACAGATGTGCTATAACAGGCTCCATGCTACAGCTCAAGGATGTTGTCAAACAGTTTGCCGACCAGGTTGTCCTGCGCCACGTTGACTGGTATGTCCGCCCGACCGATCGCATCGGGCTCTGCGGCGAGAACGGCGCCGGAAAGACCACCCTGTTGCGTGTGCTCGCCGGTCAGTCGGACGTCGATGTCGGCACGGTTCAGCTGGCCCGCGGCACAACCATCGGCTATCTCCCTCAGGAGGGACTCGAACATAGTGGCAGAAGCCTCTTTGTCGAGGTGCGTTCGGCCCTTGAAGAGCTGCTCTCTGTCGAAGCTGAACTGCAGCAGCTTGAAGCCCGGATCAGCAGTGGTGCCGACCAGGCCGACCTCGATCGTTACTCGGAGCGGCAGGAACTCTTTCGCCAGCGCGGCGGGTACATGATGGAGGCCGAAATCGGACGAGTCCTCAAAGGGTTGGGGTTCGCCGAGGCCGACTGGGACAAGCCCTGCGAGCACTTTTCCGGCGGCTGGCAGATGCGCATCGCTCTGGCCAAGCTGTTACTGAAGAGGCCGACCCTGCTGCTTCTGGATGAGCCGACCAATCACCTCGACCTGCCGGCGCGCGACTGGCTCGAAAGCTATTTGGCCGCTTATCCTCACGCGGTGATCCTGGTCTCCCACGACCGTTTCTTCCTCGACCAGGTGGTGACACGGATCGTGGAAATCTGGCATGGCCAGCTGACCGATTATCCGGGCAGCTATTCCCGTTATCTGGTTGCCCGGGATGAACGGGTGACGGCACTGCGAACTGCCAAGACCCGCCAGGATGAGGATGTTGCCCGCATCGAGGCCTTCATCAACAAGTTCCGGTTCAATGCCAACAAGGCGGCCCTGGTGCAGAGCCGAGTCAAGCAGCTCGAAAAGATCGAACGCATCGAGCTGCCACCCGAACGAAAAAAAATCGGTTTCTCCTTCCCGGTGCCACCCAAAAGTGGCCGTATGTCGGTGCGTCTTGCCGCGGTTTCTCACTGGTATGATGACCTCTCGGTCCTCGAAGAGGTGGAACTTGATGTCGAACGCGGCGAACGCATCGCCCTGGTCGGAGCGAACGGAGCCGGGAAGTCGACCATGATGCGCCTGCTGGCGGGTGTTGAGTCGCCATGCCAAGGGCATCGCGAGGAAGGCCATAACCTGATCATGGCCTACTTTGCCCAGGACCAGGCACGTACCCTTGACCCGAACCTGACTGTCCTCGAACAGATCACTCGGGCGGCGCCCTATGACATGGTGCCCAAGGTCCGCAACCTGCTCGGCGCATTCCTGTTTCACGGTGATGATGTCCACAAGAAGGTCACCGTCCTCTCTGGCGGGGAGCGCAACCGTCTGGCCCTGGCGATCCTGCTGCTTAACCCGGCCAACCTGCTGCTGCTCGATGAGCCGACCAACCACCTGGACCTGGCTTCAAAGGAGGTCCTTCTGCAGGCTTTGCGAGGCTATCAGGGCACCCTGGTGTTTGTCTCCCACGACCGGTACTTTGTCGATGCCCTGGCCAGCCGGGTGGTCGAGGTGGCCGAGCATCGGGCCACATCCTACCTGGGTAATTACGAGGATTTCCTGCGTGCCAAAAGCGGTGAAGGCGATGCTTCGCACTCGCTGTTGAGGGTTGAGCAGGCCAGCTTGAAAAACGCCCCAGGCCCGGTTGTCGACAAAACAACCCGGGTGGAGTCGCACTCCGAGCGTAAGGCCGCAAGGCGAGAGGAGCAGAAGCGCCAGAAACAGCTGGCGGAGGTTGAAGAAAGAATTGGGTCTCTCGAACAGCAGTTGACTGAACTGACCAGCGAAATGCAGGACCCGGTCATGGCCGTTGATCATGCGCGGCTCGGCAAACTGGTGGACCGGCATGCCCTCCTGCAGGGGGAACTGGATGGCTGCATGGCTCGCTGGGAGTTTTTACAGGAGCTGCTGGCAGAAGGAGAGGTGCCGTGAGCTGTCCCTTCGTCATTGCCGTCGCAAGTGAAAAGGGTGGGGTGGGTAAAACGACGATTGCCACCAACCTGGCGGTTTACCTTAAGGCCCTGCGTGAAGACCTGCCGGTGACAATCGCATCCTTCGACAACCATTTCAGCGTCGACCAGATGTTCGCTCTCGGAACGCGCCCAGTCAACAGCATCGCTGACCTGCTCGAGGGGAGTGCGCCGGCCGAGCTGATCGCCATGGGCCAGTACGGCGTGCAGTTCATCGCTTCCTCCCGTCGCTTGATAGCGCCACCCCATCCGCCGGCCTGGCTGCATCGAATATTGGATAAGGCAGACCTTGACGGCCTCTTGATCCTCGATACCAGACCGATTCTCGACTGGTTCACCGAGGCGGCGTTACTCGCCGCCGACCTGGTATTGGTCCCGGTCAAGGATCGGGCTGCCCTGGTCAATGCCGCTGCCCTGCGCGAGATCCTTGTTGAGGTCGAACAGGCGGACCGAATCTGGCTGGTCCCCAGCCTGGTTGACCCCCGTGCACGGCTTAACAGCGAAGTGCGGGTTCATGAGTTTCTCGACTATGCGGCGCGGGAACGTGACTACCAGGTCCTTGATTTCTACATCAGCAAAAGCCCCAAGGTCGAGGGGCTGGCCTCCGGCTTTTCAAGCAGTATCCGTCCAGTCCTGACCCATGCCCGCAATACGGCCGTTCATGGCCAGTTAAAGCAGCTGGCTGAGTTTGTCCTGGCCCGGTTCGACATAGAGGCTGGCAGCCGCAGAGCCTCTCACCTCGGAGGCGCTCACGTTTCTGAGACGCTCCCAGGCGGGTATCACCGACTGGTCCTCGAGTGTCCGGTTTGTGGTCGTCATTCCGCTTCGGATGGAGGTCATTTTTATTTCGACATGCGCAGTCGCCGGCGCGGATTTCTTCACTCTGCCTGTTTCGTCCGGCTCGTCGATGTCCTCTGCCCGGAGGGCGCAGACAGGCCGGTCGACCTGATAGCTCTGACCATTGACGGCCCCGGCCTGGTCGGCCCCGAGTATCGTCTGACCGCTCACCTCTGTGATGCTGCTGGAGAACTGCTCGACAGCGAAGAGATCGAGGTGAGGGAGGGGCAACAGCTGGAAGGCTGGTTGGCGATGATGACCGGCCGCCATCTGGATGCTGCTTATCGTGAGCTGCTCCTGATCAATCATGAGCCCAGCCCTATGGATCAACATCTGGGCGCGGATGCTGCTCGTTCCTTCGCGCGCAAGCGTCGGCTGATTTCCCGAGAACTTCGCCTCGCCGGACTGTTTTAATCGGCGCGAGGGTGAATCCCCTGCAGCTTGCTGTGCCATACATTTGATGGACACTTGGTTCGCTCCGGAGGGAATCAGTCTCCAGAATCCAGAACCTGGATAAGTCCCGACAACCAAATTAAGACGTGAGTTTGTCTGCCTACGGGAAATTGTATTCTGGATACACAGCAGCTTGCCGCGGCGCCGTTCATTCGAAAAGAGACATCATGCCCCGCAGCTTGCTGCGGGGCAGTTGATCACATCTGAAACACTTCCTGGTTGTACTGGTTTTCTTTGGCAGGCTATGAAGGCCCTCGACCGTTCAACGGTCCTTGGTGGCCGTCAGAACGATCTGGATGCGACGATTCAGGGCGCGGCCTTCCGGTGCGCTGTTGCTGGCAATCGGGCGGTACTCACCATAGCCGACCGCCGAAAGGCGTTCGCCGGGAATATCGGTTTTGTCCTGGAGGAAATGCAGGACAGTGTTCGCCCGCGCCGTGGAGAGTTCCCAGTTGCTTGGATACACCTGGGAGAGGGTCCCGCGAATCGGTACATTGTCAGTGTGTCCCTCGACCTGGATATCCTTGTCGACCGCCGATTTGAGGATATCACCGATCTGCTGCAGGACCCGGATGCCGGCCGGTTTGAGTGCTGCCTGGCCCGAGTCGAAGAGTATCTTGTCAACTACGTTGACGGTCAGTTTTCCTTTGAGTTCCGATATTTTTACCTCGCCCCTCTGAATTTCCTCTTCGAGTTTGCCCACCAGCTCATCGTAGGTGCCCTGGACTTCCGAGAGGCGCTCCTCGCGAGCCTGGCGCTCAGTTTCCAGCTGCTGCTGCAAATTGTTGCCGGTTTCGGTGAGCCGATCAATCTCCTGGCGCATTTCAGTCATGGCCGCACCAGCCTCAGCACTGCGGTCGGCAAGAACCTTTTCGACCCGGTCAAGATCGGCCCGGGCACGCATCAGATCTTCCTGGAGCAGCTTGTTGCGGCCGATGGCTTCGAGCAGCCGCTGGTTGAGACTGTCGTTGCGCTCCGCTAACTGGTTCTTGTCCTCTTTCAACCGTTCATAATCGGCCTTGAGACCTGCAATGACCGACTCGAGATACTGGTTCTCATCGAGCTTCTGCTGGTGCACGGCCTGGCTGACGCAGGCGGACAGAATGACCGGGGTGATGAGGATCAGGCAGAGTTTGCAGTAGGATTTCACGTTAGGCTCCTTGGTGAGCGGAAGTAGGGTGACAGCTCCGAAAAGTTATTGTCAGCGATTTTAGCATAAATGTAAAGGCTCGGAAACAGGCATGGTTACAGGGTTTTGAGTTGCCTGTCGCGGTTTCGCTATGGTATAAAAAGCAGTCGAAAACCTTGCACCTTTCTGAAAACGGTTGGAACCTGACCTTATGAACCCATTTATACTCGACCCTATTCTGCGGCGTGCCCTTGAAGAAGATATCGGCACCGGGGATGTGACCACTCTGGCGACAATCGAGCCCGGGACCCAGGCCAGTGCCGAGCTGGTGGCCAAGGATAATTTTGTCCTGGCCGGTATCAATGTCGCGCAGAGGGTCTTCCAGCTGCTTTCTGCAGAGACCGCCTTCGAGGGGCTGCTAGCCGACGGCCAGGCCGTAAAGCGCGGCGATGTCCTGGCCTGGATCAAGGGCGATGCGGCTGTGCTGCTTCAGGGCGAACGCGTCGCCTTGAACATTTTACAGCGCATGTGCGGTGTCGCCACTCTGACAGCGTCCTTTGTACGCGAAGTTGCCGACACGCGGGCCGTGATTGTCGATACCCGCAAAACGACTCCTGGGCTGCGGGTCCTGGAAAAATATGCGGTGCGCATGGGGGGTGGCGGAAATCATCGCATGGCTCTCTACGATGCTGTGCTGATCAAGGAAAACCATGTGGCGGCCGCCGGTGGGATCACGGCAGCGGTCAGTCGTGCCAGGCAGCATGTACCGCACACCCAGAAAATCGAAGTCGAGGTCCGCAACCAGAAGGAGGTGGCCGAAGCCCTTGCTGCGGGTGCCGACATTCTACTGCTTGACAATATGTCGTTGGCGGAATTGTCCGCTGCGGTCGCACTGGTTGGTGACCGGGCCGTCACGGAAGCCTCCGGCGGTGTCAACCTGGAAACCGTTCGTGAAATCGCCGAGACCGGTGTTGGACTGATTTCCGTCGGGGCGTTGACCCATTCCTACCGCGCCGTAGACATCTCCATGCTGTTCACCTGAGAAAAGGACCTGCAGCCTGTAACCCATGATGAAGCCCGCACCGCGCGAAACCATCCTGTCCCTGTTCAGTCAGACTCCCGACGGCTTTGTCTCCGGCGAACTGATCAGCGCTGAATTGGGGATTTCAAGGACCGCGGTCTGGAAGCATATCCGCAACCTGCGCCAGGCCGGCTACCGGATCGAAGCGATCCCCTCGCGGGGTTACCAACTCCTGCAATCTCCCGATATCCTGATGCCGGAAGCGATCCAGGCCGGGCTCGCCTGCCGGCGGATTGGTGGCCAGGTCCGCTGTTTCGAAACGACCGACTCCACCAACCTGCAGGCCTGCCGTCTCGGTGATGAAGGGGCCCCCGAAGGTCTGGTGGTGATTGCCGACCGCCAGAGCTCGGGCAAGGGTCGGATGGGACGTCATTGGGAGTCTCCCGGCGGTGTCAACCTTTATGCGTCGATCCTGCTGCGTCCTCCAATCCCTCCTTTTGAAGCCCCCCGGCTGACCTTTCTTTCCGCCGTGGCGGTATGTCGTGCGATCAACCGCTGCACCGGTCTGCAACCGACAGTCAAGTGGCCGAATGACGTGCTCTTGAACGGTGCCAAGGTGGCCGGCCTCCTCAATGAAATGAGCTCGGAAACCGACCGGGTCCATTACGTCGTCCTGGGCATTGGAGTGAACCTGAACATGCGGCAGGAACAGTTTCCGGCGGAGCTGCGTTATCCTGCAACGTCGCTTGCTCTGGCCTCGGGGCAGCCGGTCTCTCGACTTGAATTCACCCGGGTCCTGTTGCGGGAAACCGACATCCTGTACCTGCGCTATCTCGAGGAGGGAAGTCCTCCGATTCTCGCCGCCTGGACCGAACTCTGCGATCTGGTCGGCAAACTGGTGCATGCGGACTGCAACCAACTGCAGATCGAAGGGACCATGATCGGACTTGCCGAGGATGGGGCATTGCTGGTAAGGACTGCGACTGGTAAGATAGAGAGCGTTTATGCCGGGGATGTCCGACCGGCATAAACCAAGTCGCGCAAGGCGAACAGTGCGTCGCGCGAACAAACCGAACAAAACGATCTGATTTTGTGGATGAACTGATGTTGCACGCAGCTTTTGAACTTTCGCAACGCTCACCTCGCGCCTCGCGCCACGGCCTTTTATGCTTTTAGTCATAGATGTCGGCAATACCAACACGGTTCTCGGTTTATACCGAGGCAGCGAGCTTGTGCGCAGTTGGCGCCTGACGACCGACAAGGCCCGGACCGCCGATGAGTGGGCCATGGTGACCCATGAGCTGTTCAACCTGTGCGGGCTGCATTTCCAGGATGTCGCTGCTGTGACCATCTCCTGTGTCGTTCCACCCTTGTTGAACACCCTGGAGACGCTGTGTGCCTGTTATTTCAAGCTGCAGCCGCTGGTGGTCGGCCCGGGAATCAAGACCGGCATGCCGATTCATTACGACAACCCCCGCGAGGTGGGAGCCGACCGCATCGTCAATGCCGTGGCCGCCTATGCCAAACGTCCATCCAGTCTGATCGTCGTCGATTTCGGTACGGCGACAACCTTCGATTATCTCTCGAAGAAAGGTGAATACCTGGGCGGAGCAATTGCCCCGGGTCTCAGTATCTCTGCCGAGGCTCTATATGAAAGGGCCAGTAAGCTGCCGAGAGTCGAAATCTGCTGCCCGCCTCAGGTGATTGCCAAGAACACGGTCAACAGTATGCAGTCGGGACTCTTTTACGGTTATGTCGGACTGGTTGACGGCATCATCGGCCGCATGAAGCAGGAGGCGCGGGAGAATCCCTACGTGATGGCAACCGGGGGGCTGGCGACCCTGATAGCACCCTACTGCCAGGCCATCGATGAAGTTGACAACTGTCTCACTCTTGAAGGTTTGCGGATCATCTATGAGCGCAACCACGTTGCGTAGCGATATCTGAAAAGCACATAATCATGATGATTATCTGACTGTCAGCACTTTGAGGAGCACTGAAAGGAGAGATCATGGCAAAGTTCGAAACAGAGAAATTGCGTAACCTGGGCATCGTCGGTCAAGGGGATGCGGGTAAAACCTCCCTGGTTGAAGCCATGCTGTTCAATACCGGCATGACCGATCGCCTCGGCAAGGTTGACGACGGTTCGTCAAACATGGATTTCGAACCTGAGGAGACCAAACGCAAGATTACGATTACTTCGAAACTGCACCATTGTGAATGGAACGGTCATGAGCTGCATATCGTTGACACCCCCGGTTACACCAACTTCCTGCACGACACCCGTGGCTGCATGCGCATCCTCGGCGGAGTCGTGCTGCTGGTTTCTGCCGTCGACGGAGTTAAGGCACAGACCCAGACTCTCTGGAGGTGGGCGGATGAATTCGAGGTGCCGCGCATTGCCTTCATCAACAAGCTTGACCGCGAACGCGCTGACTACCTCAAAGCGGTCGACGACATGGAATCAGCTCTCGGTTGCCGGCCGGTGGCGGTCAACATGCCGATCGGACAGGAAGCCGATTTCAAAGGGGTCATCGACCTGATCAAAATGAAGGCCCGAATCTTCAAGTTCGACGAAAAGGGGACGTACGATGAGACCGATATCCCCGCCGAGCACCTTGCCGAAGCTGAACGCCTGCGAGTGATCCTGATGGAAGCCTGCGCGGAGTCTGATGACGAGCTGATGGAAAAGTACCTCGAAACCGAACATCTGTCCGAGGAGGAAATCCTGCTGGGGTTACGAGAAGGGACCCTGACCGGCGTTTTTACCCCGGTTTTCTGCGGTAGCGCAACGTCCAACATCGGCGTCCGCCAGTTGCTTGACTATATCGTGGTTTGTATGCCTTCGCCGATTGACAAGGGGGTCCAGTACGGGACCAACCCTAAAACCGGTGATGCTGCGGAGCGTCGTCCCGACCCGAAGGAGCCTTTCTCGGCGATGGTCTTCAAGACGGTCAGCGATCCCTTTACCGGTAAACTGAGCCTGTTCCGGGTCTACTCTGGAACCGTCAAATCGGATTCGACGATTTTCAATCCCAATAAGGATTGCAGCGAACGGCTGGGCCAGATCCTGTTGCCTGAGGGGAAAAAACACAAGGCGGTCAGCGAAGCGGTCGCCGGAGATATCGTTGCAGTTGCCAAGCTGAAGGAAACCACCACCGGCGATACGCTTTGCGATGCGGCCAAGCCGATCATCTACGAGTGCCCGGTGTCCATGAAACCGGTCATATCTTTTGCCCTGGAACCAAAGAGCAAGGGCGACGAGGAGAAAATCTTCAGTGGTTTGACGCGTTTGATGGAAGAAGACCCGGCCTTGAATATCCTGCGTGACGTAGAGACCAAGGAGATGATCATCTCCGGCATGGGCCAGGTGCATGTCGAGGTCGCCATCGAGAAACTCAAACGCAAGTTCGGCGCCGACGTCATCCTCAAGGAGCCCAAGGTGCCTTACCGGGAGACCATCAAGAAAACGGTCGAGCAGGCTTACCGGCACAAGAAACAGTCGGGGGGCAAAGGCCAGTTTGCCGACGTGACGATCAAGCTCAAGCCGCTTGAGCGGGGGTCTGGCTATGAGTTCGTCGACAAGGTCGTCGGCGGGGTTATCCCACGCCAGTTCATCCCTGCGGTCGACAAGGGAATTCAGGAATCGATGCGCAAGGGTGTGTTGGCGGGATTCCCGGTCCAGGATTTCCAGATTACCCTGTTCGATGGTTCCCACCACTCGGTCGACTCCTCCGAGATGGCTTTCAAAATCGCGGGCTCGATGGCGTTCAAGAAAGCGCTTGAAGCGGCCAGCCCGGTTCTGCTCGAACCGGTCATGAATATGGAGATCACGATTCCCGACGACTGTGTCGGCGATGTGATCGGTGATATGAATTCCCGGCGCGGCAAGGTGCTCGGAATGGATCCCCAGGCGGGCAGCCAGGTAGTTAAGGCCCTGGTGCCTATGTCGGAGGTCCTCAAATATGCTCCGGAACTTCGCTCCATGACATCGGACCGGGGGCTCTTCACCATGGAATTTTCACACTACGAAGAGGTTCCTTCGCACCTGATGGCGAAACTGCTGGAAAGTTTCAAGAACGAGGAAGAGTAGCCGTTCAGTTATCAATCCTGGCGACTCTGGAATGATTGGTTGCCCGACATGGGAGGATTTTTATGCCTGACAAGGACCAGTTCACTTTTGACGATGATGATTTTCCGGCAAACCGGCCGGACGATCGTGACGCCTCATCAGGAGCGGGTTTAAGCGATGATGATTTCCCGGAGACTGATTTTAGTGCCATTTTCCCCGAGGGCGAACACCCGGCGGAAGAACCGGGGGATGATGAACCCGTAGCGAGAGTGACAGGGGGAGGTCAATCGAGAACACGAATTCTGCTGTTGATTCTGTTCCTGGTGGGCGTCGGTGCTGCAGGCGCATATTACTTCATGGACCTGGGTGGGACCACATCTGTGTCAACCGTGGTATTGCCTGCTCAGCCAGGATCGAAGTCGGTGGCTTTGCCACCGCAGCCTGCTGAGGCTCCAGCGGTCGACCCTCAGATTGAACCATCTGTCAAAAATGTCACTGTAGCGGCTCCACCACCACCCCCGCAGCCGGCGGATGTCACACAATCTCAAGAGCCGAGTGGAGTTCTGCCAAGCGGGCCGGCGGTTTCCGAACCGTCCCCGTCTGAAACAGCAAAGCTGCCGGGGCCTGCACCGGCGGCGGATTTGTCCCCCAAGGACGCTGTCCCTCAGGCTGAACTCCCAACCGCTGCCGAAGCGGACCCTGCAGTCGAATCTGCCAGGTCGATACAGCAGGTGGAAGGCGGAGCTTTCACCTTGGATGCCGGTTCTTACCTGCTGGAATCAAACCGCAAGGCCCTGGTCGAAAAAATCAAACAGCTGGGCTATGAGCCCCTCATCACTCCGCTTGATGCCACCTTGAATATGACGCGTTTGCGTCTCGGGACCTTCAGCAAGGATGAAGTCCATGAAGCGCTCGCTTTCGCAAGAAAGATCGAGCCTGGCTCCTACAGTACGCCAGCCGGGGAAGGTTATGTTATCTATGCTGGGACTTTCCTGAAGCGAGACAACGTCAATAAACTGTCCCAGCGTTTCTCGGAAGAAGGAGTCAAGGTCTACCCTGAGCCGGTTCAAGTCGTCAGGACCCTGAGCCGGGTTCGCTTCGGCCGCTTTGCGACCAGGGAAGACGCCATGGCGGCGTCCCGAGAGGTTGGGGCCGCTGGATTGAAGGCTGATGTGGTCAAGGCGAAATGAAATGAAGATGGGATCCTGGATTGACATTCGACGATCCTCAATGATGCCATGACACGACACGAGAGCAACACAGTGCGTTTGAAGGTTTCAGCCGACGTCGCGCGAATCGTCACGCCGGGAGCCCCCCGCGATGTCCAGTTGGCGGCAGCGCGGGGGACTCTTCCCCTGGCCGGCAAAGATCTTTTGACGGTTCTCTTCTTCCTCTGCAGCAGTCAGGACGCAGAGATCAAACAAGCCGCTGTCGCAAGTCTCTGTGACCTGCCGGGTTCAATCCTAGTGCCAGTCCTCAGGGATCAGTCTCTGCATCCTCAATTGCTCGAACTCCTGGTCAGAGCGAGGGTCGGCGATGCTGACCTGATGGGTGCGGTTATCATGCACCCGGCAACTTCACTCAAGACCCTCATCTCCCTTGCTGGGAAAGCTTCCCATGAAGTGCTCGAACGCCTGGCGGGGCATGAAAACCTGCTGGCTCAAAACCCGGTGCTGATTGAGACCATGATCGCCAATCCTGCCGCCGAGAAAGCCCTTAAGTACAAACTTGGCTGGAGTGAGCCGGAGCCTTGCGAGCCTGACGGATCGCAACCGGACTCGACTGACGATGCCGGTGAAGACGACGATATGGATGAAGGTCGCAGCCAGGTAGAGTTGGAGTCTCTCATGGCGGAGGCGGAGCAGGAGAACCTTTCGAAATACCAGATCGCCCTGCAACTCAAGGTGGCTGAAAAGATCAAAATGGCGCTGACCGGAGACAAGGAATGGCGCTCCATCTTGATCAAGGAGTCGAATAAGCTGGTGCAGGCTGCCGTCATGAAGAATCCCAGAATCAGCGATGGTGAGGTGTTGTTGGTTGCCAAGAACAAGACCTCCAGTGATGAGATCATACGGACCATTCTGCTCAACAAGGATTGGCTGAAGAACTACGAAATCAGAAAAGCTCTCGTGACGCATCCTAAGACCCCTATACCGAAAGCCTTGCGTTTTGTCAGCAGTCTGGCGATGAAGGATATCAAGAACCTGGCGCGTAGCCGCCAGGTTTCCAATATCATTGCCACTGCGGCACGCAAGGAGCTGGAACTGAGGATCAAGAAGGCAGGTGGTTGAGTGAACAGAGTGAAGCGCGAAATTATCGCCGTCTGCACCAGCAAAGCCAAGGGCGAGCGCAAGACCGATGCCGGTCAGGGGGAGCTGCAGGCAGGTTTCGGCCTGGCCGGTGACGCCCATGGTGGCGACTGGCATCGACAGGTCAGCCTGCTGGCCATTGAGAGTATCGACAAAATGCGTGCCGCCGGGCTCGATGTCGGACCTGGTGATTTTGCCGAGAACCTGACGACGCGCGGGATTGATTTGTATTCTCTGCCGATCGGGACACGGTTGCTGATCGGGGCAAGCGCTCTGCTGGAGATTACCCAGATCGGCAAGGTCTGCCACGATCGTTGTGCCATCTACCACCAGGCCGGTGATTGTGTCATGCCGCGTGAAGGGGTCTTTGCCATTGTCCTGCAGGGCGGTTCGGTGAAGGCCGGCGACGATTTGCGCGTCCTTGAGCCGGTCGGTGTTCAGGAGGGCCAGTGAAAGCGCCAACAGCATACTGCATAGGAGTCCTGACCCTTTCCGACAAGGGTGCCCAGGGAGAGCGGCTTGACGAGAGCGGTCCGCTGGTGACTGAAATGCTGGCGGTGATTGGCAAGGTGACCCATAAAGCGATGCTACCGGACGATATAACTTCGATCGCCCGCCTTCTGGTCGACTGGTCTGATCGGGAGCATCTCGATCTGATCGTGACGACCGGCGGGACTGGTCTGACTCCCCGGGATGTCACCCCCCAGGCTACTTTGCAGGTACTCGATTACCAAATCCCTGGGATGGCGGAAGTGATGCGCATGCAGAGTCTCGCTAAAACGCCCCATGCGATGCTGTCCAGGGCGGTGGTCGGGGTGCGGCGACGGACCATGATTGTCAATCTTCCCGGCAGCCCGAAAGCCGCCCGGGAAAATCTACAAGTCGTGTTGCCAGCATTGCCGCACGCCTTGGCCAAGCTGGCCGGCGACCCGAATGACTGCGGGATCAAGTGACAGGTGATCAGCTGAAAGGTGAACGCTCCGCGCTGCAGATTTTCTGTGTGCTTTTTTGTCGAGTTCTAATGAGCCAGGCGACCAGCCAGCCAGGCTATCAGGATGCCGCAGCAAAGCGCCAAGGTGGCCGATAAGCCCCGGCTGCGATGGGATTCCGGAATCAGATCTGACGCGGCGATGTAAATGAATGACCCTCCCGCTCCGGCAAGCAGGGCGCCAAGCAGCGGCTTGGATACGTTGCTGACCAGGGCAAAGGTCAGGACGGCTGCAAAGGGGGTCGCCAGGGCGACGAAGGAGGTCAGCTGCACAGCTTTTCTGCGCTCCCAGCCATAATGGAGCAGGATGGCGATCATGGCGATTCCTTCCGGGACTTCATGGGCGATGACGCCCAGGGCCGCCAGTATCCCCATGTCATGACTGACTTCAAAGCCGGTACCGATGATGACCCCGTCAATCAGTGAGTGGAGTCCCATGCCGACGAAAGCCATCATTCCCATCGGGTGAGGGTGAAGGCAGCCTTCATCATGGCAATCGGCAACTTCCAGATTGATATGGTGCTGTTCTTCGTGGCCGGCGTGGATCAAGAGGTGGTGTTCAAAGAAATAGAAGAGGACGAAAGCGAGCAGAATGAACAGCGGAGCACTGGAGTTCAGTTCCATCGATTCCGGCAGGATATGGAGGACGCCGACGCCGAGCAGGACCCCTGCCGAAAAAGACACCAGGGCTGCAGAATAGCGGCGGCTCCAACTCTCTCTGGCCAGAACCATGAACATTCCGGCAAAAGTTGCCGCCCCCGCAAAACTGCCGGCAAAGAGTACCTGCCACCATTGTTCAGACATTGCATTCTCTCCTCAGGTCATTGAAGACGCAGTATAGAGTCGAAGTCTGTTAAGGGCAAGCGCCCTGAATCTTTTCCCCAGATTTGTCTGCTGAGACGCAGATTCGTCGTCGATGTTTCAGAATCATCCGGTCAGAGCCCACTCCTGAGTATCATCTTTTGCCTGCATTTGCGAGGTCTTCCCAAGGCGCGGAATTTATCCAAATTTTTAGTAATTTTTTCAAGCTGTGATTTTAAAGGCTTTTCTGTCCGGAATTTGACCTGAGTCAAACATTCTGCTTGGCAGATCCCATATTGTTGAGAAAATTCTCATTTAATATATCTTTTAACCCTGCTTAGTAATTTTAAATGTTTCGCATGCTCGTTGCCGTTACTGACGGGTCAATCGCTAGCGGTCCTTTGCGGCCATAATTTCATTGAGGAGGTCAGAGGAATGGGAGGTCAATTTATGTGGAGAGGTTTTCTGATGGCAGGGCTGCTTCTACTGATGACAGGAGCAAGCCTGGCTGCGACGGATCGTCTTTCTGTGGAGACCCAGGAATGTCTTGGCTGTCACGCGGCCATGCCGGGAATCGTCAGTCAGTGGGAAGACAGTGCGCACTGGAATGCCGGGGTCGGCTGCTATGAGTGCCACAAAGCAGAAAAGGACGATGCCGATGCTTTTGATCACAATGGTTTTTCGATCGCGATCATCGTTTCGCCCCGCGACTGCGGGCAGTGTCACCCCAAGGAAACTACGGAGCAGGAAGCCAGCCATCATGCCAAGGCGGGCGACATCCTGAATACCCAGGACGGCATCCTTGGCCAGACGATCGGTGGCGAGCCGGCCGTTGCTGTCGGTTGCCGACAGTGCCACGGTTCCATCGTCAAGGTCAAAGCTGATGGCTCGCTCGATACCAACACCTGGCCCAACACCGGAATAGGCCGCGTCAACCCGGACGGTTCCAAGGGGACCTGCTCGGCATGCCACACCCGTCATCGCTTCAGCAAGGAACAGGCGCGCAAGCCTGAAACCTGCGGCAAGTGTCATCTCGGCCCTGACCATCCACAGAAAGAGGTTTACGAAGAGTCCAAGCACGGCATCCTTTACCGGGCCTTTGAAGACGATCTGAATATGGATAAGCCGAAGTGGGTCGCCGGTGAAGATTACTACGATGCCCCGACCTGTGCCACCTGCCACATGAGTGCCACCGTCAACCAGCCCGTGACCCATGATGTCGGGACCCGGTTGTCCTGGAACCTGCGCGCACCGATTTCCAAGCGTACCGAGGGTTGGGAGAAGAAGCTTGAGGACATGCAAGATGTCTGCTCCGCATGTCACGGCGCTCCCTTTGTGGAAGGTTTCTACAACCAGCTAGACAGCTTCGTGGATATGTACAATGACAAGTTTGCCATCCCGGCTAAAGAGATCCGTGACCTGCTGATGGAGAAAGGGGTCATTTCCAAGGGTAATTTCGACGATGAAATCGATTGGACCTACTGGGAGCTCTGGCATCATGAAGGTCGTCGTGCCCGTCATGGTGCCGCCATGAGCGGCCCGGATTATGCCTGGTGGCATGGCATCTACGACGTCGCCAAACACTTCTATACGGAACTTCTGCCGCAGTCGAAAGAGGCCTGCGAGAAGGCCGGTAAACCGGAAGTGTACGAAGAGATCATCGCCAAATACATTGATGGCCGTAAAGAGCACGAGTGGTATACCAAGGGCTTTGATCCCAAGCGTGTCGAGGAGATGAAGGCCTATTACCAGAAGCGCTATCAGCAGGATGTGAAGTAACGTCTGCTATTGTCTGCTACATCCGGCCGGGCAATTGCCCGGCCGGTTTTTTTGGGTTGAGCATGCTCTGGGATCATCGCTCGTCCACAGCTGTTTGTGGATAGCTTTGTGGAAAGGACCAGTAGCAATAGCTAAAGCACTTGCCAAGTCTACATTTTTAGCATTCTGCACAGAAATAAATCATGACCGGATCTGGTCGTTTAAATATTCATCGACTCGAATACATTGATTTTAAAAGAGATGGCCGTCAGGATAATCGTACCGGTTGCCCTGCTATTTGATTGCCTTGCTTTTGCCAGTGTGGTATTTAAAAACTCTTTTATAACAGTATGTTATTAAACTTTTATCCGTCTGGCTACGCTTTTCCGGATAGTCCGGAGGGAATGTTTCCAAGATCTTGGCCCTGCGAATTGTCCCTTGTAAATCAATAGCTTTTGCTTGGCCCTTAAAGTTTAGTTTCGACCTGTGTCACAGGCGTTGCGCAGGTGTTGCAAAGGAGACGGAAAATGCGGATCACCCCTGCCGTTGAGCTCAAGAGTCGCATACAAAGGCTGCAAAATGAGATGGCTATCCACAGCCTGGAAGCGACTCTCATCGTGCAGAACGCAGACTTGTTTTACTTCACAGGAGCCATCCAGCAAGGTGTGCTTTACGTGCCAGTAGAAGGCGAGGCCCTGTACCTAGTGCGCAAGGACTATGCGCGGGCCCGTATGGAGTCGGGTCTCAAGGAGGTTGTCCCGTTCAGGAGCCCTCGCGACATCCCCAGTGTGCTGGTCGATTACGGCTATACAGTACCGAAAGCAGTCGGCATGGAACTCGACGTTGTCCCGGTAACGGTCATGAACAGGTTCCAGGCAGGGCTCGGGGCGGAAACCGTCAACGATGCCACCCCTCTGATCCGTAATGTAAGGGCGATCAAGTCAGGGTACGAAATCAACATCATGAAAGATGCTGCTCTGATTGTCGAAAAAGTCTGCAAACGGGTGCCGGAAGTCCTCCGGGAAGGGATGACCGACCTTGAACTGGCCGCCGAGCTTGAATTTGTTGCCAGGAAGGCTGGTCACCAAGGACTGGTCCGCATGCGCGGTTTCAATAACGAGCTTTTTTACGGACACGTTTTCTCCGGAACCGACAGTGCGGTGCCAACCTATTCGGACACCCCATTGGGCGGCCTTGGCCTCAACCCCTCTTTTCCGCAAGGAGCGAGCTTCAAAAAGATTCGCAGGCATGAACCGATTGTTGTCGATTTATCAGGTGTTTTTGACGGCTACATAGTTGATCAGACCCGCATGTTCAGTCTTGGAGAACTACCGGATAAGCTGGTGAAAGCCTATGCCGACATGCTGGTGGTCCAGGAACACGCCAAACGGTCGGCAACGCCTGGCGCGAGTTGGGGCGGGTTGTACAATGAGTGTCTCGAACTGGCCTGCGAGATGGGCTACCGGGAGAACTTCATGGGTTCCAAAGGCGCCCAGGTCTCTTTTGTTGGGCATGGTACCGGTGTGGAGCTGGACGAATATCCCTTTATTGCCAAAGGTTTTAACGAATACCTGTTGCAGGAGAACATGACGTTTGCCTTCGAACCCAAGGCTGTCTTTCCAGGCCTGGGTGCAGTTGGTGTCGAAAACACCTTCTGGGTTGCAGAGGATGGTCTCAAACATCTGACCTTTTCGAGCCAGGAGCTGATCGTCGTATAGCAAGTGACCCGCATGAACGACTTTATAGGCCCCATCGGTTTCCGTTGGGGCCTTTTGTCTGTCAACAACTGGCGGATAGGCGCGCCGGGACAATTCCACGCACGCATTGAGCAGTCATGATCTGCAGGAAAAAACGTCCAGAGATGAAGAATAATCCGCTTCTGCCTGTGCAATATCCTACAAAAATCGGCCTGATGGTTTTCTATACGTCACTGGATTTGTTCGTAAAGTGTATGTTTTTAGGGTATTGGAAGGTTTTTTAATACTTGGCATGGAAGTTGATTTAGTAACCTGACATTGTCCCTCTGCTATGTCCCCAGCAACTCTCCATTTATTGAGGAAGCCGATGATGAAACGCCCGAAGCTTTACCTGTCAATCTTTCTGGTGCTTATTGCCCTGGTCCCCTTGGTCTGGTTGTTCTATCCATCAGGGACCACTCTGGCCAATGCTGCATTGGCCGAGTACCAGATCGAAAAGATGACCTGCGGCTCCTGTGTCGGCAATATCGAAAACGCTTTATCAAAGCTTGATGGCGTCGGTGCCGTCGAGGTCAATCTGACCAGTAGCCGCGGCCGCGTCACTTACGACCCCGCCGCAATCGACAGTAGAACAATTGCGGAGGCGATAAGCGGCGCCGGTTATCCCGCCACCCTGAAGCTCGAACTCGATGCCAGGGAATACGCCGCACTGCAGCAACGCCAGTCACAGTTGGGCCAGCAGTACCTGGCTCAGGTGGGAGACCGTCTCCTTGCGCGCAGCGATTTTGAAGAACTTGTCCGGCAGCGTTCCAGTGGTGCTGCTGCAGGGCAGGTTGACCAGGTATGGAAGGCTGTCTGGCAGGATGTCCTGCAGCGTGAACTGCTGCTTGCTGCCGCCGAGCAGAACCAAGTGGTGATTCAGACCGGCGAGGTCGATGCCCGGTTGGATGAGTTACGCCAGTCACACCAGGAGCTTGAACGGGTCGTTACGGAGCGCTATGGCAGCATGGATAATTTTCGTGAGCGCCTGCGTGAAGACATGATCATCAATCGCAATATCGAGGATCATGTCTATGCGGGAAGCAGCGATCCCCGGGAGCGTCGGGCCAAGCTGCAGAGCTGGTACGACGGGCTGCAGAAAAATACGGAAGTCATTATTTTCGATCCGCGAATCAAATCACTCAATCAGGGCAGCGGCGGATGTGGCGGCTGCTGTAACAGCTGAAATCACCGGTTTCAAAAGCCGTGTAAAACAAAGGAGAAAGAGCAATGTCAGAACGTGATGCCAAGCGAGAGCAGTTCAATACGAAAAAAACCGCCGGGAAAAAGCTGCTGGTTCCCCTTGTCGTGCTGGCCCTGGTGGTTATTGCCGGAGGCGGCTGGTTTCTGTTCGGTCAAAAGTCCCTAGGCGGACACGCCCTGGTTCAGGCCGGTCAGGATGGCACGATCCAGTTTGCGTCAAGCGAATTTGCTGACGGCAAAGCCAAGTTCTATCGTTTCCAGGGCCAATCCGGATCGGTCGATTTCTTCGTCGTACGCAGCACGGACGGTGTGATCCGGGCGGCCTTCGACACATGTGACGTCTGCTACCGTGAGCGCAAGGGCTACCGCCAGGAAGGCAACGACATGGTCTGTAACAACTGCGGCCAGCATTTCCGCACCGACCTGGTCAACGTGGTCAAGGGCGGGTGCAACCCGGCGCCGCTGCATCGTCAACTGGCCAGCGACAAGCTCGTGATCGCCGTGAATGATATCGAACAGGGTGCCGGCTATTTCAAGGCCGCGATCAATTGAGGATCTGCACGTGCGACTTGAGCATATCGTTTTACATAATCTGAGACGGCGCAAGGGGCGGGCGATCTTTCTGGTCGTGGGCCTGATGATCGGCGTCGCGACGGTGGTCACCTTGCTGTCACTGACCGATGCCCTGAGCATGCGCGCCCAAAACGAACTCGAGAACTTCGGGGCCAACATCATTATCACGCCCCGTAGTGATCAACTCGATTTGAACTATGGCGGGGTCCAGCTCGGTGGCGTCAACCTGGTGGCCCGTGAGATCGAACAGGCCAGTCTGGTCAACATAGACGACATCCCCAATCGGCGCAACGTTGCCACCATCGGGCCCAAGGTGCTTGGCACCGTCGAAGTACAGGGACAGCGGGTCATGATGATGGGGGTCGATCCCGTCGCGGAGTTCAAATTGAAACGCTGGTGGTCGATCGCCGGGCGTCCTGTCAAGCAGGGAGCTGAACTACTGGTCGGCGATGCACTTGTCAAACGTTTTGGCCTGGCGATGGGCGACACCCTGCAACTCAACGGCCAGGCCTTCACTGTGGTCGGCCTGCTGGCCAAGACCGGCTCCCAGGACGACCAGCTGTTGATCAGCCCGCTGCCGGCGGCCCAGGCGATACTTGGCAAGGAAGGCAAGGTCAGTATGGTCGAGATCGCCGCTCTCTGCCATGACTGCCCCGTCGATGATATGGTCAACCAGCTGCAGCAGGTCCTCCCCGGAACCGATGTTCAGGCGGTCCAGCAGGTTGTGAAGACCCGCATGCATGCCCTGGACCAGTTCCGTCTTTTTGCCTGGGGGGTTGCCGTGACGGTGGTCATTATCGGTGCCCTGCTGGTCTTTGTCACCATGATGGGTGCGATCAGCGAAAGAACCCGGGAGATCGGTATCTTCAGGGCGATCGGTTACCGTCGCCGACATGTGCTGCACCTGGTGCTGATGGAAGCCGCCATCGTCAGCGTTCTGGCCGGAGTGATGGGGTACCTGGCCGGTGTCCTCGCGACCCTGGTGACCCTGCCGCTGCTCGATGGCGGCAAGGCCATCTGGCACTGGAACCCGACCCTTGCTCTAACTGCTGTGGCTGCGGCACTGATCGTCGGCCTGATGGCCGCGCTGCAACCGGCGCTGCGTGCCAGCCGCCTCGAACCGAGCGAAGCCCTCAGGGCGCTCTAACCCCGGACTCGATATGACTCTGATTAATCTGCAACAGGTAACCAAACGCTACATCAATGGCGCTGACTGTGTGACCGCTCTCGACCATCTGAGCCTGTCGATCAAAGAGGGCGCATTTCTCGGCGTCATGGGCCCATCAGGGAGTGGCAAAAGTACCCTGCTGAGCGTGCTGGGCGCCTTGACTCGGCCAACCTCTGGCAAGGTCACGATCGATGAAATTGACATCTACGGCCTGGCGACGGAGCAGCAGGCGGATTTCCGTCGTGAGTACCTCGGCTTCATTTTTCAGTCGCACAACCTGATCCCTTATCTGAACGCCCTGGAAAATGTCATGCTGCCGCTCGCCGTGAGCAAATTCTCTGCTGTGGAAAAACGTCGGCGTGCCTCTGCCATGCTGGAGAGGGTCGGCCTGCCGGATCGTATGCTGCATTTACCTCAGCAGCTCTCCGGTGGGGAACAGGAGCGCGTGGCCATCGCCAGGGCACTGGTCAACAGCCCGCCGTTGCTCCTGGCGGACGAACCGACCGGGAGCCTTGATACGGCAACCAGCCAACAGGTGATGGAGCTGTTGGCCGAACTGCACCGTGGCGGTCAGACTATTGTCATGGTCACACACAACCGGGACAACCTGGAGTGGTTCGATCGGACCCTTTACCTGCGCGACGGTTTGATAGAAAAGGATACAGGGAGTTCTGATTGCGGCCTTTCACAGGCCATGTGAGGCGGTATGTTCCTACTCTTCATCATCAGTCTTTCGGTCATTTTCTACTTTATCTGCTTGGAAATTGACAAGCCGGTACCGCCATTTTCCCCGCTGACGGGGGAGTGTCCGGATTGCTCGGAGCGGGTGGAGTCAGGTTGGCTGGTCTGCCCTAAATGCCGGTCAGTGTTGCGAGAAGTTTGTCCTGCCTGCTGCAAGGTGCATGATCGGTGGGTCAAGTACTGCCCGTGGTGCAGGCACCAGAATCAAAAGGCCCCTGCATGAGGCTGGCATTCAGAAAGTATAAATACTCCTGGTTTGCCTGCTTTTGTCTGGCGGCGATCCTGGTAATCGTGGCATGCAACGTATGGCTGCTCTGTTGCGGGCGCTGCGTTATCAATGATTTCTTCCGGGTTCCCCCAATCGGCTGGGTGATCATCGCTGCCAACCTGGCGGCCGGCATTATCCTGTTCATGCTCAGAAGTCGCAAAAAAGCAACCCCCGACGCCAACTGCTGCAACAGTTGCCACTCCGCTCTACGTGACAACTGGCCTTATTGCCCGGCGTGCGGCAGTGTGCGCTGATCCGGGTTCCGCTCCAAGCCCCTTCGTTCAGGTCAAATTTCCAACGGCATTTCGGTTTTGTCGAGAACCGTGCGCAGTGCAAAAGAAGACTGGACGCGCATGACTCCCGGCAGGCTGGTGAGCTTGTTGTGAATACGGACATAATCAGTATTGTCTCTGGTTATGACTCGCAGCAGATAGTCGAAATCTCCCGACATCAGGTAGCATTCCATAACCTCCGAAACCCTAGTGATGTCGGTTTCAAACGCGGCCAGTTTTTCCCGCTGCTGGCCATCCAGCGTGACTCTGACAAAGACGTTGTCCGGTTTCCCTATAGCGGTCTGACTGATCAGCATGACGTAACGATCAATAACCCCGCTTTCCTCGAGAATTTTGACCCGTCTCAGGCATGCCGATTCCGACAGGCCAACTTCTGCGGCAAGCTGCACGTTTGACAGGCGGCCGTTCTTCTGTAACTTATTCAGGATAGAATGATCTATGGCGTCCAATTGGGTGTATGGCATGATCTGCTCCATATCGATTATTATGTGGAATTATCTATTAATAAGTAGGTTTTTTTACCTTAGTTTGCAAGGTAATTTCCCCATGTTGCTGGTAGACTTCAGAAATAAACATATAAACGGGACAAGCGTTTCTCAAAGGAGGTGCTCTTATGGTCATTGGCATACTGAAAGAGATCAAGGTTGCTGAAAATCGGGTTTGCATGACCCCTGCCGGTGTTGAAATCATGCGTAAACATGGCCATGATATTCTTGTCGAGACCCTGGCCGGGGTTGGCAGCGGCTTCAGTGACTCTGCTTATCTTGAGGCCGGAGCTAAGATCGTCGCCACGCCAAAGGAGATCTACGACCGCTCAGAGATGGTCATGCATGTCAAGGAACCACAGCCCTCGGAGTATCCCCTGATCCGTAAAGGCCAGATCGTCTTTACTTACTTCCATTTTGCCGCCTCTGAAGAGTTGACCCGGGCGATGATCGACAGGGGGGCTGTTTGCATCGCTTATGAAACGATTGTTGGCGCAGATGGCAGTTTGCCCCTGCTGACGCCAATGAGCGAGGTTGCTGGACGTATGGCTGCCCAGGAGGCAGCAAAGTATGCAGAGCGGACCCAGGGTGGGCGTGGTATCCTGCTTGGCGGAGTTCCGGGGGTGCCTCCGGCAACGGTTCTGGTCATTGGTGGCGGGACAGTCGGTACGCATGCCGCGCAGATGGCCTGCGGACTGGGTGCCAAGGTCTATATCCTCGACACCAGCCTGGAGAGGCTTCGTTATCTTGCGGAAGTCATGCCGAAAAACTGCTTTCCGATCATGTCTTCTCCGGCCATGGTCCGTGAACTGGTCCAGGAGGCCGATGTGGTGATCGGGGCTGTGCTGCTACATGGTGCTAAAGCCCCCAAACTGGTGACTCGCGAAATGTTGAAGACCATGAAGCCTGGTGCGGTACTGGTAGATGTGGCCATCGACCAGGGCGGCTGCTTTGAAACGTCCCGGGCAACCACCCATAGCGAGCCGACCTTTGAAGTTGACGGTGTCGTGCATTACTGTGTTGCCAATATGCCAGGTGCGGTTCCCCTGACATCGACCGTTGCCCTGACCAACGCGACGCTGCCTTATGCGGTCAAAATAGCCAACAGTGGATGGCGTGGTGCTGCCCGGGAACATCATGGCATCAGGGAAGGGTTGAACGTCGTGGTCGGCAAAGTCACTTACGCGGGAGTCGCTGAAGCGTTCGGCCTTGAGCACACGCCGGTGGAAGATATTTTTAGGGCGTAGCGATCCAGGTCAGGCGGGAGCTACTGGGTGCCGGCGTGAAAGTAGGGGCAGTGCTGCCTGACGCACTCGCGATTGCGGGGTATGTCCACGCAGAATTGGTGAGCAATTGGCCGCGGGAATTCGATACCGAGTTCTTTGGCAAAAAACTCACGGCCGGCGGAAACGGTTTTCCTCAGTGCGCGCTTGCAGCAGCGGGCTTCGTCGTCAGCGCAGTTCAAAAGGGCCAGAGCCGTCGCCCGGTGGGCCATGCTGCGGGCCAGTCCGGTCACCGGAGTTGCCCCGGTCAGAAGGCTGACGGATACGCCAAGGGAGACCGCCCCGCCACACGCGCCATGATAGCCACAGGTCCCGCCAGGAATCTGTAGGCAGCGTCTGATTGTTTCTTCGATAAAACTTTCCGGTAAGTCTGTACCGGTCTTTTCACATGCCAGCAAGAGGGCGAGTCCTGCCATGGCGTGGTGTTCCGGGCCATGCATGGGCAGGTCGGGGAGGGCGATGAGTTCCTCGAGGATGTCTTCCGGTGCACAACCGGCGACTTGCCGAGCCATAACCGCAAGTCGCGCCAAAGGGAAATCGCTGTGGCAGGCGTCACAGACATAATGCCCGGCCGGACAGACGATAGCGCTGGTCGACTGTTGTCCACAATGGATACAGCAGACCGCTTCGCCCTGCTCGCGATAATCGAGGGGTTCACCACACACCATGCAATGTTCAGACTTGGTTTCCATCATGAAAGTTATCCTTTATAGGATGATCAATCTGCAGAGTAGCGCATCGCAATAGTGCCGTCAAAGGCTCTGTCCGCTTGTCGTTGCAATCACTTTTTAAAGAGTTAGAATGTAAGTGGTTGTTAACTTTTCCACGGAGGAATCATGGAACAGGTTGTCTTCTGTGAAGACCCTCTGGCGGGATTTGCGGACGCCTCCACCTACCAGGCGAAACTGACTTTCGTTCACGAAACCCTGAAAAAAAGCTGCCCGGGGGTCGACCGGGTCAGTATCGCCCTCTATGACAACCAGGCGCGTAAGTTAAAGACCTTCATTGCCGCCCCTGTTGCGGAAAGTCCACTTAAAAATTACGAAACAGTCCTGGCCGCCGAATCGGTTCTGTGGGAGGTCGCCAGGAACAGGTCGCCGCGAATCGTCAACGACCTGAGAATTTATCAGCACCACGTCTCGACGCATTCCCAGGCGATTGTCGGACACGGCTTCGCATCAAGCTACACCCATCCGATTTACCAGAATAAGGAACTGGCCGGCTTCATATTTTTCAACTCGTTTCACAATCGTTATTTTCGCGAACGCATTCTGGAGCAGGTTGAACTTTTCACCCACCTGCTGGCCGAGATGATCCTGAACGAGCTAGCAGTCACGCGGGCGCTGGTGGCAGCGATGCGGACGTCGGTCAACATGGTGCAGAAACACGATCTGGAAACCGGCACACACCTGGAGCGCATGTCACGTTATTCGCGCTTGATCGCCAGGTCGATGGTCAGAAGAGGACTTGAGCATCTTGATGATGAACAGATCGAGCAGATCGCACTTTTCGCCCCGCTGCACGATGTCGGCAAGATCGGCATCCCAGACCGGATTTTGCAGAAACCTGCCCGGCTGACCCGGGCAGAACGCACCATCATGAATACTCATACTGTTTTAGGCCGCCAGATCGTCGATGACCTGATCAGAAATTTCGGTTTTGAACAGATACCCTATATCGATTGTCTGAGACATATTGCCGAACTGCATCATGAAGCGATGGATGGCAGCGGCTATCCCCATGGCATGAACGGCCAGGAGATCACCCTGGAGGCGCGCATCGTTGCCGTGAGCGATATCTTCGATGCATTGACCACCAGGCGACCATACAAGCTGCCTTGGTCCAATGCGCATGCTTTTGCCTTGCTGCAGCTTTTGTCGATCGACAAGCTCGACAGGCAATGTGTCGATGCCCTGATTGAGTGCCCCGGTGAAATCGAACAGATTCAGCAGCAGTTTTCCGAACCGCATTAATGGGGGCAAGTCTCAAAAACTTGTTCGTAAACAAGCAAGGCCGGCTTCATTTGGAAGCCGGCCTTGTGTTTCTATAGCAGAATCAATGCAGCAGTCAGGTTACATGTTTTTGTCGCTCGCGATCTGTTTAGCGGTTGCCGTCATATCCGGCGGCTCGGCTTGCAGGGCGAAATCGTAGGTGTCCTTGAGCTTCTTCGTGAAAAGAGTTCCAATCCAGAGCGGGCTCCAGACGGCTCCGGCAACTAGCCAGCGATTACGTGCCTCGGTATCGACTTCGTCGGCCCTGACGACAAAATCAACCTGCTCATAACCCTCTTTGGCAATGGTAATTTCGTGGCTGACATTTTGGCTGAGTTTGTAGTCGAAAGCGCAGGGGGTGACGCCGATTTCCTGGCCATCAACGAAAACCTGAGCGCCAGCGGGGGTCGATACGAAGGCCGCCTGTTGTGCGCAGGCAGTGGTAAAGGTGGTGAGTAGAACGATGATGAATAGCTTACGGAACATCTGGACTCCTAGTGTGCTTGAACGAAACGTTAACACATTTGATAAAAGCAAATTATGTGCCAGATTAGAGGAGGTCTCCGAGCCGACAAAGCCTTACGCCTGACGGGTCATGATCACCGGCCTTTTAATCCTTTTATTATGGACTCTTACAGAAAGAGCCGCTCACTTGTGATTCAATTAAGCATAGAACCCACAAGGCTTTTTTCTTGTGACCTGACACCGAACTGTTGTGCTTTGACCATACTGATTGAGGCGCTGCGTCTACAGTTGGTGGACAAAAATGTCACATGTTGTTGATCTATGATCAAAGACAAGTCCATCGGCCATGTAATATTTTGTGGCGAGTCCCTTGTAGGTCTGGCAGAGATAGTGCCGGCATGTTAACATATCCGCTTGATACTGAAGATGGCTGACGAGAACAACATGATTGCCATGGATACCAAGGCGCAGGAGGTCCAGGCCTATCTCGAGCAGGCCGGGCACCGAGTTCGTAACTTTCCCCGACCGACACTGACCAGTTCTGCTGCAGCAGAGGCTGTCGGTTGCTCTGTCGGGGAAATTGCCAAGAGTATTCTGCTGCTGGTCGGCAGACAACCCGTGCTGGTTGTTACCAGTGGCGATACCCGGGTGAAAAGCGGACGCCTCAAGCAAGTCAGCGGCTTGAGCGGCAAAGTGACCTTGCCCGACCATGACGAAGTGGTTCGCTGTACCGGTTATGCTCCCGGTGCGGTCAGCCCGTTTATACTGCCGAAAGAACTGCCGGTTTTTCTGGATCATTCCCTGCAGCGTTTCAGCAAAATTTATCCAGCCGCCGGCACCAACAGCTCTGCCGTTGGTTTGAGCTTCTCCAGACTCCTGGAACTGAGCGGCGCACGAATTGTCGATGTGAGCGATATTCAGGAACAACAGATTGAGACAGGAGGTTGAGCCCATGTCATGGTTTGGAAAAATCATGGGAGGCAGTGTCGGTTTCATGCTGGGCGGCCCGATTGGTGCCCTGATCGGGGTTTCGCTAGGGCATGCTTTGATCGATGACAAAGTTCGCGCCAATTATACTGAGTCAGGTCGCCTGACTAACCAGGAACAGCGTCAGGCGGTATTTTTTACGGCAATTTTTGCCATGTTCGGCAAGATGGCCAAGGCCGACGGCCGCGTATGTGAAAACGAAATCAACGTCGTACGCAGTTTCATGCAGGACAAACTGCGCCTTGACAAGGCGGCACAACAGTTCGCCATGGGTATTTTCAACGAAGCGAAAGATAACAATACCCCCTTCGAGGATTATGCCCGTCAGTTTGGCCAGGTTTTCCAGAAAGAACCCCAGCTGCGCATGATGTTTTTCGAGATGCTTTTCAGTGTCGCCCTGGCTGACGGCGTACTGCATCCTGCGGAAGAAAAGATTCTGCACGCGGCTCCACCGTTGCTCGGTTTGCCCGGCGATGCATTTGCCAACGTCAGGCGCCAATTTGTCAGCGACTTGTCACACCACTACGCCATGCTCGGGCTGGAGAACGGTGCGGACCTGAGCGATGTTAAAAAGGCCTACCGCAAACTGGTCAGCGAGTACCATCCCGACAAGATCATTGCCAAGGGCTTACCCGAGGATTTCATCAAGTTCGCCGAACAAAAATTTCGCGAGATCAACGAAGCCTACGAGGCGATTCAGAAGGCGAACAAAGCGTAGCCATCGGCAGTCTCGTTTTTTTGGACGGAAACTCACAACGGGGTATCTATGAATTACGGAATCACCCGATCAGAAGCTTTGGAACTGGTCGGTCAGCACATCAAAAGTCAGAACATGCTGAACCACTGCCTGGCCGCTGAGGCCGTCTTGAGGGCTCTGGCCGAACGACTTGGCGAGGATCCGGATAAATGGGGATTGACCGGGCTGCTGCACGATCTCGACGCTGAAACGCACACTGATCTCGATGTCCATACCCGTGAGACGGCCCAGATTCTCCGCGGGCAAGGGGTTGATGAGGAGATTATTGAAGCGATTCGCCTGCACAACGAGCAGGCCCACCCCGGAGAGCGGCGCACGACCCAATTTCAGCACCTGCTCGCGGCCGGGGAGACGATCACCGGATTGATTGTCGCAACAGCCCTGGTCTATCCGGATAAAAGACTGGCAAGCGTCAAGCCGAAATCGGTTCGCAAACGCATCAAGGAAAGGGCCTTTGCCGCTGGAGCCAACCGCGATATTATTCGCGAATGCGAAACGGCTGGCATCCCCCTCGATGAATTCTGTGATATTGCGTTGCAGGCAATGCAGGGAATCGCGGACGAGCTGGGTTTGTAAGGCAAGTTTTAGCGTGTTAAACTGAGTCGGACTTCGCCCAGCGCACATCTTGCAGCGATTTCACATGCCCAGATCGCTGGAGCGATAGAGTAGCATTCACTGAAAATGTCGAGCGAGGAATCACGATGCGTACAACCAACCCGATGATGAAGGAAAGTCTTTACACTACGGCCCTCCCGGGCGTCGAAACGATGACCCTGCAGGGGGCGGTGAATAAAACCGTAGCTCTGCTGGCGCTGGTCGTCATTGGTGCCGCCTATACTTGGAACCTTTTCTACAACCAGGGCCCTGCGGCGGTACAGCCGTGGCTGCTGGGCGGCCTGATCGGCGGTTTGGTCTTCGCCATAATCACTATCTTCAAGGCGCAATGGGCCCCGAAAACCGCCCCGATCTACGCTGTTCTGGAGGGCCTTGCCCTAGGCGGTATCTCCGCCTTTTTCGAAGCACGCTATCCGGGGATTGTCATCCAGGCGGTCGGACTGACTTTCGGGACACTTTTTGCCCTGCTGCTGGCCTACAAATCACGCTTGATCCGGGCCACTGAGAATTTCAAGTTGGGAGTTGTCGCTGCAACCGGCGGGATTGCCCTGGTCTACCTGGTCAGCATGATCGGCGGCATGTTCGGCTGGCATATGCCGTTGATCCATGAATCGGGCACGGTCGGCATCCTGTTCAGCCTGTTCGTTGTCGTGATCGCCGCCCTGAACCTGGTCCTCGACTTCGATTTCATCGAACGCGGCGATGGCGTTGCCCCGCGCTACATGGAGTGGTACGCGGCGTTCGGCCTGATCGTGACCCTGGTCTGGCTGTACCTGGAGCTACTGAGGTTGTTGACGAAGTTAAGGGAAAGATGATCCTTCTCGCATGCCGCCATTCATTGCAGATGATCTCCGCTCTGCCTGAGGTCATTTGATACGAGTGGGCCGTTTGTTGTCAATCCGGAGCCTCTCCCTGTGCTGGTTGACCAGGGAGAGGCTTTTATGTTCGGTTCTATAACCCAAAAAGATGTGATGCTTGCCACAAAGACACGAAGGCTCCCAAAAGGGTATTATTCAGGGTCAAGATCGATTAGTCAGGCAAAGCAAGGGTGATGCTAGCTCAGCAAGCCCAGTGATTGCTTCGTGTCTTGGTGACTTCATGGCTAACCATTGTTTGGGTTCTCGTCCTGTTTATTCTCATGAGCCAGCCGTTGTTGCTTGTTTCAATCAACGTCCGAAAGGCTTCTGCCACGGAGCAAGACAACTCTGGGGGACCACAGAGCTCTTATCTGCAGGCACAAAAAGTTTGACAGGGCCCTGTCCCCGTAAGAACCAAAGGACTGTTGTATGCGAGTCATCGATTCCGTAGCGGCTGTTTTCTGTTATGAAGACCGTTTCTTCCTGGTCCGCCGGCAGTCGCATCTGCATGCTTTTCCGGGGTATGACTCCTTCCCCGGCGGAAAAATTGACGCTGAAGATCCCGTGTCACAACACCCGGCCCGGTTTCTCCTCGACTGGGGTGGTCAAAAAATGCATGCGCTGGTACGGGAAATCCAGGAGGAACTCGGTTACGATCTGCCCGCAGGCATCGCTTCCGGTCAGGTCACCTCGGTTAAGCTGCTTGCCGAGGCGTTGGCGCCAGCCCTCGTCCCGGCGCGCTTCCGCCTGTACTTCTTCCGGATTGACCTGAAAACCCTTCCGGTTTTCACGCTGGATCCCGGTGAGATTGCAGATACTTTCTGGGAGACTCCCCAGCAATCACTTGAGAGGTTCCACCGGGGGGATGCGTTGATGGTCCCTCCGCTGCGCTGGGTTCTCGAAGAGTTGCACCGAAACCCGCAGGGTTACGATTTCGGCGATCTTTCTCCGCAGTTTGATGAAGACCATTACGTCCCCATACTGGAACCGCTCAGCGGGTTGCGTATACTGCCGGTCCCTTGCAACAGCATCCCTCCGGCAAATCGAACGAACGCTTTTTTAATTGGAGACGAGCATACTTCGAAGATTCTGGTTGATCCATCGCCTGATTCTCCTGAAACTCTGGAGAATTTATTACGGACCCTGATGCGGGATCATGTAAGAGCCCTGTTTTTGACGCACCATCACCCTGACCATCATGAGCATGCACCGGACCTTGCAAGGCAACTCGATGTGCCGATCTGGATGAGTGCCGACACCCGGAGCCGCATAGTTCAAAAACTGGGCTCCGACTACTTTGCCGGGCTTAAAGTCGAGATAAAGCAGGAAGGTGACAGGTTGACGAACTGGAAAGGCGAGGCTGTTCTGGTGCATGAAGTGCCAGGTCATGATGCCGGCCAACTGGCTCTGGCACCCGAATCCCTTCGCTGGTTCATCGTCGGCGATCTGATCCAGAGTGTGGGTACGGTGGTCATCGCCGCCCCGGAAGGGGACATGGCGGCGTATTTTCAGACCCTGGAAAGGATTATCAAGCTCGGTCCTGCCGTGATCATTCCGTCACATGGAATGCCGATGCGAGGCACCTGCCGTCTGAGCGCCACCTTGCAACACCGTCGCGAACGGGAGACGGCCATCCAGGAATTGCATGTCAGGGGTAAAACGCAAACAGAAATGCTCGACATCATTTACCATGCAATCGATCGGCATCTGCGGCCCTTCGCAATGGAGAACATCAAGTCTCACCTGGCCAAACTGCGTCAGGATGGCCAGATTTAAGCTGGGCTGCAGGCCTTCCTGGTGCATAAGCAAGATCGTGATGCATGGTTTGGCCAACGGCTAGACTATTGCACATGGATAGTTCTGACGACACTTTGCGTCTCCGCTCCATGACTGTCTCTGGCCGTCATCTTCCAGTAATATGTCACCCCTGAGACGAGCCCGCTAACCGTTGTCGACTGGGTCTTTGCCGGCGACTCGGCCCCTCCACCACCTCCTCCGCAGGAGACCATCAACAGCAACAGGGTTGTTATAACCAGGCTGGCCGTCATGCCTCGGCGACGGCGGGTAACCATCACGCACAGAGTTCCTAACAAGAAAATCCCGCTGGCCAGCGCGACGGTAGGAATTGTCTCGACCTCGCGTGTGGTCGAGAAAGAAAAATCGGCATGGGGGGAATAGACTAAAAATTGCGCCACACTATCCCCATCCGTATCACTGGCCGGCAACCAGCGGAATGTCACACTGGTGCCCACGGTTGCCCCATCGACTGGAGCCAGCAGTTTGGGTGCTACCGGTGGTGTATTGCCGGTGCCGGAGAGGGTGACGGTCACATGCTCTTCATTGACGGCGTTGGAGAGGATGGTCAGGCTCCCGGTTGAATCCCCCGGCGAGGCCGGGGCGAAGCGCAGGCCAATCGTGCATACTGCTCCAGCGGGCAGAAGCGCATTGCTGCATGCATCGCTACTTATGCTGAACGGCTCGCGGACATTGCTGACATCCGTAGTGCCGAAGGATAAGGGCACGCTACCGGTATTCCGCACCCAAACACTTGCCAGGGCTTCCCCGCCCGGAGTTACGCTGCCGAAAGCAACCAGATGATCTCTTTCAGGGCTGATCGAATCTGTCACATCAATATCCCGCTGACCAGTCAGGTAATTGAAGGCTGAGAGGGCATCAACAAGACCGTACCCATAGGTATTGTCTGCTCCTAGCTGGCCGAGGTCTGATGCCGATTGCTTGAGTGCTGTTTCAAGCGTCGCGACCGTCATGTCAGGGTCCGCGCTGAGCAGCAGGGCCATCACGCCGCTGACATGTGACGTTGAAAAAGAGGTGCCGGCAACCACGCTGTAAGCATCGAGGACAACCCCGCCAGCCGTCAGGTCACTCGTCAGGAGTTCGAACCCGGGAGCCACAAGCTCGGGATAGATCGTGCCGTCGCAGGCAGAAGGTCCGCGCGCGCTGAATGAGCTGATCAGGGTGGCAGAGGTGAACGTTCCCACTGAACCGACGGCAATGCTTTCCGGATAATTGGCCGGTGCAATGCTGCTGTTTTCATCCGGACCAGTGTTGCCGGCCGCAAAAACGACGGCAATGTTCGCCGCTTTCAGTGCCTGGACATCGCTTTGAAATTCCCTGCTGAACGCACTGCAGGTATCCGGGAATTCATCGTAGCCCCAGGAGTTGTGAACGATGTCCGGGGCATCGTCGGTGTCAGGGTTTCCGTCCGGATCGAGTAACCACTGGAAACCGGCATGGATTGAGCTGCTCGTTGCCGATCCGTCATCGGCGAATATTTTTACCCCGATCCATTCGGCGTCAGGTGCAACGCCAATATATGCTCCGCTGTGGTTGCCGCCGAGGATCAGACCTGTGACTTGGGTTCCGTGGCCATCCCTGTCGGCAGGCGTCGAAGGATGCTCGCCATGCGGGTCGAACCAGCTGTTGGTACCGCCGCGCCATTTTGGCCCGAGGTCAGGGTGGTTAATGTCGACTCCGGTATCCACGATGGCCACCGTGACTCCTTGACCGGCATAGCCCAGCGCCCAGAGTTCCGGAGCCTTGACCATGGCGATATTCGGTTCGGACGCTCCCGAAGCCTGGGTGCTGACACTGACTGGGAGCTCAATTGTCTGGTCGAGCACGATCGATGCCACCTCGGGCATCACTGCCATCTCTTCGATCAGGGCCCTGGTCGCCTGCAGCGCCATGCCGTTGACCAGCCAGAGGTCTCGAGGTCTGGCCACCCCGTGACGGTCGAGCAGCTTTTGCATGGGTTGTCGAGTCTGCTTGGCCCGCGCCTTCAGAGCATGGACCAGGTTTGCCCTGGCCTGTGCCCTTGCGGGTCCCTGTTTGCGGGATTGAATGGCAAAAGAACCAACGGCCAGCGGGTTTTTCATTCGCACGATAACCGGGAATTCTTCAGCTGGCCCGGCTTTGGCCAGCTCATTTTGTAAATATGGGCCGACAATGTCACCCTCAGCCGCGATACTCGATACCGGCAGGAGACAGATGCCCAGAGACAATGCCAGCAGCAGTTGCAACTGAATACGCTTCATGGAACAATATCCTTTGCTGCTTGAAAACATGATAATAAGTATATGAATGTCATTCAGTACACTTCATTCAGGCGGCTAAATAGCGCTCCAGCCGTAGGATTTCTGAACCGAAAGCAGACATATGGATGGGCTGGTCCACTGCAAAGGAGCGGTGCTTCCCATGGATTGATACGCTGGATGGTTGGGGCCACCTTAGCGTGTCACGATCACCCCGGCACTGTCACGGAAATTCACCCTGATGACGGGCTGCCCGCGGATCATAAAACTGATACTACAGATCGGGAAGAGAACGTCCGCTGGGTTCTGAGCGGCTGCCGGCGCGCAGTGTTCAGAAGGTCTGGAATCTAAGCCGCCACGACTTACTTGTCCAGGCGGGGGACGACGACGATCCCTGATTCAGTTACTGTGTAGCCTTTCCCACGGTCCGCCTCCAGGTCGTACCCGATTGTCGAGCCGTCCTTGACGACGACGTTCTTGTCGATGATCGCCTTTTTGATCTTTACATGCCGACCGACGGTCACGTTTTCGAACAGGATTGATTCCTCGACCAGGCTGTAGCTGTTGATTTTGCAAAGCGGGCCCAGGATGGAGCGTCTGACCGTGCTGCCGCTGGTGATGCAGCCGGCGCAGACATAGGAGTCGATGTTCTGGCCGCGGCGGTCATCATTGTCGAAAACGGTCTTGGCTGGGGGCAGGTTCCCCTGATTGGTCAGGATGGGCCACTTGTAGTTGTAAAGGTTCAACTGTGGAGATACGTTGACGAGATCCATGTTCGCCTCGTAGTAGGAGTCGATGGTCCCCACATCCCGCCAGTAGCCCCGCTCCTCGGTCTTCATCCCGGGGATCACATTGTCGTTGAAATTGTAGGCAAAGACCCGGTCACCGCTGGCCAGCATCATCGGGATCACGTGCTTGCCGAAATCCAGGTCCGCATGGAGTTTCTTCCCCTCCTGCAGTACCTCGATCAGTTTCTTGGTCGGGAATATGTAGTTGCCCATGGAGGCGAAGCAGGTCTCGCGCCCCGGAATCCGTTCGGGAACCTTGGGTTTTTCAGTAAAACCTGAGACCCTGAATTCCTCGTCCACGGAAAAAACCCCCAACCGGCTGGCTTCCTCGGCGGCAACCTCCAGGGCGGCGATGGTGATGTCAGCCCGGTTCATCCGGTGATAATTGATCATCTGGGTCACATCCATCTTGTAAATATGGTCACCACCGAAGATGGCCACGTAATCCGCATCCGAAGATTCGACGAAACGCAGGTATTGCAGGATCGCATCTGCCGTTCCCTTGAACCACTCCTCGCTTTCGCTGCTGGTCTCAGGGGAGATGGCGACGTAGAACTCTCCCAGCCCGGTCCATTTCCCCCAGGATTCCCGAATGTGCTTGTTCAGGGAGAAGGCCCGGTACTGGGTGAGGATGTAGACCTTCTTGATACCAGAATTGAACAGGTTTGAGAGGACGAAGTCGATGATCTTGTACTTTCCCCCAAAGGCGACGCTTGGCTTGGCACGCCGCAGGGTGAGCGGGCTGAGCCGTTCACCCTTGCCGCCGGCCAGAACCATCGCAATAGTATCTCTGCCCACATTGTTCATTGAATACATCGGCATCTCTCCTTGCTGAACCTGTTTTCAATTCGAGTCTGGACATAAGTTTGACAAACCTTCATGCAAATGCAAGAGGGTCAGATGAGTGTGGCATTCACTCTGTGGCGCATGTTGCTCGAACAGGAACCTCCAACAGCTATCCGATTTTCGGATTTAATCTTAGAATCTCATGGATTCATAAAATTGCCGAGAAGAAAACAGCCAGCTGTAAACGTGACGTTTCTTCATTTTGTGGCATCGTCATGGAAAACTGAAGAGGGATTTTTTTGTTTTGCAGAATTCTTCAAGCCGGAAATGGCTGGTGGCTCTGAAGATCCGATGAATATGGTCAGGCGGGGAGGATCGTTTTGGAAGAGAGATTCACTCTATCGGTTAGTGGATCGTGGACACCATGGCTTCCATTTCGTCTTCGAGCATGCGTCGAGCATGTTCGGTGAATGATTTGCCCATCAGTGTGACAAATTCGCTGGAATCGATGATGGCGAAGCGCTGGGCGAGAGGTATCTGCCGCCAGAGTTCGGTGTTTTCCAGCAGGGCAATGATCTGCCGTCGTTCGAAAAGCAGAGTCTGCAGTTCGCTTGCGTCGATGAATATCTTGTTCACTCCACCCTCCCGGTTATGTTTTGCGTCCATTGGCGAGTCAGAGGTTCCTGTACTAGCCAAAGGTAAAAGCAAAACTTGTTCCCAACCGGGAGAAGAGGGCCAATATCAAGCTTAATTTCTTAAAAATACTAATAAAATTATAATTTTATGAATTATTTCGTGTCATGTGAGCCGCTACGGACATTTGTCTTGGCAAACGCTGCATGAACACTTTATGCGCCGCTTGTGTGCAAAGTTTGCGCAATTATTGATTGGATTATCTGGGTGACAGGGGTGCCGCTGTCTCCCCAGGGCTGTTCTTGCCGGTAATGCAAACGAGGAGAGAGTCACTTCATCACAGCCTGTTGCGGGCCGTCACGTTCAGTTTAAACAGCCTGCGATCCCTTCCAAACCTTCCAGTGCACCGCAAGGAAGCGCAATATGGCCGCCGCTGATATGGGCCTCCCTTGGGTTGATCCGGACCACCTTGGCAGCGTGACGCTGGCCAATCCGCTCGCTCATGTAACGGATGGTCGGGATTGCCGTTCCAGCTCCCATCTCTATGACCACGAGTGGCTCCTGGTGGTGTTGTTCAAGGAAACTCTCGAAGCGCATCTCCTGGCCGCGGGTCCGATTGGCAAGCCAGGAATAGTCGCCAAACATCAGGATGTTGGGCCGGGCAGGCTGACGGCAGTGTCGGCATTGGGGAACATGCTGAGCGCGCATGGTGGTTAAATCGACCGGTATCGACTCGTCGTTGTTCCAGATAGCGTTGCAGCAAGGGGAGAGGCATTGCAGGTGGTGGATCGAGCCGTGAACCTCGAGCACCTGGTCCTCGCGGTAGCCGGCTTTCTGGAACTGACCGTCGACGTTCGAGGTGACGACGAAACTGTCCTGACCTAAATCTGCAGCCCAGTTCTGCAGCATCCGGAAGCCGGGATGCGGTTTTGTTTGCCGATAAAGGTTGGTGCGATGGCCGTAGAAGCCCCAACCGAAGGCCGGATCCCCTTCGAAATTCGCCGGATTGGCCGCCCCGACAAAATTGATACCGAGTCGTTCATACATCGGGTAGGCGTTCCAGAATCCCTGGTCGCCGCGGAAATCAGGCAGGCCGGAATCGACACCCATGCCGGCACCGGCGGTGATGATCATGGCTTTCGCGTCACGGATGGCGTCAGCGGCTTTTGCGAAACGTTCTGCAAGGCTCATGGCATCCTCCTTTGCAGGGCCGTGAAGTGCGAGGTTAGAGCTGAAAAAAAACTTGCTTCGCGCTGCGGCCCTCTCACGTCGTTTTGATCCCGATTTCGACCAACGTCGGTTTCAGCAAGTCAATGACAATCCCTGGCGCTAGGCTGATCAGGAATCCGCGTTTGCCGCCATTGAGATAGATGGTGGGCAGGACGGCAATCGAAGCCTCCATGTAGACCGGCATCGCTTTGCGGGTGGCGAAGGGGGAGGTGCCGCCGACCAGGTATCCGGTATGCTTGAGTGCCGCCTCAGGATTACAGGGGGCAATGGCCTTGGCACCGACTCTCCTGGCGAGTTCTTTGGTAGAGACTTCCCGGTCGCCGTGCATCAGGACAATCAGGGGCTGGTGCTGTTCATCTTCCATGACCAGGGTTTTGATGACATGGTGCTCATTGATACCGAGTTCACGGGCTGAGACTGCCGTGCCACCGCGCTCCTCGTATTGATACAGGTGCGGGGTGAACTCGATTCCGGCGAGTTTAAGCAGGCGGATCGCCGGCGTAACGGGTGTTTTATCTTTAGCCATTTACCCCCACTGCCAATTGAAAATTAATTTTATATCAGTTAGTTAAGTATTGTAACCTGAGATGTAGGGTGAAGTGCACATGCCATGGGCTTGCAGGATTCACCGCGCATCCGTGTCTTTGCTTCCGGTCATCGTTACCGGTCGGGCCTACCCTCAACGCGCCCACGAGATGGCCATCATCAATAGGCTGACAACGGTCAACAGAATACAGAAGATGCCCAGGCCATTGAAGACGTGGCGCAATACCTGTCGACCTCGTATACCGATCGGCAGTACCAGACCGAACAGGGCCCCGCCAATGGCCCCGCCAAGGTGCCCGGCGTTGTCGGCCCCGACCAGCAGGCCGAAGACGAAAGCGATCGCCGCCCAGCGCAGCATGAAATTCCGATAATTGTGGGCCATGGTCCCGCCGACCCGATGATAGTAGGAAATGGCGAAGCCGATCAGGCCGAACAGGGATCCTGAAGCGCCAACGACGGGAACCCACTGTTTGATGTAGAGAACTTGCCAGCCGAAACCGGCGAAGGTTGCTGTCAGGGCGGTCAGTACATAGAGGATGACGAAGCGAACCGTGCCGATCTCCTCCTCGATCATGGGGCCGACCTGGTAGAGGACGATCATGTTGAAAGCGAGATGTATGAGCCCACCGTGAGCGAATGCATAGGTTACGCAGCGCCACCACTGACCTTCGGTGAGCACCAGGGGCCAGTACTGGGCTCCGTTATGCACCAGCAAATAGCTGTTTGGGTTGAGCAGGGTGGATGGTCCCAGTCCACCGCCGATACCCTGGACGACCATCAGGCCGTAAAGCAGCAGGTTGACTGCGATGAGCAGCTTGGTTGCCGACCAGTTGCCCCCCGATGGACTCCCCTGCAGGATGGCCCGCAGGCTGCGCTCCCACCTCATCATGCGCCATTGCCAGCGTGTCCCGTTCATCCCCAGCCGGTCAAAAAATGATTTCCAGTCCATGCCATTCCTCAGTCAGAATTCACCGGTTTTAAGCGCTTCCAGTCATGTCAGGAGAGTCACTCCAAGAATATGCCCGTTTCAAATCCAGAAAGCCCCGACCCCTTAACCAGCAACTCATGTCCTGGGTCTTGACGGTTATGCCCTATAGAGTGAATGTATTTCAGCATGCTGATCGCCGCCCCTTGACAAGCCGTCGCTGTCGGGACAGTCGAACTCGACCATATTAACAGCACTGCCCGCTTATTTTTGTGCGGTCGCGAGTTTTAAAGCCAGACCGACGAATACGGTGCCGGCGACCCAGTTGACAATGCGTTGAGCGGGCATTGACTTGTTGAGCCAATCGCCCAGGGCCCCGCCGATCAGGGCCACCGTGCCGAATACCAGGACTGTGGCCACGATGAATATCCCACCCAGAGACGCCATCTGCAGACTGATGGCACCACGCTCGGGGTCTGCGAATTGCGGCAGGAAGGCGAGAAAGAAAATTGACACCTTCGGGTTGGTGACATTCATGATAATGCCGCGCCGATAGAGTTTGCCCAGACTCTTCCGCGGGCTGCCTTGCAAACGGATATGCTCCGGGGAGGTCCGCAACACCTGCCATGCCAGGTAAAGCAGGTAACCTGCGCCGACCACCTTCAGGAGCGTAAAAGCGACCGCCGAAGCCTGGAAAATGACTGCGACGCCGAAAGCGACCGCGCTGGTATGGACCAGCAGTCCGGTGCACAAGCCAAGCATCACGATCAGGCCGGAGAGTTTGCCATGGAGGGCCGACTGAGTCAGGACAAAAACGTTATCCGGACCCGGGGCAAGAGCAAGTAATGCCGAGGCCAGAAAGAAGGTGCTAACGGTTTCGATGGAAAGCATAATTCTCTAAAAATGTCAGAAACAAGAGTGAAGGACCCTGAGCCCCAGTAACAGCATGGCCGCACCGAAGGCTCGATCGATCCAATGCCCGATGATAAACACCCGACACCGAATGGCCGCATTCGTAAAGAAGAGGGCCATGCTGGTAAACCAGAACATTTGCAGCAGCATGATCCACCCACCGTAGACCACCAGGGTCAAAAGCGGCATATCGGCAGAGAGTACCACAGTAAAGAGCGATAGGAAATAGATCGGTGCCTTTGGATTGAGAGCGTTGCACAAGAAGCCGCTGGCTATCTGTCGGTATGGAGAGGCATTTTCCTGCGTGCTTGCTGTGCTGGTCTCGATTCCACGCCGAGGTTTGGCGCGCAGCCCTGTGATGCCCAGGTAAACCAGGTATGCGCCACCAGCCAGTTTTATGAGTGCCATCCCCCGGGTCGAATGAACAACCACCGCGGCCAGGCCTGCAGTGGAATAAAGAATGTGGATTGACAGCCCGAGCGATATGCCGAGACTGGTCAGGATGCCGGCCCTGCGGCCGTAAAGGAGTGACTGTCGGGTCACCAGGGCGAAGTCAGGGCCAGGGGAAGCTGCCGCCAGCAAATGGACACAGGTAACGATGGTAAAGCCCTGCCAGAAATCCATGAATGCTGCCCTGCTGGAACTTTGATGATATGCGATCAAAGCCAGGAAATGCCAAAGGGAAAAGAAAACATGCTAGAAAGGAAGACGTTTTCCCGAACGTGAACCCTCACTCTGTGTGCTCTGCAGGTAGCCGTCCAGTTCCAGGTGGCAGGTCTTTCATTGCGTTGTTTTGCCGCCGGTGCCATCATAGCGTTGCCGAACTGTGATGGCAAGAAACAGAATCGTTGCGGAGGTGTCCAGCAAGCAAGGAGATATCCCCCGCAAAAGAGATGTATAATGAATTGAGTATGGTCGTAAATTTGATCGTTGTTCTGTTCTTGGCGAGCACTTAAAATATACGGTGCTCAGGGTCCATAATGTTGAATTTTTTTGTCAAGGTATTGGTTGTTCTTCTCTTCACGGCAGCCCCGGTATGCGCCGAACAGGCTGCGAGTGCCATTGAGCTGTTCGACCAGGAAACTGGCGAGCACATCGAGAGCCTGCTGGAGAACAGCACCTCCGTGCCGCCAGCGCTGATCAATCTCGCCCTAATGCTGTCGCATGAGCAGGTTTTCATGCTTTACCAGCAGCGAGGGTTCCTGCCGGTCTGGCTGGACGGCTGGCAGTTGAAGCCGGAAGTGGAGACACTGATTGAGAGCCTCCGCAGTGCCGGGTCGCATGGTTTGTGCGGGGATGATTACCTGTTGGCCGAACTGGAGGGACTGCTGCGTCTCCAGGCGGATTTTGCCCGGCACAACTTGTGTTTGGCACCCGACAACCGTGCGCTTCTCGACCTCTTTTTGTCCCAGGCGTTCCTGACGTATGCTACCCAGATCGTCGAAGGCCAGGTCGATCCGTCATTGGCGCATGTCGACTGGAGGGCCCGGCGTCGCAAGGCTGACCTGGTCAAACTCCTCGAATACGCGATGAACAATCACCGGCTACCACAGGTCCTTGAAGACCTGCTTCCCCCTCACGAAGAGTACCGACAGCTCGTTGCCGCACTGAATAAGTACCAGGAAATCGCGGCTTACGGCGGCTGGCCACAGATCCCTTCTGGCCCAACGATCAGGTCTGGTGCCGATGACCAGAGGGTCCCGTTATTGAGAGCTCTGTTGCTGAAAACCGGCGACCTGAAACTGGCCGTCGAAGCGAACAATACCTATGACCCGTTAACCATTGATGCCATTAAACTTTTCCAGACCAGGCATGGCCTTAAGGCTGACGGCGTCATCGGCGCGAAAACTCTTACAACTTTGAATGTCCCGATTGAGGAGCGCATCCGTCAGATTGAATTGAACCTCGAACGCTGGCGATGGATGCCGAAAAATTTCGGCAAGCGGCATATCCGGGTGAATGTCGCTGATTTTTCCCTTGAAGTTGTCGAGGACGGACAGCTTGTCATGCAGATGCCGGTGATCGTCGGTACGCAATACCGCAAAACGCCGGTTTTCTCCGCGCAAATGACTTACCTGGAGTTCGCTCCCTACTGGACCGTCCCGCCAACGATCCTCAGGGAGGACAAGCTGCCACAGATCAAGTCAAACCCCGCATTCCTGGAAGAGAAGCACTTCCATATCATCTCAAGGGCGGACGGGGAAACGATTATCAGCCCGCAGGAAATTGATTGGAAGAAAGTCAATGCCTCCAATTTCCCCGGTTTATTGCGCATGGATCCCGGTCCGTGGAACCCTCTGGGCCATGTCAAATTTATGTTCCCCAACCCATTCAATATTTACCTGCATGATACCAACGAGACGTATCTGTTCGACAAAAATGTGCGGCCCTTCAGCTCCGGCTGTATCCGGGTCGAACGCCCGCTAGATCTGGCCAACTACCTGCTTGAAAAAAATCTTGGCCGGGAAAGGGTGCTGGAGCTTCTCAAGTCGACAGCTCCGGTACAGGTCCCCATCGCTCCCTTGCCGGTTCATATCCAATACTGGACCGCGTGGATCGGTCGGGATGGGCTGTTGAACTTCCGTCCTGATGTCTATTTCCGGGACCTTGATCTGGACATTGCCTTGACCGAGCCGGCCTATCGCGTCATTGACCAGTTGGAGCACACTCCGGCGCAGGATTGAGGGGTCAGGTCTACACATTTCACATTTTTTGCATTATCTACTGATTTTGTGAAATGTGTAGACCTGACCCCTAAGCCTGCGTTCAGAATAGGTCTTTGAGCCAGCCGAAGGCAACCATGGTGCCTATGGCAGAGCCGAGGGAAGAGAGAATGAATACCAGGAGAACCCTGGTGAGACGGTTACGCCACCAGCCGCTCAACTTGGCGATGTCTTCGGAGACGTATTCCATGTCCTTGACCTGGGGAGGGACGATAAAAGCCTGGACCAGCCCGGTGACAAAACCTGCGCCGATGGTCGGGTTGAGTGAAGTGATTGGTGCCGCGATGAAAGCCGCCAGGATGGTCAGGGGATGACCCAGGGCAATCAATGCGCCGAGGGCTGAGAGCACGCCGTTGGCCAGAATCCAGGCGATGGCCGCATCGGCCAGTTGCTGGGTGTTGCCGGCCATAAAGCCCACTATGAACAGGCCGACCACGATGGCCGGTATCAGCCATGGCAGAACTTTTGATAGGCCACTCTTTTCAGGGACAACGGACAATTCCGCGATCTCTTCACTGGAAAATGTCTGTTCCAGCTTTTTGAGAATTCCCGGCATGTGCGCCGCACCGACGATTGCGACGATCTTCTCGCCAGGGGCCTGGCGGATGTAATGTGCCATGTAGGTGTCACGCTCATCAACCAGTATGGTTTTGACCGTCGGTAGAACCTCCGCCATTTCGTCCAGCATGACCGTCAGCGTGTCGGTCTGACGCAGTCTGGCGAGTTCCTCTTCATCAAGTTCCTGGGATTCGAAGATACTGACCAACAAGGTGGAGAGGAGGTTCATCTTCTTCCAGAAACCGGCCTTCCGCCAAGCGCGCAGTAAGGTCGTGCGAATCTCGCGATCAACCAGCTTTACAAATTTGCCGAGTTCTTCGGCGGTTTGTGCGGCGGCCGCCAATTCGGCACCGGGCTTGACCCCGGTTTGTAGTCCCATACGTTTCTGGAATGAGGCCAGGGCCAGGTTGGCCAGCAAGAAGGGCGCCTGCCCCTGCTTGAGCACCTGGGTCAGGTTGAGTGATTCCCAGTGACGGGGATTACGCAATGCCCGGTGGCGCAGTTCATCCAGTTCAACGCAGACCGTGTCCGGGTTTTCGTCCCTGATTACCGCCTGGACAGTTTCAACAGAATCTTGAGAAATGTGTGCAGTACCGACCAGAATGTATTCCCGGTTGTCGATGACCAAGCGCTTTGTGTCGGCATTTTCTGGGGTGCTCATATTGGCCTTCCGAAAAAATTTCGTAACAATAGCACAGAGCCGGTTGATATAGAAGCGTGTCCTCCGCATCCGTGCCCTCTTGATAAAGCCTGGGCCAGCCTTCTGCGGGAACCTCCATAAGAAATAAAAAGACGCCGGATCTCCCGACGTCTTCTCTTTAGCTCTCCACACCTGCCGTGGGTCCGTGGCCTCACGACGACGGCCAACTAAGTGGGCTGGTTATGAACGCTTAAGGCTTCCCGCTCAGTGGCGGGCTTGCACACCACGTTCAGAAGTTACCTGCCCGATGAAAAAATATTCCGCGTGGGCATAGCGACCTCACCTACAGGGCAGAGAGCTGAACAGATAACTCAATGCCACTTCAGTATAGGGAAATTGCCGAATTAACTCAAGCATAAACCCTGCTGAAGATTCAGCCCCTGCCTAAAAATCCGGCAAGCGTTGCCTAAATCAGAGCCGTTGATTTTAGCCCTGAATATTCAATCAGCAAAAGTTGCCGATATTGTTCTGATTTTCTCTTCACAATGATGGCACGGCTTATGCGTTACTGTTCAGCATGATGATTGCTACCACTATGACAGAAATTTCAGAGTACAAATCCGAGCGCCTGCTCAACGCTTTGATCGAGATAGGCCAGGAGCTGGCGTCGACGACCGACCTCGAGGAACTGCTTGACACAGTGCTGCGGGTCGCCCGTGATGTCTTCCACTTTGAGAATGCGATCGTCCGCCTGCTTGATAGCGATGGCCTGCACCTGATTGCCGCGGCCGCTTACGGCTATACCGAAGATGCCATGGGGCCGATTCAGATCGGCCAGGGGGTGATGGGACGCACGGCGGAAGTGCAGAGACCGATCCTGGTCGAAGATGTGAACAAACTGCCCGATTATGTGCCGGGCATTCCAGGTGCCCGGTGCGAACTGGCCGTGCCATTGATCAGCAAGAAGCAACTGGTCGGTGTCCTCAACGTCGAGAGTCCACAGCCCGGTGCCTTTTCAAACGCGGATATCGAGCCGCTGATGATCCTTGGACGTCAGGCCGCCATTGCCATCGATAACGCAAAACTTTACGACCGCCTCCGCCAAGTGAGTGAAGGATACCGCCACCTGCATGAATTCAACGACCGAATCCTGAAGAGCGTCAACCTCGGTATCTACACGGTTGATAAACGGCTGGTGATTACCTCCTGGAACAACCGCATGGTCGAAATGAGCGGCATCAACACTGAACGGGCGGTTGGCGCCAGGCTCGGCGAGCTCTTCCCAAACCTGATCGGGGAAGGGGTGATAGAGAGGGTCAAGCAGGTGCTGCAAAGTGGCTCCAAGGCAAAATTGCGACTGTTGCACCGGCAGTTGGACGGAACCAACCGTTTTCAGAAAAGACGCCTTGCCCCCTTACGTGACGGCGACGAGATCATGGGTGCGGTCGTTATTGTCGAAGATATTACGGAATTCAAACGCCTGCTTGACCAGACCATGCAGAGTGAAAAATTGGCAGAAGTGGGCCGGCTCACCGCCGGGATTGCCCACGAGATCAATAATCCGCTGGCCATAGTGGCTTATGCGGCGGAACTACTCAAGCGCGAAAAGCCTCTCTCCAGCTTCCAGGAAGAGATGCTCGACAAAATAGAAATGGAAGTCGAACGGCTGAAGAACCTGACCGGCAGCCTGCTCTCGTTTTCGAGCAGCCGAGTAAACCAGAACCGTCTGGTGAACCTCAACGACCTGGTCTCTGATGTCGCAAGGCTGCTGCGGTTCGAGTTGCAGCGCAAGTCGATCCAGCTGGATACCGATTTTACCGAAGTTCCAGTGGTCATGGCTGATCCGAACAAGATCAAGCAGGTGATCATCAACCTGGTGATGAACGCAGTTCATGCCCTTGAAGGTCAGGGCAAGATTTTGCTGGCAACCAGTATCAACAATGGCATGCTGGAGCTGAGCGTCAAAGATGACGGTCCCGGAATAGCGACTGAACTCCAGGATCAGGTGTTCGCCCCTTTCTTTACGACCAAGCCGGAAGGCGAGGGGACCGGCCTGGGGCTTTACATCTGCCAGAACATCATTCGCGAACATGGTGGCTTTATCAAGCTCGAAAGCCAACCCGGGCAGGGAACGCAGTTCCGCATCTGTCTGCCTGTTGAATGAGCTTCTGCCCGTCAGCTGCTGTTTAATATTTAGGCATGTTTTTGTCGCCCCAGTTTTGTCAATCTTGTAACTTGCTGATATAACAATTTTTATTGTTTTTGGCACGTCTGGTGCTATAAGACCAGGCAACCCAGGAAGGTGCTTTAGAACGACCCACACTGGGCACATATCAGCACACATGAGGGACAACGACGTCTCTTCTTCAGTTGCTAGGCAATGGCGCCTTAACTTCCGCGTGCGGAGGGTAAGGCGCTATTTATTTTTTTTCTCTGGAAAGGAGATGTGGACATGATGAAAAAAGTGGAATGTATCGTCAAGCCATTCAAGCTGGATGATGTCAAAAATGCCATTACTGCACTCGGCATCAGTGGCATGACTGTCAGTGAGGTGCGCGGCTTCGGTCGGCAAAAGGGGCACACGGAGTTGTATCGCGGTGCTGAGTACCAGGTTGATTTCCTGCCGAAGATCAAGATTGATCTGGTCGTCGCAGACGAGCAAGTTGCTGCGATAGTTGAAGCGGTGCAAAAGGAAGCGTGTACCGGTCGTATCGGCGACGGCAAGATCTTCGTCAGTGATATTGAACAGTCAATCCGGATCCGTACTGGTGAAAACGGTCCTGAATCTCTTTAAAAAAATACCGATCGAAAAAATAAGGAGAAAAATTATGAAAAAGTCCTGTATTGCACTAACAACTGGCTTGCTGCTGATGCTGCCGGCCCTTGCTCTGGCCGAAGACGTTCCTGTTTCTGAAATGAGCTATATTCTCAACACCTTCTCCTTTCTGATCATGGGTGTCCTGGTGATGTGGATGGCGGCAGGTTTCGGCATGCTCGAGTCTGGTCTGGTCCGCTCCAAGAATGTGGCGACCATCTGCCTGAAGAACATCTCGTTGTTCGGCATCGCCGGCATCCTTTTCTACCTCACTGGTTACAATCTCATGTATGCAGGTGTCGATGGCGGTTACATCGGTTCTTTCGGATTGTGGGCCGCTGACGATGCCGCCGCCCTGGCCGGAGACTATTCCGGCAATTACGCCGCGGCTTCCGACTGGTTCTTCCAGATGGTTTTTTGCGGCGCGGCGTGCTCGGTGGTTTCCGGCTGTGTCGCCGAACGCATCAAGATCTGGTCATTCCTGGCTTTCTGCGTGGTATTGACCGGTTTCATCTATCCGATCCAGGGTTCCTGGGTCTGGGGCGGCGGCTGGCTCTCCGAGATGGGCTTCGTAGATTTCGCCGGTTCGACGCTGGTCCACTCGGTCGGTGGCTGGGCGGCCCTGACCGGTGCAATCATTCTAGGCGCCCGTAAAGGCAAATACGGCAAGGGCGGCCGAATCAACCCGATGCCCGGCTCCAACATCCCCCTCGCCACCCTTGGTACCTTCATCCTTTGGATGGGCTGGTACGGCTTCAACGGCGGCTCAGTTCTTGCCCTGGGTGATGCAGCCAGCGCCATTTCCATGTCCAACGTCATGGTCAACACCAACCTGGCCGCTTGTGGTGGGATGATCGCCGCTATGATCCTAGTGCAGATTCTCTACAAGAAAGTTGATGTCACCATGGCCCTCAACGGTGCACTGGCCGGCCTGGTTGCAATCACCGCCGGTCCCGATACGCCGTCCCTTGGTGCCGCGACCCTGATAGGTGCGATTGGTGGCGTGTTGGTCGTGCTGGCTGTACCGTTCTTCGACAAGCTCAAGATCGACGACGTGGTTGGTGCGCTCTCCGTCCACCTGGTCTGCGGCATCTGGGGCACCATGGCCGTGCCGTTTACCAACAGCGAAGCCAGTTTCATGACCCAGTTTATCGGGGTGGCCGCCATCGGCGCTTTCGTGGTAATCTCTACGTCCATTGTCTGGCTGCTACTCAAGGTCTCTGTCGGCATCCGCTGCAGCGAAGAAGATGAGTACCGGGGGCTTGATGTTTCTGAAATCGGTATGGAAGCTTACCCCGACTTCCAGACTGTGCATCTCGGCGGCATGGGTGCTCCGGCACCCGGCATCGGTGATTATCCTGCCACCGCCCGCGTGACCAAGCCGGTCACCCAGAACTGATTCTGTTTTTACTCAGCGCGGGGCGAGTCCGCCCCGCGTTTTTCACTTTCTCCCTATCTCTGGCCCTTGTTGCGTCATTTCGACATTTCGTCACTGGACCGCCATGTTCTTCAAACATGACGGTCCAGTGACGTTTATCGAGTGGATTTTTGCAGCAGCAGTGACAATGCACCATTAATAATCGTGGCCTTTGATAAATTTCAGTGCAACCGAGTTGATGCCGTAGCGCAGGTCGGTTGGCTTCGGGTCATCCTTGAAGACATGGCCCAGATGGACTTGACAGCAGCTGCAGTGAACTTCGTTGCGCACGATCAGCCAACTGCGATCTTTCGACAACTTGATATTCTCAGGGCTGACCGGTTGGTAGTCGCTCAGCCAGCCGGAGCCCGAGTCGTACTTGTGCTCAGAATCGAGCAGATCCAGGCCACAGCAACGCCCTTCTCATAATGCTTGTCGTATGTGCCGGTAAAGGCCCGCTCAGTGCCGTGCTTCCGGGTGACATAAAACTGTTCCGAAGTGAGTATCTTGCGCCACTCCTGAGCCATCTTGTTGAATTTGCTGGCCATAATGCAAGTTCCATTTGCGTGTCTGTTCGGGGTTTCAAACTGAAGAGAATGGTGTCACGTAAACACTTTGGAGTCATTGAAAACGGTCTCCCTAGCCAATAACCAGGTATTATAATTTGGGACAAGAGTACGTGGAAGTGTTAAGATATCTTCGTTTATTACTCATAAAAGGCTCTGAACAGAGGTGATAACCATGAAAAAAATGTTGACGCTGATCCTGTGCGCTACCGTGCTTCTGACCTTTAGTGCGTGCCTGTCGCCGAGCGGGGGAAGCCTGGAACAGAAACGTGATGCGATTGAGCGTATGCACAATGAAACCCTGGCCCAACTCTACAGACAACGCGTCTCCGCGGAAGGCGTGATCAGCAAAGCTGTCGGTTATGCGGTCTTCAGCAATATCAATGCCTATTTCTTCCTCGGCGGCGGAGCCGGTTACGGTGTTGCGGTCGATCAGTCTTCCAGGCAGCGGACCTATATGAAGATGGCCCAGGTCGGTGCCGGGCTTGGGGTCGGTATCCAGGATATACGCGTCATCTTCGTCTTCCACAGTGCACGGGCCTACAATAGTTTTATCAACAACGGCTGGGATTTCGGCGGCCAGGCCGACGCGGCCGCCAAGGCCAGAGAGAAGGGCGGCGCTCTCACCGGTGAGTTTTCGATCGACGCCGAAACGAGCATGTACACCATGACGGAAGCGGGCCTGATGGCCAAAGTCAACCTGGCCGGGACCAAGTACTGGAAGGACGACTACCTGAATTACTGATGCGTTGGTTTTACCGGCGCGACATGACTAATATGAGGCCTCGCCGATGCCAGAAATTGAATCAATCGACATAATCCGCGCCGACGGCCGGCATTTCAGTAATTTCGGCTGGTTGAAAACCTACTGGCTCTTCTCCTTTGCCAACTATTACGATCCGCACAATATCCAGTTTGGCGGTCTGCGGGTTTTCAATGACGACGTGGTCGCTCCTGGCACCGGGTTTCCAACCCATCCCCACGAGGAGATGGAGATCATCACCATCGTTCTGGACGGTGAAATGACTCACCAGGACAGTATGGGCAACAAGGCGTTGATCAAGGCCGGTGACGTACAGAGGATGTCTGCCGGTACCGGCCTGACCCATTCCGAGTACAACCTCGCCGACCGGCCGGTGCACTTCTACCAGGTCTGGATTCACCCCGATGTTCCCGGGCTTGCGCCCAGTTACGACCAGCGCAGTTTCTCTGCCGATGCGTGGCACAACTGCCTGCTGCCAATCGCTTCGGGCCAGGGTCTCGACGGGGTGGTCACCTTCAATAGTGATGCGACCATCTATCGCGGGCAGATGGATGCCGGAAGCAAGCTGAACTTTGATAATACCGCCGGGCGCAGGGTCTTCATTTATCTCACGCAAGGTGAGATGCGTGTCGATGGCCTTGCTCTATACAAGGAGGACCAGGCGCGGGTCGATACGCAAAAGCCATTGTCCCTGGAGGCGGAAGTCAACGTGGAGTTCATTCTGATCGATGTCCCCTCCTGCAAGGGGTGGGGGTATAGTGATAAGACCTTGCGGGGCAGCCGGATGTAGTGAGCGCTATGGGCCTGGTGCAGGGCGAGTGTTTTTGTCCTGCGCAGCTCATCAAGATGGCTTGCGCTTGATTCGAACTTAGAGCCATCGCAAACAGATTTAAGCCGGTTTCTTAAGCAGAAACCGGCTTTTGTCTTGAGATGCGCGGAGAGGCTCCCGCCGCCAGCATGATGTGCGGCTCAGACTCCTTTGACCCAGGCCACGTCCAGCTGGAAGGCCCCTTCCTGATGATCGGCGATGAACAGTCCGTAGCTGGTGATATTCTGTCTGTTCAGGGGGGCAACGGTGGTCAAACTGACACCGTGATGTGTGGGGAGAAATGCCTCGAAGGGGAGAAATATTTCCTGCCAGGTGTCTTTTTCGGTAGTGAACGCAACCTGGTAGCTGACGCCGTCGAAAAAAAGGTCCGTGCGCAGACTGAGTTTGTAGGTTTTGGCGTCACCGCGCAGGCGGAGTTTGAGCCCGGAGTATGCACCGAGATTCCATTGGTCGGGTTTCGAGCGGATCGAAGCAAAGCCGCCGTTATTTACAAGTGAGACCGTGCCGGCGAAGCGCAGCCCGACGCTATCAATATATTCCGGTTGACTCTGCGAACAGCCACCCATGATGCGGTCATCGATAGCCTGCCAGCCGCGGGCCGCCTGCGGGTCTCTGAAGTCAATAATCATTTGTTCTGCTGAATGGCGCATTAAAACACTCCGGGTAACAGCACTGTCAGGTTGGATATCTCGGGGTGAACAGGAATCCTGAATGGCTTCTACCCCGACTCGAGGGCACCTGTCAACCTTATGTGGACAGAAACACGACTCTGGTGATGCCGTGCCGTACGCGTTGGCACCTTCATCAGAGGGGAGCCTTCTCGTCCGATACCGCAGGAAAAAACAACGGCCTCGGGCTCTCCCAAGGCCGTTCGAGGAGAGGTCATGAGCTGCGCAGATCAGGTGACCTTGTCTTCTGGGTAAGCGGTGATGTGATGAATCGAGAGGTCAGACCCGCGGAACTCCTCCTCCTGTTCAAGGCGGAAGCCGAATAATTTGACGATGATAGTGTAGACAATAAAGCCAGTGACCAGGGCATAGACTATGGCCAGCAGGCTCCCTGCCAACTGAGACTGGAAGCTGACCCCGCCGAGGCCGCCGAGCTCTTTATAGCCGAAGATGCCGGCAGAGAGGCCGCCCCAGGTGCCGATAATACCATGCAATGGCCAGACGCCAAGGACATCGTCTATCTTGAGGGTCTCCTGCTCCCATTGGAAACCATAGACGAAAATCAGGGCGGCTAAGCCGCCGATCAGAAAGGCGGCGAGGGGGTGAACGATGTCGGATCCGGCACAGATGGCGATCAGGCCGGCCAGGGCGCCGTTGTGGGCGAAACCGGGGTCGCACTTGGTGGCAACCACGGCAAAGATGACGCCGCCAACCATGGCCATGAGAGAATTAACTGCCACCAGGCCGGAAATGCCGCTCAGGCTCTGTGCACTCATCACGTTGAAGCCGAACCAGCCAATGGCGAGAATCCAGCTGCCAAGGGCCAGGAAAGGGATGTTGCTGACCGGTATGGCATGGCTTTTGCCACGGACCCAGCGGCCCATGCGGGGGCCGAGCAGGAGCACAGCGGTGAGGGCGAGCCAGCCGCCTATGGAGTGAACGACGACACTGCCGGCAAAATCATGGAATGGTGCGCCAAATGTCCCAGTGAACCAGGCCTGCAGAACGGAGCTGTTCTGCCCCCAGATCAGTGATTCGAAGAACGGGTAGGTGAGCCCGGCAAAAATAGCTCCGGCCAGGACTTGGGGCCAGAAACGGGTTCGTTCGGCAATCCCACCGGATATGATCGCCGGAATGCAGGCTGCGAAGCAGAGGAGGAAAAAGAATCGCACCAGTTGATAACCCTGATCAGCGCCCAGCAGGTTCTCGGCAGAGATGACGCCGTCGACAGAGATGATGAAGTTGATGCCGTAGGCGATCGGGTAGCCGATCAAAAAATAGACGACCGTCGAGACAGACCAGTCGGTAAGGATCTTGACCAGGGCATTGGTCTGGTTTTTCTTGCGGACGGTGCCGACCTCCAAAAAGGCAAAGCCGGCGTGCATGGCAAAGACCATGACGGCGCCCAGCATCAGGAACAGGACATCGCCGGAGCGGGTGAGAGATTGGACCGCTGAATCCATGGATGTAGACCTCCTTGTCTTTTGTAGCTGGCTCCGGACACCGTTGTCCCCGCCATCTCAGGCCTTATTTCAATACTTGTGCCGGATTTGTATCCTGTAATTACAGGGGTTTACTGGGCTTACCCGGGTCAGGCCCGTTGCCTTTGCCTATTTGTCAGGCAACCATGGCCTGATATTTAGGCAGGAGCTGGTATGATTGACCGGTGGATCCAAAGCAGAAACTTGGACACAGCGTGCTCAAAAGCAAGCCGTTGGTGGCTGGGGCCGGTTTTTGATAGTTTCAGGTAAAGCCTTTGAGGAGATGTTTCATGCCCGAGCTGATAAAGAGAAACTTTGTCGATAACTTTTCCCGTGGGTTTTTTGCCCCTTTCCGAAGCCTGAGGATCCTGAGGCACAACCCGCGGCTGCTCCAGTACATCGTGATCCCTTTTCTGATCAACCTGGTTGTCTTCTCCGGGGCCGTATACCTCGGCCTGGATTTTTTCGGCAACACGGTTGTGGAATACATTCCTCAAGGAGAGGCCTGGTACTGGTCCGTGCTTTACTGGTTCCTCTGGGTGGTCGCCGTCCTGCTGACAGCGGTGCTGGTGTTCTTCACCTTCACCGTGGTCGGCAACCTGCTGGCGTCGCCGTTCAACGACCTGCTTTCGGAGCGCACCGAAGAGGTCCTAAGCGGCAAGATTAATGATGAATCCTTCTCCTTCGGCCGGTTTTTACGCGATGCCTGGCAGACGATCCTCCTTGAGGCCAGAAAGATGTGGGTATTCGTCGTGATCATGGTTTTGATCCTGCCACTCAACCTGCTGCCTGGGATTGGCAACAGTATCTATACGGTCATGGCGGTCAGTCTGACGCTTTTTTTCCTCTGCTTCGAGTACCTTGGTTTCGTCATGGTACGCAAACGCCAGTTCTTCCGTGAGCAGAAAAATTATATTATGGCGCGAAAATTCCTCATGCTCGGTTTCGCCTGTGGCGTCATGGCGATCCTCGCCATCCCCTTCTTTCAGTTGCTCTGCATTCCTCTCGCAGTTGTTGGGGCTACCCGCATCTGGTGCGAAGAGGAAGGACTGGTCAGTTTCGACCGGGAGACAGGGGAGATGCTGAGATCCGGGCAGCTCGACTCATGAGGCGGTTGCCATGAAGAATCTACTCAACAGGGCTGTCCGTGAAGCGGGTCAAGTGCTCATGGAAAAGTTCGAGCGCGACATACGGGTTGAATTCAAGGGGGATTACGATCTGGTGACCGAAGCGGACCGGATGTCGGAGTCCCTGATCGTCAAACTGATCACCGAGCGGTTCCCCGACCATGAAATCCTGGCAGAGGAGAGTGATTATTGCCGACCGCAATCGGAGTATCGCTGGATCATTGATCCGCTCGACGGCACGACGAATTACGCCCACGGCTTCCCGTGGTTTGCGGTCTCAGTCGCATTAGAAGTGAGTGGCCGCCTGGAACTCGGCGCCGTATACAATCCGTACATGGGTGATTTTTATTGGGCCGAGCGCTGCGTCGGGGCGTTTCTGAATGATCGCCGCCTGAGGGTTTCCACGATCGCTTCACTGGAGCATGCGCTGTTGGCGACCGGATTTGCCTACGATCACAAGCAGTGCAGAGCGAACAACTACGATCATTTTAACCACTTCCAGAAGGCGGCCCAGGCGTGTCGACGGCCGGGAGTTGCCAGTCTTGACCTGGCCAGTGTGGCCGCCGGGCGTTTTGACGGCTTCTGGGAGATGAAGCTCAAACCCTGGGATCTTGCCGCCGGGGTTTTGCTGGTGGAGGCGGCTGGCGGCATGGTGAGTGATTTTGATGGCTGTTCGATGGGACTTGATTGCCTCGAATGCCTGGCCAGCAACGGCCTGATCCACGCTGAAATGCAGACGATCCTTCAGCAGGGATGTCGCCCCCGTGATGACTTGCCCGCCTGAGATCGAGTCTTGCTGACGGTGCAGGTCCAAGGTTGTCCATTGCCGATCTCTAACGTGACCGCCGAATAAAGAGGCCTGCCAATCCTCGCGACTGGCAGGCCCGCCAGGAAGAGTGAATTATGCGTTTTTTTGTTCCGGTATCTCTTCATTGTGCGGCAGCCCTTCGGTCCTGATCTGCTCGATCTCTTCTTCAAGCGCTGCCGCTTCCGTTTTCAATTCATCGAGACGGGTCAGGATTTCCCTGACTTCGGCCAGGTTCATGATGTTCTTTTTCCCCTCCTCGCGTAGATCATCAATCAACTTGCCGAGGTCGGCGTGGGCCGCACCGATCTTCTTGTGCAGGGCCGCAAGGTCAATTTTCTTCTGGACCAGTTTTTTGTACTGGTTGGCTTTAAAGGTCGCAGTGCTCCAAGCATGCTTGGTACTCCCCCAGATCTTGTCGGTGGTTTCCCGGAAACGATCATGTTGCTCTGAGGGGTGTTCATCATGGACTTCATCCGGTGCATTGACTTCCATTGCTGGCGGCTTCTGTTTCTCCTGATCAGTCATGGCGAGCTCCAATCCCGTAAGATAATAGTATCTTTGATATTTTATACTATCAGCTATATCCAGGTCGTCAAGGGACTGCCAGAGGGTTTGAGGTCTGACTTGCCGGTCAGGTTCATTTGGTCTAAACTGGTGCCACCTGCAAATTGCCTGGCTATAAGGAGTCTTGCCGTGGAGCATTTCAATTCGACACCATTGCAGATCGATCTGCGCCGTCATCTGCGTGAGAATGACGAGGACCGGGATCTAACCCGCCTGATCTGCGAGATTGCCGATGCGTCCAAATACATCATCAATGCCATTCGCACCGGTGATCTGGGCATGGCGGGGACCTCGAACCTCTACGGCGAAAAACAGCTTGCCCTGGACGTGCTCTCCGACCGGATCATCATCAAGCGGCTCAGACATTCCGGCGTGGTGGCCAACCTGGTCTCCGAGGAAAGCGACGAAGTTGTCTCGATCGACCCGGACAACGAAGACAAGTTCTCCGTGGCCTTCGATCCGCTCGACGGTTCTTCGCTGGTTGATGTCAACATGGCCGTGGGCACGATCGTGTCCATCTACAAGGGGGGCAACCTGTTGCAACCCGGCCGCAACCAGGTTGCGGCGATGTACATCTTGTACGGACCGCGTACGACGCTTGTCTATTCGACGGGAAAGGGTGTGCACGAATTCGGTATGAACAGCCTGATGGAGTATACGCTGAACTACCAGAATATCCGAATGACCGGGCCAGCCAGGATTTATTCGCCGGGCGGTCTGCGCAGCAAATACACTCCAGGTACGGAGAGGTTTGCCCGTACCCTCGAAGAGAACGGTACCAAGCTGCGCTATTCCGGAGGTTTTGTCCCTGATATCAACCAGCTGCTGATCAAGCGTGGCGGGGTTTTCATGTACCCGCATCTGACCGACGCGCCGTCGGGTAAGCTGCGCCTGCTCTACGAACTGAACCCCATGGCTTTCCTGGTCGAGCAGGCCGGTGGTGCAGCTTCGGATGGTCGCCGGCGGATTCTCGATATCGAGCCGGACAGCGTCGATTTGCGTGCGCCGGTATTCATCGGCACGCCGGCCGCTGTGGCCTTGGCTGAACAGTGTATTCGCGAAGAGGAAGGCTGACGGGTCAGGCCCGGCAATTTGTCGCTAATGAGAAAGGGGCCGGCATCGCGATGCTGGCCCCTTTCTCATCATGTTGAATGCCGGACTGCTTAGTCAAGGCTGTAAAGCGTATCATCATGTTCCGGTGGCAGGTATCTTTTCTTCAGACCCCTGAGCTTTTTCTGACTGAAGAGGTTGTCGCCATCGAACAGGTCGCCCATCTCCGCTTCGACCTGTTCCGGATCCTCACCGGCTTCGAGACGGCTCAAAGCCTCTTCGGCGCTATCGCCGAGATTGATGCCGGTCATATTGGAGAACCTGCGCATGAAGCTGGCCATGGCTTTCGGGTCGTCCTCGTTCATACTTTCCATCTCGCCGGCCAGGGCCATCATGGCCTGTTCCATTTTCGACGCATCGAGATCCGGCATTCCGTTCTCCTGCTCCTGAAGGTTGCGGGAGATGGCGAAGTTGGAAACCAGTTTTTTGAGGCCGGGCTTGTTGCAGCGCGGACAGGACGGGCTTTTGTCGGTACGCACCCGTCGTGAAAAAAAGTTGAAGATAGCGTGGCAGTCTGCACAATAGAATTCATAAACAGGCATGGTGAGTGCTCCGAAAATGGTTTTCAGATCCTGATAAATTATGTCTCAGTACCCAGTATGTCAATATCAAGGCGGCAACAAAATGATACTTATGGCCTTGCCTGGATACAACTAAATGATGGCGGTTAACGATACCTGGAAGATGATGCAAGAGAGCTCGAAATGAAATTCTTGCTTCAGAGGAGTGCTTCAGTCTTTCTCGAGCTTCAACCTCGGCATCTCTTTAATGATAGGACAGGAAAGAAAACCCCGGCAGATGTGATCTGCCGGGGTTTGTATTGCTGGGATTGTACAATGTTCAGTTAATCAGTTCCTTGCCTTTTTCATAACCCATATTGTAAGCCTTTTTGTTCAACTCCTTGAAAGCTTCGGGCACCTTGCGCAGAACCGCCTGCTCACCGGCTTCCTTGGTAACCACACCGGTCAGACCAATCATCGCTCCGAGGGCGACGACGTTGGCGACAATCTCACGGCCGATGTCTTCCTTGGCCATGCGCATGATCGGCAAGCGGTACACCTTGAAATTACCCTGCGGGGCACGTTGCACGAAGTCGGCGTCGAGCAGCAGCAGGCCACCTTCCTTGATGCCGTTCGCGTATTTGTCGGCGGCTTCCTGGGTCATGGCCAGGCAGGCGTCGACAATCGTTGCCTTGGGATAGTCAATTGGTTGGTCAGAGATGATGACCTCGGACTTCGAAGCGCCGCCACGGGCTTCAGGGCCGTAGCTCTGTGACTGCACGGCACTTCTGCCTTCAATGATGGAAGCGGCCTCGGCGAGGATGATTCCGGCGGTGATCAGGCCCTGACCACCCGCACCGGAAAAGCGAAGCTCATAACGTTCAGCCATGGTTCTTTCTCCTTAGTGTAATGATCAGGCGCCTTGCGCCTTCTTGATAACTTCAGCGTACTGGGCACAGTACTCTGGCTTCTCGGTATCGTGAAACAACACGCCGGTCAGGAACTTGCCTTGAAGCTGCTCGGCAGTCATTTTGGCGGCCGCCTTGATCGGCACTGCGTTGGCCTTGAGATGCTTCATCATATCAACGACGGAGCGGAACTTGTTGCGGCGGCCATAGGTGGTCGGGCAGTCGTCCAGGACCTCAATGATGGACATCCCCTTGTGCTGAATTCCCTGAACAATCAGCTTGTCGATCTCGCGGGGGTGTGCCGCGGTGGTCCGGGCCACGAAGGTGGCACCGGCTCCGATGGCCAGCTTGGAGATGTCGAAGATCGGGTCGGGATTGCCGTAAGGGGTCGTCGACGCCTTGGCACCGGTGGGGGTGCAAGGTGAGAACTGACCGCCGGTCATGCCGTAGATGAAATTGTTCATCAGCACGTAGGTCATGTCAATGTTGCGGCGGCAGGCATGGATGAAGTGGTTGCCGCCGATGGCAGTCCCGTCGCCGTCACCACCACAGCAGATCACGGTCATCTCCGGCTTGGCCATCTTGACTCCAGTGGCAAAGGCCGCAGCACGGCCATGGGCAGTGTGCAGGGTGCAGGCATCGAGGTAGCCGGGGAGGCGGCTGGCGCAGCCGATGCCGGAGACGATAGCAGTATTCTTGCGGTCCAGGCCGCAGGTGTCCATGGCCCGGATCAGGCCCTTCATGACAATGCCGTGGCCGCAGCCCGGGCACCAGATGTGCGGCAGCTTGCCGGGACGGATCGACTTTTCGTAATCGTAAGCCATTAGAGGACCTCCTTGACTTTCTTCATGATCTGCGCGGGATTGATCGGTTCGCCGTCGACCCGGAATTCCCCAGCGACGACGCAGTTGCCCTTGGCCGCACGCTCGACTTCGTGGATCATCTGGCCGAGGTTCATCTCGGCCACCACGATCGCCTTGCACTGAACAGCCAACTCGGCCGTACGTTTCGTAGGGAAGGGCCAGAGCGTGATGGGGCGGAACAGACCGGCCTTGATCCCTTCCTTGCGCAGCTCGTTAACAGCGTAGCGGGCGGAACGGGCGGTCGAACCGAAGGCCCAGATCACGACCTCGGCGTCCTCGGTCAGGTACTCTTCATTCGATTCGATATCGGCGACATTGTCCATGACCTTGTCGACCTGGCGGCGTTCTTCGGCGTCGACCAGGCTGGCCTTGGTGGTCGGGAAACCGTCATCGGCCTTGTTCAGGCCGGTGACATGGAACTTGTACCCGGAGCCGAAAGACGCCAGTGGCGGAATCTGGCCCTTGGTGGAGTCATAGGGCTTGTAGGTGTCAGGGCCATCAGTCGGAGCTTCGCGATCGATAACTTCGAGTTCGCCTGGCTCGGGGAATACGATGCGCTCGCGCATGTGGCCGACGATCTCATCAAACAGGACCTGTACCGGCATGCGGTATTTCTCGGCCAGGTTGAAGGCGCGCACCGTTTCGCTGAAAATCTCCTGTACCGAACTCGGCACCAGGGCGATGGCGGCATGATCACCATGGGTCCCCCACATGGCCTGCATGACATCGGATTGGCCGGGGCCAGTCGGCATGCCGGTGGACGGACCGCCGCGCATGACGTTGATGATGACGCAGGGAACTTCAGCGATGCAGGCATAGCCGATCAGCTCCTGCTTGAGGGAGACGCCGGGGCCAGAAGTCGCGGTTAACGATTTCATACCGGTCAAGGAAGCGCCGATCACCGAAGCCATGGCGCCGATCTCATCTTCCATCTGGATAAACTTACCGCCGACTTTTGGCAGCGAAATCGACAGCTCCTCGGCGACCTCGGTCGACGGGGTGATGGGGTAGCCACCAAAGAATTTGCAACCAGCGTATACGGCGCCGGCGGCACAGGCTTGGTTCCCCTGTAACAGAGCAACTTTTTTAGCCACGTTCACTCTCCTTGTATAGAAATAGACGTTTACTCGTCATGGACCTTGATGGCGAAGTCCGGGCAGAGCAGCTCGCACTGCATGCACTTGATGCAGTCTTCCGGCCGCGGGGCCGTGACCAGGAAGACGTCCATCTCCAGGACATTCTTCGGGCAGAATTCAACGCAGATGCTGCAGCCTTTGCAGTTGCGCTCGATGATTTCGAGTCTGGCACCACTCATTCTGGTTTGTCTCCTTTGTTCTTGGATTTCGCCGCAAAAGGCGAATTTTGCGGCGAAAGATAGCATGATTGCCGCTCTCGTTCCACAATAATTTTGGATACTGTATACTTTTTCCCGTATATTTAGTGCAGCTAAAAAATTCGGAAATCAAGATCAAATTATTGCCGGGATAAGAAAGAAGGGCAATGTTGCCATTGCCCTTCTTTGGACTCACAAAGAGGCCGAGGCAGGTTAGAACTTGAGACTGTCTACCAACCCCTTGACGGCTGCGACGGACTTGTCCATCATCGCCTGCTCTTCTGCATCGAGCTTAAACTCGAGGACCTTCTCAGCACCTTTAGAGCCGATGACGACCGGCACGCCGACGTAGTAGCCCTTGATGCCGAACTCACCATTCAGATAGACGCAGGTTGGCAGGACACGTTTCTGGTCCTTGAGGAACGATTCGGCCATGGCGATCGCCGAGGAGGCCGGGCTATAGAAGGCTGAGCCGGTCTTGAGCAGAGCAACGACTTCACCACCGGCGCCGCGGGTCCGCTTGACCATGGCGTCCATGACTTCCTTGGCCTTCTTCTTCGACTTGTACTTCTTCTCGAGCAGTTCGAGAACCGGGATTCCCTGAACGCTGGCATAGCGGACCAGGGGCACCATGTCATCGCCGTGGCCACCGAGGGTCATGGCGTTGACGTCCTTGACCGATACGCCCAGTTCCCAGGCGATGAACGCCTTGAATCGGGCCGAGTCGAGTACGCCGGCCTGGCCGATCACACGGTTGTAGGGGAAACCGGTGATTTTCTGGCACAGGGTGACCATGGCGTCGAGCGGGTTGGAGATGACGATTACGAATGATTTCGAAGCGTATTTCTTGATTCCTTCGGCCACCGAGGTCATGATCTTGGAGTTGACTTCAATCAGGTCATCGCGGCTCATGCCGGGCTTGCGGGGGAGTCCGGCGGTGACGATGACCACATCGGCGCCCTTGATGTCCTCGTAGCTGTTGGTCCCTTTCAGGTTGATGTCGAAACCATCTACGGGAGCAGCCTCGGCAATGTCCAGGCACTTGCCCTGGGGCAGGCCTTCGACGATGTCGAACAGCACCACGTCACCCAGTTCGCGCAGGGCACAAAGCTGAGCCAGCACGCCACCAATCTGTCCACCACCGATCAACGCAATTTTTGGTCTAGCCATTGTCTCTCTCCTCAGTTGGTTGGAATAAATAATCGGGACGGAGCTGCAGACTCCGTCCCGGCTGTTATTGCATACTGATTAAATCTTGTCAATGATCGCGTTCAGTGTGGCGCTGGGGCGCATCGCTTTGTCCGCCATAACCGGGTCTGGGCGGAAATAACCGCCGATGTCGACCGGCTGGCCCTGGCAGTCAATCAGTTCCTGGTCGATCTTGGTCGCGCTCTCTGCCAATTGCTTGGCGACCTTGGTAAAGCGTGCCTTTATGTCAGCATCCTTGTCCTGTGCGGCGAGTGCCTGGGCCCAGTACAAACCAAGGAAGAAACTGCTGCCACGGTTGTCGAGTTCCCTGACCTTGCGGGAAGGCAGTTTCTGGTTTTCAAGGTACATGCCAATCGCTGTATCAAGAGTCTCGGCCAGAACGGCGGCTTTCGCATTGTCGTAGTTTTTGGCAACCAGTTCCAGGGACGGGACCAGGGCACAGTACTCACCCAAGGAATCCCAGCGGGTGTGTCCTTCTTTAAGAAACTGCTGGACATGCTTAGGAGCCGAACCGCCGGCACCGGTTTCGAACAATCCGCCACCGGCCAACAACGGGACGATGGAAAGCATGCGGGCACTGGTGCCCAGTTCGAGGATCGGGAAAAGATCGGTGAGGTAATCTCTCAGTACGTTGCCTGTGACGGAGATGGTGTTCAGCCCTTTGCGAACCCTCTCGAGCGAGAAGTTCATCGCATCGACAGGAGTCATGATGCGGATGTCCAACCCGGTCGTATCGAATTCTGGCAGATACTTGTTGACTTTCTTGATGATCTCGGCATCGTGGCCGCGCTTTTCGTCGAGCCAGAAAATGGCCGGTTCGCCTGAAGCCTTGGCGCGGGTTACTGCCAGTTTGACCCAGTCCTTGATCGGAATGTCTTTGGCCTGGCTGGAGCGGTAGATGTCGCCCGTATCGACCGGCTGCTCAAGCAGAACCTTGCCAGCGGAGTCGACGACCTGGAATTTTCCGGTTGAAGGAGCTTCGAAGGTCTTGTCATGGGAGCCGTATTCTTCGGCCTTCTGGGCCATCAGACCGACGTTGGCGACGCTGCCCATGGTGGCCGGGTTGAACTGGCCGTTACGCTTGGCGTCTTCAACGATCTCGCGGTATATGGTTGCATAGCAGCGGTCAGGAACCATGGCGATGGTATCCTGAAGCTGGTCCTGCAGGTTCCACATCCGGCCGCCGTCGCGTACAACGTTGGGCATGGAGGCGTCGACAATGATATCGTTCGGTACATGCAGGTTCGTGATGTTCTTGCGAGAGTCGACCATGGCCAGTGCCGGCTGGTTTGCATAGCAGGCGTTGATATCGGCTTCGATCTCGGATTTTTTGTCAGCAGGAAGCTTGTTGAGCTTGGCAAGGATGTCAGCCATGCCGTAGTTCGGGTTGGCGCCGATCGATTTCAGAGTTTCGGCATGCTTGTCAAGGGCCTCCTTGAAGTATACCGAGACACAGTGGCCAAACATGATCGGATCGGAGATCTTCATCATGGTCGCTTTGAGGTGCAGGGAGAGCAGAACGCCCTTTTCTTTGGCTTCGGCTGCGGTCTTGGCGTAGAAATCACGCAGTGCAGCAACCTTCATAACCGAACTGTCTAGTACTTCACCGGCCTTCAGGGCCAGGCCTTCCTTCTTCACGGTCACATGACCAGCAGCATCCACAAACTGGATCTTGACGGTGTCAGCCTTGTCCATGGTCACCGATTTTTCAGTTTCGTAGAAATCGCCGCCGTTCATGTGAGCAACCCGGCACTGGGAGACTTCGGGCCAGTCCTGCATCATGCGGTGCGGATTTTTCTGGGCAAACTTCTTGACCGAAGCAGCAGCGCGACGGTCGGAGTTGCCTTCACGCAGCACCGGGTTGACAGCGGAACCGAGACACTTGGCGAAACGGGCCTGCAGTTCCTTTTCTGCCGGGGTGTTGGCCTCTTCCGGATAGCTGGGGATATTGTAGCCTTTACCCTGCAGCTCCTTGATGCAGTCCTGGAGCTGTGGAATCGAGGCGCTGATGTTCGGTAGCTTGATGATGTTGGCTTCGGGAGTCTTGACCAGTTCGCCAAGCTCGGAGAGGTAGTCAGGAACTTTTTGTTCTGCGGTCAAATTTTCAGGGAAATTCGCGATAACTCGACCAGACAGGGAAATGTCCCTGGTTTCGACTGTAACGCCCGTTCCTTTGCAGAATGCCTTTACGATCGGGAGGAAAGCGTAGGTTGCTAATGCGGGTGCTTCATCAATTTCTGTCCAGATAATCTTCGATGACATGTCTCTCTCCTTAGAGGGTTAATATCAGGATTGCCAGAGGCATTAAGTATAAAGAAAAAAACACGCAAGACGGGCTTGCGGGAAGGTGTATACAGTATACAAACGGTCTTGTGACTGTCAAGGAAAAAGTGTGACCTCTTGCGGGATCAAAAACAGGGGCTCTTTTAATCAAAAGATAACGAATTTCTATAGGTAGGCTGAGCTTCCAGGTTGGTCTCTGCAGAGGGTTGACAGGTTGCGCTATGGCTGTTTTATAAAGGCGGACTGGGGTGGCCCCGAGAGATTTCTATAACGGTCGCTTGCCTGATGTGGAGGCTGTGGAATAGGTCGCAGGGATGAGCTTGGAAACGGTTTTTTATTGCTTCGCAGGTGCGGCTCCGGGAACCGGGAAGATGTCCGATTCGCGAGCTCTCTGGCGGGCGTCTTCGAGCTCCTTTTCGGTCATGTCACGACGAATGCTGAGTGTCTGACCGGGAAAGATTTGCCGGGGGTCCTTGATCTGGTCACGATTGGCCTGGTAAAGCAAGAGCCAGAGCAAGCCCTCGCCGTAGACCTGCGGTTGTGCGGAGATGGTCCAGAGGGTTTCCCCTTCGCCAACACCGTAGTTGTTGACCTTGACAATTTTGGGCTTCCGTTTGGGCGCAGGCTTGGGGACGGGCATGGGGGCGGGCTTGGGTGGTTCAACCAGATGCGACGTGTCTTCTTGCACAGATTGCAGAGCCTCCAGGCGAGCTTTTTCCTCCTCCAGGGCCCGGCGTTTTTGCGCTGCCTCCTGAAGAGTGCGCCTGATCTGTCTCTGCTCGGAAAGAACCACTGCGCGACGCGCATGCAGCAAGGCAAAATCGAGGGTGTCACGTGCACCCTTGTAGTCTGACTCCTCGATGGCTTTGCGTGCATCATCCAGGGCATTGTGTGCGGCCAGGAATTCCGACTGTGCAAACACCAGGGCCTGCTTCTCACGGGCCCTGGTGACCATGTACTCCGCGGCATCCAGTTCGAGCAGCGGCGGTTTGGCGCAAGAGCACAGGAGAGCGGCTATGCAGAGAAAGAACACGCAACGCAACATTGATCGATCAGCCCATTTCAAGTGCTGCCGGTTTAAGACTGTTTCTGCTGCGAGGGTGCAGCCAGGCGGATGCCGAGCTCACGCAGTTGTTTCTCATCCACGACCCCAGGCGCTTCTGACATGAGGCAGGTCGCTTTCTGGGTTTTCGGGAAGGCTATGACATCACGGATGGAGCCCGCTCCGGTCAATATCATCATGACCCGGTCAAGGCCGAAAGCGATGCCGCCGTGCGGCGGAGCCCCATATTCCAGGGCATCCAGGAGGAAGCCGAATTTCTGTTGTGCTTCCTCTTCTCCGATGCCGAGCAGGTTGAACATCCGACTCTGCACGGCCTGGTTGTGAATACGAATGCTGCCACCGCCGATTTCCGAACCGTTCAGGACCAGGTCGTATGCCTTGGCGCGTGCCTTGCCGGGTTCGGTGTCGAGCAGAGGGATATCTTCGTCCAGGGGGGCCGTGAAAGGGTGATGCACCGCGACGTGGCGGCGCTCTTCACCGTCCCATTCCAGCAGCGGGAAATCGGTTACCCAGGCGAACTTGTAGCTGTTCGGGTTGGCCAGCCCCAGCTTGTTGCCGAGGTGACCGCGCAGTCGGCCCAACGCTTCGTTGGCAACCGCCGGTTTGTCCGCACCAAAGAGCAGGAGGTCGCCAGGTTGCGCGTCGAGTGCAGCACCGATGGAGGCCAGTTCCTGCGTGGTAAAGAATTTGGCGATTGGTGACTGCCAGCTGCCGTCCTCCTGAATCTTGACCCAGGCCAGTCCCTTGGCGCCGTAGATGGCGACGAAGTCAGTCAGGCCATCGAGTTCCTTGCGGGAGAAGGTTGCACAGCCCTTGGCGTTCAATGCCTTGACCAGGCCGCCCTTTGCAGCGACTTCAGCGAAGACCTTGAACCCCGAGTCCTTGACGATTTCGGTAAGGTTGACGAGTTCCATCTCAAAGCGCAGGTCGGGATTGTCAACCCCGTAACGGTCCAACGCTTCGGCAAAAGTCAAGCGCGGTATCGGCAGGATGACATCGACATTGATGGCGGACTTGAATACTTTGGCAATCATCCCTTCCATAACGGCCATGACGTCGTCGCGGTCGACGAAAGAGAGCTCACAGTCGATCTGGGTGAATTCGGGCTGACGGTCGGCACGCAGGTCTTCGTCCCGGAAACACCTGACGATCTGGAAGTAACGGTCGAAGCCGGAGACCATGAGCAATTGCTTGAAGAGCTGAGGAGACTGCGGCAGTGCATAGAAATTACCCAGGTTGACACGGCTCGGTACGAGGTAGTCACGGGCCCCTTCCGGGGTGCTTTTGGTCAGCATTGGAGTTTCTATCTCGAGAAAACCATTGTCGGTCAGGTAGCTGCGGACCGTCTGAGCGACCTGGTGGCGCAGGATCAGGTTCTTCTGGATGGCTTCTCGGCGCAGGTCGAGGTAGCGGTACTTGAGCCGCAGGTTTTCGGCGACCTCGGTAAATTCGTCGAGCATGAACGGTGGGGTTTTGGCGATGTTGAGGATGCGCAGTTCGCTGATCTCGATTTCAACTTCTCCGGTCGGCATCTTTGGATTGACGGTCCCTTGAGGGCGCGGGGAGACTGTGCCGATTGCTGCTATGACGAATTCATTGCGAATCGCTTCCGCTTTGGCATGAGCTTCCGGGTCGCGGTCCGGGTCGAGAGCAAGCTGGGCGATGCCGGTTCGGTCGCGCAGATCGATAAAGATCAGGCCGCCATGGTCACGGCGGCGGTGGACCCAGCCCATCAGGCAGACCTGTCGTCCGATATGCTCTTTGCGCAGTTCACCGCAGAAGTGTGTTCTTTTCCAGTCTCCGAGAATATCGCTCAAGGGAGTAGCTCCTTAGAATATAAGTTGATTTGTGCTCACTTACCAGGGGGGCTCAAACAAGGCAAGCAGATATTATATCGGCGCTCCTGAAGAGCGTCAAGCATCAAGAATTTCGTTGAGAAGGCGGTTTTCCAACCCGTTCAGGGCGACCTCTTCCTGGATGCTGGAGTCCATGTAGCGCAGCTGGGCAACGCCACGGGCCAGTTCGTCTTCGCCGAGGATCAGAACCCGGCGAGCCCGCAACTTGTCAGCACGGCGCAGCTGGGCCTTGAGACTTTTTCCGGTATATTCCATCTCAACCAGAAAACCTTGGCGCTGCAGACGGGTCAGCATGGCAAAGCCGGCATTGGTTGCAGATTCTCCCAACGTTGCTATAAACAGCTCAGGTCGCGGCGGTTCGATGCTCTGCTCGCCAAGCATCAGAGCCAGCCGCTCCAGGCCGATGGCAAAGCCGATGCCAGGCAGTTCCGGACCGCCAAGGTCGCTTATCAAGCCATCGTAGCGGCCTCCGGCTGCTACGGCATTCTGGGCCCCGAGACTGCCGGTGACCATCTCGAAAGTCGTTTTCGTGTAATAATCGAGACCGCGCACCATGCGTGGGTTGATCGTGTAACCGACCGACAGGGTATCCATGTGCTCCCTGACCTGTTTGAAATGCGTTTCGCAGCCGAGACAAAGGTTGTCGAGCATGGCCGGTGCCGCCAGGGTGGCCTCCTTGCAGCCGGGAACCTTGCAGTCCAGAACACGCAGTGGGTTACTGGTGTAACGGCGCTGGCAGTCTGAGCAGAGAACCGCGAGGCGCTGCTCCAGGAACTCAATCAGGTTTTCTCGATAGGCTGGTCGACATTCGGGACAGCCAAGGGAGTTGATCTGCAGAGCGACATCAGGGATCTGTGTCGCTGCAAAGTAGTGGCTTAGCATGGCCAGCACCTGGGCGTCGATTTTCGGGTCATCGACACCGATCACTTCGGCCCCGATTTGGTGGAACTGACGATAGCGCCCTTTCTGTGGACGTTCGTGGCGGAACATCGGGCCAATATAGTAGAGCTTCGAGATCGATTCCTGGGCGTAGAGCTTGTGCTCAATGAAAGCACGCATCACGGGGGCCGTGCCTTCCGGACGCAGGGTCATCGAAGTGCCGCCTTTGTCACTGAAGGTATACATCTCCTTCTCGACAATATCGGTTGTTTCACCTATCGAACGACAGAACAACTCGGTTTTTTCAACGACCGGCACGCGAATTTCCCGGTAGCCGAAAGCACTGAAAATCCGTCGAGCCTGCTCTTCGAGATGCTGCCAGGTTTCAATCTCGCCGGGTAGGATGTCGTTCATGCCTTTAATGCCGGTAATGCCCACGGTTATATCACTCCATCGGTTGAGAGGATGTAGAAATTGACTACAAAAGAGAGAATACAGGAACATGAACTTATCACTCTTTGACTTCTCCTGCCTGCTCTTTTCCAGATTATCAATTGTGTAGGGCTTTTTACTCGTTATCGCGCAACCCGTCAACCGGTAGGTTGTCAGGATGGCCTTTTTCTCTCCGCATGTCAGTTGATTTTGCGTTTACCTGATCTGTCGCGAGAATTCTTGGGACAGACAGGTTATGCATAGACAGGCCCTTTGGGTGGTTTGTGTGAACTCAGGGATATGGTCGTTGCCTGTTGGGTGCGACGGCAAACGTTCTGTCGGTCACCTGACGCGGACATCAGAGGCACTCCGGGATATGTTGCGGTCCTGCTTGCCCAGATACATTGCCTTGTCAGCCAGGTCGATCAATTTGTTCCTGGTGGTTGCGTGAATGGGATAGGTGGCATGGCCTACGGTTGCCGTCAGACGGCCGGTGTGTCCCTGGCCAGTGTCGAAATCGAAGTTTTCGATGGCCAACCGGATACGCTCGGCAACGATCTGGGCACCACGGGTGTCGGTTTCAACCAGCAGCGCAGTAAACTCGTCGCCACCGTAACGGAAGAGCATGTCGGCATCGCGGACGCACTCGCGCAACAGTAAACCGAGCTGGCGCAAAACCCCGCTGCCGACCAAGTGCCCATGCGTATCATTGATGTTCTTGAAGAGGTCCAGGTCGATGAAGGCCAGTGAAAACTCCAGGCCATAACGCTCTGAACGGTGGATTTCCTGCTCGATTGCGATATGCAGGTAGCGATGGTTGTAGAGCCCGGTCAGGTCGTCGGTATAGATCAGTTCGCGAGCGCCCTGATACTGGCAGGCATTACGGAAGCTGAAGGCAATCTGTTCGGCAAGAAAAGTCAGGCTCTCGAGCGGGAGCGGGTCCGGAAGCTCCGAGCCGCTCGGGTTGCAGAGGACCAATGCACCATACAGCCCTTGATCCGTTTTCATCGGGAACGTCCAGCAAGAACGCAGGTCGTGATTGCCCTCGACGGCTTCCGGGTCGTCTGAAAGGCATAATGACCCGGATCGCTCCATAGTTTTTGTCCTGTTAAGGAGTTGAACGGCGAGTTTCATGGCCTGGTCATCCGTGAAACCATTCGCACAGATCTGGCTGATGTCAGCGTGGTTGGCGAGGAACGCCAGACCGCGCGCTGCTCCAAGTTCCTGCAACAGTGACGTCAGCCCCTCCTGGAAAAGGGTGCCGATGTCGAGTTGCCCGGCGAGATGCTGCCCTTTTTGATAAAGTCGGATCTGGCTCTGCAGCAGACTGTTCTCTGCGATCAGGCGGCGCTGCTCCAGGCACGACTTGATGGTGTGACGCAGCTGCTCAGGGTTGCACGGCTTGATCAGATAGTCGCGCGCCCCGCTTTTCAGCGCCTGAATGGCGGATTCGACTGTGGCGTTACCTGTGGCGAGGATGATATCCGGCGCCGGTTCGAAAGAGCGGGTGCGGCGGATCAGTTCCAGTCCGCAGATTTCAGGCATGACCATATCAGCCAGGATGACATCGACATTCTTGCCCCCCAGGTAGGTCATTGCTTCCTTGCCAGAACTCACAGCCTCGATCTCGTAGAGATCGTTTTCGGCAAGAATCTCGGTAAAGAGACGCCGGAAGAAAAGCTCGTCATCAACAATCAGAATGCTCGATTTTGGCATGATTTGCCTCTGGTTAAACAATGCATCAAATTACCAAACTACTTGAAATGAGTCAATTATAAAGGTTTTCCGACCTGTGCTTGCCAGCGGCCGTCTTGGAAACGGAAAGTCAACATGCCTTCCAGATCGGTACGGAACAGTCGGACCTGCTGTTCTGAGCATGCCTCGATGGTTTGCGGATGTGGAAAGCCGTATGGGTTCCCATGACCCGACGAAACAAAGGCTATCGATGGCTTGAACCGGTCGAGGTAGAGTTCCGGATGCGCATGGCGGCTGCCATGGTGAGGCAATTTCAAGAGGGTTGTTGTTCCTGGCACACCGGCTTCCAGTAATTGCCACAAGCCGCTTTTGCCGAGATCCGCGGTGAGCAGAACGCCATGTCCTTGCTGCTCGGCAAAAACTGCAATCGAGCGCTCGTTGATATCTGCTGAGTTTTGTGCCGGTGCAAACAGGTTGAGCGTCTGAGATTGCCCGATTTGCAGCCTTGTCCACCCTTGATTAATGCGATGAATATTGACTTCAGTCTCCTGAAGAGCTTCCTGAAGTTCAGGCGGGAGTGCGACAATTTCTTCGGCAAGGTAGAAGTTTTTCACTGGAAAACGCCGCAGAATAAAGGCCAGCCCGGAGCTGTGGTCCGGGTGCTTGTGCGATAGGATGACGCCCTGCAGGCTATCGATGCCCATGCGCCCCAGCGCCGGCCCGACCAGCTGCTTTCCCGGGTCGATGCTCGATCCGGGCAGGCCGCCGCCGTCGATCAGGTAGTGTTTGCCCCCGGAAAGGGTGACAAGGGTCGCATCGCCCTGGCCGACACTGAGTGCAATGACCTGAAATTCGCCAATCTGCGGCTTGACCAACCAGGCGGCACCCAAAGATACCGCCAGAATGACCAGTCTGGCGAACCAGTGACCGGGCCGATTTCCGAATGGCAGCATCACCAGCAGAGACCCGATCAGTATCACGAGAGCTGATGCTGTGAGGTAGTATGGAATGGCGGACAATCCCGGCCACTCTATGATACAGCCGACGCTGTCGAGGGCCAGTTTGACCAGCCAGGCCGAAAGCCGCAGGCCAAGGTCGGCCAGCATGTTGGAGAAGGGGAGGATGCCTATGCTTGCCAGCCCTGCGGGGACCGCTCCCCAGGCCACGATGGGGACGGCAATCAGGTTGGTCAGCAAGCCGGCAGGGGCCAACATGTGGAAGTGCCAGAGCGTTGCCGGTGCCGTTGCCAGACTCGCGGCGGTCGTTGTTAGTATCAGGGAGAGTGGCCAGCGCAGTGGTTTTGCCAGCCGTGCCAGAGGCCGCTGCCAGTAAGGCAGCCATCCCAGGATTCCCGCGGCCCCGCAGAAGGAGAGTTGGAAGCCAGGCTGGAAGAGGGCCAAAGGGTCTACCAGAAGCAGGCAGAGAGCGACGGTTGCCAGTAGTGAAAGTGGCGGAGTGCGGCGCCCCCGGGCGAAGAGCAGGGCAACCACGGTGACCATCAGGAAGGCCCGCCTGGTTGCCCAGGCATTGCCGGTCAAAAACAGATACATCGCCAAAGGGAAGAGGAGCAGAATCGGCAAAACCTTCTGCGGCGGGCACCAGAGCAGCAAGCGCGTGCTCAGGGAATAGCCCCATCTGCTTACCTGGTAAAGCAGGAGTGCCAGAAGGCCGAAATGCAGCCCGGAAATTGCGAAGAGATGGGCAACGCCACTCGCGGAAAGAAGCTCGCGCTGATCATTGCTGATGCCGCCACGCATGCCGAGCAATAGCGATTGGAGCAGTCCGGCCGTCTCGTCCGGTACGGTTTGCGCGATATGAGTGGCGAGCAAGTGCCGCCACTCCTCAAGGAGTGCTGACGGCTCCCGGAATTGGTTGACCAGGATCGCGGCCTGCGTCGCCTGAGCGATGAAAGCCGTCACATGGATACCGTGTGCAGCGAGATAAAGTGGATAGTCAAATTCACCCGGGTTGCCGAAACTGAGTGGTCGCTTGAGAGTTGAGCGCCAGCGGATAACCTGCCCGGGGTGAGCCTCGAGTGTCCCTTCCTTGATGTAAAGCAGGATCTCCCCGGAAACGTGTGTTTTTCCTTGCGGCGTATGGACCTGGCGCATCTCAACCCGGAGGCGATAGCCACCGGACCCCCTGCTTTCCATCACCAGGATTCGCCCTTCGAGGATCAGGGGTGCCCCGTCTGCAAAATGACTGATATGAAGAACCGCTGCGGGTGGTCGCAGATCGCGGGATGCATTCAGGAAGCCTGCCATCAGCAGCAGGCATAGAAACGGCAGCCAGCCCCAACTCGAATGGCGCAAAAAAAACCAGACCATCAGCAGCAATCCGATGGCCATGCCATAACCGGCCAGACTCCAAGGTGCAACGAAAAGCACCAAGGCAATGCCGGTCGCATGTGCGGCCAGCAGTATGACTGGGAGCAAAGCTTACAGCTCGAGGTCAGAGACTGCTGTAAATATTGACAGAACAGTGACTCGGCTCATGATCCGGTCTCGCCGGTTCAATGAGGTGGCGCAGCTTGATAACACCGGCGCGGGATGTAAGCTGATCGGCTGGCTATGGTGATTGACGATTTGAATGGTGTGATGACGTTGCATGCAGGCAGCCCTCCTCGGTACAGTCAATGGATGACATAACATGGGATTACCTTACCACAGCAGATCTCACCTGCAAAGTCAGCAGCCCGATTGTGTGTTGGATAACTCATCGTATTCTTATGAAACGTTTGAGTCCCCCGTAAAATGAAAGGCGGTTGCCTTTCTGCAGGCCGCATTGCAAAGCATTAATGTGGCTGCATGCGCTCTTCTGTGATATATATATTGCCAGTTCTTCACGTCTGCCGGGAGTGGCCGATGGCTAAAGAAACAACCAAGGTACTGGTCGTCGAGGACGATCCGGATTTTGCCGAGAGCCTCATGATAGCTCTGGGGGTGCATGACTGTGAGGTGGACATTGCACGTACCGGTGAGGAGGCGATCAGGAAATTCCAGAGCATCTGTTACGACATTGCCTTCATGGACATCAAGCTGCCCGGTAAAAACGGCGTCGAGAGCCTGGCCGAAATCCGCGGATTCTGCCCAGGCGCTCAGGTCGTAATGATGACCGGCTTTAGTGAATCGGCCTTGCTTGATCAGGCTCGCCAGGCAGGTGCCGTCGATATCCTGCGTAAACCGTTTCGGCTCAAAGAGATGTTCAATATCATAGATCGTCTCTCAAAAACCTCTTCCGCTACTGACAAATACTGAATTTTTGAGCCGCAGCTTCTGCAGGGCCTATCTCGATTGTTTTACTTGTAATGATAGACGGGTTGATCGACTGCCATGCCTTTGCTCTCTTCCCTTAAACGCGCCTTGACCTTCAACTTCCTTCTGGTCGCCTCTGTTCCTGTCCTGTTCCTGGGCCTGCTCAACATTCAGTTGATATTCAATTACCAGCTCGATGGCGTCCGCGAACGCAACATGATGCGGGCCAAGAGTATCGCCGAGGAGGTCAAAGCCTTTCTTGACGAAGTGTATGTTGATCTGCAGCTGGTCGAAGAGACGATCTCGGCCGCTGAGGTGTTGCGGTCTGCCAGCGTGGATACCTATCTCGCCGGCGTGGTGAAAAACTCGCTCTTTATTGAAGCGATTTATCATCTTGATGCTGATCGCAAGGTCATGCACAGCAGTCTCATGGACAATCGTCGGGCACAGTCCAGGCTGGACCTTCCTGGCTATCGGTTGTTTTATGAAGGCGGCAAGATTCAGCAGTCAACCTGGAGCAGCACTTTCTTGTCCACGGGCACGGGGGAATCGTCAATTGCCGTTGGCGTGCCTGTGCAGCAGGGTTACCTTTTGGCGGATGTCCGCGTTAGAAGTCTTGGCAGAATCCTCCAGCGGTCCGCCCTTTACGGTGGTGTCGAAGCAACGATTCTCGACTCCGCAGGGGTGTTGGTCGCCTCGAATGTTTCGGAAGAGATTCAGCATGTCAATTTCTCTGACCACCCCGCCTTTACCCTGGCCCTTGAAGGCCAGGAGACAACCCAGGAGTTCATTGAGGGGGCAAAGTACTATCTTGAAAGTGTGGCCCATATTCCCAACTCTGAGTGGGTCGTCTGGGTCGGTCTCAATATGAGCAATATGCTTGCGCCGATCGATAACATGCGCCATCTCCTGATCGGGGTCATGATCATGGCGATTCTACTGGGCGCCATTATTGCCATTCTGAACGTCCGTCGACTGATCCAACCGCTGACCGTCCTTGGTCATCGTGCCGGGCAGATTGCTGGCGGTCACTACGAATTTGCCTTGCGACCTTCCGGTTTTTCGGAAATCGACGCCCTGGCCAACCAGATTACCAATATGTCCCACGCTATCAAGGTTCGCGAAGAGTCAATTATCACTAATGAACAACGGTTCCGCGACCTGGTCAATTCTATCGACGGGATTGTCTGGGAGATGGAGTATCCCTCGCTCCGTTTCATGTTCGTCAGCAGGCAGGCTGAGATCCTGCTCGGTTTTCCTATCCATGACTGGTATACGGATGCTGGTTTCTGGGAGCATAAGACGCATCCGGAAGATATACAGCAAGCCGAGGCTTATTGCCGGATGATGTCGGAAAAGCATCAAGACCACGACTTCGAGTACCGAATGCTTACCGCAGACGGACGAATTGTCTGGATGCACAACCTGGTCACTGTCGTGGTTGAGAATGATCGACCGGTGCGTCTGCTCGGGGTTATGCTTGACGTGACCGTGCAGAAGGAGCTGCTCAACGAATTGAGCCGCAGTGAACAGAATTACCGGGAAATTTTCAATGCCACCAGCGACGCCCTCTTGATCCATGACGCGGTGAGTGGGCGTGTCATCGATGTCAACCAGGCAACGTTGAAAATGTTTGCATGTACTTACGAGCAAGCCTTATCCGGAGGACTCGTGCAATTCAGTCCGGGACATGATTCCACGACCCGGGAGAAGGTCTTGCTTAAGTTCAAGGAGGCGCAAGAAACCGGAGGAGCTTCTTACGAATGGCGAGCGCGCAAGGCGAACGGCGATCTTTTCTGGGCAGAAGTCAAACTGCGTAGCGCAATGGTCGGCAACCAGCAGCGAATTCTTGCTGCAGTCAGAGACATCTCCGAGCGCAGGAATGCCGCGGAGAAAATCCGCGAGGCCAACGAAAGGTTGACCTTGCTGATCGACCGCATGCCGCTGGGGTGTATCTTCTGGTCACCTGAGTTCACTGTCAATATGTGGAATCCGGCAGCCGAGGCCATCTTCGGTTTCACCGAGGCCGAAATGCTTGGCCAGGGGCCATACGACACGATTGTTCCCGAACTGGCCCGGGGGGAGTTCGACCCGGTCTGGGCCAAGCTGAAGGCGGGAGATAAATCTGCTCACGGTATGAATGACAACATGACCAAGGGTGGCAAGCTGATCACCTGCGAATGGTATAATACCCCGGTGCATGATCTCTCCGGAGAGACCATCGGGGTCATCTCCATGGTTCAGGACATATCTGCCCGCAAAATTGCGGAGAGCGAGCTGGCAAAATACCGTGCTCAACTTGAGGAGCTTGTTCGGGAGCGTACTGAGCAGTTGCAGGCCGCCCAGCAGGAACTCGTACAGAAGGAAAGGCTTGCGGTGCTCGGTCAGTTGACCGCCACGGTCAGTCACGAAATCCGCAATCCGCTCGGTACGGTCGCGAACTCTCTCTATCTCCTCAAGGAGTCGTTGAAGGGTGAAGAGCATGTCCACCTTGCAAGGCCTCTGAAACTTGCCGAGCGGAATGTTGAACGCTGTGACAATATCATCAGCGAACTGCTCGATTTTTCCAGACAGCGCACGATTCAGAAAGAGCCGCTCGATATCGGCCCCTGGCTGGCAGAACTACTCGGCGAATTTTCCATCCCGGACGAGGTCCAGCTCCATTGGGAGCTAGACTCGCATACCGTCGTCCCGGCGGATCCCGAGCGTTTGCGCAGGGTCATGATCAATGTGATTACAAATGCCTTGCAGGCATTTGATGAGGTCCCCGGCAGGGTTGGAACATTGGAAATTCTCAGCCGGACAGGTGATGAACGCTACGAGATCACCGTCAGTGACAATGGGCCGGGCATGAGCAAAGAGACCCTGGCGCGCATTTTTGAACCAATGTTCAGTACCAAGACCTTCGGTGTCGGCCTCGGCGTGCCAATCATTAAGAACGTTCTGGAGGGGCATGGCGGCGGTGTCAAGTATCACAGCGAAGTCGGCGTGGGCACAACTGTCCTAATGTGGCTGCCGCTTGACGGATCAACCTAGGCCGCATGAGCACGTTTAAAGCTTCGACTTGTCAGTTTTCCCCGGGGCTGTGTTCTGTCTCGATGTGCTGATCCCACCAGCAGTGAACGATTGGTCCCCTTGTGGTCCGGAGAGTCGGCCCCTTCCGCCGGAAGCCTTTCTTCAGGAGGCTTGGCGGGTAAGAATGGGCAGGTGACTGCGTACACGAAAGCAAACAACATCACAATCTCAAACATGTTCTCCTCCTTGGATGATGACATCCAGTAAAGCCCCGTCCTGTGTCACAATATGTCACGGTAAATAGTCCGGGGCAGGCCTTGTTTTGAAGTGAAAAGACCTTCCTGGCTGACCAAAAATAACGTTTTAAATGCTCTCAGATTTGCCTGGCATGAACGTTGACGAAGGCCTTTAAATCGTATACAGTATGCAGGTTTCAGCACGAAACCACCTGTGATTCGTGAGAACAAACAGACTGTAATCTGCGGCGGAATCTTATCGCCTGCCAACAACTTGGATGGAGGAGAGAGATGATCGAAACTTATCTGATGCATGAAAAAGAGCGGAATTCCCAAGGGATCCCAGCCCTGCCACTTAGCCCAGAGCAGACGGCAGGGCTTTGCGGACTGCTGCAGGACCCGCCTGCCGGCAAGGAAAAATTCCTGGTCAACCTCTTTACCGAGCGGGTTTCACCTGGTGTCGACCCGGCAGCCGAAGTCAAGGCCGGATTCCTGGCGGAGATTCTCAAGGGTAGCAAGCAGTCGCCGCTGATCGACAAGAAGAAAGCCGTGCAAATTCTCGGGACCATGATTGGTGGCTACAACGTCAAGCCCCTGATCGAGGCTCTCAAGGTTGCTGACCTGGCCGACGATGCTGCGCGCGCGCTGTCCGGCATCACACTGGTTTACGATGGCTTTGATGAGGTCCTGGCTCTCTCCAAGAGCAACGCCGCTGCCAAGCAGGTGATCAAATCGTGGGCCGATGCCGAATGGTTCACCGACAAGCCGGCGATACCCGAAGCCATCAAGGTCAAGGTCTACAAGGTGGACGGCGAGATCAATACCGACGACTTCTCCCCGGCTGGCGACGCCTGGAGCCGCCCCGACATCCCACTGCACGCTCTGGCCATGGGCAAGACCCGCTTCCCAGCTGGCAACACAGACATCGCCAAGTTCCGCGCCGACGGCTACCAGGTCGCCTTTGTCGGCGACGTGGTCGGCACCGGTTCAAGCCGCAAGTCGGCCTGCAACTCGGTGCTCTGGCACATCGGCAACGAGATTCCGGCCGTTCCCAACAAGAAGACCGGCGGCGTGATCATCGGCGGCGTCATCGCCCCGATCTTCTTCAATACGGCCCAGGATTCAGGTGCCCTGCCCCTAAAGATGGACGTTACCGCGTTCAATACCGGCGACGTGATCGTCATCAACACCAAGAAGGGCGAAGTCACTGACGAAGCCGGCAAGCTGCTGACCACCTTCGGCATCAGCCCGAACACCGTCCCCGACGAGTTCCGAGCCGGTGGCCGCATCCCGCTGATCATCGGCCGCGCTCTGACCGACAAGGCCCGCGCCGCCCTCGGACTGCCAGCCACCGAAATCTTCACCCTGCCGGTCAACCCGGTACCGGAAGCTGGCCAGCACTACTCACTGGCACAGAAGATGGTCGGCAGGGCCTGCGGCGTCGATGGTATCCTGCCCGGCACCGCCTGCGAGCCGAAGATGACCACCGTTGGTTCCCAGGACACCACCGGGCCGATGACCGCCGACGAGCTCAAGGAATTGGCCTGTCTCAAGTTCCTCTCGCCGATGTTCATGCAATCCTTCTGTCATACCGCTGCCTATCCGAAGCCGGCCGACGTCAAGATGCACAAGAACCTGCCCGGCTTCATCGCCGAACGCGGCGGGGTTGCCCTGCGCCCCGGTGACGGTGTCATCCATTCGTGGCTGAATCGCCTGCTGCTCCCCGACACGGTCGGCACCGGCGGCGATTCTCATACCCGTTTCCCGATTGGCATCAGCTTCCCGGCCGGTTCGGGGCTGGTCGCCTTTGCCGGCGCCATGGGCTTTATGCCGCTCGATATGCCCGAATCGGTTCTGGTGCGCTTCAAGGGCGAGTTCAACGAAGGGATCACCCTGCGCGATGCGGTCAATGCCATTCCCTACTGGGCGATCAAGCAGGGCCACCTGACCGTGCCGAAAAAGAACAAGGTCAATATCTTCAACGGCCGTATCCTCGAGATGGAAGGACTACCGGCCCTCTCGGTCGAGCAGGCTTTTGAATTGACCGACGCGGCCGCCGAGCGCTCGGCGGCCGCCGGCTGCATCCAGCTCTCCGAAGAGAGCGTTTGTATCTACCTGCGCTCCAACATCGCCCTGATGGAGAAGATGATCGCAGAGGGCTACCAGGACCCGCAGACGCTGCGCACCCGTATCGACGCGGTCAAAGAGTGGCTGAAGGCTCCCAAGCTTCTCAAAGCCGACAGCAACGCAGAGTATGCCGCAGTGATCGAGATCGACCTGGCCGAGATCACTGAGCCGATCCTCGCTTGTCCGAACGATCCTGACGATGTCAAACTGCTCAGCGAGGTGGCCGGCACGCCGATCCAGGATGTCTTCCTCGGTTCGTGCATGACCAACATCGGTCACTTCCGCGCCGCGGCAGAAATCTGGCGTGGTCAGAAGTTCAATCCGGCTGTGCGCACTTGGATCTGCCCGCCGACCCGCATGGACCAGGACAAGCTCAAGGATGAAGCGGTCTTCTCGGTCTACAGCGCCATGGGCGCCCGTCTCGAGATTGCCGGCTGCTCGCTGTGCATGGGTAACCAGGCCCGCGTGCCCGACGGTGTCAACATGTTCTCAACCTCGACCCGCAACTTCGACGACCGCATCGGCAACGGTGCCAGAGTCTATCTCGGTTCCGCAGAACTCGGTGCGGTGACCACCAACCTCGGCAAGCTGCCGACCCCGGCAGAATACCTGGCGGTCTACAAGGAGAAGGTTGCACCGAAGAAGGACGCCATCTACCAGTACCTGCAGTTTGATGAGATGGCCGGTTACAAGTAATTGACATCAGCATTAACAGGCTGATTACCAGGTTAAATACAGCAGGTCGTCAGGGCTGTCTCGCAAGAGGCAGCCCTGATTATTTTTGCAAGTGGGCCGCATGATAATCTACCTTTAAGCTGGAAGGGCACTGCATCTGCCCGAGCGGTCACGCCAAGAAGGGCATCCAGTTCGGTGAGTTGCTGCGCAACTGCATCCTTTCGCCCGTCCCGCACCGATAGTATGTATTCACCCTGTCAGATACTCTGCGCATCTATTTCAGATACAACCGCAAGCTGCTCAGCAAGCTTTGCCAATACGCCATCTCGTTAATTATTTCAAAAGAGCGCTCGATGCCAAAGCAGGACAGCTTGCCGCTGTCATCGCCGTCCAGCCGTTCGGCGATTACGGCGGCTGGCCTCCACATTTGCAGCTGCTGGTGGCCGGGCTGGGGGTGTGGCAGGCAGTGGCGGCGGTCACTTTCGTGCGGTACCTGCGCACCAGCCACTGCCACCACTGCCTGCACTTTTCCTGCGTCTGGAACCGGCAACCGCCCGATGTAGTGCGGCGCTGGCTGGCGAAGAACCCGGCGCTGGCGGCCGGCTGGGCCGGCGCCGAGGAGACGCTCGACGAGCACCGGGGCGGCGGGGGCTAGGCGGGACGGCGGCCGGCGCGGACGGCCCCGATCACTTAAATTCTGTAGACGAGGTTTTAACTAAAAACGTTTTCGAAACGAAATCTTACTGATGCGATCAATGTCGTACTCGGTGGAAAAGAATTTATCTCATTGTTAATCGCTGAGAGGAATGTGATAAAGTTCTGTCGTATTTGCTTGATTTAAAATTACCGAATACTCTGCTTCAGAAGTTAAAAAAATTATCAGAAGACATCCGGTTTTGCAAAATCGCCGTTGGTGGTTCTTCCTCGTTAAGGAGAAGAAACCTTTGATGAGTCTTACAAAAATTGGCGCCAATTCTTACAATGTTAAACTTATAGATTTCGATAGTTTGTTCAAACAGCCGCGTATATTAATTTTGCCGGAGGGTACTGAACACTGCTTCAACATTGAAGGATTTTCTGATGCCTGAAATCAATCTCCTGTTTCAACCCGTCAAGAACTACTGCCGGAAATCTGTTGCAACATGTGCCTTGAAAGATCCCATCTTGAAAGTTGCGGCAGAGATGAGTGCTCAGGGCATATCCAGCATGGTGGTCTGTGAAGGGCCGCAGCCGGTCGGTATTGTTACTGACCGGGATCTGCGCAACAAGGTTGTAGCCAGAGGCATAGATCCCGCGACCATCACGGCTGCAGACATCATGAATACACCCTTGATTACTATCGGTGAGGATGATTTTATTTTCGAGGCCCTTTATCTCATATCCAAGAACAATATCCACCGTGTCTGTGTCATTGATGGCAACCAAAAGTTGACGGGTATCATTACTGATTCTGATATCCTGCGGTTGCGGACCAATTCTCCCCAAAAGCTTATTCGTGACATAGAAGAAGCTCAGACGATCAGTGAATTGCAGGAGCAGCACAAACAGATCCAGGCGCTGGTTCTTCACCTGGTCGGGACAGGAGTCCCCACGCGCGTCCTGGTGACAATGATTGCTCTTTTGAACGATCAGCTGCTCATGCGCTGGATCACTCTGTTGCGGGTGCAACAGTTCTCTGACCTGACTGAACGTTTTGCCTTCATTGTTCTCGGTAGCGAGGGCCGGCGGGAGCAGACGTTGACCACCGATCAGGATAATGCCATTATTTATGCCGATGACCTCTCTGCTGACGAAATATCCAGAATCGAGGCCTTTTCAGAAAAGTTAATTGATGGGCTTATCCAGATTGGCGTGCCGGCCTGTCCCGGCGGCATCATGGCGAAAAGTCCCTTCTGGAGGCGAAGTTTCAGTGCATGGCAGGAGACCCTGAACGATTGGCTGACCAACCCGCGGCCGGAAAATATTCTCAATGGCAGCATGTTCTTCGACCTGCGCACCATTTCCGGCGACCCGGGCCTGGAGGAAGGTCTCAAGGAAATGCTCGCCGCACATTTCAGCCGGGAAAAAATGTTCCTGACGCGCTCGGCTGCCAATGTCAACCGCTTCAGGCCGCCGCTTGGCCTGTTCGGCGCCATCAAGGTGAAACACAGTGATCAGCATCGTGGCCAACTCGATGTCAAAAAGGCCGGCATTTTTGCCATCACCGAGGGGGTCAAGGCCCTGGCCATGGAGGCTGGAATCATGACCGGAGGCACCCGTGAGCGGATCGAGGCCCTGTCCGAGAAGGGCGTGTTGAAACGCAAACTGGCCGAGAACCTCGAAGCCAGTTATAATTTCCTGGTTTTTCTCCGCCTACGCTGCCAGGTGGAGAATATCAAGGCTGGCAAGGTACCGAGCAATTTCATCACCCTGGCCAAGCTCAATCATATGGAAAAAGGTCGTTTGAAGCTTGCTTTCGAAGAGATCAACGAATTCCACGAGTTCCTGAGGGTCCACTTCCGTGTCCATTTACTGCGCTAAAGGTTCGAATCGGAGTGCTTCGCGAAGCATCCTCCGGTGGATGTTGATGCTCTGTCTGCTGATTTCGCTGGTGGGTTTATCCGCGTGCCGCAACCCGATAGACACTTCGGCACTCAACTCCCTCGCCAAATCCGATGTCGACATGATTGCCGATACCAGCCTGCGCGAGATGAACATGCTTATGGAGGAGTTGCTGGTCAAGCTATATAAACGCAACCCGCACGAACTGGACAAAGTCAACGGCATGTCGATCGGACAGCGCCAGAACCAGATTTTCGACACGCCCGGGCGACTGGTCTACAAGGAATTGCAGCAGCTGCAGGGTACGGCGGCCCTGGACCTGGCCTTCGATCCGGGATACAAAGGGGATCGCGTTTTTGCCCTGATGGCGGGACTGGTGGGGATGGTGCGCTGCGCCTACAACTGGCAGAGCGAACAGTTCATGTTCGACTCCCTTGATGGCCAGTCGCTGTTCAATTCAGCGCGCAATATCGAAGTGCTTGCTGCGCGGTTGAGTAATGCGCGGGGCGCTGACGGAAAAAGGCTCCTGCTGTCCAACAGCCAGCAAGGCGAAAAAGAGGACCTGAGCTACGAAAGAACGTTTGGCAAGATGATCGCCATTCAGGACATGATGGCTTTCGCGGTGGTTGGCAAGTGGGAGCGAGGGTTCAACAGCGTCATCAAGAATGTTGTGTTTCTGCCAATGGGGATGTAGCTGGAGAGCGGTTTGTTTAGCGAACTGTCCACAGGCGGTTATTCGTAGTCAATCTGCGTCTGGCTGCCGGTCTGGGGTTGACTCTTGTAACCGTTCGCGGACCCCCAGAAGGAAATGATTTTCAACAGGAGCTTGGCAGCGGTCATCTCCGAAACACGGCTCGGTTCCGGCACCAGTTCAACAACGTCGACACCGCGCAAATCAATTTTTTTCCGTGAAAAAAGTGCCTCAAGCACCTCGATCATCTGGTACCAGAAGAAACCTCCAGGCTGTGGAGTGCCGACTCCGGGAACAACCGCCGGGTTGAATACATCCATATCTATCGACAGATAGACAGGCCCCTCCAGCGAATTGACTTTCTGCAGGAAAGACTCCCACTGACCCTTGCCGCGCAGGTCCCAGTCAAGAAACAGGGTGATGCGCGATTCTTTCTCAACCAGTTCCACTTCACTTTCATAAACCGAACGGATACCGGCCATGACGATCTTGTGCCCCTGTCCCAGAAGGCGGGTGACCGGGCAGGCGTGGCTGTATTTGCTCCCTTCGTAACTGGTCCGCATGTCGCCGTGGGCATCGAGAAACAGGACCGTGCCCGGTTCCGGCATGCGCGCCTTGACCAGTGCGGGGGTCAGAGAATGTTCTCCGCCGACGCCGATAAACAAGTTGTCGGCGGGTAGCGAGGCAACGTGTTCGGCAAGCCTGGCATGCAATTCGGCGTCGGCCTCGTTTTTGTCGTCGGCGAACTCGGTCAGGACGCTGATTTTCATATGCTTAAAGGGCGACCAGCCTGCGTCCTCTTCGTAAAACTCGAGCTGGTCAGTAGTGTCCACGATCGCCCTGGGAGCCTCGGCCGTGCCCGGCTTGAATGATACAGTCCTTTCCAGGGGGATTGGCAGGAGCAGGATGTCCGCTTCATCCAGCGGCGCATTGGGCATGGCGAGAAACTTCAATGAGTCGGACATGGAGAGAATCCTTGAGTGTTTTGAGGAGTCAAAATGCAGAGTAAAAATACAAGATACAGAAATTAGCAGGACGAATCGATAAAAATTTCCACACCCAAGCTCTTGTTATCCCGCGGCCAGTTCCTCGGCAACGGACTCGGTTAAAGCCGTCAGCAGCGTATCGAGGTCCGGTGCGCTGATGATATAGGGCGGCATGACGTACACCAGTTTGCCGAAGGGGCGGATCCAGACCCCCTTGTCGACGAAGCGCTCGGTGATCCTGGCCATGTTGACCGGCCGCTCGAGTTCCACGACTCCGATCCCTCCCTTGATGCGCACATCGGTTACGCCCTGCCAGTCCCGGCAAGGAGCAAGCTGGCGGGCAAAAGCTCCGGACATGGCAGCGATGCGCTCCTGCCATGGGCTGTCGAGCAGCAGGTCGATGCTGGCGTTGGCAACCGCACAGGCCAGCGGGTTGGCCATGAAGGTCGGGCCATGCATGAAGGCGTGTGGAGTCCTGGTCGAGATCGTGCGGCTGATCTCAGCTGTGGTCAGGACAGCGGCCAGGGTCATGTAGCCGCCGGTGAGGGCTTTGCCAAGGCACATGATATCAGGAACGATCCCGGCCTGTTCGCAGGCGAACAGAGTGCCGGTACGACCGAAACCGGTCGCGATTTCGTCGGCAATCAGCAGAACCTCGTGGGCATCGCACAAAGCACGCACCTGGCGCAGGTATTCGGGCGCGTAGAAACGCATACCTCCGGCCCCCTGAACGATCGGCTCGAGGATGACCGCTGCGATCTCGGTATGATGAACTTCGATCAGTTCGCGAAAACCGGCAATCTCGCTGTCCTGCCATTCGGCATCGTTGACGACTGTCGGCGCCTCGGCAAAAAAATGCTTGGCAAGAACGCGATTGAAGATGTGGTGCATGCCGGTATCAGGGTCGCATGCCGCCATGGCGCCGCAGGTGTCACCGTGATAGCCCCGGCGGATCGTCAGCAAACGCTGCTTGCTGGCATGGCCCTGGGCCTGCCAGTACTGGATGGCCATCTTGATGGCGACCTCGACACTGACCGAACCGGAATCACAAAGGAATACGCGCTCGAGCGGTTCCGGGGTCAATCTGACCAGGCGCGCCGCCAGTTCCGCCGCGGGACGGTGGGTCAGACCACCAAACATGACGTGAGCCATTTTATCCAACTGCTCACTTGCCGCACGGTTGAGTACCGGATGGTTGTAGCCGTGAATCGCCGACCACCAGGAGGACATGCCGTCGATCAACGCGCGCCCATCCTCAAGCGTCAGCTGCACACCGCGAGCGTGTTTGACGGGATAGGAGTGCAATGCTCCCTCCATCGGTGCATAGGGGTGCCACACGTGCATTTTTTCAAAGTCTAGCCAACTGCTGTCATGGAGGAGATTGGTCATAAAATTCAATTCATGCTTTTGGGTTAAACTTTTCGGGACTCACTGGACGTGCCTGTTTTGCAACCCAGCATGTAACCCCTGTGGTTGACGTGGTTGCATATGATTCGTCATCCTAGCGGAAATGCATACCCTGGACAAGTTGTCAGAAAGCCTGGGTTTTCGGTGATGACGGCTGCTTATCGCCTCACGTCACGCAATCATCGCTTCGGCATCAAGCTGCGGCGCAGCCAGGTCACCAGCAGGGTGACAAGGAATGCCAACAGCATCAGCAAACCCAGCCGACCAGCCAGGGTCTCCGCGCGCTGCCAACTGGTGCCACCGAGGTACCCGAGCCCAGGGTAGCTGATCCCCCAGAGAATGCCGCTAATGATCGCGTAGCCGCAGAAAGCTGCCGGACGCATCTGACTGGCACCAGCTACAAACGGTACCAATCCGCGTATCGGACCCAGGAAACGGCCGAAAAAAACCCCTTTTCCACCATGTTCCAGGAAAAAAACTTCTGCCAGGCGCAGCAGATTCTGGCGCTTCTTCAGCAAAGGCCACTGCCAGAGATAGCCGCCGAGGCGTGCCCCCAACCAGTAGCTGAGCAGGTCGCCAAACACAGCCCCGAGAGCTGCTGCGGCCATGACCTCAGTCATTGGAGCCTTGCCGTGAAAGGCCAGCCAGCCGCTGAAAACCGTCAGCACGCTGCCCGGCATGATCAAACCGATGCCGACCAACGCCTCGAAAAAAGCAATCACAAATACCGCGGCAATGAAAATCATCCCGCCCGGCAAGAGATTGAATATGTCTTGCAGCCACTGTTCCATCATAATTTACGTGCTTTAGGGGTCAGGTCTACACATTTCACAAAAAAAGCAATGTGTGCAAAAAATCTGAAATGTGTAGACCTGACCCCATTGCCTGGAATTCAGTGTTTGAATCGGTTATGCCACGTGTCGAAAATGGCGACCTTGTATTGGCCATAACGGGCCAATGATGCACGGACCATCTCTGGTGTGCGCTGGCCGTGCTGGGTTTTTGAAAAGAACAGGTCGGCGTAGGCAACGATCTCTTCCTCAAGTGATTGGGGGCACATGTCTCGCAAGGGCAGTGGTAAGCCCTGAGACTTTATGTCCTCGACACTCAGACCGACACCGATGTGGCGTTCGCTGACCAGGGCGTGGCTGGGCAGCCCCTCGTTGCCAAGGAGTTCCGCGCCGATGATGCCGTGGGTTATGTAGGGACGCTTACCATGGCATCCGAGCATTGGTGCATCGGTATAGATCATGCCGATATCGTGCAACAGGCCCGCCTGCTCAACGAAATCCCGGTCAACCTGCATGCTTCGGCCGACCTGCTCCGCTACGGCAACGGCAAGTTTAGCGACCTGGCGGCTGTGAGCGATCAGGATCTTTCTGGCTTGCACGTGTCCGGCATAGTATCTGTCGATTAGTTCCAGGGGCTGCATTCCTTTGCCTTGTTGCTTGGAACGGGGAGCTTCCCAGGCCGTCTCTATGGTAGGGCCTGGAATGAGTCCATTACTCTGCTGGCGATGTCTTGGTAATCGTCAATATCCCCGCGTGTGACCGTGAGGGCTATCAGGTAGTTGCGCTGTTCATGGGCTATCAGGTAAATTTCCAGGTCAAATTGGAGCGTATGTCCTGTGACGTGCCAGGCCTCGCCGGAAGAGAGCGTGACCTTCTCTTTGAGGGATATCTCAAGGCCGCTGTATTCCTGTAAAATCAGATCGATCAGTTGATCCGGGTTGCTTGCCGGTTGTTTCGTCAAGGTCGATCTGGCCTTCAAAAGTGTGCCAGGATGGTCGGGGTCTGTCCAGCGAACTTCACCCTGTCTGCTGCCGTATGTGACACGCCGGGTCTTCTTCCATGACAGGGGATATTCGATGGCAAATTCGAGGACGGCATCAATGTGCATGCCGATCTTCTCTCCTGCATCGGGCTGGCCGCTGGTCGCGCAAGCCTGAAGGAAAACACCGCTGCTGATCAGCACGAAAAGGATCGAACAAAATTTTGGCAGCAAACGTATCACGGCATCACCAAAACCAGGTCTAGCAGAGGGTATTGTTCGCTGCAAAGGATTCTAACAGCTGCAGGCCTGTCCCTTATTATTCCAAGTATACACATCCCGGAGGATCTTTGGAGAATCACCTTGGCTGGTTTGCCCGGAACTCCCAGACAACTGCCGTACTGGTCAGAAATGGTCTGATGGTGATTGCGATCAACAGGCACTGGACGATCAGCAGCATCAGAAAACAGAGGCTCAATCCGGCACGGTCCGCCATGAGGCCGACCAGTGGCCCGGTGATCACAAACCCGAGACGAAACACCAGTGATTTCAGGGAGAGTATGCTGGCCCGCTCGTGACGCTCGCTCTGTTTCTGCAGGGCCAGACGCAGAAATGGACCCTGGATGCCCCGCATCACGGTCAGCAGAAAGTAAAAAACGAACCCCCAAACCACCTGACTGAACGCCAGTCCTGCGTAACCGGCGCAAATCAGGACCAGCAACAGCAGGGCCGTACCGCGAGCCCCGAGATGATACTGGATGCGGTGGCTGAGGATCGAACCGAAGGAGACGCACAGGTTGGCCGCTGCCCAGATCGGCCCGAACCAGGCGAGGGGAACATTAAGCGACTGCATGAACGGCTGGATCAACCAGACGGGGTAGAAGGACGCGAGCCCGAGCAGGGCCGCCAGGAGTATGCTGTAACGCAGGCCAGGACGCTGCAGCAAGGCCTTGCGGGCAATATTCAGTGCTTCACGCAGATGTGAACTGGTTTGCCGCGGCGCAAAGGGGATCTCCTTAAGCCTGCGGCAGATCACCAGGGCCAGAGCCCAGATGCCGATCTGCAGAAAGAACGGCAAAAGAGGGAACCACGCGTACATGGCTCCGGCACCGATGGCTCCGCCCGCCTCGCCGACCTGGGCCCAAGCCGTCATGCGGCCGTCATATCGTGCGTACTCTTCCTCCCGGCCGGCATGATGCAGTGTTTCGTAGAGCAGTGCACTGTCCGCGCCACTTATGAACGCATAGGAGATGCCGAGCTGAATTTCTGCTGCGAGGACGCCGGCAAAGGAACCTGCCAGGGTATAGGTCGTCCAGCCGGTGATGCCGAACAGGCAGGCGAGGTTAAGGGCGAAACGATAGCCAAGGCGGTCACTCAGGTAGCCGGAAGGAAACTCCATGAGCAACGTCGCCAGGGAAAAGATCGCCTGCAGCAGGAGAATCTCGGCAAGACTCAGGCCGATCTGGTCTTTCCAAAACAGGGTGATGATGGCCATCGGCAACAAGGCCATCTTCAGCGCGGCGAAGATGTTGAGGAGGGGGATGTTGCTCGAGAAATCGGAACGCGGGATGTGGGATGCGGGACGCGCGAAAATGCTTTTTATCACGTCACGGCTCGCGCCTCGCACCTCTGGTGATCATGCCCAATAAATGCAGGCTGACGGGCAGTTGTCCATGGCAGCTTCAATCTTTGCCTGTGGAGCTCCGGTGGGGTTATGGACCACAGCCTTTTCGTGAGCGTGACCGTTGTTGCTGTCTTCCATGTGAAAAACTTCTGGACAGACCTGAGCGCAGGCTTCACAGCCGATGCAGCACTCGGGGTCGATTGCAGGTATGCGTGCCATGAGAATACTCCTGATGATTATTATACCGAATATCTTATCAAGCGGTTCGCTTTTTGACCAGATGTTCTTTCGGTTTGCCAGAAGTATCTTGAATCCTTATACTTGTCCGAAGTTCGTTGATAACTCCTGTTATGGAGCCGACCAGGTCCCAGGCAAAGACGCTGGCAACCTCATACAGACGTTATGCGCATCTTGAGATTTTCATTGCGCCCCGCTCTGAGCACCTTGCGGTTTTGCATTGGAATTTGTCCAGGCTCAGGTTACAGAGCTTGTTCTGCTCGCTTTTCATCTCGACGGTCAATAGTCCATGCGAACTGGTCTGCGTACTGAAATCATTCTGAGTATCTCCCTGCTGCTGGCGGCGGCATTGCTTTTTGCCGGCTTTCTGCTGATCAAGCTGACGGAACGCAACCTGCTGGAACAACAGCGCGTCCATGCCGGGGCGATCATGCGACTGGTCGTCGCCGGGATTGATGACTCGACCCGGGACACCACCGTCAACAGCGAGCTGGACCACGCAGCTGCCAGCCTGTCGCGTCTGCAGGCGCTGCTCGACAAGCTGCCTGACGTGATTGCCTGGCGTATGCTCGATACCAAGCTGCAGGTTCTGGCCAGCACTGTGTACGCTGCGGGACACGAATTTTCCCCTCTCTCACCATCGACGTTGGAAAAAGGTGAACTCTACGAGGACCTGGTCTATGAATCCTGGCGTTTCCCGCGCAGCGCCGATGTCCTGAACTTTCTTGATCTGTCCGCCTCCCTCTGGGTGGGCAATGAGCCCTACGGACTGCTGCAGGTCAGCTTCAACCTCGAGGAACTGAATCGCAGGGTGCAGGGCGCCCAGAGACTGACTCTGATATATGTGATCGTCTACGGCATTGTGCTGGCTCTCTTCGGTGTCTATCTGCTCAATCGCAACGTCGTCAAGCCGGTACGCCAGCTGCATCAGGCGACCACGGCGGTGGCCGGCGGGGCTCTGACTGCTGTGAACATCCAATCCGGCCCCGGCGAAATCCACGAACTGGCCGACAGTTTTAACCAGATGGTCGCTGCGCTGGCGGCGAGCCGCGCCGAGACCGAAGAGCATATCGCCTCCCTCGAGGAGACCAACCTGGCGCTGGCAAGGGCGCGCGACGACCTGGTCCGCTCGGAAAAACTTGCTACCGTCGGCCATCTTGCCGCCGGCATGGCCCATGAGATCGGCAACCCGCTGGGAGCGGTGGTTGGTTACCTGAACATTCTCAAGAATGACCTGTCGGGCGATAATCGCGACCTGGCGGAGCGTTCCCTGGTCGAAGCCGGCAGGATTGACCGACTGGTTCGCGAGCTGCTCCAGTTCGCAGCTCCGGGCGATCGCCAGGTGGACTCCTTCTGCCCGGTCAGCCTGCTGCAGGAAACCGTTGATATGCTACGTCATCAGGGACAGTTTGACGGCATCGAGGTCGAAGACCACTGTTCTGAGGATGGTCTGACGGTCAGCATGGACCGGGGACGCTTGATGCAGGTCTGGATTAACCTGCTCCTGAATGCCAGGGACGCCATGCCGAACGGGGGGCGGATTGATGTCTCGTCGTTCCATGACGATCGCTCGATCAGCCTCTCGATTTGTGACGCGGGTGGCGGTTTGGCACCAGAAACAACCCAGCGCATCTTTGAACCCTTCTTCACCACCAAGGCTCCCGGCCGCGGTTACGGCCTGGGGCTTGCCGTCTGCCAGCGGATTATCGATGAGAACGGCGGGCGCATAACGGTTGAATCGGCGGTCGGCCACGGCAGCTGTTTCACTGTCTCTTTGCCCAGGGCCCCGGAGAAGCAATGAAAGCAGCAGAACGAAAAATACTGATTGTCGATGATGAAGCGCCGATGCGGCACATGCTGCGCATGGTCCTGGAGCGCGACGGCTACTCGGTGGCCGAGGCCGCCAACGGCCGTCAGGGCCTTGATTGCCTGCAGGCCGGGCATTATGCCATGGTTCTCTGCGACATCCGTATGCCGGAAATGGAAGGCCTGGCTTTCCTCAAGGAGAAGCAGGCGCGGCAGCTTGGCGGCACGGTGATCATGATGAGTGCCTATGGCAGCGTCGATACGGCGGTCGAATGCATGAAGCAAGGGGCCTACGACTACATATCCAAGCCGTTTCGTCCCGATGAGATCCTCTTGACCGTCCGCAAGGCCGAAGAGCGCCTGCAACTGCGCCAGGAGAATGTCCAGCTTAAGAAGAACATGCAGCGTGGCAGTCGTCCCCAGGGTGTGGCGGCGGTCGTGCATCGCAGCGCCCTCATGCGCGGCGTGCTGGAGACGGTGCAAAAGGCGGCCGCGGCCAATGCTCCCGTGTTGATCACCGGCCCGACCGGGACTGGCAAGGAACTTATTGCAAGGGCCCTGCACGCGGAGAGTGACCGCGCCGAGCGGCCTTTCCTGGCAGTCAACTGCAGCGCCATCCCGGCCGGCCTGCTCGAGAGCGAACTGTTCGGTCACGCCAAGGGAGCGTTCACCGGTGCTGACCGGTCCCGTACCGGCCTGTTCGGTGCCGCGGGGGGCGGCACCCTGCTGCTCGATGAAATCGGCGATTTCCCGCTGGAACTGCAGCCGAAGCTTTTGCGGGTCCTGCAGGAACGTGAAGTGCGTCGGGTCGGAGAAAGCCAGTCGACCCCGGTCGATGTGCGCGTGGTCGCCGCCACCGCCAAGAACCTGCGGCAGGCGGTCGCCGACGGCTCATTTCGAGAAGACCTTTTCTATCGCCTGGCGGTCGTAGCGATCGAGCTGCCGGCACTTGCCGAGCGCCCGGAGGATATCGCCCCGCTGGTCGACTGCTACCTGTCGAGAATCGCCGCCCGCCTGAAACGACCGGTTCCGGAGATGAGTCCTGCTGCCCTGACCCGATTGGAGAAACAGCCTTGGCCCGGCAATATCCGCGAGTTGCTCAACGTGCTTGAGAAAACCCTGGTGCTCTGCCGCGAAGAGACGATCGGAGAACACGACCTGGTCCTGCACGACCATCCCAAAGCGCCGATCGATGCAAGCACTCTCTCTCTCAAACAGGCCATTGTCGAGCTTGAACGGGACTACATCGGCAAGGCCCTGGAGGTCACCGGCGGCAACCGGACCCAGGCGGCGAAAATTCTCGAAATCAGCCTGCGTTCACTGATCTACAAGATCAAGGATTATGGCCTTTAGGTACAGGTCCGGAAGTGCTCCCTTTAATACAGCAAGAACGCGCTGTGCCGACGAGCAAAACCAGTATGTTGGTCTGATCAAGGCAGAAGGGCCCCATCAAAAAGGTCATTAGCCCACCCCGCTCATCAATCCCTTCCCCGACTTTATTGCGCAGTGCCGTGCAAAATTTGCATCATGTTCGGCTGCGTGCAAAAGAAGCCTCGAATAAAATTCCATAATATCAATAAGATAAAGCGTTGTTCCTGGCCCTGTTCGTTGGTACGTCTTTTGCTCCAACACTGAATGTCAAGTTAATCGTGATATGTGGAGGAGATAATGAACGTGTCAAAAAATCCTCAATCCGGATTCAGTCTCGTTGAATTATTGGTTGCCGTGTTGATCTTGGCTGTGGGTCTGCTCGGGTTGGCGCAATTGCAAATTACTGCCATGAAGACCAATTCCCAGAGTGCTACCTCCACCGCGGCTACGGCACTTGCCCAGAAGGTGGTCGAAGAAATCGCGGCCATGAACGGTGATGACCCGATGTTTGACGGGCCCGGCAGCGGTACCTGGGCGAGCCCTGTAACTGGAAGCCCGGTAACTGTAGCGGGCGCCGGGACCTATGTCATAACCTACGACGTTACCCAGGTTCAGGCTGCCGGAGTCGACGTGACCAATGTACGCAGGATTGAAATAACGGTCACCAGTACGTCCGACGTCATGCATGTGCTCGGCAACCAGACACGTGAAGCCAAGGCATTTACTCTCAAGCGGGCCATCTAGGAGGCAGATCATGCGCAAGTCTGTTGTAGCAAAGCGGCATGACAGTCGCGGAATGACCCTGGTGGAACTGCTGCTGGTTCTGGTGATCCTGTCCGTTGTCATGATGGCCGTAATGAGTCTTTTTATACCGATGCAACAGTCGACAGTGGTGCAGACGCAAGTCACCGATGTACAGAGCAACCTCCGCCTGGCGTTGAAAACCATGACGCGGGATCTGCTGCTTGCCGGTTTCCTGGTTCCGGCCAACCCTGTCGTTTTTCAGGCAAGTGCAACGCCGGATACGGCTGACAACCCGGACCCGAATGATTTCACGATCCGGACGCGAATCGTCGGCAATGATTTTGCTCGGGTTCTCAAGGACACCACTGACCTCGACGCGGTAGAGGTGTCAAGCGCCGCTATGCTCGACCATTTCCCCGCCAACTCGTTGGTCCGGTTGTTTGAACCCCTCTCTGCCGAAGAGATTAATCTTGTCGACGTCCCTGATGATGACAAGAGGGTTTACCAGGTGCTCAACCCAAACAACGTCACGTCAAAATTGGAGATCAACGATCCCAATGGAAACCTGAATGCCAACGATGTCGTTAAAGAAACGGTCATGGTGCGGGTGCGCGACAATACGCAACCCCCGGTTCAGACGATTCGCTACAGGCTCAATAATGGCGCCCTGGAAAGGATAGTGAACGGTTCTGTACAGATTCTGGCCCGTAACGTAGATGCCGCCGACAGCAGTTTCAGCTACGGCTTCACTGCCGAGGGGCGAGTCAACCGGGTCGATATCAAGCTCACCGGGAAGACCAGGGCTCTCAAGAACAACGATGCCATCGCAGGGGAGAAATCCCGGGAGATCGAGACCTCGGTCAATCTACGCAACATCAACTAATCTGAACCAGCAAGGGCCTGCCATGAATTTTACGACACTAAAAAAGACCAACCGGCAAGCAGGGATGGCGCTCATCCTGGCGATCGGTTTACTGGCCGTCCTCAGTATTCTCGGAGCGGTGCTCATGAATGTCGCTACGCGGGACCTGTCGGAAACTGCGGTGACCCTGCCGAACCAACGCGCACTGTACGCCGCTGACCGCAGCATCGAGTACTCCATGAACCGTGACATTATTATTAATTTGCCGGTCATGGGTTCGCTTGATTTAGCAACGGACGATGTCATCTCTGCAACGGGGACCACGCTGGACGTAACCCATAAGCAGGTGATTGACGGCCTGGGACCTGGGACCCTGCTTGCGGGGGCCGTAAGTGATGTTGGCCCCGGTAGCTTGCCGCCGTATATGGCGGCCATTCACGGCAGCGAGTTCGGCGCCAACATGTACCACGTCAATGTTGAAACGTCTGCGCCTTTAGGCAAGAAGGTTAATGTCGATGCCAGTATCGTGCGGCTTTTCAAGCTGGACGATGATCAGATATTCCGCACCTCGGGAGGAGGTTGATCATGAAACGTTTCATCATTTGTATTATGTCTTTGACGATAGCTTTCGGCCCCGGCCTTCCTCTGGCCGCTTTTGCCGGCTCGGATGATTTCCTCGGCGACGCCGCCATTTATGTCGGGTCACTCTCGGACACAAACAAGCCCAGAACTAACGTCCTTTTCATTGTCGACAACAGCAAGGCGACCATGAACCCTGCTGCAGGCGAGGCTTATGACCCGAGTAAGGAATACGATGATGCTGGCTATGGCACCTGGGATATCTACTTGGCTGGCCAGCAGGGCGATTTCACCGGTAACCCTATCGTGGAAAACGAAACTGAGTTTTTGGAACGCCTAATTGACGGCTCAAGAAACCCAGCCGGTTGCTCGGACATCATCCGCGACACCCTGCTCGAATCGGGAACTTACACCGGCTCCGGCTCGGCCAATGCGCCGAACATCAGTAATCAAAGGACCTGCAACATAACTAATAATCAAAGAGGGGCCGTCTACGCCCTCGGTAATTACCTTAACTACGTGAATAGTGTGCCAGCAGGGGAGGAGACCACGACCCAGCGGGAAGTCATCTACAACGCCCTCAAACTTGTGGTCGGCGGAGCGCGTAAGGTGATCAATTTCGGCGCACTGGTCTACGGCTCTAACCAACAGGGAGCCAACGTCGCCCACGACATGGCCGATCTCTCTTTGGACGGTGACTTCACGGCTTTTCTGGCCGATATCCCCGGCCCGGGTCCGGACGATGGCCCCAGAGCGCAAACGAGTGAATCCGTGCGCCCACAATCGCAAGCCCTTTACGATGCCGGCTACTACTATGGCGCCGATTATGACTCAATCAACAATTCGATGACCAGAATCCCTCTGTCATCGGTCAACCCTTGTGGCAACAACCACATCATCTTCATCACCAACGGTCTGACCAACGACACTGCCTCAAGCAAGTTGAAAGACAACATCGGCGACTACGATGGCGACCACTATCACAATGAGGGAGTGGACAACCTGGCCTCCTACGGCTCAGGCAGCCATTACATGGACGATGTCGCCGCTTACCTGAAGGATAAAAAGGGGATTACCACCCATACGGTGCTGGCCTTCCAGGCGAGTGACGTGCTGGTCCAGAACACTGCTTACGATGGCGGTGGCATCTATAAAAACGTCTTCAACGCCCAGCAGCTGTCCATTGCGCTCACCAAAATGCTGGCCTCAATCCTCGAAGAAGACACGGCCTTTGTCGCACCCGTGGTCCCGGCGAGTGCCACCAACCGCACGATCAGCAGTGACCGGGTCTACCTCGGCCTGTTCAAACCACAGGATGGAAGCGATCCCTGGCTGGGCAATGTCAAGAAGTACCGGGTCGGCACTGGAGACCAGCTGATCGACAGAAACGGGAATGCGGCGACCCAATCGAATTCGGATCCCAATTTAGATGGCAAGTTTGTGGAAGCCTCGCAATCCTACTGGGGGACCGGGCAGGATGCAGTTGGCAATGACATCTTCTACTGTTTCGATGGCAATCGCCCAATAAGTGCCGGCGACGGTGGACTGGCTGGTTGCGGCGGGGTTGGCGGCGCCCTGCTCGGCCGCACCACCGCGCGGAACATCTACACATATGTGTCCGATACAAAACCGCAGGATCTGGATCCAGACGATGTCCTGCGCGTGCTGACCAGCAGCGCCAATGCCTTCTCCACGGGAAATAACCAGCTCACCGAAGTACTGCTGAATGTGACTGACGACGAGGAAAAAAACAAACTCATCAAGTACATGCACGGTTTCAATGCCTATGGAGCTGATGACACCGTTAAGCGCAACTGGATTCTCGGCGACATCCTGCACTCGCGGCCGCTGGTGTTCAACTATGCCGGGTATACGAACAGCGCGGAGAATACCTGTGCCGAAGATGTCGGGCCCGGCGAACCCTATAACTCTTCGGTGATCTTCGTCGGCGCCAATGACGGCATGCTGCATGCTTTTCGCGACTGTGACGGCAGTGAACTCTGGGCCTTCATCCCGCCCAAACTGCTCGCAGACATCAAGGAGTACCCGACCGGCGCCCACCAGTACTTTGTTGACTCCCCGCCGGTGGCCTATGTCCACGATGTGAACAATAACGGCAATATCGAAACCGGCGACAAGATCGTGCTGATTTTCGGTCTGCGCCGCGGCGGTGCCAGCAACGACATCAATAACGATAACCCCTGGGGGGCTTACTATGCTCTCGATGTCAGTACGCCTACCGCACCTGTTCTGCTCTGGGAGCTTGACAATACCGTTCCCGGACTTGAAAGAATGGGGCAGAGCTGGAGTCAGCCACGCCTGAGCAAGGTCAGAGACGGCAGTGCCACCAAGGTGGTCGCCTTCATCACCGGGGGCTACGACAAGAACGAGGACCTGCGCTACGGGCAGACCCAGAGCTTCCCGGATACGACCAACGATGACGTTGCCAACGGTTCGGCAGTTGTGCCGGTTCAGCTCGATGATGGCGGACTGTCCGGCGGAGCCGGTAAGACCTCTCCAGGCTCCAGTGTCCAATACAAGATGCGGGGCAACGCCGTCTACGCCATCGAAGTCGCTACATTAGTCCCTACTGCCGGCGTCTATTCGCCGGATTTCAGCAGCAGTGGCGCTGTGACCTGGGCTTATGATGTTGACGACAATACCGACATGACCTACGCGTTCCCCTCCGATATCACGCTGATTTCCGGAGCCGGCAACTTTGCCGAGGCCTTCTATGTCGGCGACACCGGCGGGCGGATGTGGCGTTTCGATGTCTCCGGTTCCAATAAGAACGAGTGGGGCGGGGAGATCATCTTCGATTCCAATAGAGGTACTGGGAGCGATGTCGGCCGCAAGATTTTCTACCGTCCTGCCGCGGCCATTATCGGCGGCAAGGTCCACCTCTGGCTTGGTACCGGCGACCGTGCCCATCCGCTGAACCATGCCGTGATCGACCGCATGTACCACCTCGTCGACATGGGCCAGGAGACCGCCAGCGGCATCGACGAGGCGCGCCTGGTCGACCTGACCGACGACCCGCTGCAGACGGGGTCTGTGGACACGGTCACCTTGACGCTCAACAAGCTGACAAACAATAATACCAATGGTATTTTTGATAATGATGATAACTTCCCGTACCATGGCTGGTTCATCAAGATGAACTGGGATTTTGAGAATAATGTCTCTGCGACAGCGATCGGGGAGAAGGTTTTGGCCGCGCCGGTCATGTTCAATAATGCAGCCTATTTCACCACCTATACGCCGGATGTAAATCCGAATGCGGATGACCCCTGTGCTGTCGGCAACCTCGGCACCTCGCGCCTCTATCATCTGGGGGCTCTGACTGCCGAGGCGGTTTTTAACTACGATACAGGCAACGACAATCCCGGGAGCATGCCAGAGAACCAACGGGCCATCAATGCTGACGGCAAAGTCCTGGTGCGCTCTGACCGTGTCCGTGAACTCGGTGAAGGCATCCCGTCAGGGATAGTGACCCTGATCGATGCTTCTGGACGCGTCACCATGATGATCAGCTCGAGTAACCGGGTTGGTACCTATAATGCGCCGGATATCAGGCTGATTGCGCCTGTTTACTGGATGCAGTGGTAGCGTGACGCTGGTTCAAGGGCAGACCCGGCTGGTTGACACAACCGGCCGGGTTTGTCATTTTGAGCGGCGGAAGTTATCGTCGGAGTTAGCCCCTCATTCCTATGGGAGCTAAAAAGACCTGTTGTCAGTTTTCCGGTTCGCGGTTTTGGAGGGTCTATGTTTGTCACACGACTGTTTTTGATTAGTCTCCTGGGGATTTTACTCACTGCTTGTGAAAAGGATCCCCCCGCACAACAGGCGCCAGGTCCAATTTCTGGTCAGAAAGCCTCAAACCCCCAGGGCCAGTCTGTTACGAATCCGCAGCCTGCTCCCACAACTCAGAGTGTCGGGGGCGTGAAGGTAAAGATTATGCCGGAGAACCCCACGTCAACCGGTTGCCTCCGCGCTGCCATTGAAGGCCTTCCCGGCAACAGTAACGTGGTTTGGACAGTAAATAATGAGGCTGTTCCCACAGGAGCCGGCACACAATTGTGCAATGACCACTACAAACGTGACGACCTTGTCTCAGTTCAAGTTGGCACCGTCGACCAGGGCGCACAAGCCTCAGTTACAATAGCGAACAGTCCGCCACGAATTGTCGGTATTTCGTCGACGCCCGGAGAAATTTTTTCCGGTACGGATGTTGTCGTCGAGCCAGCGGCGGATGACGCAGATGGTGACGTTGTTGGTTTTACTTACCAGTGGTTGATCAATGGCGATGCTGACCCATTATTGACGGAATCAAAGCTGCCCGGAGACAGGTTTACCAAAGGGGATCAATTACAAGTGCTGATTGTCCCATATGATTCATTCGGGGAAGGTCCGACTTATGAGAGCTACGTGACGACGGTTCCTAATGCGGCCCCTCGTATAACGTCCGAACCACCGCAGGAGATTACTGCACTGGATTATCAATATCAGGTTGCGGTGAGCGATCCGGATGACAGCACGTTCACCTATCGACTGCCTGAAGCGCCCACAGGGATGACCATCGATACCGTCAAAGGTTTGATCCGGTGGTCGTTGGTCGGTGTGCCGCCAGGTCCCTACAGAATCGCCATTGTGGTCACGGATCCTGACGGTGCGGAAGGGGCCCAGGAATACAGCCTGACACTTACCGCCCCGCAATAAACAGGATGCCGGTTGTGGCACGAGCGACCGGGGGAAGCCTGAGATCTTCCTGCCCAGGGGTACTGGGAAAATAAAAAGACGGCTTCAGGCCGGTCCTGCTGCCTTGATCTTGCATGCGTAAATATAAACGGGAGTGCCCTTTTGGGGCACTCCCGTGTTTGTTCCAGTTATACAAATCCACCATTATTTAATGTTGTAAAAGACCTCGGCGCCACGGAAGATGGCGACATCGTCCAGCTCGTCCTCGATGCGCAGCAACTGATTGTACTTGCAGACGCGGTCGGTGCGACAGAGCGAGCCGGTCTTGATCTGACCGGCATTGGTGGCGACGGCGAGGTCGGCGATGAAGGTGTCCTCGGTTTCACCGCTGCGATGGGAGATGACGGCCGTGTAGCCGGCGCGCTTGGCCATTTCGATGGCATCCAGGGTTTCGGTGAGGGTGCCGATCTGGTTGACCTTGATCAGGATCGAGTTGGCAATCCCCTTGTCAATCCCTTCCTTGAGGATCCTGGTGTTGGTCACGAAAAGGTCGTCACCGACGATCTGAATCCGACCGCCGAGCCGCTCGGTAAGCAGCTTCCAGCCGTCCCAGTCATTTTCCGCCATACCATCCTCGATGGAGATGATCGGGTAACGTGCCACCAGGTCCGCGTAGAATTCCACCATGTCGGCGGCGGTTTTCACTTTCTGCTTCTCGTTCTCGAGAACATACTTGCCATCCTTGTAGAATTCGCTGGCTGCGGCATCAAGGGCGAGGAGCACGTCTTTGCCCGGTGTGTAGCCGGCGACCTTGATGGCAGCCATGATGACTTCGAGGGCCTCTTCGTTGCTCTTCAAATCGGGCGCGAAGCCACCTTCGTCGCCGACGGCGGTATTGTAGCCCTTGTCCTTGAGCACCTTCTTCAGGGCGTGGAAGATCTCAGCACCCATGCGCAGGGCCTCCTTGAAGGATTCGGCGCCGGCCGGCATGATCATGAACTCCTGGATGTCGACGTTGTTGTCGGCATGCTCACCGCCGTTGATGATGTTCATCATCGGCAGCGGCAGTTCCTTGGCATTGGTGCCGCCGAGATACTGGTAAAGGGGGAGGCCGGACTCCTCTGAAGCCGCCTTGGCCACGGCCAGGGAGACACCGAGCAGGGCATTGGCGCCGAGATTGCTCTTGAAGTCGGTGCCGTCCAGCTCGATGAGCTTGCGGTCGATGCCGGTCTGATCGGACGCTTCCCAGCCGATGAGGACCTCGGCGATATTTTCATTAACATGATCGACGGCTTTCAGAACCCCTTTGCCCAGGTAGCGCCCCTTGTCGCCATCACGCAGTTCCAGGGCTTCACGTTCACCGGTTGAGGCGCCGCTCGGCACGGCCGCGCGTCCCATGACGCCGCTCTCCAGATAAACTTCGACTTCAACGGTTGGATTGCCGCGCGAATCGAGAATTTCACGGGCGTAAATATCGACAATTTCACTCATGGCTGCAGCCCCCTTCAAGTTCGTTGAATTTGGTGTTTGCGCCTGATGCGCGGCACATTTATAGCACATCGAAACAAAAATTGAACCCCTATTTGCCGGCGGCCAGGGTCGCTTAAAATGCGATGTAATTGATTTGCGCAACCCAAGGTGCTATTTTAAACAGCTTGAATTCCAAAAACACAAAAGGCTGTCTCCTTGGACGATAACATACAACGGCAAAGTTACGAGCCGACTGACCCTAAGCTGGCCCATGCCCTGTTCGGCCAGCAGAATCGGCATCTGCAGCAAATCGAGCGACTCACCGGAGTCCGCCTCAGTTCAAAAGGCACCACAGCACTGCTGGAAGGTGCCGGTGAGAAGCTGGCCCTTGCGGTTCGCATGCTGGAAGAGCTGGCCGGTTTACTGGAGAAGGGTTTTCCGCTCAGGCCCCCTGATATCGAGTATGCCGAACGTATCCTGAGTATGGATCGCACGGCAAGTCTTGCTGATATCTTCCTCGATACCGTAACCGTTTCATCACGCAACAAGGCCATCGCCCCCAAATCACTGGCCCAGAAAGCCTACCTGGATGCCATGCGCCGCAACGATGTGGTTTTCGGTATCGGGCCGGCCGGGACCGGCAAGACTTACCTGGCCATGGCCATGGCGGTCTCTCAGCTGAAAAAGAAGGAAATCAGCCGGATCGTCCTGGTGCGTCCGGCGGTAGAAGCCGGTGAAAAACTTGGTTTCCTGCCGGGTGATATCGCCGAAAAGGTCAATCCGTATCTACGTCCTCTCTACGATGCGCTGTACGACCTGATGGATTTCGATCGTGGTCAGGCGCTGATTGATCACGGGGTGATCGAGGTCGCTCCTCTGGCCTTCATGCGCGGGCGGACGCTCAATGACGCCTTCGTGATTCTCGATGAAGCTCAAAATACCACCACGGAACAGATGAAAATGTTCCTGACGCGACTCGGCTTCGGCAGCCGGGCCGTGATCACCGGCGACGTTACCCAGATCGACCTGCCTGGAGGCCGTATCTCCGGGCTGGTTCAGGCGATGGATGTCCTGGGGCATGTCGATGGCGTTCGCTTTGTGCGCTTTACCGATATGGATGTGGTCAGGCATCCGATTGTCCAGGCGATTGTCAGGGCTTATGATGCCCACAAGCCGGGCTAGTCGGACTGCCAGGGCAACAGGATAGAGCTATGCCTAAAAGTGAACGTAAACCTGAGCCCGCACCACCTAAGCCGTTGTCCCGGTTGACGAGACCGCAGCGCCAGGGTGGTGACGAAAAATTCCAGCGGTATCTGCTGCTGTTCCTTCTGGTGGTAGCGCTGACGTTTATCATTGTGCCGAAAGGCGCGTTGACGCCCACCACATTCTCCCCAGGCGACATCTCGCCGCGCGACATCAAGGCCCCGCGCGACATCCTGATCCCGGACGATGACCTGTCGGCACAGAAACGCGCCGAAGCGGAAAAGGCCGTTGCCAATCTTTATGACTACGACCCGGTTGCCGGTACGCTGATTGCGGGGCAGGTGGAACAGATTCTTGCCTCGTTACGCAGTACTTACGACCAGGAGTCCACTGAAGCCCAGAAGATCGCCGGGCTGGAGTCCGGGTTCGGCATCAAAACAGACCCCAAGGGCTTCAGGGCTTTACGGGAACTTGCCGTTCGGGGCGATATCAAGTCGCGCGTTGCGCTGGTCATGACGAAAATCTACCGCCAGAAGATTGCCGGTAATCTCAACCTGTTTGAGTCGGACCGCGCCAAGGGTGTGATCTTTCGCAGTCTCAATTCGCAGGACGAAGTCGTTGACAGCGATCGCGAAGAGGTCATTGGACTCGGGCAGCTTCAGGACCTGCTGAAGAAGGTTGTTGGCGAGTCAGACTTGCCGGCCAATCAACAGACGGCCTTGCGGGAGCTGCTGTTGCCTTTGCTGCGGCCGAACATCTCTTTCAACCAGAACGAGACCGAGGCGCGCAGGCAATCGGCTCGGGAGGACGTCAAGCCGGTCCTGATCCAGGTCAAGAAGGGGGAGATGATCGTGCGGGAGGGGGATCGCATAACCCCTGATCAGCTCAAGCGTTTTGAGGCACTGCACGACGAGAGCAATATCGTTTCGCTCTGGCGCAACGCCTCGGGAATGCTGCTCAGCTGTTTTCTGCTGATCTATTTTGCCCACAGTTTTGCCCGCCGTAACATTCGCAAGTATCATCCGGAAAACCGCGACCTGTTGTTTCTGGCGACGGTCTTCGTCACTCACATCCTGGCCCTGAAGATCTGTATCTTCATCTCCGCGGCCCTGGGCAGTGCGTTCCCTTATGTCGAACAGAATTCCTACTACTATATATTCCCGGTCGCCGTCGGCACCATGCTGGTGCGCATCGTTCTAAATTCGGAAATTTGCCTGGTCTTCGCTATCCTCGCGGCGATTGTTACTGGCAGTCTGTTCGGCAACAGCTTTGCGATCATGGTTTTTGTCTTTATGAGCAGCCTTGCCGGGGCCCAGTGGGTTCGCCATGTCACCGAGCGGTCCTCACTGTTCCGTGCCGGACTGCGTCTCGGCATGTTCAATTTCATGCTGATTTTCGCTCTGCATCTCATGACCACACGGCCATTCGACCTGCAGCTGATCTACAAGCTGAGTTTCGGTTTTGCCGGGGGCCTGGTGGCCGCTGTCATGGTGACCGGGATCGTCCCTCTGGTGGAGTCGATCTTCCGTTATACGACCAATATCAAGCTGCTGGAACTGGCCAACATGAACAACCCGGTCCTGCGTGATCTGATGGTGCAGGCGCCGGGGACCTACCACCATTCCATCATTGTCGGCAACCTTGCTGAAGCCGCTGCCGAGAATATCGGCGTGAACCCTCTGATGGTCAGGGTTGCCGCCTATTATCATGATATTGGCAAGATCAAAAAGCCGCTTTATTTCATCGAAAACATTGGTGGCCAGGAAAATCGGCACGACAAGCTGGCTCCGTCGATGAGTGCCCTGATCCTCATGGCCCATGTCAAAGACGGCGCCGAAATGGCTCGTGAGAACCGACTTGGCAAGGCCCTGACCGATATTATCCGTCAACATCACGGTACCAGCCTGATGAAGTTTTTCTACGATCGGGCGAAGAGCAAGGCTGATCCGGAGGTTGAGCAGATCAATGAACGGGACTACCGCTATCCCGGGCCCAAGCCGCAGACCCGTGAAGCTGCCTTGATCATGCTCGCTGATGTGATTGAAGCCGCAAGCCGGACCCTGGCGGACCCCACCCCGGCCCGCATCCAGGGGATGGTACAGAAGATCATCAATAATATTTTTATCGACGGCCAACTCGATGAGTGCGAGCTGACTCTCAAGGATATCCACAATATTGCCAAAAGTTTCAACCTTGTACTGGGCGGCATCTTCCACTACCGGGTCGATTATCCTGAACCGGTCAGCAAGGAACGCACCAGTGAAAAGAGTTCCAGGAGCAGAGATGAAGATCGCGATCGAAAATCGTCAGACCGGGCAAAAGATCAACAAAATCCTCCTGCGAAAAGTAGCACGGAAGATCTTAAGCGCCTCGGCATGTCCTGATGGCCTATTGTCGATTCTAATCGTCGATGACGCAACGATTCAGGAGATCAACCGTGACTACCTGGGGAAAAACCGTCCGACCAACGTGATCTCCTTTGCCATGCAGGAAGGCGAGGGGGGAGGCGTGCAACCGGAACTGCTCGGCGACGTGGTGATTTCGGCGGAGACGGCGGCCCGTGATGCCTGCGAGGCTCAAACCTCCTTCGAGAGCGAGTTGTATTTCCTCCTGCTGCATGGCATTCTCCACCTGCTAGGCTATGACCACGAGCGTGGAACGCCAGACGATGCTGAGCGTATGGAAGCCAAAGAACGAGAGATATTCGCACTGATTTGCGAGGAGTTCCTGCCCGGATGAAAGGCGAGCCTGTCAGACCCGGTGGATTTATCGGCAGCCTGAATTGCGCGATCGAGGGGATTCTCTGGGCGGTCAACACCCAGCGCCACATGCTTTTTCATCTGGTCGCGGCTATCGTCGTCCTGATCGGGGCGCTGGCCATGGATATCTCCCTGCACGAATTTGCCCTGCTGGCCCTCGCCATTATTCTGGTCCTGTTCGCTGAACTTGTGAATACCGCCATCGAAGTGGTCGTCGACCTGGTCACCCCCGATTTCCACCCCCTTGCCCAACGCGCCAAAGATGTTGCTGCCGGTGCAGTGCTCCTGGCCAGCAGCGGTGCCCTGATACTCGGTTACCTGGCCGTATCCAGGCATATTTTTGCCGCGGAGATCGACGGTAGCCAGGATTTCATGAAGTCAACCGGAGACCTGGCCGTTATCTCGGTCGTCGTTGTCGTGCTCCTGGTGATCTTGGTCAAGGCACGAATCGGCCGGGGTACGCCGCTGCAAGGAGGGATGCCGAGCGGTCATGCCGGTGTCGCCTTTTCGATTGCGACATCGCTTGCGTTTGCCAATGTCGGGCTATTGGTCATCCTCCTGGCCTGGTTGCTGGCTGCGCTGGTGGCACAAAGTAGGGTTTTGCTCGGCGTTCATAACTTTGCGGAAATTTTTGCCGGCAGTTTGCTCGGCATCCTGACAACTTTGTTTATACACATGGTTTTTCATTAAGCCGTGGCCATTCCGGTCGCCGGCTTGAGAACAGCTGTCTGAAGGGAGTGTATTCTGGTGGAAAAGGGTAATCACCCCGGTCGCGGTTCGTGGACTTCGGCATTGAGCCGAATTATTCGCGGGCGGACCCGCGCCTTGACTGAAAAGGAGCTGCAGGAAGCGATTAACAGCTCAGAAGAAGAAGGTATCCTCAACGAGTCCGAGGGAGACATGCTGCAGTCGATCTTCGAGTTTGGCGATACCATCGTGCGTGAAGTCATGGTGCCGCGTACCGACATGGTCTGCTGCCCGGCGGATGCAAGGCTCAGCACGTTTCTCGAGTTGATCATCCGTTCCGGCCATTCCCGGGTTCCCCTTTACGAGGGATCGATGGACCAGATTGTCGGGGTTGTGTATGCCAAGGATCTGTTGCGCAACTGGGGGGCCAGCGATGACGCCCTGAAGCTCAGCGATGTGATGCGCACACCCTATTTTATTCCAGAGACCAAGCGGATCGAAGATCTGTTGATGGATTTTCGCACCCGGCGGGTCCACATGGCAATAGCTGTCGACGAGTATGGCGGGACCTCCGGACTGATCACGATTGAAGACCTGCTTGAAGAGATTGTGGGTGACATCCAGGATGAATACGATCTCGAAGTCCCTTTGGTCCAGCTGCAGGAGGACGGCACTCTCCTGGTGGATGGACGGGCCAACGTGGAAGAGCTGGAGGAATATTACAATATCGTCATCCCGCGGGAGAAATTCGATACGGTCGGCGGCTACCTCTTCCACCTGTTGGGCAGCGTGCCGACGGCGGGTGAAAAAATCGTCGACAACGGCCTGGTTATGATGGTTGAAGAGTCCGACGAGCGCAAGATCGGCATGGTCCGTATCTGGCGTGAGACGGATGCCACGGCTGAAGAATAGCATGCGTCGTTTTCTGCCTGACAAAGTAACCTGGGCCAGCGCCCTGTCCGGTCTTTTGCTGGCATGTTCTCTCCCTCGCCCGGACTACGGTTTCCTGGCTTGGTTCGGTCTGGTCCCGCTGGTGCTGGTGATGCAGAGCCGGCCGTTCAAGAGTGGATTTGTTGCCGGAGTGGTTTTTTTCGCGGCAAGCCTGTACTGGGTCAATATCGTCATGACCACCTATGGCCATCTGCCGTGGGTGGGCTCTTTCCTGCTCTACCTGGCTCTTGCCGGCTACCTGGCCCTTTACTGGGGGTCGGCAACCTGGGCGGCCTGTCGTCTCAAAGAGTTTCGGAACTATCCCTATGCATTGACCTTGCCGGTTCTCTGGGTGGCCCTGGAATTTCTGCGCGAATTTCTGTTGACCGGTTTCCCGTGGGCCACGCTTGGTTATTCCCAGCACGCCTGGCTGCCGGTAATCCAGTCGGCCGACCTGTTCGGTGTCTATGGCCTGAGCTTCCTGCTCCTGTTATGCAATGCTGCCATTGGCGAGGTCCTGTTGACCCGGCAACGCGGATTTTCTCGAAAGCTTCCTGGCAAAGCCCTGGTGGTCACAGCCCTCCTGCTGCTGCTCAATTACGGCTACGGCTATTGGTGTCTGCAACAAAACCTCGAATGGCGCACCGATTCCCTGCAAACGGCCGTTATTCAGGGGAACATCCCCCAGGAACTCAAATGGCGTCCGCAAAATCAGGTCAACACGGTAAAAATCTATCGTGACCTCTCACTGCGGGCTGAACGCGCCGGAGCGCGCGACCTGCTCATCTGGCCTGAAGCCGCCATGCCGTTTTATTTCCAGGACGGGGGGCCGCTGGTGAAATTGGTCTCAGAGCTGCCAAGGGAAACTGCCGCAGCCCTGCTGTTCGGCAGCCCGGCTTATCTCAGAGATCCGGGCGGAATGCGTTATCTCAACAGTGCATTCCTCCTTTCACCCGACGCACAACTGCTGGGACGCAGCGACAAGATCCACCTGGTCCCATTCGGAGAGTACGTCCCGCTCGGCAGCTTCCTGCCCTTCGTCAATAAACTGGTTGCCGGCATCGGCGATTATTCGCCCGGAGAGATCAACCCCCTGCCATTGAAGGGCCATCAACTGGGAGTCCTGGTCTGCTACGAAGTCATTTTCCCGGAACTGGCCCGCGAGTCTGTCCGCCAGGGAAGCGACCTCCTGATCAATATCACCAACGATGCCTGGTTCGGCAAGTCGTCGGCACCATGGCAGCATCTGGCGATGGCCCGCTTCCGAGCCGTTGAGAATCGGGTCTGGCTGGCCCGGGCGGCGAATACCGGGATTTCAGCTTTTATTGCACCGTCCGGGAGGATCGTCGAGCAGAGCCAGCTTTTCGAGAAAACCTTTCTGGTCGGCAAGGTCGGGCTGGGTGCCCGGCCGGGGCTCTATTCTCACATGGGGGACCTGATCCCGGGAGCGTTCTTACTGATCAGTCTGATCTGGCTGCTGCAGACGCGCCGACGGTTCTTGTGAGATTCCCGGGAGCAGGCGGCTCTTGCCGGTGCCTGCCCCCGACCCTACTCTTCATGGTTCCGCGTTGCGAGCCCGCAGGGCGCTGGATTTAAGGAAAAATCTTTTCATCCATGAAGTTTCCTTGTTACGTACGCTGTCTGCGGTTATAATTCGCCGTTCGAATATCCACTTTGGGAGTCCTTGATGTTTCGCGAAGAAATAGAACTGATGAAAAGCCTCCGGGACAAGCTCGCTGAGCTGAGGAGGTATCTTTGACATCGACAGCAAGCGTGAGCGGGTCGCAGAGCTGGAAGCTGAGGTTGCCAGGCCCGATTTCTGGAATAATAACGAGCGTGCCCAGGAGGTCCTGAAAGAAAGGACCCTGCTGCAGAAGCTGGTGACGGACTGGGCGGCAGCCGACCATGACCTGGAGGATGTCCAGGTTCTGATCGAACTCGGCGAAGAGAGCGAGGACCAAGAGACACTGGTGGAAGTTCGCGGCTTGCTGCACGATCTGGAAAAAAGAATCGGGCAGATGGAGTTTGCCCGCATGCTTTCAGGCGAACATGATGCCAACAGTGCCATCGTCAGCATCAATGCCGGTGCCGGTGGCACCGAGGCCCAGGACTGGGCCGAAATGCTTTTGAGGATGTATCTGCGGTGGTGCGAGCGCAAGGGCTTCAAGGCCGAAATCACCGAATATCAGCCTGGAGACGAGGCTGGCGCCAAGGGAGTGACCTTCACGGTCGACGGTGCCTATGCCTATGGGTACCTGAAAGCCGAAAAGGGGATCCATCGACTGGTGCGCATCTCGCCCTTCGACTCCAATGCCCGCCGGCATACCTCTTTCTGCTCGGTGTTCGTGTTCCCGGAACTGTCTGACGATGTTGATGTCGAAATCCTTGACAAAGACCTTAAGGTAGACACTTACCGGGCCAGTGGCGCCGGTGGTCAGCATGTCAATAAGACCGACTCGGCAATCCGCATCACCCATATCCCCTCCGGTATCGTGGTCAGTTGCCAGAACGAGCGTTCCCAGCACAAGAACCGTGCAACAGCCATGAAACAACTCAAGGCACGGCTCTACGAAATGGAGCTGGAAAAGAAGGAGAACGCCGCCGAAGCTTTGGCCGGTGAAAAGAAGGAGATAGCCTGGGGCAGCCAGATTCGTTCGTATGTACTCCACCCGTACCGCATGGTCAAGGACCACCGTACCGGACATGAGGTCGGCAATGCGGACGCTGTGCTCGACGGCGATCTTGACGGCTTTATCGAAGCGTATCTTTTAAAATGAAGCAATTTTAAATTTAGGCTTCAAGTTCCTGAGCTTTAAGCATGAAAAAACACTTTTCAAACTGACGTGGGATGTCGGCCCCGCCGGCTAAAACTTGAAACAAAGAGTTGTACGGATTTTCTTTATAAGTAGAATGTTACAACTTAGATCTTCACGTTATACATGAAGGATAAAGGTTATGTCTGTAGAAAGCCACAGCGACATTGTCGCACAGCGGCGTGCCAAACTGGATGAGTTGCGTGCCCAGGGGCTCAATCCATTTGCCAACGGGTTCTCTGCCGATACCACGGCGCAGGACGTGACAAGCGCGCACGTCGAGCATGACGCGGCAGCCCTGGACACCATGGACGATCTCTACCGTGTCGCAGGCCGCATCATGGCGAAGCGCGATTTCGGCAAGGCCGCTTTTATTCAGATTCAAGACCGCACCGGCCGGTTGCAGGTGTATGTGGCCAAGAACCTGGTCGGGGATGAGCTTTTCGAACAGTTTCGCAAGTTCGATCTTGGCGACATCGTCGGTCTGGTGGGACGGCCTTTCCGGACCAAGACCGGCGAGCTCTCCCTGCGTGCCGAATCGATTCAGCTCCTGACCAAGTCGCTGCTGCCACTACCAGAAAAATGGCACGGGCTGACCGATGTGGAGACTCGTTACCGCCAGCGCTATCTGGACCTAATGGTGAACCCGGAAGTGCGTGACGTCTTCCGCAAACGCAGTCAGATCGTTGCCCTGATCCGCGAATATATGGTGTCGAAGGATTACCTGGAAGTTGAAACACCGATGATGCAGCCAATCGCCGGCGGTGCGACAGCCAAACCGTTCGTCACGCATCATAACACTTTAAAGATGGACCTGTTCCTGCGCATCGCTCCTGAGCTCTATCTCAAGCGCCTGGTCGTTGGCGGTTTCGAGCGGGTGTTCGAAATCAACCGCAACTTCCGTAACGAGGGAATCTCCATCCAGCATAACCCGGAATTCACCATGATGGAGTTCTACCAGGCTTTCGCAACGTACGAAGACCTGATGGACCTTACCGAAGAGCTGATCTGCCATGTGGCACAGCAGGTCGTCGGCAGCCTGCAGTTCAAATATGGCCAACGTGACGTTGACCTGAGCCGTCCTTGGCAGCGCTTGACGGTTCGTGAAGCGGTCCTCAAGTATGGCCGGATCAGCGAGGGCGATATCGATGACCGCAACAAGCTGCTCGTGTATGCCAACCAACTGGGGCTCGAGCTGGACAACAAAATCGGCTACGGCAAACTGTTGACGGAAGTGTTCGATGCGGTGGCAGAGCCGGAATTATGGCAGCCGACCTTTATCACCCAATACCCGACCGAAGTCTCGCCACTGTCGCGCAAAAATGATCTGAATCCCGATGTCGTCGATCGTTTCGAGTTGTTTATTGTTGGCCGGGAGCTGGCCAATGCTTTCTCCGAACTGAACGATCCGGAGGACCAGCATGAGCGATTTGTCAAACAGCTGGCCGAGAAAGAGGCCGGTGATGAAGAGGCTCATGCCATGGATGACGATTACATCCGCGCCTTGGAGTACGGCCTGCCGCCCACAGCCGGAGAGGGGATCGGCATCGACCGCCTGGTCATGCTGTTGACCAATTCCCAGTCGATTCGAGACGTGATCCTCTTCCCGCAGCTGCGTCCTGAAACGAAGTGAGACGTCAACCGTGGGACGTGAGAAAATGATTATTGAGGCTTGCTTGATTCTGGGGTGTTTTGCGTGCATCGCACAGCGCGCATCGCACAGCGCGGTTTTATGAACTACGAACTCTTTGTCAGCCTGCGCTACCTCCGGGCCAAGCGCAAACAGACGTTCATCTCGGTGATTTCGTTTATCTCCATAACCGGAATTACCCTTGGTGTTGCTGCGCTGATCGTCGTTCTCGCCGTCATGACCGGTTTTCACGACGGTGTCAGACAGCAGATCCTTGGCAACATTCCTCATGTCCTGGTCCAGAAGCATGGTGAAGACCTGAACGAACCGGATGCGGTTGCTGCCAAGGCCAAGGCTGTCTCTCCCCACGTTCTCAATGCTTCGCCATTTGTCAGCAAGGAAGCGATGCTTCTTTCGCGGCGCAATGTCGCGGCGGTCAACGTCAAGGGCATCGAGCGTCATAACAAGATTTTTCGCCAGGACTTTCTGACCGAAGGCAGTGCAGACGTTGAAGAGCTTCTCTATGATCCGGAAATGGCCGAACCGGGCATTTTGATCGGCCTGGATACTGCGACCACCCTTGGGGTGGCCTTGGGGGATTCGATCAATGTCATTCCGCCGATGTTCACGATCACTCCCTTCGGCATGATCCCGAAGATGAAGCCCTTCAAGATTGTCGGGATTTTCAAGCATCGCGGCGGTTTCATCGATGCCTATTATGCATATATAGATCTCAAGCAGGCACAACGTTTCTTCGACCTGGGTGATCAAGTGAGCGGAGTTGAAGTGGAGGTCGACAGCTTCGATCAGGCGGCCCCTGTTGCGGCCAACTTACGCCAGGAGTACCTGTTCCCCTATGCCGTCCGCTCCTGGGAGGATATGTTCGGGTCCTTCCTCTCGGCACTTAAGCTGGAGAAGCTCGGTCTGTTCATCGTTTTGGGGATTATTGTCCTGGTGGCAGCCTTCAATATCGCCACAACGCTGATCATGGTCGTCATGGAAAAACATCGCGACATCGCCATCCTGCGTTCCATGGGGGCCACCTCGCGCAGCATCATGCAGATTTTTATTCTCGAGGGGCTGATTATAGGGGTTCTGGGGACCCTGCTGGGGACAGGCCTTGGCCTGGTCCTGGCCAAAAATGCCGACCCGCTGATCAAGGGGCTGGAAGGGTTGCTCAATGTCAAGATTTTTGACCAGACCGTTTACGGCATGGACCATTTCCCCTCGGTGGTCAACTCGGGCGATGTCCTGGCTGTGGTCATCGTCTCCATGTCCATCTCACTGCTGGCGACGATTTACCCGGCCTGGCGTGCTGCCAGAATGGATCCTGCTGAAGCACTGCGTTACGAATAGGTTCGCGAGATGATTGCAGTTCGTGCTTTATCAAAAAGTTTCACCACTGACCGTGGCCGGGTCGAGGTCCTCAAGGATGTCAATCTTGACATCGAGGCTGGCGAACGCATTGCCATTGTAGGGGCCTCGGGTGCCGGCAAGACGACCTTGATGCACCTGCTCGGTGGGCTCGATCGGCCATCCAGCGGTTCAGTGTTCTTCGCTGATAAGAATATCTCTCGCTTTTCAGCGCAGGAGCTGGATGTGTTCCGCAACCGTTCGATCGGCTTCGTATTCCAGTTTCATCAACTCCTGCCTGAATTCAGCGCGTTGGAAAATGTGATGATGCCGGCGCTGATTGGCCGCTGTCACGAAAAGGAAGCCAGAAGCAGGGCCAGTGAGATTCTCTCCGCGGTTGGTTTGGCACATCGTCTTGATCATAAGCCCGGCCAACTTTCAGGAGGGGAACAGCAGCGAGTCGCCATTGCACGTTCGCTGATCATGTCACCGAAATTGCTGCTTGCCGATGAGCCGACCGGGAATCTTGACAGTGTAACGTCCGATGAAATTCTGGCTCTTTTAGACCGACTGCACGCGGAACGTGATCTGACCATCGTGGTTGTGACTCACAGCGAAAAGGTTGCCGGTCAGATGGACCGTATCGTACACATGGTTGACGGCTTTCTGGAAAAATGAGCCGCCTGTCGTTGCCATGCCACAGCCGGACGTGACTGTCAGGAAGGGCAAAATATAAAGGTCCGTGGCGTTTTAGCCTGCGGCATTGCTGCCTAATTTATGGTTTACCTGCTGGCGGCTATCCCATATAATAATCTGATTTTTAGTTGTTAATATGATTTTGGAGTGTTGTTGATATGTTGAAGAGGGCTCTTTTGCTGCTGATATGCCTGTCTATGGTCGTTCCCGCATGGGCTGCCCAGGAATTCCAGATTGCAGACATCCTGATTGCCGGCAATAAGCGTGTACCGGCGACCGATGTGTTGCATGTCATAAAGCTCAAGCCTGGGCAGACCGTGACGGCTGCAGATATCGACGCCGCCATGGCGGATATCTACCGCATGGAGCGTTTCTCTGATATAACCTCGGAACTATCAGATGAAGCCGGAGCAAAAGTACTGACATTCAAAGTGGTGGAACGGCCCTTGGTGCGCAAAATCCGCTTTGAGGGAAATGACGAGCTAAAAACGGAGAAATTACAAGAGGTTATTACCATCCACGTACCCACGATCTATGACCCGTTCGAGGTCGCCAAGAGTGTCGAGATGGTCAAAGCGGAATACACCAAGGAAGGCTATTACGCTGCCCAGGTGACTGCCGACAGCCATGTCAATGCCGACAACGAAACACTGGTGACTTTTCGCATCAAGGAAGGGGATCTCGTCCGCATCAAAGAGATTCGTTTCGAAGGCAACACGGTCTTTGACGATGGCGAGATTCAGGATGCCATGGACACCAAGAAAAAATGGATATTCTCCTGGATCACCGGGCGCGGCAACTACAACGAAACGCTCCTTCAGCAGGATCTTCAGAGGATCGCCGATCTTTATTTCAACCAGGGATACGTCAAGGTGAAAGTGCGTGAACCGGTCATCAGCCTGGTTGACGACAACAAGCACATGCTGCTGCTGATTCATGTTGATGAAGGACCGCAATACTCTGTCGGTACGCTCGACGTTCAGGGAGATCTGATCCAGACAAAAGAAGACCTGCTTGCCAAGGTGACTCTTGTCCCCGGCGCCGTCTTCTCCCGCGCCAAACTGCGTGAGGGGATCAACAAACTGACCGATGTCTATGCAGATCAGGGCTATGCTTATGCCAACGTCTCGCCGCTGACCCGCACGGATGACGAGTCACGCGTGATCAACGTGATGCTGGACATTGAACAGGGGCCTCAGGTTTACGTGGAGCGGATCAATATCACCGGGAATACCAAGACGCGCGATAAGGTCATCCGCCGCGAGATGAAACTGGTGGAAGGCGACCTGTTCAATGCGACCAACCTGAAGAGAAGCAAGGCGCGCATCAACAATCTCGGTTTTTTCGAGGCGGTTAACATCAGCAACAGTGCGGGTTCGGAAAAGAGCCTCATGAATGTCGATGTCAATGTCAAGGAACGCGCCACCGGCACGTTCAGCATCGGTGCAGGCTATTCATCGGTGGACGGTTTTGTCGGCCAAGGCTCAATCACCCAGGAAAATTTCCTGGGTCGGGGGTTAAGACTGAACCTGGCCGCTTCTCTTGGTAGCTCGAGTACAACTTATCAGCTTGGGGTGACCGATCCGTATTTCCTTGACACACGCTGGACGGTGGGCGGCGAAATCTACCACACGGAAAGAGACTGGGACGACTACAGTAAAAGAGCTCAGGGTTTCGCTATCAAGGCAGGGCACCCGGTGGGCGAATATTCCAGAGTCCTGGTCACGTATCGTTTCGAAAAAAAGGATATCTATGATGTGAGCCCAGGTTCTTCAAGTACCATCCTCGACCAGGAGGGGAAATCGACGCTCAGCTCCATCACCACGACGTATTCCTATAACACGACTGACAACCGCCTGGATCCCTCTTCCGGTACGGACCTGGAAGCAAGCTGGGAACTTGCCGGGTTGGGAGGGACGCAAAAGTACAGCAAGTATATCGTCGATGCCCGTCATTTCTGGCCGTGGAAATGGGACACCGCCTTTTCCGTTCGTGGCCAGCTCGGCTACGTGCATTCACTTAACAGCGATGATGTGCCGATTGACGAGCGGTTCTTCCTCGGCGGCATATACACACTGCGTGGCTTTAATTCTCGCGAAGTCGGACCGAGAGACGTCAATGGGGATTTCATCGGTGGCGACACAGAGACTTTTTTCAATTTTGAATATATCTTCCCGCTGTATAAAGATCTCAATCTCAAGGGCGTGACCTTTTTCGATGTCGGCAACACCTGGGGGGACGATTACTGGGGAGAAGATGACAAGGTGTTCGGGTCCTGGCGCTACAGCGCCGGATTCGGTGTCCGCTGGTTGAGCCCACTGGGGCCGCTGCGTTTTGAGTACGGCTTTAACCTGGATCCGCGGGATTATGAGTCTAATGGCCAGTTCGATTTCATGATCGGTCGTTTCTTTTAAGAAGTTTTCGAAAGTATCTTTGCAAGGAGATTTTGTATGAAGAAGTATGTGGTATTCCTGTTCGTTTGTTTGGGTCTGATTGCGTCCCCTGTGCTGGCGGCACAGACTGCCCAGAAGATAGGCTATATCGATATGCAGAAGGCATTGAACCTGTCCGCTGCCGGTAAAGCCGCCAAGGAAAAGATTAAAGAAAAGGTGCAGAGTTATGACACCGAAGTGAAGTCGCGTCAGGAGGAACTGAAGAAACTCAAGGAAGACCTTGAAAAACAGGCCATGCTGCTTTCTGAAGAGGCCCGCAATGCCAAGGAACGCGATTACCAGCAGAAGGTCAAGGATTACCAGCGTTTCGCCAAGGATATCCAGGAAACCCTGCAGCAGACAGATGCCGATTACACGCGAAAGATCGTCGAGAGCCTCCTCAAAGTCGTTCAGGAGGTTGGCAAGCGTGACGGTTATACGCTGATTCTAGAAAAGACCGAAAGCTCTCTGGTCTATGCGGATGACAGTATCGATATGACGAATGAAGTTATCAAGACTTTTGATAAACAGGGAAAATAGTCATCATGCATGCGGTGCGCAGGGAGGTAACTTCCCTGGCTGATCTGGCTGATCTGGTAGGGGGGGGCGTTTCTGGCGACCCCTCTACTGTTATTTCCGGAGTGGCCCCGCTTGATACTGCTGGACCGGAACAGATTTCGTTCCTGGCAAATCCCAAGTATCAAGTGCATCTGGCTGGTTGTCGAGCCGCCGCTATTATTGTTCACCCGTCCCTACAGGGGGCTGTCGACACACCGCTGCTTCTGGTGGATAATCCCTATCTGGCCTTTGCCAAAATCCTGACCTTCTTTACCATGCCACCTCATGTCGGTCTGGGCATCCAGGAAGGAGCCCATGTTCATCCGGATGCCACCATCGGCGAGAATGTCACAATAGCTCCCGGTTGTGTGGTTTCTGCAGGCGCGCAGGTGGGCAAGGGGACGTATTTGCATCCGAACGTTGTCATTGGATCTGACGCAGTGATCGGTGAAGGTTGCCTCCTGCACGCCAACGTTACCGTGCGCGAGAATTGTGTGCTCGGCAGCCGGGTCATTGTCCAGCCGGGCGCGGTGATTGGCTCTGACGGTTTCGGTTTTGCGCCCGATGGTGACGGTTATTACAAAATACCCCAGGTCGGTCATGTCGTCATCGGCGACGATGTCGAGATTGGTGCATGCAGCTGTATTGATCGCGGCACCTTGGGGGTGACACGTATTGCCTGTGGGGTGAAAATCGATAATCTTGTACAGATCGGGCACAACGTGCAGATCGGTGAAGATTCCCTGCTTGTCTCCCAGGTCGGAATTTCCGGGAGTGTGGTGATCGGCAGGCATTGCACCTTCGGTGGGCAAGCGGCCACAGCCGGGCACATCAGCATCGGTGACAATGTGACCTTGGCTGGACGAGGGGGAATAACGAATAACGTTGAGAGCAACCAGTCGCTCGCGGGCCTGCCGGCCATGCCGCATCGCGAGTGGCTTAAAGCCACTATGGCCCTGACACATTTGCCTGAAATGCGGCGTGAATTGAACCGTCTCAGGAAGCAGGTCGCTGAGCTGAGGAGCAAACCGACGGAGGAAGAAAGCTGATCATGGAATTGAACACTCTGGATATCATGAAACTGTTGCCTCACCGCTATCCATTCCTTCTGGTGGACAAAATAATCAGATTTGAAGCAGGTACAGGGATTTCCGGCGTCAAGAATGTGACGATCAATGAACCTTTTTTCGAGGGGCATTTCCCTGATCATCCCATTATGCCGGGTGTTCTGATCCTCGAGGCAATGGCACAGGTCGGCGGGGTTTATGCGCTGCTCGCCAAGGAGGTCGGTGAAAATCAGGTGCCGTACTTTGTCGGTATAGATAATGCCAAATTTCGTAAACCGGTTCTGCCGGGAGACGTCCTGAACCTGGAACTGACACTTCTCAAGGTGAGAAGAGGGATCTATCATTTCAGCGGTAAGGCCATGGTCGATGGTAAACTGGTTGCCGAAGCTGAACTGAAAGCAACTTTTGCTGACAAATAGGAATCGTTGATGATCCACCCAACATCGATTATACATCCCGGCGCCAAGCTCGCCGACAACGTCACGATCGGTCCTTACAGCGTGGTCGGTGAACATGTCGTCATCGGTGCCGGGACTGTGGTTGCCAGCCACGTTGTCATAGAAGGTTGGACCGAAATCGGTTGCGACAACCAGGTCTTCCAGTTCTCCTCCATCGGGGCGGCGCCTCAGGACCTGAAGTACTCCGGCCAGAAAACTTATTTGAAAATCGGCGATCGCAACCGGATCAGGGAGTTCACTACTTTGAATAGAGGCACGGCCGAGGGTGGTGGGGTGACACGCGTCGGCAATGACAATCTGTTCATGGCTTACTCTCACGTTGCCCACGACTGCATCATCAATGATCACGTGATCCTGGCCAATGGCGCAACCCTCGCCGGTCATGTTGAAATCGAGTCTGCGACCATCCTAGGGGGCCTGTCGGCTGTTCACCAGTTCACCCGCATCGGCTGTCACGCGATGATCAGTGGCGGGTCGATGGTGAACCAGGATATCCCCCCCTACACAGTCGCCCAGGGCGACCGTGCAAAAACCGTGGGACTTAACCTGATTGGACTCAAGCGGCGCGACTTCTCCGAGGAGACCATCCGCGGTATCAAGAAAGCTTACCGCTTGATATTCCGCTCCGGCCTGCGTTTGGAGGAAGCCCTTCTGAAAGCCTCCGAAGAGATTCAAACGACACCTGAGCTGGATCATTTTATTGACTTTATCAAGAACAGCCAACGTGGCATTGCTCGATGACATAACCGCAATTGTACAATTGTGACACGCATCATCAGATTGGCTCCTGTCAGGCAAGCATATTCTCAGGCGAGTCAGGCAACTTGCCAGACCCGCCTGAACGCTTCTTTGATCTTCAACTGCAAATATGCGGGCCGTTAATTTTACCGGATTTATCTCAAAGGTGAGTCTCTCGCCCTGTGATCACCAGGCCCATGAGAAGCGATGGTTGATTGCACGGTAATAGAAAGAAAGACCTTTCAGTGACTACGTCAGCCAAGCGCATCATGATCGTGACCGGCGAAGCGTCCGGAGACCTGCATGGCGCAAATCTGATCAAAGCGGCAAAAAAATTGTCTCCCGATATGAATTTTTTCGGTGTGGGGGGACGACAGATGGCCGCGGCAGGTTGCGAGATCCTTATCCCCGGCGAAGAGCTGTCGGTCATGGGGATCGCTGAAATTGTCGGCCACTTTCCGTTCATATGGCGTTCCTTCCAACGACTTAAGTGCGAGTTGAGAAGCCAGCGGAAGCCTGACGCTCTGGTGTTGATCGACTTCCCTGACTTCAACCTGAGACTTGCACGACAGGCAAAAAATGCCGGAGTCCCGGTCCTTTACTATGTGAGCCCCCAGGTCTGGGCCTGGCGCCGGGGCAGGGTCAAAAAGATTGCCCGAGTCGTCGATTCCCTGGCGGCCATCTTCCCCTTCGAGCCCGCTTACTACGATAACCTGGGTATCCAGGTCAAATATGTCGGTCACCCCCTGCTGGATGAATTTGCCGCCCATACAACTCATGATGACCTGCGCCAAAGGCTGCAGGTCAAGGCAGGCGATAAATTGGTCGGCTTGTTCCCGGGCAGCCGCAGGAATGAATTGCATTTTATGCTGGAAACCCTGGTGGCAACGGCCAAACTTATTCATGAAGATAAGCCGGGAGCGCATTTTCTGGTGCCGATTGCCGATACCTTGAAGAAAGAGGAGGTCCAGGCAAAATTTCCACCCGCTTTGCCGATATCTTTTGTTGAAGCGGGAGATGCCAGCATCTATGATGTCGCCGGAAGCTGCGATGCCATTCTCTCTGTTTCCGGTACCGTCACCTTGCAGATTGCGCTGGCTGGAACACCCATGGCGATACTTTACAAAATGGCCCCTTTCTCATATGCCATTGCTAAACGCCTGGTCCGGGTCGCACATATCGGCCTGCCCAATATTGTCGCCGGAAGTCGAATTGTCCCGGAATTCATTCAGGACAAGGCGACGCCGCATGCCTTGGCGGGCGAAGTTCTGCGTATCCTGAACGATGACAATTATGCCGAAAGCATGAGAGAGGCTTTGCATAGATTGCAGGGCAGGCTCGGTGCCCCTGGTTGTGCGACCCGAGTTGCAGAGATGCTGCTCGACCTGGTTCAGCCGCAGCACGCCTTCTGACGTCTGGAAATCAATGACTAACAAACAGATATACATAAGATTACTCGGTTATTCACGGCCATACTTATGGCGTATTGTCCTGTCGATGATTTTTTCACTGGTCGTGGCAGGTACGGATGTCTCATATGTCAACCTGATCGAGCCATTGGTCGACAAGATCATCTCCGCAGGCAACCGCGACCTGGTTTACCTGGTTCCAATGGTTATCATCGGCTTGGCTTTGGCCAAGGGCATCGGGCGCTACCTGCAGGAATATTATGTCAAGACAGCGGGGCAGCTGGTTATCCAGGACCTGCGCAATGACTTGTTCAAACAGTCTATGCTGCTGTCGATGGGCTTCCATCTCCGCCAAAAGGCCGGCCGGCTGACTTCCAGGGTTCTGAACGATGTCGGAACCATGCAAAGGGCTGCCGCCGATGCACTGGTAGATGGTTTGCGCGAGAGTTTCACTCTGGTTGGATTGATCATCCTGGCTTTCTATAAAGACTGGAAAATGGCGGCGGTCGCTTTTGCCGTGCTGCCGCTCTGTGTGGTCCCGGCACGGCAACTCGGCCTAAGAATCAAGCAGAATACGAAACGCAGCCTGGAAAGGGTCGGTTTCCTCACCGGGACACTGCAGGAGTCTTTTGGGGGCATTAAAGTCGTTAAGGCGTTCGGTCGCGAAGACAGCCATATTCAGAAATTCCAAGGAGAAAACAAGCTGTATTACCGGTTCCTGCGTAAAGCAATCAAGTACAATTCACTGACTGCACCTGCGGTAGAAATCCTGGCCGCCTTGGGTGGCGCCGGAGTGGTCTGGTATGGAGTCAACCGGGTCCTGACCGGAGAAATGACCCAGGGACAGCTGTTTTCCATCGTGGCGGCGATCATGATGACGTTTACACCGGTCAAACGGTTGACCAAGGTCAGCAACGATATCCAGCAGTCGATTGGCGCTGCTGAAGGCATCTTCAATTTATTGGATCAGCCGCGGGATGTCGTGGACAAGCAAAACGCGGTGGAAATGCCGCGGGCACATGGCGCAGTTGCTTTTGAAAATGTGACCTTCAGTTACGGGGATGAGCCGGTCTTGAAAGAAGTCAGTTTCCTTGCCAACCCAGGTGAAGTGATTGCCCTGGTTGGGCCCAGCGGTGCCGGGAAGTCGACTGTCGCCGGTTTGTTGGCCCGTTTTTACGATCCGCAGCAGGGTGCTGTGAAGATTGATGGCTATGACATTCGTGACGTTTCCCAGGAAAGCCTGAAGAAAAATCTTGCCTTTGTCGACCAGGAGACGTTTCTCTTTAACGGGTCGATTCGTGACAATATACGATACGGCCTGCTGGATGCTGATGAACCGGCGGTTGTCGACGCCGCCCGCCAGGCCTATGCCGATGAATTCATCAACAAGCTCCCCGAAGGTTACGATAGCTCGATCGGCGAGCGGGGGGTCCGGCTATCAGGAGGACAACGGCAACGCCTCTGCGTTGCGCGAGCGCTCCTCAAGGATGCGCCCATACTGATCCTCGATGAAGCGACCAGTGCCCTGGACACGGAAAGCGAGGCCATGGTCCAGAGAGCCCTGGCGAACCTGATGAAAAACCGTACGACGCTGGTGATCGCCCATCGTCTTTCAACGATCATGCACGCCGACCGGATTATCGTTCTCGAACAGGGCAGGGTGGTCGAAGTCGGCAGTCATCAGGAACTCCTGGCTCGCAATGGCCTCTACCGCACGCTTTATGACATGCAGTTCAAGGAGGCCTGATGGCCTCTGTGCAGGATAAACTGCTGCTCGGCATCGCGCCCTGGATAGCGGCGAAGATCATCGCCTTATTGTACCGGGCTCTGCAGCCGGAGACCATCGGTGACGGGCCGCTCAAGCATCTCTGGGTGGAAGGTCGGCCGGTGATCATGGCGTTCTGGCACGACCAGCTGCTGTTGATGGTGAAAGGTTATCGTGGCCCCGGCGCCAAGGTCCTGATCAGTGCTTCGAAAGATGGTGAACTGATTGCCCGGACCATGGGCTATTTCAAGATTGGCGCCGTGCGTGGTTCCTCCAGTCGCGGCGGTCGCGCCGCTATCAGGGAGATGATTGCTTTGTCCAGGGAACCACTCGACCTGGCGTTCACTCCGGATGGCCCCAAAGGGCCCCGGCATGTCGCCAAGCCCGGGGTTGCCCAACTGGCCAAGGTTTCTTCCCGTCCGGTTGTGCCAATGGCGTTTGCCTGCAGCCACGGGCATCGCTTTCAATCCTGGGACCGATTCCTGTTGCCCTATCCCCGGGGGCGGGCCGTTTATAGATTCGGTGAGCCGCTTCTGTACGATCATGAAGAAACCGTGGAGGCGTTCCTGCTCCGGTTGCAGGCGGCCATGGATGACAATACCCGGCGCGCCCGAGAACACTTGAGTCAATATGGTTTATCTGCTGTATGAACTGATCCTGTATATCTCGGTGCTGTTCCTGGTGCCGTTTTACCTGTATCGCGGTTTGCGCTACGGTAAGGCGCGGCATGGTCTTCGTGAAAGACTCGGGATTTACGCACAGAATTTCTGCAGCTTGCTGCGCGGGCGCAAAGTTATCTGGGTCCATGCCGTCTCGGTAGGCGAAACCCGTGCGGCAATTCCGCTGCTCAGGGCGATGCGCGAACGCTATCCCGATGCGGTCCTCTTGTTGTCGAATGTCACCGAAACCGGGCGGGAGATCGCTGCGGGTGTTGCCGAGGTCGACCATTACATTTTTTTCCCTTTTGATCTGCGCTGGATTGTCCGTAAGGCCTTCGACATCATTCAACCGGATGTCATCGTGCTCGTGGAAACCGAAATCTGGCCGAATTTTGTCCTGGAAGCCAAACGTCGCAAGATACCGGTGATCCTAATCAACGGCAGGATTTCCGACCGCTCCTTTCCACGCTATCGCATGGCCGGTAAGGTGATGTTGCCAATTCTCGACAGCATTGCCGATTACTGCATGCAGTCTGAGCAGGATTCAAGGCGCATCCGTCGCCTTGGTGCGCCCTCCGGGCGCGTTCAGGTGACCGGCAACCTCAAATTCGACATGCAGCAGCCAAGCATTGACCCGGCGGACCTCGAGGCGTTCAGGCATGAGCTCAAACTGCCAGAGAACGGTCGTCTCTGGGTGGCAGGCAGTACCCATGACGGGGAAGCAGCCCCACTGCTGGAAGTCTACCTGAGATTGCGCGAAATCTGTCCGGAGCTGTTCCTGGTGCTGGTCCCAAGACACCCTGAGCGCTGTCGCCAGGTTCAAGAGGACCTTGCCAAGCTCGGAGTCGCCGCAACCTTGCGCAGCACTCTGGCCATGTCGCCGAGAACTCTGCAGCCGGGTGAGGTCTTGATCGTCGACACTGTGGGCGAAGTTCTTAAGCTCTATTCCCTGGCCGACGTGGTCTTCGTCGGCGGCAGCCTGGTGAACGTCGGCGGCCATAATATCCTGGAAGCCTCATTGTTGAAAAAACCGGTCTTGTACGGAGCAAACATGCAGAATTTCAGGGAAATCGCTCGCCTGGTGCGCGCCGCTCATGCAGGGCTCCAGGTCAAGAATGCCGAAGATCTTTATCGCCAGATGCGCCTCCTGCTGGAAAACCCAGAGGAACTCCACCGTATCGGTGAGAATGGCTACCACCTGTTTGAAAAAAATCGTGGTGCAACGCAAAGGACCCTGGTCGTAATCGACCGACGGTTTCTGTCATGAGGGGGGCCTGGAAATCTGCATATTTACGCTTAACAACGCATGGGCCGCAATCAATCGGCAGTTTTTTGATGTACTGGGGGCTTTGCCCCTTGAGCTTTTTGTACGGTCTGTCAATGCGCCTGCGCCGCAAGCTGTACCAGCTTGGACTGAAAAGCTCTTACCGTGCCGGCGTGCCGGTCATTTCGGTCGGCAACCTCGCCACAAGCGGGACCGGTAAAACCCCGATGGTCGATTTCCTGGTTAAGCGACTCAAATCACGTAATGTACGTTGCGCCATTGTGAGCCGCGGCTACGGCGGTCATTACCGGCAGCCGGTGGGCAGGGTCAGTGACACCACAGGGCGTTTGTTAATGACGCCGTATGAATGCGGTGACGAACCATTCCTGCTGGCGAGGCGAAATCCCGGTGTGCCGGTCTTCGTGGCTCGGCGCAGGAGGCTTGGAGTCCAGGCGGCCGAACAGGCTGGCGCCCAAATAATCATACTGGACGACGGTTTCCAACACCTTGCCGTGCTCAGAAACATGGATATCGTGTTGCTGGATGATAAATTACCCTTTGGGAATGGGCAGTTGCTTCCGGCCGGAATCCTGCGTGAGCCTAAATCGGCACTGCAGCGTGCCGACCTGATTATCATGACGCGCTCAGAGCAAGCCCGGAGTCTCCCACTGCCCGCCAGCATCCCCGTCATACACAGTCGCCATCTGCTTAACAAAAGATTGGTGACCCTTGATGGCGCAATCGTTCCAGAACAGGAGTATGTCGGGCAAAGCTGCCTGGCTTTCGCAGGCATCGCCAAGCCAGAGGAATTCTTCAGAGATCTTGGCTGTTTTGGCTTTCGTCAAATTGAGCCACTGGCCTTGGCGGACCACCAGGACTATACCGGGGAAATCTTGAGCCGTCTGCTGAGATCATGTCATAATCATGATTTACTGGTGACAACTGAAAAAGATGCTGTCAAATTATCTGCAGCGAATTTCCCAAAGCCTTGTTACCAGGTCGGAGTCGAATTGGTCTTCGATGACCTCGCCCCTCTCGACGGCTTGCTCGATCACATTATGGAGACTGGCAAATGACCCTGTCGCAACAGTTACTGGAAATCCTCGCCTGTCCGCAGTGCAAGGGTGTCGTTGTCACCGATGAACAGCACAGGCAGATCATCTGCAAAGCCTGCCGACTCGCTTATCCGATTCGCGATGACATCCCCGTCATGCTGATTGATGAGGCCGTTCGGCTGTAGGCCGGCCGACGTACAGCATGCCGCGCATTTCTTTTCTCATGTATCACCAGGTTGGCCTTTTCAGCAGGCCCTCCGCACATCGTTCGACGTACTGTCACATCCGGAGGTTTCGTGCTCAAATGCGTTATCTCAAGCTCTCCGGAATTCCTGTTTTGAACATGTCTGATGCCTTTGCCGTGCTCTTCGGGGACAAGCCGTTTCATGGGCATGGCATCGTGTTGACCTTTGACGATGGCTGCCGGGACTTCCAAGATCACGCCTATCCGGTTCTGAAGAGGTATGGTTTTCCAGCGGCCGTATTTGTTGTCAGCGCTCTGATTGGAAAACCAGCCGAGTGGTTTGCCAGAGAGGGGCGGGCTGCTCCAGCCATCATGGATGCGAGCACCATTCGTGAATTGAGCCGGCAAGGTGTCACTTTCGGTCCACATACCCTGTCTCATCCAAGACTGAGTCAGCTGGAACAGGATGAGATCTCCCGTGAAGTTGTGGAGAGCAAGCAGCAGATGGACGCCATTCTGGGCCGGCCCACAGAATTTTTCTGCTACCCGTATGGCGATTATGATGACCGGGTCATGGCGATCGTCAAAAATGCCGGGTTCAAGGGGGCGTTAAGTTGTCTCAGGGGGAGTGCATATCCGGGGCACGAAGATCCATTCCAGATTCCTCGCAAAGCCATTTCTTACGGAGACAGCCTGGCCGGATTCTGGTGGAAGCTGCATATGAAGAATCGCAAGAAAACACCGTTAGGTGACTACTGAGGGGATGATGCTGCGTTCTCTTCACATTATCGGCAGCCGCCAGATGGGCGGCGCGGAAAGTTTTTTTCTGCGCCTGGTCAACGCTTTAAATGGTGCGGATCACCGTGCCTCTGTCGTCGTGAGACCGCAGAGCCCATTGCTCAAGGAATTCGACGAGGCGACTTCCGTCTACCAGGTCGCCATGCGTAATGGCTGGGACCTGTTTTCAGTGTGCGACATCCGTCGAGTGGTCCGCTCTGCCGGGGTGGATATCGTGCAGACCTATATGGGACGCGCCTCACGCCTGACTCGGCTGCCAAAAGATGTCCGGGCCGCTCACGTTGCCCGGCTCGGCGGTTTTTACAAAATTGATGGGTATTACCGGCATGCCGACGCCTGGGTCGGCAACACCAGGGCCTTGTGCGATTACCTCGTCAGGCAAGGTCTTCCTGCCAGCAGGGTCTACCACATCAGCAACTTTGTCGAGCCGTCCAGATGTATCAGCGAATCAAGGGTCATCGAACTGCGGCATCAGCTTGGGGTCCCCGATGATGCACAGGTTGTGTTCTCTTTGGGGCGATTCATCGATATCAAGGGGTTTGATGACCTGCTCAAGGCCTTTGCGCGGCTGGAATCGACCGTGGCCGGACGCCCGCTGCACCTTGTGTTGGCCGGGGATGGTCCTTTGCGCGCAGAACTGCTGGCCCTGGCGGAATCTCTGAATCTGGCCGGGCGGTTCCATTGGGCCGGCTGGGTCAGGGATCCGGCGCCATTCATGCACATGGCTGACCTGTTTGTCGTCCCTTCCAGCCATGAGACCCTGGGCAATGTTATCCTCGAGGCGTGGTCGTATGCTCTACCGGTTATTTCCACACGTACACCGGGTGCCCTTGAATTGATTGAAGACGGTCGGAATGGTCTGCTGGTGCCCTGCAAAGACGATCAAACTCTGGCGGCCTCAATCAGGGACTGTCTCAATGATCAGTCCGGTCTCCTTGTCCGTCTCGGTGCTGCCGGCAAGGCTTCATTGGCAAGCGACCACTCTTCCGAGGTGATCGTCAGGGCCTACCTGGATATGTACGCGTCGCTCTGCAGGTCGGCTGGGTAGTCATGGTCCAGACCCCGAAAAATATCCTGATTGTCCGTCCGAGTGCCATTGGCGACATTGCCATGGCTTCGTCGCTGCTGCCGCCCCTTGCCCAGGGTTTTCAAGGGGCTAGAATCACCTGGCTGCTCGAACCTGCGATGCGGGCCATCCTGGCGGAAAATGATTGTGTCGACCAGTTGTTGCTCTGGCCAAAGGCGGAGTGGCGCAGGCTGTCCAAAGAAGGGCGCTGGATTCAACTTCTCAGGCAGATTGTCGATTTCAGACGGACCCTGAGACGGGAGAAGTTCGATCTGGTCCTGGATGCCCAGGGCCTGTTCCGCAGCCGTTTCCTGAGCTGGTTGAGCGGGGCGCCGACCAGGATTGGCTTTGATTCTAAGGAGCCTGGGCGCTTCCTGATGACCCGGGTGATTTCACGCGGTGGTGACAGCGACCGCATGGGCTCGGAATACCTGTGCATGTTACAGGAAATCGGTTTGGAAACAGGCCCTTTTCATCAGTGCCTGGATGTAGGGTGTGAAGATGAAAAACAGGCAGCGGAAGCACTCGAAGCTCTGTCTGTAAATGGCCCGTTCGTGGCGGTTGCACCCTTCACGACCCGTCCGCAGAAGCACTGGTTCGAAGAACGCTGGTCCGAACTGGGCAAGCAACTTCACATTGAGTTGGGCTGGCCTATGCTCCTGCTCGGCGGCCCGGCTGATCAGGAAGCGGCCGGCGAGATTTGTGCCGCGGCGCCAGGCGTTGTGTCCAGCCTGGCCGGGGGGCTATCGCTGTCGGCTTCGATGGCGGTCGTGAAGCGCGCCGCACTGGTGATCGGTGTGGATACCGGCTTGACCCACATGGGCCCGGCCTTCGCAAGGCCGACTGTGGCCCTGTTCGGAGCGACCTGCCCCTACCTCCATACCTCGCGCAGCAATACCCGTGTTCTCTATCACAAGCTCACCTGCTCGCCCTGCAGGCGCAAACCGACCTGTGATGGCGCCTATTATTGCATGCAGGACATCACTGTGGGGGAGGTTGTTTGTGCGGCTCATCATGTTTTGCAAAGCCCGGAGTTGCCGACATGAAAATCATGCATGTCGAAACCGGCCGTCATCTCTATGGCGGTGCGCTGCAGGTTTTCTACCTGTTGCGTGGACTGCACGAGAGAGGTGTCGAGAACCTGCTGGTCTGCCCGGTCGGCAGTGCCATTGCCACTGAGGCTGCGCCCTTTGCGCAAATCCGCGAAGTTTCCATGCGCGGCGACCTCGATGTCCTGTTCGGTTGGCGCCTGTGGCGCCTGGTCAAACAGGAACGTCCTGATATTCTGCATATCCATAGTCGGCGAGGTGCTGACCTTTGGGGCAGCCTGACCACCAGGTTGACCGGACAGGCGGCGATTCTGACCCGTCGAGTGGACAACCCTGAACCCGAATGGCTGGCTCACTTCAAGTACCAGCCCTTTAAAAAAGTGGTCACCATTTCGGAAGGGATTCGTAACGTCCTCCTGTCGGAGGGGCTTTGCGAAGAACAGCTGTTGTGCATTCATAGCGCTGTAGATTTCGACGCCTGGCAGATGTCTCGGGACAGGGGTTGGTTCGAAAGCGAGTTTGGTATCAGCCGCAGCCAAAAAGCCGTTGGTGTGGTTGCCCAGATGATCGAAAGGAAAGGCCATCGCTTCTTGATCGAAGCGATTCCGGCGATCGTGCAGAAAGTGCCCGATACCAGGTTCCTGTTTCTTGGCAAGGGGCCCTTGGAGCCTGAACTGAAACAACTTTGCATTGACCGTTCGGTCGATCATCTCGTGCGTTTCAGCGGTTTCCGGGATGATCTGCCAAGGATTATGCCGAACCTTGACCTGCTGGTTCATCCAGCGCTGATGGAAGGTCTTGGTGTGTCGCTTCTGCAGGCGGCCGCTGCCGGGGTTCCCATTGTCGGTAGTAGAGCCGGGGGCATACCAGAGATTGTCAGGCATGGTGAAAATGGTTACCTGGTTCAGCCGGGATCTGTAGAAGGGCTTGAACGATTCTGTGTAGAACTATTGGAAGATCCTGAAAAAGGACCCAGTTTTGGCACTTCCGGCAAGCAAATCGTGCTGGATAGTTTTGTCATCCCGGCCATGGTTGGCGACAACTTGCGATTATACGAGAAGACTGCTGGTTCTAATGGGCGCGATCACGCGTCAACATAGGTCGCTGCCTGATGGTCCTTGGTGGATCTTGGAGGTGTAACGCACTGACGTTCGACAGAATACCCGTTACCTGGCCCTCAATTCTACAAGGCTTCCGTAGAACTGCGACCCTGCGCAGTTATGGGGCCCACTGGACCCATGGACGGCGATTCGCTTATAGTCGCTTCAGACGCTTGAGCCAACCGGTATGATGGAGGTGTTTTTTGCTCGTAAAATGGAACCTGACCCGTCACTTGAATCATTATAAAAGCGCTGATGTGCTGGTGTTGTCGATCGGCAAAAGCGGCAGGACCTGGCTGCGGGTATTGCTCAACAAGTTTCTGTCACTGCACTTCGACGTACCCTTTGGGATTGGTGACTTGTCCCTCTCTGACCGTAGAATCCCTTCGATTCTTTACGAACATGAAGCCTGGTCGCACTTCTGCGATGCCTCCTGGTTCAAACGGGTTGTCGGCCGCAACATTGCTCCGGACGGCGTTCTGAGGCAGAAAAAAGTGGTTCTCCTTTATCGTGACCCGAGGGATGTGGTCGTTTCGCTGTATTTTCAAAAAACGAAGCGATCGAGGAAGAAAATCGACTGTGATATCAAGACGTTCATTCGGGATAAAAAAAACGGGATTGCCAATATTGTCAGCGTCATGAACCTCTGGCGAGGCAGGCTTCAGAATCATCCATCATGTTTTTGGTTAAGCTATGAGGCCTTGAAGAGTTCTCCACAAGGGGAATTGCAGAGGCTGTTGGATTTTGTGGGTATCAAAGGGTACGATCAGAATTTATGCGCTGAGGCGGTAGCCTTTGCCGACTTTGAAAACATGCAGGTGATGGAGCGTGACAACAAGTTCCAAAGCCGGATACTTTCCGCTCGTGATATCTCTGACCCCGATTCCTACAAGGTCCGTGAAGGTAAAACAGGTGGATACATAAAACATTTTGATGATGATCAGATTCATTATCTTGACGAAGTTGTGAGTCTGCTGGACAAATTCTATAATTACACTCCGACAATCTCACCTGGCCAGGTGTCTTTCTGACTATCCTTAAGTCGCTAGAAAGTAACGATATTTAACAGATAGTTCAGCTCCGTTCGACCCATGGCTGTGGTTATGAACCACCAAGTAAGATGGAATCTGTCCAATAATCTCGTGATTTTCGCTTCGACCTGACCGTTCGATTGACTCCAGTTCGAGCGCAACGTGACGATCTGAATATCAGTGACTGGCCGCTAAATAGCTTGTAGCCCACATAAAGATGTTAAAGTAAAATACATCTTGACCGGTTTCCCCTACTGGCATCAAAAGAGATTACGTTGCCGAAAAATAATAAGCATATTGCATTTTACGGTTTTCGTGGTGGCCCGGGTGGGATCAGCCATGTCATGCTCAATCTCATCAACGCCATGGCCGCTGAGGGGAGCAGGGTGGACCTTGTTTTGAATGCAACGGATATCCCTGAACTGGCCTCTATACATCATGACGTGCAGGTTTTCCCGATCGGTAAAGGTTCCCTTTTCCAAAGAAGCGGGACTCTTGCAAACTATCTTGACAGTCAAAATCCCGGGGTCTTGCTGACGAACCATAGAGAGCGAGCCAACCGGGATGCGGTAATAGCAAAGAGGAGGAGCGAATGGCCAGGAAGACTGGTGTTCCGCATCGGCAACACATTAACAGAAATGCTCCGCAACCGCGGCGTGCTCAAGAAACTTCTGCTGACCCTTTCGGTTCGCTACTGCTATGAAAAAGCCGATTTGATTGTCGCCAATTCGAGGGGGGTTGCTGACGATGTCCTCAAAGTGACCGGGGTTTCTGAGCAAAAACTGCGTGTGATCGGCAATTCGACAATCAACGAAGAAATTTTTATCAAGGCGAATGAACCTTGCGCTCATCCCTGGTTTAAAAAAGGCCAGCCGCCGGTTATTATCGGATTGGGGCGTTTGGTTAGACAAAAGGGCTTTTCTGATCTTCTTAAGGCTTTTGCAAAAGCCAGAAGTCGAATGGCCTGCCGTCTGATCATTATCGGGTCAGGCAAGGAGAAAGACAGCCTCAATAAACTGGCAAAAGAACTCGGTGTTGTCGAAGACTTCGAATTGGCAGGTTACGAAGTCAACCCATTCAGGTACCTGCGAAGATCACATCTCTTTGTGCTCTCATCCCAGTGGGAGGGGTTGCCGAATGCACTGATTGAGGCTTTGGCCCTGGGTGTCCCGGTTGTTTCGACAGATTGTCACAGCGGCCCTCGCGAGATTCTTCATCATGGCAAGTATGGGCCTCTGGTCCCTGTGGGCGATGTCGATGCCCTGGCGGCCGCCATCCTGGAGGTTCTTGAGAATCCCCCACAGCCTGAACTCCTCAAGGAAGCCGCGATCCCTTATCATGCCAAGTTGAGCGCTCAGTTTTATCTTGACGAACTATTTGCCCCAGTATCAGGGAGCGATTGATTTTTGAGTGGTCATTCTTAAAATGTTTTCAGATACACGTAAAATAGCCGTATTCGCATCCTTCTCCGGCAAGGGAGGGGTTGAGCGCATGCTGGTCAATCTCTGTCGTGGCATGGCCGAGCAAGGGCACCCGGTTGATCTACTGCTGGTCCGCTCAGAGAGCGAGCACCTGGAGAATCTTCCCGCGTCGGTCAGGGTCGTTCATCTCGGAACACGCCATACTTTTGGCAGCATTTTTGCTCTGACAGGTTACTTGAAGCGAGAGAGGCCCGCAGCGCTGCTTGCCGCCAAGGATCGCGCTGCCCGGGTCGCCGTGATGGCACGCTGGCTGTCTGGAGTGCACTGCCGGGTGGTCTTCCGGATAGGCACAACGCTGTCGGCGGCTCTTGAGGGCAAGAGTGCTGCCCGGCGGTGGGCCTGGTACCTGCCGATGCGCTTCATCTATCGATTTGCCGATATCATTGTCGGTGTTTCGCAAGGTGTTGCCGACGATGTCAAGGTGATCACCGGTCTGCCTGGCGTAAAATTTCGGGTGGTCGTCAATCCTGTCATTACCCCCGATCTGGAGACGTTGAGCTTGGAGTCGGTTGAGCACCCCTGGTTGGCTGACGGTCAGCCGCCAGTGATCGTGGGTATGGGGAGACTGACGCGACAGAAGGATTTTCCAACCCTGTTAAAGGCTTTTGCAATTGTCGCTGCTGAGCGCGAGTGCCGGCTCATGATTATCGGCGAGGGGAAAGACCGGGATGAACTGCAGCAGCTTGCCGTTAACACAGGAATCGACGATCGACTCGACATGGTCGGCTTCAAGCTCAATCCTTACGCTTATTTACGACATGCCGCACTCTTTGTGCTATCATCCGCATGGGAAGGATCCCCGAATGCTCTGACTGAGGCACTTGCTCTCGGGGTGCCTGTTGTGGCGACAGATTGTCCGAGTGGCCCGCGCGAGATTCTTGATGGTGGCCGCATCGCCCCATTGGTTGATGTCGGCGACCATAAATCACTGGCGGCAGCAATAACCCGTGTCCTTGACGATCCTCCGGAACCTGGGCTGCTGGTCAAGGCCGCCTCCGATTACACGATGTCCGGCAGCAGCCGCAGATATCTCGATATACTGCTCGAAGGTAAAGGCGGCTCGCAGTGAAACAGTCACATGCTTCTATCCGTTAAGTATAATTTTCTCTTCGTGCATATTGCCAAAACCGCCGGCACCAGCGTGCGTTCCACTCTGGAACGATATCGCCGGCGGGATCCTTACTATTTTCTCCAGTTCATTTGCAGCAGGCTCAGCCATTTGTCCGGACATCGGATTGGCAGTAAACTGCCCCGACATGCCAAAGTAATCGCTGCCTACGAGATGCTGCCGCGCGAATTTTTCAACCAGTTATTCAAGTTCGCCTTTGTGCGCAACCCCTGGGACCTCCAGGTCAGCTCTTTCCATCATATCCGCAGAGAGCGGCCTCACCTGCTGCAGGGTCACAGTGAATTTGCCGATTTCCTGCGTCACAAGCTGGACCCGGACCGTCCCTACCAGTATCATATCGATACCTCGATCGAGTTACAGTCCGACTACCTGGTTGATTTGCACGGCAAGGTGATCGTCGATTTCATCGGGCGGTTTGAACGTTTAAACGATGATTTCACGGAAATCTGCAGTCGGATCGGCATTGTTCCGCCGCAACTGCTCCATCGTCGCAAGGCTGACGATCGAGGCGATTATCGGCAATATTACGACACAGCGACCGCCGACCTGGTCGCTCGGCATTTTGCGCCGGATATTGAACTGCTCGGCTACAGGTTCGATCCGGAGGCTGCTGGCCCGGGGAGTGCCGCGCCTGAAGAGACACGGGAATGATGGCCATGGATGAAATTTTCGAATACCTGCAAGGGCACGTCGCTGTGATCAACGCACTGTCAGAAGAGCATGTTGCAACCATCCTCCGGATGGTCGACAAAATCTCTGCCGCTCTGCAAAGTGGTGGGAAACTTTTGATCATGGGCAACGGCGGTTCGGCCGCCGATGCCCAGCATTTCGCAGCCGAGCTGGTCGGTCGCTTCCAGATGGAACGCAGGGCTCTGCCGGCTATTGCTCTGACTACCGACACCTCGATTCTCACCTCAGTCGGCAACGATTACGGTTTTGAACGCATCTTCTCCCGGCAAGTCGAGGCATTGGCCAGACCTGGGGACCTGGTCTTTGGCATCAGCACCAGCGGTCTGTCGGGCAACGTACTGCAGGCGATGGCGGCTGCCCGTGCAATCGGCTGTCAGACCTTGTGTCTGGCGGGGGGCGATGGTGGGCCAATGGCGGGCAATGCTGACCTGGCCCTGGTGGTTCCCGCAAAAGAGGTCCCGTTCATTCAGGAGGCGCAGCTGACGATCATTCATCTGCTCTGCAAGCTGATCGAAAGACGTCTGGCTCCGCTCAATCGCTCATAGAGCGTCGGTCTGTCAGGCCCAGGAAGAAGACCATGAATCATTTTGCAATCGAAAAGGCGATCAGACGGCTGCCGGGGGTGTCTGTACTGGTTGTCGGCGACCTTATGCTGGATGAGTATCTCTGGGGGCGTGCAGAACGTGTGTCCCCAGAAGCTCCGGTGCCGGTGGTCGATGTGGCTCGCCAGGAACTGCGACTTGGCGGCGCGGGCAATGTCATCAATAACCTTGTGGCCCTCGGCTGCCGGGTTGGAATCGTCAGTGTCTTGGGCAATGATGCCGACGGCGCAGTGGTCAAGCAACTTCTCGCCGACAAGGGCCTCGAACTGTCTGGCGTATTCACCGTCAGCGGACGGGTGACGACCCGTAAGACACGGGTCGTGGCAACCGGTCAGCAGATGATTCGGGTTGATCGTGAAAGTCGCGCTGCGATCGAAGATGCACTTAAGGACAGGCTCGCTGAATCTTACGAGCAATTATTGTCGGCCGGTGTGCAGGCGGTGATACTCTCCGACTACGGCAAGGGGACACTCACCAGCCCGTTGCTCAGGCGACTGATCGACCTGGCCCGTCAGGCGGGTGTGCCGGTGCTGGTCGATCCGAAGGGCTTTGATTTCAAGAAATATTCAGGGGCCTCGATCATTACTCCAAATCGCAAGGAAGCGAGCCTGGCCACCGGCCGGGTTCTCGAGAACGCAGAGGATATCCTTGACCTGGGAGAGTCGATGCGTCGGGAGCTGGCTCTTGATGCCCTGCTGATTACCCGCAGCGAAGAGGGTATGACCTTGTTCCTGGAAGATGGCTCCAGGCATCTGCGGGCCAATGCCAGGGAAGTCTATGATGTCTCCGGAGCGGGGGATACGGTGATCGCCGTGCTGGGAGCGGCGCTTGGAGCCGGGCTGGATTTTACCTCAGCCGCCGAGCTCGCCAACCTGGCGGCCGGTGTGGCGGTCGGCAAAATCGGCACGTCCACGGTCAGCTGCGAGGAGATCCTCTTCGAGGCCGGTGGCCAGTCCCTGGAAATGGATCGGAAGATCAAGGGCCGGGACTCTTTACAGACCATTCTTCAGGAGCTGCAGGATCAGGGCAGAAAAGTCGTGTTTACCAACGGTTGTTTCGATCTGCTGCATGTTGGTCACATCAAGTATCTTCAGGCCGCCCGGCAGCTTGGCGACCTGCTGGTGCTGGGGCTGAACACCGACGCTTCGATCAGGCGTTTGAAAGGGCAAAAACGGCCGTTGATCGACCAGACGGAGCGCTCCCACATCCTTGCGGCATTGAGTTGCGTCGATTTCGTGACAGTTTTCGACGAAGACACGCCTCTCGAACTGATCCGTACACTGCGTCCGGACATCCTGGTCAAAGGTGGTGATTACGATTTGGACGGCGTCGTCGGGCGCGAACTGGTCGAAAGTTATGGCGGACGGGTCGAGTTGATCCAGTTCGTAGATGGCCGTTCAACCACCAATATCATCAACAAGATACTCACATCTTACTCCAAGTGACCGGTCAGGTGATTCCCACGAGCCTGTCAGGACAACCCATGGCTCAATTGCGATGCCGGTTGTCTGGGCCTATGTGTCTTTCGGTACATATACCCGACAGCTTCCCGGATGACTCAGTTCATTAACGGAGCACTCTGAACTTGAAAAAGGATCTGTCAAGACCAAAGCGGGCGGCCGTTTTCCTGGATCGGGACGGCACGATTAATGAAGAGAAAGAGTATCTCTATCATGCTGAGGACTTCACATTTATCCCTGGCGCGGTAGAGGCCATCAAAGCGCTCAAAAAGGCAGGCTTCCTGGTGATCGTTGTGACCAATCAGTCAGGGGTCGCCAGGGGCTACTACACCGAACGCGACGTCGATGTCCTGCACGAGCACATTCAGGAGGAGCTAGCCAGGTACGCAACCCGGATCGATGCTTTTTATATCTGTCCGCATCATCCAACGGAGGGGTTGGGGAATTACCGGAAAAGCTGTGGCTGCCGCAAGGGTGCTCCCGGGATGTTGCTACAGGCTGCGGCAGATTATCAAATCGATTTGTCAAAATCATACATCGTCGGTGACAAGCTTGCCGATGTGGAGGCAGGGGAACGAGCCGGGTGCTCGTCGATCCTGGTCTTGACTGGCTATGGTTCTATCGAATGTAAAAGACTGGCTGAAGGTAAGGCAAGAGTGTGCGCTGACCTGCATGATGCCGCCAGGTTGATTTTGATGCAAATTCAGGACGGTTGATGCGCGGGCCTTGGGTAAGTTCTGATATGTCCAAGAGCCACCTGAACTGACCGGAGAGTTGGCTTGAACTCGAGTTCGAGAAGAAGTTGTGAGTCGAAACATTCAGGCCGGGTGGCTAAGCGGGTTTTTTCTGACAAAATATAAAAAGTCCTCTTGCTGCCAGACAACAAATTGTTCTAGAGTGCTGGACACTTTTTTTAAAGTGATTACACAAGACAAAAGTGTGCCAGTTGATACCGGGCGCCCGATTTAAATTGGAGGATCAATGCCCCTGAAAAGCATGACCGGCTACGGCAAGGGCGAAGCCCGGCAGGACGATATAACCGTCTCGGTGGAAATCAAGACGGTGAACCACCGGTATGCCGATATTTCGATTAAATTACCACGTACCTTCTTGAGCTTGGAAAACGGTGTACGTAAACAGGTCGGGCAGGTTTTGGGGCGCGGCAAGATCGATGTGTATGTCAATTATGAGTTGTCGAGTGCCGCCCAGGCCGTGCCAACCATCAACCATGATCTTGCGGCAGCCTATCATCAGCTCTTCAGCGGCATGGTGCGCGACTTCAAAATGCAGGACCCGGTGACGATCGGCCAGATCATCAGTCAGAGGGATGTGATCCAGGTCGACGAGGCCGATTTGGACGAGGCCACCCTCGGGACCTGTCTCGGTCTGGCC
>JAHEDT010000125.1 GCA_024641085.1 Geobacteraceae bacterium | reverse complement strand
GTTGAATGCCTAGCAAAAACGCTCGGTATTTAAACACTAATGTTTGAAAGGAAGTCTTTGTCATGTCAATGCTGAAGGAGTTCAAGGAGTTTGCGGTTAAGGGCAATGTCGTCGATATGGCCGTAGGTATCATCATCGGGGGAGCTTTTGGCACGATCGTTAAAAGCCTTGTCAGTGATGTTATAATGCCGCCAATCGGTTTGGCCCTTGGTGGGGTCGATTTTTCCGAGTTGTTCCTCGTGTTAAAGGACGGGACAACTCCAAGCCCTTATGTTGCTTTAGCAGATGCTCAAGCAGCCGGGGCGGTAACCATAAATTACGGACTTTTCTTTAACGCGGTGATCAGTTTTGTCATCGTGGCCTTTGCAGTATTTATGTTGATCAGAGCTATCAACAAATTAAAACGCGAAGAAGAGGCTCCCCCGGCTGAACCGACACATAAAGACTGCCCTCATTGCTTCACGAGCATCCCGATTAAGGCAACCCGTTGCCCACACTGCACGTCTGAGATTTCATAAACCTAACAAGAATCAATAAAATAGATGGCCGCTAAAAATAGGCGGCCATTTTTGTGCCTGGTAAGGGGAATCGAGTATGTAAATTTTAGGCCACATAATAGAAACCCTTATTGGGGGCAATCTCTATCTGCTGCTCGTCTACATCATCCCTTGGGAGCAACAATCTCAGACCATTGAGTTGATTTCCCCTGTACTCCATGCTTAACTTTGAGAAGTAAAAACCATCTCCTGGAGATCATAATGACGAAACATATCATGGTAATTATCGTCGCCTTTGTCCTAATTTTTGTTCCTGCTTTGACCATTGCCAAACCCCAGAACGGAGGGCCAGACAAGAATCAAGGGAAGGCTCATTCTCCCACACCAAATGCATCTGCTTATGAACATGCCAATGAGAAAGCCAAGTTCCTGCGTGAAAACCAAGATACTGAAAATAACCAGGACCTGGTAACGCCGAAGGTTGAGGACGAAGATAAAAGTAATGATAAGGGCGACGATCAAGGATCAGAAAAAGATAAGGGCAAGAAAAAGAAGGGAAGCAAATCGACAGAAAAAAGCAAAGGTAGCCCCGACAAGAACAAAGACAAATCTTTGCCAGTCAAGGACAAGGGGAAGGAAGATAAACCTGAAACAGAGGAAGTTAAATACTAGCCTCATTCGCTTGGAAAGAGAGAAAACAGAAGCATCAAATTGCCCTTCCTTCTACCATTGGTTGCTTAATAAAATTGACTTCCCAATGACTGCAATCGATAAGCCGTAAAAATGGCCCGTCCGCTCTGGATGGCCATTTCCTATATATGGTCTCCCCCCTTCTTGCAAGGGCTTCATGACGAATGACGAGGGACAAGGTTGCTAGCATATATCCGGCCTCTTCATGGCAATTAAGGGCTGCCGGGCCTTAATGAATTACGCGCGCATCGTCCTAAACATTTGTTCGGTTTTTAGTAACCGATAGGAAAGTCAGGTTTTCAATGCGCCGGTCTGACCTGTTTCGTCATTACTGATCACACAGCCTTCGCAATTTTGGGCGGGTATCCTGTCCTTTGCTCTGTTGCCGTATCTTTCAGCCTCAGCGAGGGTTATACAAGGGCCGGGTTATATCGGGTGTTGTATCTCAGAACAGCCCAACCGACCCTCGCCAGTTTGTTCGCCACGGCTACTGCCGCTTTATTCTTACCTCGTCTCTCGCTAATCCGATTGATCCATCGGCTAAAGGGATCATCTCGATTGGCGGCATGGCGCACAACAGTCCGTGCACCGTGAACCAAGAGCTTTCGAAGATATCGATCCCCGCGTTTACTGATCCCCAGCAAGACATTCTTGCCACCGCTGCTGTACTGTCTGGGAACTAAGCCAAGGGAAGCGGCGGCATTTCGGCCACGCGGATAAGCGTTGCCATCACCAAGGATACTGCGAAAGGCGCTAGCGACGATTGGCCCGAACCCCGGAATAGTATGCAGCCGCTGGCAGGCCTCGTCCTGTTGACTCAACAGCTCCAACTCCTTCGTATAGAACACAATGTGCTCGTCCAACTCAACGAGCTGCTCATAACGTCGTGCCAGAAGATGACGAAACCGCATGCTTAACCCATTCTCCGCATCTTCCAGGAGTTCCGGGATCTTCCTGCGGAGAGTTGCTAACCCCTTTGAAAAACTCAGGCCATATTCACCGAGCAGACCCCGAGTTGAATTGCTCAATGCGGTGCGATCCCGAATGCACTGCGCACGCATCCGGTGAATCGCCTGCATGTCATGTTCTTCAATCGTTTTGACGGCGACAAACGTTATCTTCGGTCGATTGACCGTTTCAGCAATCGCGCAAGCATCGTTGTAATCGTTCTTATTGCCCTGCACCATCGGCTTGACGTGCTGGGGTGGTATCAACTTCACATGATGGCCCAGCGCAATCAGTTCTCGACCCCAGTAGTGGGATGTGGCACAGGCTTCCATGGCAACAGTGCATGCCGGCAATTGAGCAAAGAACAGGCGCACCTGGTTGCGTCGGAGCATTCGTTTCTTAACCTCTTTGTTGTGCTCATTCAGACAGACGACGTGAAAAACGTTCTTTGCCAGGTCCAGGCCTACAGTGGTAATATTCATCGTGGTCTCCTCTCGCACTCCGTTGATGGTTGGTGATACTTCCATCATGGCGCATAGACGCCGATTTGGGTAGCGGGGGGAGACCATTTCATCATTTGTCAGGG
>JAHEDT010000071.1 GCA_024641085.1 Geobacteraceae bacterium | reverse complement strand
CGTTTTTCCGTTGGCGTCCGCCTCCACCGTGCAGACCCGGCAAGCGCCGTAAGGCAGCAGCTTCTCATGGTCACAAACAGTTGGGATTTCGACTCCGATGCTGCGCGCGGCCTCAAGAATGGTCATCCCCTCCTGGGCAACGACTTTTTTTCCATCGATCTGCAAATTAATGTCTGCCATATCTTTTATCCTATGCTTCTGCAGCGACGGGTTCGGGGACCGGCTCACCGGAGAGGACCCTGACTGCATCAAATGCCGCCGGGCAAGCCTCGAGGCAGCCCCCACACTTGGTGCACTTATGCTGCGTAACGACGTGCACCTGTTTCTTTTCACCTTCGATGGCTGCGGCCGGACAGACCCTGAAACAGGCCCCGCACCCCTTGCACTTTTCAGGCTCGATATAGTACGCGATCAACGCTTTGCAGGAGAGTGCCGGACATTTCCGATTGTGGATATGAGCTGCATACTCGTCCCTGAAATGAGTCAAGGTGCTGAGTACCGGGTTCGGGGCGGTTTTGCCCAGAGCACACATGGAAGAGCCCAAGGTCGCTTCGGCCAACGTCTGCAGCAGTTCGATATCCCCCTCTTTGCCACGGCCCTGCGTCATGTTGGTCAGGATTTTCAGCATCTGCCGAATCCCTTCCCGGCAGGGGGTGCATTTGCCGCAAGACTCATCGCTGAGGAACGCAAGGAAATATCGGGCGATATCGACCAGGCAGGTGTCCTCGTCCATCACGATCATTCCGCCCGAACCCATCATCGCCCCGGCCTTGGTCAGTTCGTCGAAGTCGACCTTGGTATCAAGCAGGCTCTCCGGCAGGCAGCCACCGGACGGGCCACCGGTCTGCACCGCCTTGAACTTCTTGCCGCCGGGAACGCCGCCACCGATTTTGAAAATGATGTCTCTTAACGTTGCGCCCATGGGCACTTCAACCAGGCCGGTGTTGTTCACCTTGCCGACCAGGGAGAAGATCTTGGTCCCCTTGCTCCCTTCCGTCCCGATCGAACTGAAAGCCGCGGCGCCTTTATTGATGATCAGGGGGATGTTTGCCCAGGTCTCGACATTGTTTATATTGGTAGGTTTCCCCCACAGCCCTTTGGTGGCCGGAAACGGCGGCCGGGCGTTCGGCTCTCCAGGCTTGCCTTCCAGCGAGTTGAGCAGCGAAGTCTCCTCACCGCAGATAAAAGCTCCGGCGCCACGATGCACCTTGACGGTAAAATCGAACCCGGAGCCGAGGATATCCGTACCGAGCAGCCCGGATTCCGCAGCCTTCTTGAGAGCGACCGCCAGGTTTTCAACCGCCAGGGGGTACTCCTGGCGCACGTAGACATACCCCTCGCTGGCGCCGATGGCGTAGGCGCCGATCATCAACCCTTCGAGGACGGCAAAGGGGTTGCCTTCCATCACCGAGCGGTCCATGTAGGCCCCCGGGTCACCCTCGTCGCAGTTGACAACGACATACTTTTGTGCCCCCGGAGCCTGGCGGGCAAAGTCCCACTTGACTCCCGAGGGAAAACCCGCCCCGCCGCGTCCGCGCAGTTTGGCAGACTTCACTTCATCGACCACCTGCTCCGAGGTCATCTCGAACAGCACCTTGACCAGAGCCTGGAACCCGCCGACGGCGATATAGTCATCGAGGTTTTTCGGATCGATCTTCAGGTTGGAACCGAGGATCAGACGCTGCTGGTTCTTATAAAAGGGGATCTCCTCTTCCAGGGGCGTTCTCTCACCGGTGTTCGGGTCGGCATAGATCAGACGCTCGACGACCTGCTGTTCCTTGATCGACTTTGTGATGATCTCTTCAATATCCTCCGGTTGAACTTTCAGGTAACAGACCCCCTGCGGATAAATGACCACAATGGGGCCCTGCTCGCAGAAGCCATGGCAGCCGGTCCTCCTGAAATCGACCTCGGCGGCGACCCCCTGCTTTTCGATCTCAAGGGCAATGGCAGCGGCGACCTTGTTGCTCCCGGTCGCATGGCAGGCGCTGCCGGAGCAGAGCGTGATACAGGGTTTAGCCGAATCCCTCCCGGAGAGGACCTCCCGACGGTAGGCTTCCAATTCTGCAGGTGTTGTAAACTGAGGCATAACCAATCCTTACTGACAAGCGCAGAGATTCAGGACTTCTGCCGTCTCAGACTGCTTCAATTTTTCCAGGGCTTCGGCCGTCTCGGTCAGTTTCAGCTGGCTCAGGACCTTGGCCGTCTCGGCCGGCTTGACATTGCCGTGATACTCGCCGTCGACAACCATGACCGGCCCCAGCGCACAGCAGCCCAGGCAGCTGACCGTCTCGACACTGAAATTCAGGTCCGGGTCGGTTTCGCCCGGCTTGACCCCGGTCACTTCTTCGACCGTGGCGAGAATATCCTGGGCACCGCGCACGTGACAGGCGGTCCCCAGGCAAACATGAATTTCATGACGCCCCTTGGGCGTCAGGCTGAACGTCTTGTAAAAAGTGGTGATATGCTGGATACGGCTCATCGGGACCGACAACTTCTCGCTGACCCGCGCCAGGGCTTCCTTGGGAAGCCAGTTGACGGCACCCTGGATGTCCAACAATATCTGGATCAGCGCACCGGATTCACCGCCGTGCTTGTCAATAATCTCATCGATTATCCCGATATCCATAACCACGTCCTTTGTCTATTAATCCACCGGGCAGTTCATGGGCCAACCGGCAGCAGGTCATGTGCCCAAGCTCTCTCTAGGCGAGTGCGAAACGTTTTTCTGCCTCGTCGAAACGTACCAGCCCCAGCCGTGATGAGCTGTTGAGGTGCCTCGAGACTTCATTTGCGGCAATCCCGAGCGATTCGGCAATATCCCGGGCGGAGAGCGGGGCCTCTCTCAACAGCAACATGATCTGGCTGATGGCCAGTTTGTCGACCAGAAGTTCCTTGAACAGTCGATTGAACTCTTCGCTGGCGAAGTAGTCCTGGTACTGCTGTTCCGTGGCGAAGCGCACGCGCAGTCGCTCGCGTTCCACCAGCTTGGTATAGGGGAGCAGCTTGGTCAGCGCGGCCAGGTTACGCTTCAGGGTCTTGGCATCCAGCCCCTCGCTCTGGCCGAGGGGGCCCAGCTTTTTAAGCTGCTTGCCAAAATCGTTCATGATTTCGGCGTAACGGGTGCCTTCAGAGGCCGCAATCCACTCCAGGCGCAAGCGTTGCGGGTCGATTCCGGCCTGCTCGAGCAGTTTCCGCCCCAGGTGCATATTGAACAGGGCGTCGTAATTGCCTTCAGTGACGTAATGGCATTCACCGAGCCAGCAGCCGCCGATGAACACTCCGTCGGCACCCTTGGAAAGAGCGCGCAAGACAAATTCAAGGTCGACCCGGCCCGTGCACATGACCCGGATAATCTTTGTTTCAGTACTATATTGTTGCCTGGAAACTCCAGACAGGTCCGCAGCCCCGTATGCTCACCAGGTGCACAAAAAGCCGATGACGTTGGGCGTATATTCAAATCCGGCAGACATAGTGACCTCCCTTCCGGAATGCTTCCCGTTGATTTAATGAACCTCGTCCTTGAGCAACACGGCCCCGTCAATCTGGGCGAAGATCTCGTCATCCGTGTAGTGTTTCAAATAGATCGCGCCGGTTGGGCACTTGGCATTACAGAGGCCGTCCCCCTTGCAGAGGACCGGCTCGACCCGGGCCTTTTTCCCGTGAGGCGTATCGACAAAGCGGATCGCATCGTAGGTGCACGCGGTGATGCAGGCGCCGCAGGAGACGCAATCGTGCTCGTTGACATCGCAGACCGCACCGGAGGCGGTGACCGAATCACCGGAGAGGATGCCGATGGCGCGCCCCGCAGCCCCGTAAGCCTGGCTGATCGTCTCGCTGATATGCTTGGGATACTGAGCGGCCCCGCACAGGAAGACGCCGTCCGCGGCAAAATCGACCGGCCGCAGTTTGACATGGGCCTCCTGGAAGAAACCGTCCGGGTTGAGGGACGCCTTGAACAGGCGAGCCAGTTCACGGCTCGATTCGGGGGCCACCGCGGCCGCAGCCAGGGCGATCAGATCGGCCTCCAGCTCCAGCTTGTGTCCCAGCACCGGGTCGCTGACGACCACCTTCAGGCCCTGCCCGCTCGCGGTGACGACAGGCTTGTCTTGCGGTTCGAAACGGATGAACTTGATGTCCTGCTCGGCGGCCTCGCGGTAGTAATCTTCCTTGAAGCCGTAGCTGCGCATGTCGCGAAAGAGGATATGGATATCGATCCCGGGATTCAGCTCCTTGAGTTTCAAGGCGTTCTTGATCGACTGTCCACAGCAGACACGACTGCAGTAGTTGCGGTCTTCATTTCGACAACCGACGCACTGGATCATCACCACGCTCTGGGCGGCCTGCACCCTTTCGCTGCCGGCAACGATCTCCCCCTCCAGCTCCAACTGCGTCAGCACGCGCTCATTCTCGCCGTAAAGGTATTCGTCGGGGCGATGCTCTTCGGCGCCGGTGGCGAGAATGGCGATACCATGAGAGATTTCCCGCCTGCGCCCCTCGGTCTCGATTTTGGTGACAAAGTTGCCGACATAGCCGGACACCTCGAGGATGCGCGAATCGCAGGCAACGTGGATCAGCGGATTGCGGTACACCTTGCGAACCAAGTCGCTCAGGTGCACCTGGACGTCCATCCCTTCCAGAGTGGAATATATTCTTCTCGCCATCCCGCCGAGGTCCGAGTCCTTCTCGATCAGGTAAACTTCGAACCCCTGCTCAGCCATGTTCAGGGCGCTGGTCATACCAGCCAGGCCGCCGCCGACCACCACCGCTGTCTTGTTGACCGGCAGGTCGAATTCCTGCAGCGGTTCCAGGTGAGCGGCACGCGCAACTGACATGCGGATGATGTCTTTCGACTTCTGGGTGGCGCTCTCCTTTTCGCGGGAATGGACCCAGGAGCAGTGTTCACGGATATTCGCCATTTCGAAGAAATACTGATTGATCCCCGCCTCGCGGCAGGTGTCGCGGAACAGGGGCTCATGGGTCCGCGGCGTACAGGCCGCCAGAACCAGCCGGTTAAGCCCCTTCTCTTTGATCGCGTCGGCGATCTGCTGGGCGTTCTCCGTCGAGCAGGCGAACAGGTTTTCACCCGCCCAGGTCACGTTTGGCAGGGTCGAAGCGTATTCGACCACGCCCGGGATATCGACCACTCGGCCGATGTTGGCACCGCAGTGACAGACGACCACGCCGATCTTCGGTTCCTCTTTTGTCGTGTCCCGCTCCTCCGGGTAGACCCTCTCCCGGCTCAGCTTGCCGCGGCGTGAGTTGAGCAGTTCACCGACCAGAGCGTCGGCGCCGCTGGCGGTGACGACGGCCTCGGGGATATCCATCGGCCCCTGGAAGGCGCCGCTGACGAAGATTCCTTCGCGGTTGGTTGCAATCGGATTGCGCGGGTTGCTTTTACAGAAACCGTGCTCATTGAGTTCAACGCCGAAGGTGGCGGCCAGCTTCTTGAAATCCTTCGGCGGACTCAAACCGACCGAGAGGACCACCAGGTCGAACTCCTCTTCCTTGACGCCATCATCCAGGGTGGCGTAACGAATGGTGACGTTCTTACTCTCGGGAATCTCCCGGCCGACGGTCACATAGCTGCGGATAAAGCGGACGTCATCGAGCTTCTCGGCGCGTTGGTAAAAACGCTCGAAATCCTTGCCGTAAGCTCGGATATCATTGTGAAAGATGGTGGCGTCAAGGCCGTTGTCGTGGTCCTTGGCCAGAATCACCTGTTTCTGGGTGTAGGTACAGCAGACCGCCGAGCAGTAGCTGTTGCCCCCTTCGATAACCTGCCGGGAACCGACGCACTGGATCCAGGCGATTTTTTTCGGATGAGCCAGGTCCGAGGGCCGGCGCACCTCTCCTTCGTAAGGACCGGTGGAACAGAGAATCCGCTCGAAATCCAGGCTCGTGACAACGTTCTCCATGACCCCGTAGCCAAAATCGTTCCGCAGCTTCGGGTCGAAGGTGTCGAAGCCGGGGGCGAGCAGGATGGCGCCGACCTCCAGCTCGAACTGTTCCGGCTTCTGGTGCAGGTCGACCGCGTTGGTCTTGCAGACGCCGACACAGATCTGGCACTTGCCCTCCTGGAGGTAAAGACAGGTCTTCTCGTCGACATACGTGACCAGCGGCACGGCCTGCGAAAAGTAGATGTGCACCGACTTGTTCACGGAAAGTTCCTGGTTGAACGGGTCGGGAATCTTCACCGGGCAGTAGTCGACGCAGATGTTACAGCCGGTGCACTTCTCTTCGATAATGTAGCGCGGTTTCTTGGTCAGGGTGACCTTGAAGTCGCCGACCTCGCCATCCACCCGGTCGACCTCGGTATAGGTGATGATCTCGATGTTCGGGTTCCGCGCACATTCGATGAACTTGGGCGATTCGATACACATGGAGCAGTCGTTGCTGGGAAAGGTCTTGTCCAGCTGCGCCATCTTGCCGCCGAGGGCCGGCGACTTGTCGACCAGGAAAACCCGGAACCCGGAATTCGCCAGGTCAAGCGAGGCCTGGATGCCGCTGATCCCTCCACCGACAATCAGGACGTCGCCCCTGTTGTCCGGGGCCGTCTCGATACGTTGCCTCTCGACTCGATTGCTGTCCATGGCTTCGCCCTTCTTCTATAATGCAGCCAGGATAATTTCGGTAAGGTCCTTGATCTCCAGGGAACCTTCATCCAGATCCAGGCTGCTGTCGGTAAAATTGGTGATGCAATAGGGGCATGAGGTGACCAGCACCTCGGCGCCGACCGCGACCGCCTGCCGGACGCGCAGATCGGAAAAGCGATCCTCCTTCGGCGTCTCCATCCAGATTCGCCCGCCGCCGCCGCCACAGCAGAGGCTTTTTTCGCGGCTATCGGCCATTTCGCTCAATTCCAGGCCCGGAACCTGCTGCAAAAGCGCGCGCGGCTCATCGTAAATATCATTATGGCGGCCCAGGTAACAGGGATCATGATAGGTGATCTTCCTGGCGTACCCGTTCTTGAGCTCGAGCCGGCCGGCGCTGACCAGTTCGTTTATGTACTGGGAGATGAAGATCACATCGAAATTGACCATGAACTCGGGATATTCATTCTTGAAGCTATGGTAGCAATGCGGCGAGGAGACCACGACCTTCTTCACGCCGTGATCGATAAACGCCTTGATGTTGTCCTTGGCCAGACGCCGGAACAGCTCTTCATTGCCGGTCTTGCGGATACTTTCACCGCAGCAGCTTTCTCTGGAGCCGAGGATGCCGAAATCGACACCGGCCTTATTCAAGATAGCGGCGGTTGCGGCCGCGACTTCACGCATTCTTGGATCATAACTGAGGTAACAGCCCGTGAAATAGAGGACTTCCATCCCCTCTGAGAAGGTTTTGACCGGCAGTCCCTTGGCCCATTCCGCGCGCTTTTCCCGTTCGCCGCCGATAGAATTCCCTTCGGAGGTCAGGTTGGCCACAACCGTCTGCACCGGAGCGACATTGCCCGGATAAACGTCATATTCGGCCCCGAGTTTGCGCAGCGCCACTCCGGCGGTAATCTGGTCCACGCCCCGAGGGCAGTTGTCGACGCAGGTTTTGCAGGTGGAGCAACGCCACATCTCTTCGTGGTCGATCTCCGTTAAACCGAAGGTCGCCTGGCGAATGAGTTTGCGCATACTGAAATCGCGGACCCGGTTCCAGGGGCAGACGGCATCACAGCGCCCGCACTGGTAGCAGGACTTGAACGAGTCACCACCGTTCTCCTTGATGACCTCGATGATTTCTTTTTCGGGGGTTAAAATATCCACGATATCACCCTGTCCTCAGCTTTATTTCTTTTTGGCAAGCTGCGCGACCATGTCGGCGATCTTGTCGATGCCAAAGCGGTTGACCAGAGATTCCAGGCCGGCCTCGAACTCGATCTCTTCGCCACGCGCATCCGGTTCATCGACTTCCTCTTCCCGCACCTCGAGAGTCAAGGCGTCGACCAGGCACCACTTGACACACAGCGGTTCATCTTCGCCTTCGCACATATCGCACTTCAGCGGCAGCCCGGAATCGGGCTCCTTGAACTCCTCGCGCGACGGGCATGCGGCCCGACAGAAAGCGCACTCGTCATATTCCTTGCCGTCGATAATGTATTTGTCGCGTCCAGCACATTCGGCAACGGCGTAGTCACCGGCGTAGACCGGTACATAGACATCGCGCAACGGCTCGTGAATCACCCGGATCCGTGATCGCGCCGGGTTGTTGCTGCTGTATTTGGGCATCGCGTGGAAAGAGGAGCAGACCACTTCGCAGGCCCGGCAGCCGTTGCACTTGTCAACGTCGATCTTGATGGTCTTGATGGTTTTGGTGTGCTTTTTCATATCCCCTCTTTACGCCTCCTCTTCAGCTGCCACCGAAGCATCAGCGGTGGCGGGCTCTTCTCCCTCGGTCAGAATCCCCCGCTGCAGGAAATCTTCGCTCACGTACCCCAGCCCCATCCCCTCCAGAGATTCCCGGGTCGGGATGCCGTCTTTATTCCACCCCTTGAGCTTGTAGTAGGCATCGAGCAGCTGCTCTTCAAGTTCGGGGAAACGTTTCTTCCAGTGGTTTTCCGGCGGCTTTTCATCTTTGCGCCGCATCCCCCGGCGGATATTGATGGCGCGCACCAGGGTCCGGTAGCGCCGCGCGGCCTGCGTGAGCTTCTCCTTGTCCATCTCGATCCCGGCACCCGCGGAGATGAACTTCGGGTAGTTGTGGATATGGTAGGGCGGTTTGAGCGGAAAGGAGGACAGCCCGGCGCACTGACCCAGAGCGTCGTCGATATAGTGCATCATCTCCTGCCAGTCGACGATGTCGCAGCACATATCGACCGTCGGGTAATGGGGCATCGAGTTCTCGCCCCGGAATTCCCAGTCGAGCAGAATCTGCTTGAACTTCTCATCAGGGACCTGAACCCAGTCCGCGACGAACGCCTCGCGTTCCTCCCGGGTCGCAAAAGGCGCCTGGGGGAACTGCCCTTCGATCTGGGTGATATTCATCTTTTCGCCGGTCGCGTACATCAGGAAGTAGATCGGGTTGAGCATCGACAGCTTGAGCGGCAGCTGCTCGGTCTTCTTGATATTGTTGTGGGCATAGGCCTCTGCGCCGTTGCCGATCTCCTGGGCCGCCCAGTAGGTGCCGTTGGCCAGTTTGTCGCCGATCCCCTCACGCTTGACGATCATATCGAGCAGGTAGTAGAAGCGGCCCTCGTTGTCTTCCGGCATACCGGGAAAATCCTCAGCGCTGAGGATGCCGTTCTCCAGCAGTTCGATGGCAAAAGCCATGACCTGCGGAGCGGAGAAGCCGTCCAGACCGTACTCGGTGGCTTTTTGCGCAATGCGCAGGCCAAAGTCGAGGTCGGAATAGGCGCCCATGGTGTAGGTCAGCTTGGTGAAGCACTTCATCATGTAGGTCGGCAACCCCGGCATGGAGATGGTCGCGCCACATTTCATCGGGCAGTTGAAACAGCTGATCAGACGTGTCCGGGCCTTCTCCAGCGTCTCGGTCCACTCTTTTTCGACCTCTTCGTTCCAGAAATCCTTGCGCCGCTCGCGCGAGTTGCCCCACATGAAGTTTTCGGTGTGCCACTTCTCGTCGTGAACCTTCATCTCCTGCGGAGAACCGAGCCCGGCGAGAATCGGCATGACGCCGGGGATCGGGTTGTCTTCGCGGTGCTTGATATATGCCAGCACCTCGTTGCACAGCCCCATGAATTGAGCCGGGTCGGCGACATTGAGATCCTTGGTGCC
>JAHEDT010000124.1 GCA_024641085.1 Geobacteraceae bacterium | reverse complement strand
CGGGGGCCCGCAGTTCGGCTTTCTCCACGTTGGCGGCGTAATCACAGCTGTTGCAGGAGACGATGGCATCCTCCCCGGTATCGGCAAGCACCATGAATTCATGGGAGAAGCTGCCGCCGATGGTACCCGAATCGGCCTCCACGGCGCGGAATTCCAGGCCGCAGCGCTCGAAGATGCGCCGGTAGGCCTGGTACATCTTGCGATATGCGACATCAGCGCCGGCATCATCGATATCGAAGGAGTAGGCGTCCTTCATGATGAACTCGCGGCCGCGCATCAGGCCGAAACGCGGGCGGATTTCGTCGCGGAACTTGGTCTGCACCTGGTACAGGTTCAGGGGGAGCTGCCGGTAGGAGCGCACGGTGCCGCGCACGATCTCGGTCACGACTTCCTCGTGGGTGGGCCCCATGCAGAAATCGGTCTCCTTGCGGTCCTTGAAGCGCAGCAGCTCCTTGCCGTACTCCTGCCAGCGGCCGGACTGGTGCCAGAGCTCGGCAGGCGAGACGGCTGGCATGAGCAGCTCGATGGCCCCGGCGCGGTTCATCTCCTCGCGCACGATGTTCTCGACCTTGCGGATCACCCGCAGGCCGAACGGCAGGTAATCGTAAATCCCGGCGGCCACCTTACGGATCATCCCCGCACGGGCCATCAGCTGATGGCTGACGACTTCAGCATCGCCCGGAGTTTCTTTCAAGGTCGGCAGAAAGTACTGGCTGTAACGCATCGTGGTAACCTCTGTAATAAGATAATGGCCCTCTTGGTTGCCAAAGAAGGCCTATGAAATTAGCTTATTTCCGGGGCGATTGCAAGGAGTGATGAACACTCAGGAGCGCCGTTCTCCGGCAATCCGCAGGGCTTCTTCGACCAGGGCGTCGGCAAGCTCCGCCTGGGGGACCTTGCGCAGCACTTCCCCCTTGCGGAACAGCAGCCCCTCCCCCCGGCCTCCAGCGATACCGAGATCGGCTTCGCGCGCTTCCCCCGGGCCGTTCACCACGCAGCCCATCACCGCGATGCTGATGCGACAGGGGAGATCGTGCAGGCGCTGCTCGACCTCTTCGGCGATTTCGATCAGATCGATCTGGCAGCGGCCGCAGGTCGGGCAACTGATGAACACCGGGCCGCGCTCGCGCAGCTCGAGGCTCTTGAGGATCTCCCAGCCCACCCGCACCTCTTCGACCGGGTCGCCGGTCAGCGAGACCCTCAGGGTGTCGCCGATGCCGTCATACAGCAGGGCGCCGAGACCGACTGCACTCTTGATCGAGCCGCTCCAGGTCGTGCCGGCCTCGGTGACGCCGATGTGCAGCGGGTAGTCGACCTGTTCGGCCAGCAGGCGGTAGGCATCCACCGTGCGGCGCACATCGGACGATTTCAGGCTGACCTTGATCTCCCGGTAGTCGAGCTCTTCCAGCATGCGGATATGGCCCAGGGCACTCTCCACCATGGCCTCGGCGGTCGGGTGGCCATATTTTTCGAGCAGCTCCTTTTCCAGCGATCCCGAGTTGACGCCGATGCGGATCGGCACCGCCCGCTCGGCACAGGCCTTCACCACCTCGGCAACCTTCCAGGGTGCGCCGATATTCCCTGGATTGAGCCGCAGGCCGGCGACGCCTGCATCGAGGGACTTCAAAGCCAGGCGGTAGTCGAAATGGATGTCTGCGATCAGCGGCAGCCGGCTTTGCGCACAGATTGGCGCAAGGGCTGCGGCCGCTTGATTGTCGGGTACGGCACAGCGCACGATTTCACAACCGGCCGCGGCCAGGGATTCAATCTGCGCAGCGGTGGCCGCAACGTCCCTGGTATCGCTGCTGCACATCGACTGCACCGAAATCGGTGCGTCACCGCCGATGGCAACCGAGCCAATATGAATTTTTCGCGTCAGGCGTCTCATGAACAGGTCATCCTCTCGGGTCCGCGACCGGATGCATGGGAGTTTAAAGGCGGCACCCCGGCGAGTCAAGCAGGCAGAGCCGATCTGTGACAACCAGGCATACGGGCCAGATGAGAAAAATCTCAAAGGACCTTGTCATCAGGGATCAATCCAACTATGATAATGCCGCTTTGCAAGGAGGCTTCATGGAACAACTCGATTGCCGCGGCCAGCAGTGCCCGCAGCCGGTGGTGCAGACCCGCAAGCTGATGCTGGCGCAGCCGGCCAGCCCGCTCAAGGTTTTGGTTGACGATACCGCGGCCCGGGACAATGTCGCCAGGCTGGCCAAAACCCTGGGCTATGCCGTGAACATCAATGAGGCCGGGACGACTTTTGCGCTCGACCTGGCGCCGGGGCAGGCCTCGGCACAGGCAGTGTCCGCAGCCGCTAAGAGTGGTCCGACCATCGTTTTCATCGGCGCCGACCAGATGGGCCACGGCGACGCCCAGCTCGGTCAGGTCCTGATGAAGAACTTCATCTTCACCCTGATCGATTCCGACCGCACCCCCGATGCTATCTACTGCGTCAACAGTGCGGTCAAGCTGACCATCAGGGGCTCCGAGGTTACCGAGCCTCTCGCGGAGCTCGCCGACCGTGGCGTCGACATCGCCTCCTGCGGGCTCTGCCTGGAATTTTTCGGCGTCAAGGAGGCTCTGGCAGTCGGCAGGGTGTCCAACATGCTGGAGCTGATCAACGCCCTGCAAGGGGCCGGCAACATCATCCGTCTCTGACACACGGGAGTAGTTCGTAGCCTGGTGGCGCGCTCGGTCTTCAAAACCGATGGGGGAGGCATCCCCTCCTTGGTGGGTTCGATTCCCATCTACTCCCGCCACA
>JAHEDT010000123.1 GCA_024641085.1 Geobacteraceae bacterium | reverse complement strand
ACCTAGTGGCCTGAATCTTCTAAAGCGAAGGATACAGGCTTTTTAGTTTCACACGTGCGTCGGTTGTCGTGAAGTGCCAGCTGGCCTTGGCGTTGTGGGTGTTGCGGTTGCTACACCAGGCATCGACCTCGGCCCTCAGTTTCGCGGCGTCGGGGATGCGGCGGGCGAGGCACTGTCCCGATAGCACTGCCAGTTCCGACTCCGCCAGATTGAGCCAGCTGCCATGCTTGGGTGTGTAGTGCCACTCGAAGCGTTCGGCGATGCGCCGCGCTTCGGCTGGCGCAAATGCTTCATAGAGCGAAGCCGGCGTGTGCGTATTCAGGTTGTCCTGCACCAGCACGATTTTTTCAGCCCTGGGGAAGTGGATGTCGGCGAGATCGCGCAGGATGTGCGCATAGTCGATGGCCGTGCGCCGCTCGGTGACCGCGACATGGCGAAAGCCCTCGAGCGGTGCAAACAGCATGAAGAGATTGGCTGTGCCACCCCGCTTGTACTCGTAGTCGTATCGCGCCGGCTGTCCTCGCCGCAGCGCCAAGGGCTGCCGCGTCTCGGCAACGAGTTGCTTCGATGTCTCGTCGAGGCACACCAGCGGACGCTCTGGATCGTGCGGGCGGGTGTAGACGTCGAGCACATCTTCCATGGCCGCAACGAACGCGGCGTTGGCCTTGGGCGGGATCACCCAATAGGTGCTCAGGTGCGGCTTGAGGTCGTTTTTTTAAGCGCGCGGGCAACCGTATTGAAGTGTGCTTTGGGCACGATTCTGCGCTCAACGACGTGCTCAGCCAAAAGCCGGATGGTCCAGCGCGCGTGACCTTCCGGCGGTTCGGAGCAGGCAAGCGCGGTGAGCTTGGCCTGCGCCTCGCCGTCGAAGATCGGTGGCGTCGGCGGGCTCAGGCGCTTCTTGCGGGCCAGCACCGCACCAAGTCCCTCGGTCACGAACTTTTCGCGCGTTCGCATGACCATGGTCAGGTTGGTATCAAGCGCTTCGACGATCTGCGAGTCCAGCCAGCCGGGCCCACCTTCCGCCTCGTCGGCCTTCAGAAGGATGCGCGCCTTGAGGATCGCCTTGGCAGACGCCTTGCCCGTCGAGATAAATCCGGTGAGCAGTTCGCGCTCGCCTGCATCAAGTTCGACGATGTACTTCTTGGCCGGCATGTCCATCCCCCTGTCGCTTCTGAGCCCGACAGGGAATGAACCAGCATTCGCAACATCCGCACATGAGTCAAATTAGCCGATACCGGCCACTAGGCCCGGGCGTATTAGAGAAAACCAAGGGAAGGCCGGATAATTCTTGTCAATATGTAGATAAAGTCGGCGTTATGCGTGGCCAGGCGGCCGATCGACTCATCCGACCCGCGCCCGTCGGGGGGAGGGGGGATCGCAGGCGCGGGTCGGGCGTCGGGACTTGTGCCCCGGCACCCTGGCAGTGTTAGGGGATGGCTCGCACGCGCGCGCCCGGGCACCTACCTAGTGAAATGCGAGGTGGGCGCGGGCGCCGACGTCCGGCTCCTCGTCCTTGACGTGCGCTTTGGCAATCTCCCATCCGAAAACGATCGGGTTGCCGACGGAGGCCCAGACGGCGGCGTCCTGGAGCTTCATTTCGAGCAGGGCGAGTTGGGGGTCGTCCTTGCCATCCTCGAACCATGCGGAGACGACCTTGTTCCACATCTTGTCGATCTGCGCGCGGTCCTCGTTCTCGAACAGCGCACCTGTGACACTAGCGTGATAATCGTGGTTTGGGCCGACGAGCGTAAAGCGCGCCTTATCGGTCCGCTTCAATTCCTTAAAGAGATCTGCGTCCTTCTTCGTGAGGAACCAGACCGCATCTCGCTCACGGTCAGGGTATGGGGCCATCGGCTGCATGTGCTGGGGTGAATTCTCAAGCCCGAGCATGACAGCGTGGACGTCTTCAAGCACGTCCCAGAACTGTTCGCGCGGTTCTTCCTTGGTAGATTTGAGGTCAACCATCGAATACCTCCTTCAATGAAAGCTTCGGCGCGCTCGACTGTGCACGCTCCTTCGAGCCAGAAGATCCTGGCATATAGGCGAAGGACCCATGGAGACGGCAATTGTTCCACGCGGCCGGAACGCTGTTCCGTGATCCATGTTGATCTTTCATAGCTAGTAGTATGAAAAAGGAGCGGGGTGATGAACGAACCCCAGAAGCAACAGGAAGCAGCTCCGGTCGGACGTGTTCTTGCCGGCGATTTCAGTTCGCCGCTCGCGGTTCTGGCGGCGGATGAGTTGTCGGAGGCCGAGAAGCGCGAGATACTGACGACCTGGCGGACGGATCTGGAACGCCAGGGCACGGCGGCGGAGCACAGCGACCTGATCGCGACCATCGACGAAGCGCTGGCCCGGCTCGACTGAAGGCACTGGGATTGCGTGTGGTGACGTGCTGCGGCCCTGCCCACAAACGCGGCACCGGGCCGCATCGTTGATGCGCCGGCTATGCCTTGACGCTCATCAGGTTCAACTCGAGGATCAGCGTGCGTTCAGCGTCGCCGGCTACCGGTGGCGTCAGAGCGCGGAGTTCGATTGGTACGACGCCGTTGCGTCGCAGGCTGCCCAATTTGACTGCGGCAGACGGTGCGCCGTCTTCCGGCGCCGCCAAGTATCGGCCACTAAGGCTCGAAGGTGAAACATCACTTTTCGGTGCTCTCACCGCCCAAATTAGGACGAGATTGGCATTCGTGAGGCGCGGGCCTGACATGCGAACGACTTCGCCGGTGTAGCTCGAGGCGGCCCCCGTCAGAGGCTTGTAACTGCAGGACAGAT
>JAHEDT010000034.1 GCA_024641085.1 Geobacteraceae bacterium | reverse complement strand
GGTTTTAAATCGTTTAAATCATGTGGCGAGTGGCGGGTGTCGCGAAGTGTGAATTGAGAAGTGAGAAAATGAAAAGAAACAATATAAGCGTGTTGTCCCAGACAACAGGCTTATGATTTACAGGTCTTAATCGCGTTAAATCTATAATGAGTCCACGGTTCAAACACAACGGGGGCTCCCTTCTCTCTGGAGGTGCCTCCTGATCACTCGAATCAGAGAATACTCTTGCCAAACAACGAGGCCACCAACTCCACCGCAGTCTGAGCGGTCTTGTTGCGGTTATCGAGAATCGGGTTGATCTCGACGATATCGAGAGAACACAGGCGGCCCGCATCGGCGACAATCTCCATCAGCAGTTGCGCCTCCCGGTAGGTCAGCCCGCCGGGCACGAGTGTCCCGGCCCCCGGCGACGCCTGGGGATCGAGGGCATCGATATCGAGGCTGACGTGCAGCCTGGGCAGATGGCTGAGCTTGGTCAGGGCTTCTGCGGCGATCGCACCCATCCCCCGCTCATCGATATCGCGCATCGTATAAACGGTCATCCCGCTGCTGCGCAGGCTCTGCCGTTCACCGGCATCGAGGTCCCGCACCCCGATCATCACCACGTCTTGCGGCTGCAGGGTTGCCCCTGGATGGCCAATCTCGACCAGTTCCGGGAATCCGCGACCGAGCAGGAGCGCCAGGGACATGCCGTGGATGTTATTCGAATAGGACGATTCGCCGGTATGAAAATCCCCGTGCGCATCGATCCAGAGAACCCCGGCCGGCTGTTCATAGGTCACTCCGGCGATGGTGCCGACCGAGATCGAATGATCGCCGCCCAGGAAGATCGGAATGCGCCCCTGCTGGATAGCCTTCTGTCCAGCCAGGCAGGCCGCTTGGCAAACCTCGCGGATCGATGGCAGGTAATGGTACTGACGTTCGTGGACCAATGATTCGCGCACCGGAACCGGCAGGTTGCCGGAATCGTGGACCTCGTAACCAAGCTGCTCGAGCCGGGCCGCGAGGCCGGCGTAGCGCAGAGCACCGGGACCAAGGTCCACGCCTCTGTGCGACTGTCCCAAATCGATCGGCACACCGATTATCTGTACAACTTTCTGCATATCCTGGCTCCGACAGCTTCCGCGTCTATTTTTTGAGATTGTTCCAGAGGTTGACGGTGAAATCCTGGGCATTGGTCAGGATCGCCACGGCTTGAGCCGAACCGCGATTGGCCAGTTTGTCGGCACTGAACTCGGTCATGTCGACGATGTAAAAGAACACCGGACGCACGCTGCCGTCGGGCATCGCCCGGTAGCTCGGCACCATGTTACCGAAGGCGATGGAGTGCAGTTGGGTTGCCAGGGCAACCACCGTGGTCGCCTGGCGAGCATGTGTGCGCATGGCATCCTGGGCCAGGTAGACGTCGGAGATCACCTCCGGCAAGGGGCCGTCGTCACGGATCGAGCCGGCCAGCACATAGGGGACGCCCTGTTTCTCGCATGCGTAGATGATACCGTCCTTGAGCTCCAGTTCGGCAATCGTCTGCTTGATCGATCCGCGTCGGCGCACTTCGTTGATGATGTCGAGATGATTGTAGTGCCCCAGCGGCTTCAGAGTCTGCGAATAGATGTCCTGTCCCAGCCCGGTCCGGTACATCGCCGCCTCGAGGTCGTGAGTGGCCAGGGCGTTGCCGGCCAGCAGGCCGTGACAGAAGCCGTTCTCGATCAACCCCTGCATGGCGTCACGACTGTCCTTGTCAAAAGCCACCGCCGGGCCGAGCACCCAGACGATGTGACCATGATCACGATCATGGCGCAGAACCTGGTAGAGATCGTCGTAGCATCGGGAAAATGGGGTCTCACGGGTGCCGCGGGTCCGGAAGGAGAACTTGTCCACGGCCGTCTCTTTCGGCGGGTCGAAGCCTTCGACGTGCACGTAGATGCCCTCTTCACCGTTTTCGGTGCGGCCGACCACGACCTGATCGCCTTTGCGCACCCGCCGGGCTTCAACCACGTCTACCGTATCGCCATTGAGGACCATGACCGCATCCATACGGCTTTCGGGCGCCAGCAGCCAGCGTCCGCTGCCAACATGCAGATACTCGGGGTGGTTGGACGTGCCATGGAAATTTCTCGGCACGACACCGTCTGCGGGCGCCGCTTCAACGGTCACGACTGGCGCTCCAGCCAGGTGGCGAGCGGAAAAATCAGGCGGGGTGTAGCCGGGAATAATGGACATGGTCAAAGACCTCCTTCTTTAATCGACGAGAGGGTTCATCCTCCGTATTGTGCTGCGCTATGCATACATTGAAGCTTGGTTCGCTTTTTCAGATGAAAACAGAATCCAGGATAACTTCCGGCAACCCAGTTGGGGCAGCGTGTTGTTCTCTCTCCTGGATTCTGAATTCTGGATGCCTCGCGGCTTGCCGCGGAACTGTACCTGACAGTCTTCCCTTATCTTGTCGTGATCGGATTGAAAGTCAATAGAGCACAAGAAATTTAGTCATGCTGCTCAGCTGCGTGAAACAACCTTTTTGACGGCAATCCAGTTCGCCAGCAAGACCAGTGCCAGGGCCAGAATGCCGAATATCTCGAGACCGCTATTGAAGCCGCCTTTCACCGTGTTCACCAGGAAGACTCCCAGGTAGCACAGGGCAATCAGCTTGTTCACCTCGCAGGCCCAACGCTCGCGGCTGCTCCAGGCAATGCTCAGGATCGCAATGTTGGCCATGCCGTAAGCGGTGGTGACGTAGGCAAAGGTCAGGAGCCACCGGGCCGGTGTTGGCGACATGATGATATTCATGCCATAGGAGATGAACAGGAACGAGGTCAGGGCGCTGAGGCCGATCAGGCCGAACATGATCAGGGTGTCGTGTTTCTTCATCAGTGAACCTTGTGCTGGAGTGAGACCTTCACGGACAACGGATTTTTCATCAGATCGAATCTTAACGTGTCGGGCATCGGAATGCACTTGTTTTTGCCCTTTTTGTACCAGAATCAGGCCTGACAGGCCCTATCTGATCGTTGCCAGGTAAATCCCCGCCCCGATCAGCATGATCCCCAGGCCGTGAAACCAGCAGAATACCTCACCCAGAAAAAACACCGCCATCAGGCTGCCGAAGACCGGCATCAGGTGGATGAAGAGCCCGGCCCGGTTGGCGCCGACCAGTTCGACCCCACGGTTGAAGCAGAGGTAGGAAACAATCGACGGGAAGACCATGACATAACCGATCACCAGCAGGTTAGACGGCTTGATCTCGAGCGCGGCCACGGCCAGCGTCTCCCACAGATAGAGCGGCACCAGGATCAGGGTGCCCAGCCAGAAAGTGGTGGCGATAAAGGCCAGCGGGTGGACCCGCGGGCGCCTGCCCAGCAACACAGAGTAGCCGGCATAGCAGACCACCGCCGCGATCACCAGCAGGTCGCCATGATTGAATGACAGCGAACGCAACACCTCGACGTCCCCACGGGTGATGATCAGTATCGCACCGCTGAGCGAGACCAAGATGCCCAGACCCTGCAGCCGGGTGACGCGTTCCCCGAACATCACGAACGACATCAGGACGATGATCACCGGCATCAGGGACTGTATGAGAAAGGCGTTGATTGCCCCGGTGTACTGCAGGCCAGTGTAGACCAGAGTGTTGAAAGCGGCGATCCCCATGATGGAGAGAGCCAGGATCACCTTCCAGTGGTCAAGCAGCAGCCGGTAATCCCTGCGCAGGAAAGGCAGCGCCGGGCAGGTCACGATCAGTGCTGCACCCAGCCAGCGCCAGAAGGCCAGCGCCACTGGCGGGATGGCCGTGTGAAAGGCCCGTCCGAGGATAAAGTTTCCCGACCAGAAGAGTACGGCCAGGGTCAGCAGCAGGTATGGTCGGTCCTTAAGTTTCATGGCTTGACGCGATACACCACCAGGCCCGGAGTGCCCAGCAGGTAGGAGAAGAGGTCCTCGTCGACGACCCGCTCGACGCCACGGCGCGACGAGGCATGGCGCAGCATGATGCGGTCGGTGTTTTTGACGATCAGTCCGGTGTGGCTGACATCGAGGCCTGCCAGTTCGCTGTAGATGCCGACATAATCACCCGCATGCAACGCCGTGAGCAGCTGGCGATCGATCAGAGCCGCGGGAATGTAAGAAATATCGCGCCGGGTGACGGGTATCCCCGCGAGCCAAAGGGCCCTGTCATCCTTGCGGTTGAGTTCTTTGGTCACCTGAGTGGCCCTGCCCTGGCCGACTTGTGTAGTCACATCAATCAGCAGGTTATCCTGATCGGCGACCCAGTCGCTGAAAAAATGCCTGCGTTCCCCATAGGCGACCACTCCGCGCCGGTAGCGAACCTGTTGCAGCTGTCCGAGAAAATCACCGGTGCTCGAGGAGCGGCGCAGCGCTTCCACGGTGTCGAGCAGCGTAAAGCAGTCGAAGGCGTCCAGGCCGGCCACCAGGCGTTCCGGCACGTCCGGGCCTCCCACCAGGGTGTTCGCTGCGTAGGGAGCACCGAGGAACTGGCCGGACAAGGCCACGATCCTTGCCCCGGGGCGATCGGCAGGACCGGCCGCAGCCAAAATGTGCGCAAGCCGGTCATCGGTCGGTTCCGGTGTGCCTCCCAGGCACGGTCCATACATCATGCAGATTATCAGGAAAGTGCATGTAAGTTGTTTTTTAAAATTAGAAATCATCTATTTAATCGACGAGATAGTTCAGTCCCCGTGGCTTGCCGCAGGGTAGTTCATTCCACCGTTGAATGTTCACCTGTGGCGTGCCAGGTAGCTGCCCACCTGGGTTTTCGGCACCCGCGCCAGGTCACGCAGCATGGCAAACGACACCCGTTCCAAACCATATCGGGTCTGCAGATCTTCGGCCATCGCCAGCCACAGATGAGCGGTCATTTCGGCATCCGCCAGGGCCCGGTGAAAGGTCCCGTCGGTGCTCAGGCTGCGGTAGCTGACCAGGGTTGCCAGTTTGTGGTTCGGTGCGTCGGGATAAACCCTGCGGGCCGCCAGCATCGAACAACCGAACTCCTGGCTGCGCTGCCGGCCGATGCGCCTGAACTCGGCGTCCAGGAAGCGCCGGTCGAAAGATGCATTGTGCGCAACCAGGGGCGTTGCACCGATAAACCCGGCAAAATCCCGCATCACCACCGGCGCCTGTGGCGCGCCCTGCAGCATCCGGTTGGTGATGCCGGTGTAATTCTCGATGAAGCTGTTAATGCGCAGACCGGGATTCATCAGGCTCTGGAAGCGCTCGACGATCACCCCTCCCCTGAGTTTGACGGCACCGATTTCGATGGCGCGATCGCCGCTGTCCGGAGAGATGCCGCTGGTTTCAAAGTCGAGGACGATGACGGTTTCCGGGCAGGCTGAAGACATAAGGACGTTATAGAGGGGCGCGTTGCATTTGGCAAGGGTTATGCGGCGGAGCTTTGATCATTTCAGAAAATAGCCGACCACCTGCCACCGGTTATCATCACTGAGCATCAGGGTGATGGTTTCGATGACCCGCTCCCTGAGCTCGAACCTGGAGATGAACGTCAGGATGACATACTCGCCCTCCGGAACGTCACTGGCCGAGCTCGTATAGGCGATGTCGTGCTGGATACGTTCTACGATCGGTCCCAGAAACGAGCGGATTTTGGTGATCTGTTCGTTCCAGGCCTTCTGGGGCAGCATCTTATGCAGCAGGTCGGCACCTGCCTCCCAGCTTTTCGCGTATTCTTCGGTATCGACCAGGAAAAGGAACTGGGCAGCGGCATGCAGGGACTGCTCGCTGATCTGTGCCGTGGGGGTTTTGTTGACGGCCGGGATAATAATCAGCAAAAAGCCGGTGAAGAGCAGGAGCAGGTGAAGCTGAACACTGCGTGGAATTTTAGAGGCACGGGTCATGGCTCCTCCCGTTGCAAGAAAAACTCACCTTCCTTTATATTTTAGTCCGTTGCGGCAGACAGGCAACCGGTTGAGGACGTTTTTGCAGACAATATCGTCAGGAGCCGCAATAAATCACAGAGGGAAAAACATTTTTATAGATCACAGAAAAGTTTAACGCGGAGTCACGGAGACACTGAGACTTTGGGTCCGAAAGGTGTGTTAGGCAAATCTTGCAAGCATTCTCTCTGCGTTCTCTGCGACTCCGAGTGAACCAATGCTTTGCTTACGGTCTCCATAAATAAATCCTTCCTCACTTAAATATTTAATCCATGTGCTGTAAACCAACCCCTCGTTCAAGCGTCTTAGTAATAAAACCCTCAACGGCAAACTTGAGAGCGAGGCGACCATGCACATTACGTCCAACAGGCTTCTGTCCGTACTGACATTGTTCTTTTTGGCGGCCTGTGCGCCGGCGGGGCAGCACCAACAGGTCCTGGCCCAGGCCGAATCGCCGCCACCTGAGATCTCGTCCGAAGTCTACTTCTACCCGAACCGCGGGCAGTCGCCGAAGCAACAGGATCGGGATCACTTCGAATGCTATCTCTGGGCCAAACAGCAGACAAATTTTGACCCGAGCGCCCCGCAGTTGGCCCCCCACCAGCGGCTGCGTGTCGTGCCACAGCCGCCGACAGGCCAGGATACGGTGGTCGGAGCCTTGACCGGTGCAGCGGTCGGCGCCGCGATCGGGTCGCCGCACAACACTGGTGAAGGTGCGATTATCGGCGCGATGGCCGGGGCGACTCTGGGTGCGGTCTCGGATGCCGCCCGCCAGCAGCGAGCCGACCAACTCCAGGGTCAGTACGACCAGCAGTCCATGAGGCAATACGCGGAGCTGGACAGGCAGTCGCGCCGTTATCGCCGGGCCATGGGCGCCTGCCTCGAAGGGCGCGGCTACTCAGTGCGCTGAGACAAAACAATGCCAATCACCACGAACACGACAGGATCGATTATGAACATGCAGAGAATGAAAATCACCGGATTGATCGTGGTCTGTTTGCTGGCCTGTGCCGGCGGCTCCGCCTGGGCCGATCGCGGACGGGACCCCGGCTATAGCAGGTCGAACCAGAATCAGGGCAGAAGCGGCTATTACAAAGGGGCCCGATACCAGAACAACCACTATTACCCACGCCCCGGCCATGTCACCAAGAGCATGCCGCGCGGCTATCGCACCGTCGTGCATCATCGCACCAAATACTATTACAGCGGCGGCGTCTGGTACCGACCGTCAGGGGTCTACTTCTCGGTCGTGATCCCGCCCTACGGTGCGGTCATTCCAACCCTGCCGCCTTACTACACCACGGTCTGGTATGGGCCCTCACCCTATTATTATGCCGGGGGCATTTACTACGCCTGGTATCCGCAGCAGCAGGGTTACCAGGTGACTGTACCACCAGAGGATGTCCGGCCCTATGCGGAGCCGGAGATCCCCGAGCAGTTATTCATCTACCCAAAACTTGGCCAGAGTTCCGATCGCCAGGCTGCCGACCGCTACGAATGCCATCGCTGGGCCGTCGATCAGTCGGGTTTCGACCCGACCCAGCCAGGCGGTAACGTCCCGGAAAACCAGAATGCAGCACGGCGCGCCGATTACAACCGCGCTTCCATGGCCTGCCTCGAGGCAAGAAACTACAGCGTGCAGTGAGTTTTAGGGGTCAGGTCTACACATTTCACAAAAACAGTACCAGGAAGCGCGAAGTGTGTGATGAAGGTGAGAAAAATCGTAACCAGGGGACTTAAGCCATCTTTGCCTCTGGTTCGTACGACCTTTTACTTAATTTTTATAATCTACGTGGCAACAGGCTGTCAGGCGATCTCTTGGTGGGCAGATTGTTGCTCCGGCTTTAACCGAAGAGCTCTCCCTGGGTCCAGACGGGTTCCTGCCGGCTGCTATGGTCAATAATTTTGCGTGCCGAGAGCCAGAGCTGCCTGGTCAGTTCGATATCGTACTGGGAATCGTGCAGGCGGCTGTCATCGACGTTAATACCGCAGTGTTTAGCGACTGTCGCCAGCTTGAAATTGGACAGTTCGCCCCGGACCGGCTGGAGGATTTGCGCCCACACCAGCATGACATCGAGACATGGGTACCAGAACCAGCTGCCGAAGTAACGGTCACCGTTCTTCTCCCAGAAGCGGCGCATGAAAGGCATGTCGAAGCTGTGGGCGTTATAGCCGATAAACTGGAACTTGTCGTTCTTTTTGTACTGATCTACATAGCGGCCGAGCATCTCAGCCAGGCGTACGTAGATGTCCTTCGGCGATTCAAAGTGCTGCCCCGGCACGGCAAGAAAGTCGGGGTGGTCGGGGAGCAGGAACTGCCGGCGATTGAGGCCGGTCACTTCCAGGGCCGTCATCTCGACCTCGTCTTGCGGAAAAGGGCGCACGAAATAATCGAAGGATTCCCTGACCTCGTCACCGATCTGCACGCAGCCGGAAACCTGAGTCAAACCGTTGCGTTCCGGGTTGACGCCGGTCGTCTCAACATCGATAAACAGCAATTTCTGCTCAGTTGTCTGCATAATCTCAGCTATCCTGGGATTGTGTTGCTATTCTGCTGTGGGGGCATCACAAAGAAGTGGCGCCCAACACGCTCAAAAAATTCTCGGTAAGAACGCCTCGAGGGAGGATCCTTTCTCCATAGAGGACCCTGTTCCCGTCCTTGATGTAGATCTCGACGACGGGCTTGCCATCGACCTGCGGCAGCTTGACTGCGAAAACCTTGTAATTTTCCGGCAGCTGATCCAAGGGCGCTTCGGAATTCATGCGTCGGAAGGCATTGACCAGACTGAGTGCCGTAGCGTCTTCCACCTCGGAAACACCCTGGGTCCCCGCACTGATGCAGGCCATGAGATAATTTTTGGTGAAATTCTTGGTGTTCTTGGTGCGGGTAAAGTTGCCGACGGTCAGGGCGACGTTGTCAAATGCAGAATCGACTTCGCCGCTTTCAATGGCATCGATCACGTCGCTGACCAGTGAGCTGAATTCGGCAGGATTGCGTTCTTCTGTATTCTTCGGGCACATGGTGCAATTCTAACGAATAACGGCACCAAGCGCAAAACAATCATGGCGACTGGCACCAACCCAGCGAAAAATATCTTGGCTTGCCACGGTGCGGAATCCTCGTCAGCCGCAGCGGCCATGCTCTTCATCGTCAAATACAATTGACAATAACCATCAAAACAACAGCTTGCGATCAATATTTAAAGTATATTCCATGTTTTCAGGTAAGGCCACTAAAGGTTAAACGATCATGCCTCGCCCCTTGGTCGGGCGGCAGGCTGCTTTCGTGACCTGCCGACTCCCCGTCTAGCCACGCTGCAGCCCGAGACGCAGTGTGCGGATTCTGCCGTTTTTGAACAGAGGCAGAATCAGCATGCTGCTGATCATCTTTACGATTGTCTGTCCCCAGATCGCCGGCCAGACAGGTCCGAAGGCCATCAGCACGAAGACCAGCGAGTCGATCGGTGTCGACACCAGGTTGCTCAGGATGAGCCGTTTTTCGATGTTGCCGCCGCTGTAAGTGTAAATCGCCCAGTCGCTGAATTCCGCGACCACAAAGGCGCACACCGAGGCAATAGCCAGTTGCTGGTTGAAGGCGAAGGTAATGATCACCGCGACCAGCATCCAGGCCCAGCAGCCGTACTTGCCGTACCTTTCCTGGACCAAATCACGGGTCGAAAAGGTTAAGCCAATGGCAATCGCACCGGCTGGAAAAGTCAGCCCGAAGACCGTGACAATCCCAAGGGTATGGACAAGGATATTGGCCAGGATGATGGAACTCAGATAAAAAACTGCACTCATTCTATGACCTCGTGTATAGGACGTGCTCCGCATGCAGATTTATCTATCGCCTGCCGCGTCCTGTTTTCCGTAGTTTAGGGCTGTCTGCCCGACAAAAGTCGGGCAGCCTATGACAGGCCGCCCGAAGAACAATGCATTATAAGCTGACTAATTCAGTCAGGTCTACCCTCATGAAAAATTTTCTTGTTGAAAGTAAACGCCACGGACCACCTCTTCACATCTTGCCAAGCAAAAAAATCATGGTCATCGAGAGATGATTCATTCTCAGCAGCTTTCTGCACCATGCGTAGATTACTGTTGGTTTGCGATTTATAGAGAAAATCCAGTAACCAGAATCAAGTATCCAGCACGCGGAATAAGTCAGGTAACCAGGAGAAGTCGCTGATTTTTCTGTATACTGGATACTGAATTCTGGATAACCCGGAGTTTTCTGCAGATCATTCATTATCTGATTAACGGGCTTTGTCAGAAGGAGGATGCTATGCCGACTTACGAGTATCAGTGTCAGAAATGCCGGGACAACTTCACGGTTGTACTCACGATGAACCAACATGACCAGGGTCAAGTCAAGTGCCCGCAATGCCGCAGTAGCAAGGTGACCCAGCAATTCTCAACCTTCTACGCCAAGACCAGCAAAAAGAGCTGAACGCAGTCCAACACCATTCCTGAATTCTGCAACCAGAGGATTGATACCTGTCAAGACTATTGGTGGGATGTCGTTGGACATGGCAGGTTCGCTGGCAACCGGCAACCCGGTCGTCAGACACTATGTATCATCTCTGACCCTGCCAGAGGGGCCAGACTTTTCCCACCGAATGTGGCAGAATAGCCGTCATGCCACCTGTTCCTGAGCCATTGCCCATTACCTCGATCCTGCCTGAATTGGAGCAGGCCCTTGCGACCTCGAACGCCGTGGTGCTGCAGGCCCCGCCCGGCTCCGGCAAGACCACCCGGGTTCCTCTGGCCCTGCTCGACGCGCCCTGGCTGGCGGGGCACCGCATCGTGATGCTCGAACCGCGTCGCCTGGCCGCAACCAATGCCGCACGCTACATGGCGTCCCTGCGCCGTGAAGCGGTGGGTGAGACGATCGGTTACGCGATCCGCTATGAACGCCGGAGCGGGCCGGCGACGCGCCTGGAAGTCGTCACCGAAGGGTTGCTGACCCGCCGCATGCAGAACGACCCTGAGCTCACCGGTGTCGGTCTGGTGATCTTTGATGAATTCCATGAACGCAGCCTGCAGGCCGACCTCGCTCTGGCCCTCTGCCGCGATATTCAACAGGGTCTGCGCCATGATCTGCGCATCCTCGTCATGTCGGCGACCCTCGATGCCGGGTCCCTGGCGGGCTTGCTCGACGACTGTCCGGTGGTCACCGCGAGCGGACGCTCGTACCCGGTTTCGTTCATTCACCTGGCCGACAGCGAACCGCCCAGGATCGCCGAAGCGACGGCCCAGGCGGTTCGCCGGGCCCTTTTGGAAACCAGCGGGGACATTCTCACCTTTCTGCCCGGAACCCGTGACATCCATCGCTGTCGTGATCTGCTCGCTGATCTAGCCCCGCAGATCGCCCTGTGTCCGTTGTACGGCGGGCTGCCTTTTGCCGCCCAGGAGGCCGCCCTCCTCCCCGGCAGGCATCGCCGGGTGGTGCTCGCCACCAACGTCGCCGAGACCAGCCTGACCATTGAAGGAATCGGCACCGTGGTGGACAGCGGCTGGGAACGCAGGCCCCGTTTTGACGCTGCCCGCGGCATGACCCGCCTGCAGACGCTGCGGATCTCGCTGGCCAGCGCCGAACAGCGTGCCGGGCGCGCCGGACGCCTCGGTCCGGGTTGCTGCTATCGGCTCTGGACCGAAGGGACCCAGGGGAGCATGCTCCCCAGCGCGCCCGCCGAGATTCGCCAGGCCGACCTGGCGCCGCTGGCCTTCGAGCTAGCCATGTGGGGGATCCAGGACGTGGCCAGGTTAAACTGGCTGGACGTGCCGCCGGAGGGTCACCTTGCAGCCGCCCGGCACCTGTTGACCCTGCTCGGCGCACTTGATCTCAGCGGCGTGCCGACCCAACTCGGTCACGAGCTGTCCCGGTACCCGACCCACCCGCGACTGGCCCGCCTGCTGGTTGCAGCACACGAGGCCGGCTGCCCCGGGCTCGGCAGCGACCTGGCGGCCCTGCTTGACGAACGTGACTTTCTGGCCGGGCCGCAGCATGCCAGTCGCACCTCCGGGCCGAGCGACCTGCTCGAGCGGCTCGAGATCCTGCGGCACGACCGGTCGCCCGCCACCGCGGCGGTGCGCCGTGCCGCCAGATACTGGCGCAAGCTGACCCGGGCCAGACAGGAACCCGTCCCCGACGCGGACAGCGTCGGCCGCCTGCTGGCTTGCGCCTTCCCCGACCGCATCGCCCTCCGGCGCCAGCCCGGCAGCCAGCGCTACCTGCTGCGCAACGGTCAGGGTGCGGTCCTCGCGGCCAGTTCGGTGGTCCGCGATGCTGAGTGGCTGGTCGCGGTGGAAACCGTTGGACAGCCCGGCGACGAAAGCCAGGTCCGCCTGGCCAGCGCGCTCCAACGATCGACGGTCGAAGAGTTGTTCGGCAGCGATCTGGCATGGCAGAACGAGGCCGGCTGGGATGACCAAAACGATCGGGTGACGGCCCGCCAGGTGCGCCGTCTGGGGGCCCTGGTCCTGCAGGAGCGCCCGACAGCGGTAACGATAGCAGAGACCGTCCCTGCCCTGCTCGATCTGGTTCGCCGTGAAGGGCTCGGCATCCTCCCTTGGAGCAGTGAAAGCAAACAACTCCAAGCCAGGGTGGCCCTCCTGCACAGGCATCGGGTGGGACCGGGCTGGCCGGACTGGTCGGAGGCAGCCCTCCAAGCTGACCTGGAGGGTTGGCTCCCTGCCGTGCTGACAACGGTCAGGAGCCGTGATGACCTCAAGCACATCAACCTGGCGGCGGCTCTCAGGGCCCAACTCGGCGGGCAGAAACTCAGGGAACTCGAACGCCTGGCACCGGAGAAAATCACCGTGCCGAGCGGTTCGCAGCTCAAGCTTGACTACAGCGCCGCCGATTGTCCGGTCCTGGCCGTTAAGCTGCAGGAGATGTTCGGTCTCGCCGTCACCCCATGCCTGGCCGGCGGTCGAATCCCGGTGCTACTCCACCTGCTTTCCCCGGCCGGCCGGCCGCTGGCCGTCACCCGTGACCTGCGGAGTTTCTGGGACACGGTGTACCCGGAGGTCCGCAGGGAGATGAAGGGTCGCTACCCCAAACACCCCTGGCCGGACGACCCGTGGCAGGCCCAGGCGACCAGAAAAACCAAACATGGCGGATAGAATGATCGGAATGGCGAGGGCATGACTGCACTTGGTACAGATGACGGAAGGCTCGGGCAAGACCACTCCGGGACCGCCAACTTGAAGGTCGAGTGCTATGCCGGTTATCGCGGCGAGGAAACGCCGCGTCGCTTCTATCTGGGGTCGCGTCTCATCGAAGTGGCCTCCGTCGTCGATCGCTGGCTGGCACCGGATCATAGGTATTTCAAGGTTGCAGACGCCGCCGGCAACTGCTACATCCTGCGTCATGGGACAGCGACCCAGCGCTGGGCGTTGACCAGCTTTACCGCCAAAGATTTACCCTGAATCCGCCTGTCGCCTGGCAATCGCCAGCCCGTCTGCCGTGCCGCCGTGTCCCCTTGTCAAATCGTCCTTATGCTCGGCTCCGGCGCCAATTGACTTCCTCCTGCCGGCTGATAAAACTAGACATGAAGGATTTCTCATTCTTCTGCGTATCGATGGGAGGACGATTATGGCCGAACAAGCATGGACCCTCTGGTTCACCCAGCTGAATCGCCAGGATGTGGCCCGCGTAGGTGGCAAAAATGCTTCCCTGGGCGAGATGATCGGCAACCTGCGCGGAGATGGGATCAGAGTGCCCGACGGCTTTGCGACCACGGCCGCGGCCTATCGGCAGTTCCTCGCCGCTAATCAGCTTGGCGACCCGATCAGGGTCCACCTCGAGGCCTACGGCAAGGGCCAGTCCACGTTGGCGCAGACGGGTGCGGCGATCCGGAGACTGATTCGTCATGGCCAATGGCCTGCAGAGTTGGCCAACGCCATCTGCGTCGCCTATCGGGAACTCTGCGCCCGCTGCGGAAACGAGATCGCCGTGGCGGTACGCAGCAGTGCCACAGCTGAGGACCTGCCGGAGGCGAGCTTTGCCGGACAGCAGGAGACCTTTCTCAATGTCTGCGGCGAGACGGAACTGCTCGATGCCTGCCGCCGCTGTTACGCCTCGCTGTTTACCGACCGCGCCATCAGCTACCGCCAGAACCAGAATTTCGACCATCTGCAGGTCGCCCTCTCGATCGGTGTCCAGAAGATGGTGCGTTCCGATCTGGCCGGAGCCGGGGTTATGTTCTCTATCGATACCGAGACCGGCTTTCCCGGCGTGGTGACTATCGACGCCGCCTGGGGCCTGGGTGAGAATGTCGTCCAGGGAGCGGTGAGTCCCGACAACTACACGGTCTTCAAGCCGCTGCTCGACCAGCAACACCTCACGCCGATTTTGCACAAGACCCTGGGGAGCAAGGAACAGAAGATGATCTATGCCCGCCGCGCCGGACATTCAACCCGCAACGTGCCGACTGCGGCCCATGAGCGCAACCGTTTCGTCCTGGATGATGCCGAGATTGTGCAGCTGGCACGCTGGGCAACGGTCATCGAGCGGCATTATGGCACGCCGATGGACATGGAGTGGGCCAAGGACGGCGCCAGTGGAGAACTGTTCATCGTTCAGGCGCGACCGGAGACGGTTCAGTCGCGCCGGGAGGCCGGAGTCCTCAAAACCTTCACCCTCGCCGAGCAAGGCGAGCTGCTGCTCACCGGGCTGGCCATCGGCGAGGCGATCGCCGCCGGACCGGTGCAGATCATCGAAAGCGCCAGTGAAATCGACCGCTTCAGGGATGGCAGCATCCTGGTCACCGGCATGACCGACCCAGACTGGGTACCGATCATGAAGAGAGCAGCCGGGATCATCACCGACCATGGCGGCCGCACCTCCCACGCTGCAATCGTCAGCCGTGAACTCGGGGTTGCCGCGGTGGTCGGCACCGGACACGGCACCACGGCCCTCGAGAATGGTCAGGAGGTCACCCTCTCCTGTGCCGAAGGCGACGAAGGGAAGATCTATGCCGGACGGCTCGACTTTACCGAGGCCGAGGTCAATCTCGCCGACCTGCCACAGCTGCGCACCCGGATCATGATGAACATCGCCAGTCCCGCCGCCGCTTTCCGCTGGTGGCGGCTGCCCTGCAAGGGGATCGGCCTGGCGCGCATGGAATTCATCATCAACAGCATGATCAAGGCGCACCCCATGGCGCTGGTCGATTACGACCGTCTCGAGGACCAAAAGGCCCGGCAGCAGATTCGCGAACTGACCAGGCACTATTCCGACAAGTGCGAATATTTCATCGACCAGCTGGCCCAGGGGATCGCCACCATCGCCGCCAGCCAGTACCCTGAGCCGGTCATCGTGCGTATGAGCGACTTCAAGACCAACGAGTACGCCGACCTGATCGGCGGCCGGCAGTTCGAGTTCACCGAGGAGAATCCGATGCTCGGTTTCCGCGGGGCCTCGCGCTACTACAACGAGCGCTACCGCAGGGGGTTCGCCCTGGAATGCGCCGCACTCAAACGGGTCCGTGAATCCATTGGCCTGACCAACGTGATTGTCATGATCCCCTTCTGCCGCACCCTCGACGAAGCGGACAAGGTCCTTGCTGTGATGGCGGAGAACGGTCTGAAACGGGGAGAGCACGGCCTCGAGGTGTACGTCATGGTCGAAATCCCGTCCAACGTGATCCTCGCCGAGCAGTTCGCCGCGCGTTTCGACGGCTTCTCCATCGGCTCCAATGACCTGACCCAGCTGACTCTCGGTGTCGACCGCGATTCGACGATCCTCAAGACCTTGTTCGACGAGCGCGATCCTGCAGTCATGGGTCTGATCAGCCAGGCGATCAGCAGTGCCCGGAAAATCGGCACCAAGATCGGCATATGCGGCCAGGCACCGAGCGACTATCCGGATTTTGCCGCGTTTCTGGTCGAGGAAGGGATCGATTCGATCTCGCTCAATCCCGACAGTGTGATCGGGGTGATCCGTCGCCTGCATGAAGTCGAGACGGGTCTGGCACGAGGGTCAGGCTCATAGCTTGGCATGTCCGGCGATCCTGCCGTGACACATTGGGAAGCGTTTCGGGCTCAGAAAGGCTGCGAGAAGATCAGGCTGCCGGCCCCCTCCCCGCCGGAGGAGGTCGATGTACCATGATAGGCTCCCGAGACGCGCGGCTTGACCGTACAGCCGATCATGAGCAGGCAGATCGCGAGGACTATCAGCAGCCTGTGCATAGCAGCAACCATCCCTGCAGCGTTCATGCATTTTTTGTGAAATGTGTAGACCTGACCCCAGTGATAAAGATGTCTTTGGGGCTCTCAGTCATACCCCTGGGATTGTCCGGGCCCCGGCTTCATGAAGAGGATAAGCAGAACCGCAAAGGGGCCGATCAGCAGCCCGATGGCAGCCCAAAACCACACGTTGCGGTTTTTACCCTTGGCAAAAGAAGCTGCGGCGAAGCCAAATATCGCCCAGATGAAAAAGAATTCCATGGGATCTCCCTTAGGCAGTGAGGTTTAGGTAAGAACACCGTATGACGAGAATACACGTTTTGCTTGTGCAGCGGAAGGGGTGGGATGAACGTTGATTTATTTGCGGACCCGGGGCGTCACGGTAACGGTCCGTCCGGCGCCGGTCACCCAGAGTTCGCCGTCCTGTATCGTGCATTGCAACTGCATGCTGCGCTGGACCAGGCTGACCAGGCCTGCGCTCGCCGCCTCGGGGACGTCCAGAACCGCGAGGTTGGCAAAGCGGCTCAATTTGTCGGCATGGCGCTGCCACCACAACTCGGCGGAACGGCCGCCGTAGAGGTACAGGCAGGTTTGCGCAGCGCGGCTGCAGGCCTTGCGCACGCGGCGTTCGTCGGGTAGCCCGACGTCGATCCACAACTCGATCTCACCGCTGTAGCTCTTCTGCCAGAGATCCGGCTCCTCGTCGGCGCACAACCCCCTGGTGAAGCCAAGGCGCTCGTCGGCATGCTGGGCAAAGGCGAGCAGCCGCACCATCATCCGCTCATCAGTCTCCGAGGGGTGGCGCGCCAGGGTCAACTGGTGCTCGCCGTAGTAGTGGCGGTCCATGTCGGAGATCTGCAGGTGGGCTTTGAAGATAGTGGCACTGAGGGCCATGACTCAACCTTTAAAGTAACTTGTAACGGATGAGTGGTAAATTGCTGCGATTTCTCATTTGTACGTCTTTCACTCGGCTCCACGTGTCCGGAAGTGACGCATGCCTTTGGTCAGGCGGCCAACCCGCTTTGGTCGCTACCGGTCAAGGATAACCGTTCGCGCAGGGCATTGACATCGGCATTTTCCAGGTATTCCTCAAAACTCATCACCCGATCGATGGCGCCGCCGGGGGTCAGCTCGACAATCCGGTTGGCCAGGGTTGCGACGAACTTGTGGTCGTGGGAGGTAAACAGCATGACCTCGCTAAAGTTAAGCAGCCCGTTGTTGAGCGCGGTGATCGATTCCAGGTCGAGGTGGTTGGTCGGTTCGTCGAACAGCAGCACATTGGCGTTGTTCAGCATCATCCTGGCCAGCATGCAGCGCACTTTCTCTCCGCCGCTGAGCACGCTGGTCTGCTTGGTGGCCTCATCGCCGGAAAAGAGCATCCGGCCAAGGAAGCCGCGCGCAAAGCTCTCCCCTTCATGGGGCGGGAACTGGCAAAGCCACTCGATGAGGTTGAGGTTGTTGTTGAAATAAGTGCTGTTCTCTCTGGGGAAGTAGGCTGTGGTGATGGTCACGCCCCAGCGGAAGCTGCCGCTGTCGGGCGCGACTTCCCCGGCCAGGATCTGCAGCAGGGTGGTCTTGGCGACGCTGTTGCCGACCAGGGCGATCCTGTCGCCCTTGCCGACGATCAGGTCCAGGTTGTCCAGCACCCTGACACCGTCGACGGTTTTGCTCAACCCCTTGATTTCGAGGATGATGTCGCCGCAGGGGCGTTCGGGACGGAACACCACGAAGGGATACCGGCGCGAAGAGACCGGCAGCTCTTCAATATCCAGCTTGTCGAGCAGCTTCTTGCGCGAGGTCGCCTGCTTGGCCTTGGAGGCATTGGAACTGAAACGGGCGATGAACTCCTTGAGCTCGGCCGCTTTGTCCGAGGCCTTCTTGTTGGCCTCCTGCTTCTGCTTGAGCACCAGCTGGCTGGCCTCGTACCAGAAGTCGTAGTTGCCGACATAGGTACGGATGGTGCCGAAGTCGATATCGGCGATATGGGTACAGGCCTGGTTGAGGAAGTGGCGGTCGTGGGACACCACAATCACGGTATTCTGGAAACGGCCGAGGAATTCCTCGAGCCACTGGATGGTTTTCAGGTCGAGGTGGTTGGTCGGCTCGTCGAGCAGGAGGATGTCGGGGTTGCCGAACAGCGCCTGGGCCAGCAGCACCCGCACCTTTTCGCCGCCTTCAAGCTCCTTCATCTTCCTGTGACGCAGCTGTTCGGCAATCCCCAGGCCGTTCAGCAGCACCGCGGCTTCCGCCTCGGCCTCGTAGCCGTTCATCTCGGCGAATTCAGCTTCCAGCTCGCCGGAGCGTACACCGTCCTCTTCACTGAACTCTGATTTGGCGTAGATCGCCTCACGCTCGTTCATCACCGCGTAGAGCCGCTCATGGCCCATGATCACGGTATTGAACACGGTCTCTTCATCGAAGGCGAACTGGTCCTGGCGCAGCACAGCCATGCGCATGCCCCTGCCGATCGTGATCTCCCCTTTGTCCGGGTCGACATCACCGGCCAGGATCTTCAGAAAAGTGGATTTGCCGGCGCCGTTGGCACCGATCAGCCCGTAGCAGTTGCCGGGCGTGAACTTGATATTGACGTTGTTGAAGATGACCCGTTTGCCGTATGCCAAACAGATATTCGAAGCGCTGATCATGGTTGTAACTTTCCTTGTACCGTCGATTTTCGCAAAAGCAAAGACCACAGGGCCGGTCCCCGTGGTCTTTGGGCTGCGAATCTATAGCACTCCTGCCTGAGACAGGCAATGTTTTTCCGCACCCAAGGGTGAAAAGCCTGCTTTCACGGGCTGTTTGACGCAACAAACATGACCTGGCGGGTTATTTCATTGAGCTCCGCACTACGGGTCCTGCCGGTCGCTCTTGATGCCGAACTTTTCCATGCGGTAGAGAAACGCCTTGTAGCTCATGTGCAGCAGCCGGGCCGCGCGGGTCGCCATGCCACCTGTGCGGTGGAGGGCTTTGCGGATCATCTCCTTCTCGAACGCCTCGAGATCGAGGCCGTCTTCGGGAAGTTCGAACCGACTCGGATCGACCGGTCGGCGGGCCTGCAGACGGCCGGCAACGTCGTCGCGCGTGAGCACGGGACCATCACTGAGCAGAATCGCCCGTTCCATGACCGCGGCCAGTTGGCGCACGTTGCCCGGCCAGCGATGTTCGATTAGCAGCCGCATTGCTTCCGGGCTGACCTCGCGGACCGGACGACCGAACTCGGCACTGAATTTCTGCAGGTAGAACTCGACCAGTGGGACAATATCCTCGCGCCGTTCGCGCAGCGGCGGCAAATCGAGGGTGACAACGTTGAGTCGGTAGAAAAGATCTTCGCGGAAGGCGCCCTTCTCGACCTCGCCTTCGAGGTCCTTGTTGGTCGCCGTGATGATGCGTACGTCGATACGGATCGATTCCTTGCCGCCGATCCGGCGCACTTCGCGGTCCTGCAGAACGCGCAGCAGCTTCGACTGCATCGCCATCGGCAGGTCGCCGATTTCATCGAGGAACAGGGTGCCGCCGTCGCTGGCTTCGACAAGACCCTGGCGCCTGCCGACCGCACCGGTATAGGCACCGGTCTCGTGGCCGAACAGTTCGTTCTCGAAGAGTGCCTCGGGGATCGCCGCGCAGTTCACCGCCGTGAACGGCCGGCTGCGCCGAGGGCTGTTATAGTGAATGGCGCGAGCCACCAGCTCCTTGCCGCTGCCGCTCTCGCCAAGGACCATGACGGTACTGGAGGTCTCGGCCACTTTCTGCAGCAGCGCGATGACCTGGCGCATGGCGGGAGAGCGGGCAATAATCCCCTCGAGGCGGAAGCGTCCGTAGAGCTCCTCCTTGAGGCGGGCGTTCTCGCTAAGGATCGCCACGCGTTCACCGGCCTTGCGCACCGCCAGCAGCAGGCGGGTTTTGTCGAGCGGCTTGGTCAGGTAGTCGAACGCCCCGTTTCTGACCGCCTCCACCGCCGAATCGATAGTGCCGTGAGCGGTGACGATAATCACCGGCGGCGGGACAACCCCGCGCGGCATGGCTGTAAGCAGCTCGATACCGTCCATGCCAGTCATCTTCAAATCGGTCAGGACCAGATCGGCCGGGGCTTTTTTCATCAATGCCAGGGCCTCATGCCCCGATGCGGCAGTCTCGACCTGGTAGCCCTCCCCCTCGAGGATCGTCTGTATGATCTCGCGTTGCAGGGGCTCGTCGTCGACCACCATGATCACCGGCTTCATCGTTTACTCCTCCCCGAGCGGCAGGCTGACCGTCACGGCGCTCCCCTGCCCCGGTTCACTCTGGAACTGCACCCTGCCGCCGTGCTCTTCGATGACCCGTCGGGTCAGGGCCAGTCCCAGGCCGAGCCCGCCCTGCTTGGTCGAATACAGAGGTGTGAACAGCTTGTCGATATCTTCAGCCGCGACGCCGACCCCGGTGTCTTTGAAGGTCAGGGTCAACTGGCTGTCGTCGAGGGCGCTGTGCACCGTGAGGGTCCCGCCGTGAGGCATCGCTTCGAAGGCGTTTCTGACAATATTATACAGGCAAGTGCGCAGGAATTCCGGGTCTGCCTGCAGCTCCGGCAGCGGCCCCGTATCACGGACGATGGTCACGCCCGAAGAACGGGCCTGCGCCGCAGTCAGTTCGAGGACTTCGCTGAGCATCTGCTCGGTATCGCAGCGGTCGATGCGTAACTCGAAGGGCCGGCCGTACTCGAGAAAACTCTCTGCGAAACGGCCGATCCGGCCGACCTCGCCTTTGAGGTTGCGCACCATGGAGTCGAAACGCTGCGCGGCAACGCTGTCGATTGGTCGGTAGGTGTCGCCCATGTGGTCGATCGACAGGCTGATGAAGTTCAGTGGGTTCTTGATCTCGTGGGCGATGTGCCGGGCGAACTGGCCGGCGCTCGCCAGGTGCTCTGCGGTACGCAGCCGCTCGTGCAGCGACCGGTCCTCTCGCAGGCGGGCAATCATGTCATGGAAACTGCGTGCCAGTTGACCGATTTCGTCACGGCGCTCGACCGGCAGTGACTGGTCCAGGTCGCCGGCCGCCACGCGACCGGCCGCTGCAGCCATGGCCACAATTGGCCGGGTGTAGTAGCGAGCCAGCACCACCGCCACCAGCGTGCCGAAACTTAATATAACCAGGGCCGCGAGGATGCGTCGGATGGCACTCAACCGCAGCAGTACGGAAAAATCCTCGGTATTCAGAGTCAGGTGAATGTAGCCGGCCGTGCTGCCGTTGGCGACCACTGGCACGATGACGTTGAAGAGCTGCCCCTCACCGGTGACCGGTTCGCCGAGATCGGCCTTGAAGATCAGCTCCTTGCGCTGTTGCGTGATCCACTTGCCGACATTCGCCTGATCGGTGCTGGCAATGATCCGGTTCGAACTGCTGATCACCGAGACTTCCTTGACCCCCTTGGCATTGAGGTTGTCCAGGTAGCCTTTGAGGCTGCCGTGCTCACCCGGGTTATTGCCTGCCGTGCCTTCCAGGCCGACCTGTACAGCCCTGGAGAGATCGGCGGTCTGGCGGGTGAATTCGTTGTAAAGGCTCTTTTCCGTCTGATAGTAGAAGGCGATCAGCAGGACGACCAGAGTCAGGCTGGTCAGCAGCATGAGCAGCGCCAGGCGCACCCAGAGGGAATGCAGTCCGAAAGACCGCTCTGTCCTTAGGTTGGAATTGATGCTTTCGCTGGATGGCATTAACGATTGGTTCCGGCAGTCGCTGGGGCGGAGGCGGTGGCCTCTGCTGCCGGAAGACGGATCAGGCAGGGAGTGCCTTCGCTGAAGGCCCAGTAGAGTCTGCGTGCATCCTGTGCCGGCATGGCCAGGGCGAGCTCATTATAGGGCGAGCCGCGCAGAAAATTCCAGCTGGAAATAAACGGCCGGCTCAGGTACCAGGCTGGAACGGCCAATGAGCTGCGCAGAGAATCAAACCAGGACACAGAGACCGGGTGCACGGTGACGGTGGTGCCGTTGTCCAGATAAAGACGATAGGAGGTCGGCATGTCTGTCAGTTCGAGGGCATTGAACGGCTTCTCGGCCGTCTCCCCACTCGGCTCGGTCGCGCTGACCACCTGCACCTCCCGTTTGGGCTCGGCGAGGGCGGACTTGATTTTCAGGCTGGCCGGGCGCATGGCCGACGGGTGTCCCCAGCGCCGGTAGCTGTCGATGCTCCATTGTTCAAGGGGCAGCCCGCTGGTCTTGAACTCCAGTTGATGATCCTGCAGATTGATCACCAGGTAGGGTTTTCCGGACTTGGCCAGGTCGTATTCAGCCTGCAGCAGCACATTGACCTGTTGCAGTTCGGCCAGGGACTGGCCGCCGGCCATAACCGGCGACGCGGCATTCAGCAGCAGGCATAGAAAGTACAGGGCGGCGCGCATCAGAAGATGAAGACCCTCGTGCCGATCGGCAGGTTACGGTAGAGGTGAGCCAGGTCCTCGTCGCCGAGGCGCACACAGCCATGAGAGACGTTGCGCCCGAGCATGCGTTTGTAGAGGGTGCCGTGGATGAAGTAGCCTTGGCCGAGACCGAGGGCATAGTCACCCATCGCTCCGGGCTCGGCGCGCTCCGCGCTTTTGGACGGGATCGGCTCGCCTGCTTCAAGAAAAGCCCAGTCAGGCTTGATCCAGAGAGGGTTTTTAACCTTGGACAGGATACGGTGCTGACCGCGCGGCGTGTCGAACACCCAGCGTCGACCGCTGGTCGGGTCCTCAAGCACGTTGCCGCTGCCGCATGATGCGGTCATATCACGCAGGATGACATCCCCCTTGCGCAGGGTCACGCGGTTTCTGGCCGTATCGATCACCAGGTACTCACCAGCGGGCTTTTGCCCGGCGATTTTTTTCAACAGGCGTTCATTGGCAGACTGCAAGTCTGCGGCCGTACGGGCTTTCTGTGGGACCGCCGCAACCGCTGCCGAGACGCCCCCCCGGTAGGCGAGGTAGCTGCCGCACAACTCGACCAGGACTAGTACCCCCGTCAGGCAGATCAAAACCCTGCGCAAGGGCCAGTGCGGCCGTGCCCAGCGCCAGAGCCGGACCCGGTTCAAGGTATTATTGAGAATCATCTGCCAGATGTTCATTCCAGTCGTCCCAGGGCCGTGCGAACCAGGTTGTCATTGTTCACGGCAGCAACGATCACCACCGGAGTACCGACCTCGACACGATTGAAGAGTTCGAGCATCTGGTTGTCATTCAGGCCGATACAGCCAAGGGTCGCACCGTCCCTGCCGCCGCCATGAATCTCGATCAGGCCGCCGATTCTGGCATTGGCCGGAAGCTGCTTCTTGCGTTTGGCTTCGGCGAAACGTCGCTGATCCTCGGCATTCGGATAGTTGATCAGCAAGGCGCGGTAGAATTTGCTGTTGGGCAGCTTGCTGACGACCTGGTAGCGACCTTCCGGGGTTGCCCGATCGCCGGCGTACAGCTTGTCGCCGATCGGGTTGAAGCTCAGGCCGACCGGATAAATAGCGGCGACCACGCCCTTGTCGTAGAGGATCAGCTGCCGCCGCAGCTTGTTGACCACGATGGCGTGGCTTTTGCGGCGACGACTTTCGGTAATGACCTCGTCGACCTGGGCCTTCCAGCGCGAGATCTGCTGCGAGTCGACGTAATGAGCCAGAATCGGCCTGATCGCGTCGACCGTCTTGTCGAGCAGGACATCGGCTTCCGTGACCCTTGAAAGGGCCAGCTCCATCTGGTTGCCTTCGGTAAAGTTCCCTGCTTCGGCAAGCAAGATCTCGACCCTGGTCAGCCGGGCGGTTTTGAGGCGGCTGTCCTTGACCGTCGATATCAGGTCACGCAGGGCGTGCAGCCGCTCCGTGATACGGCTGGTACGAGCCAGGAGTTCTGCGGTCTGATCAGCCTTGCTCTGCTCAACCTCCCGCAGCACCCGCTCCCCCTGGGCGAGCACGGAGCGATAAGTCGTGGTCACATCTTGATAATCGCGGAACCAGGCCAGGCGCGACTGCTCCGTAAAAAACTGTTCGCGGCTCGACTTGAGGGCCGCGACGAAATCGGCGTAGCTTTGTGGCGCATAAACGGCAGCACCGGCCCGCCAGAGGTCCTGCTCCTTGTCAAGAGCCTGCTGGACCTCGGGCGGCACCGGCGGTTCACTGCAGCCGGTCAGCACGATCATAATCAGGAAAAACCCGACAGTAAAAAACGTTTTCATTGGCGGGTAAAATCCCCTGGTGTTGATCGTTCTGTAACCGGCTTATTGCTGTTTACTATTTCTTGATGACGACAGCCAATTTCTCCTGGGCTGCCTTGATTTCGCTGCTGATCGTCAGAGCCTTGGACGCCACGGCATGGGCTTTCTCGGTCGCTACGATATACTCGCCGGCATCGATTTGCGGGGCAACGGTTTCAAGTTCAGTTTCCAGGCCGACGACATCACTCTTCATCGCTTCGATATCGGCAAGAGAACCCTTGCCCTGCGGGGCAACTTCGAGCATCGACTTGGCTTCGACCACAGCAGCCTGGGCTTCAGTCAAGGCCGTTCCAGCAGCGACTTTCAACTCTTCCTTACGCTGGGCAAGTTTGACTTTCAGCGCATCAGCGTCTTCCTTGACTTGTGCAAGGGTAAATTTTGCCAGAGAGTAGTTGCTGAAGGTGTAACCGTCCTGGGTCTTGATTTCGGCCATGGCCTCATCAAGCTTGTGGTTGATGCTTTGCAGCTGATCCGGGGTGTACTTTTCCGCCCCGTCACTGACTACCGCATCGATGGCGCTTTTTGCAGCAGCGATCTCTTCAGTCGGCTGACTGGCACAAGCGCTCAGCAGTATGGCTGCCACCATGGATACCAATAAAACTTTGATTGCCTTTTTCATACACGTTTTCTCCTTGAATGTGTCCGTGACATGCACACCGACATGGTGGCACATTCGTATATAGCAACCTTTACGCCAATTCATAAGTTATTGTTATTATTGATATTTAAAAATAATGGCACAATAAATATTCCCCATTTGGGGAATTGTCTGCTGATTTCGGGAAGATTGTGGAGCAAAGGGGTCGGAGGGGAATCGCTCAGGGCAGTTTTTACTGCAGGATTTCTGGAAAAGAGGGACGGCCAAAGAAAAATCTGTTCACAGGTCGCATTCGGTGCCACTATACCATCGATGCTTGCGAACCGAACTTTCAAGTGCCGCTGCTGTGGCCACTGCTGTCTCAACCTGGTCGACGCCTTCAACGGCTGCGTCAGCGATGCCGACCTGGAACGCTGGCACCGGCTCGACCGTACCGACCTGTTGGCCCGGGTCAAAACCCTCGAACTCGGACCGGGCAACCGGCTGCATACCGCCTGGCTCGACCCCGAAACCGGCGACGACGTCGACCGCTGTCCCTGGCTGCTCGATCGTATCGACCGGCGAGGCCATGTGTGCGGGATCGATGACATCAAGCCGGATCACTGCCGGGACTATCCCGAGCATCGGCGGCATGCCGAAGCAACCGGCTGTACCGGCTATCGGAATGACCGGCCCCTAAGCAGCGGGAACACCCCGCAACCAGCAAAAGACTGAACCTATGAAAACCAAATCGACCAGTAAAGACCTGTATGTCGCCGAGATCGCCTTCGAAGTCGAGGAGGAGGACCTGCGCAAGCTCTTCTCCCTCTGCGGCACGGTGCGCGCCATTCACATGATTACCGACCAGAAAAGCGGCCAGTTCAAAGGCTGCGCCTTCGTCCACATGGCCAACGCTGCGCAAGCCAGGGATGCCATCAATACCCTCGACGGCACCTACCTGCTCAAACGCTGTATAAGCGTTACGGCAGCACTGCCGAGAAAACCCGCCCCGTCCGCGGCCAGGGCTGGCAGTGACAAACCAGAGCCTGCGGGTCGACCGAGCAAACGCCGCAAATAGCCGGCAGCCTACCAGTGAGGACGCAAAAAGAGCAGAACGCCGTCACGGCATTCTGCTCTTGTGCACTGGAATGGTTCAGCGATTTAGCGAGGGATTAATCGGTCGAACCGTCCAGATCGGTTTAGTCGCTGAGATCCCGGCCGAACTGGCGAAACTCGTCGAGGTTGCTGAATTCCCCCCATGCCAGGTGCTGGTTGGGTGCATTGACGAAGTTGTATAGGTTCTCGAGGATTGTGTAGTGCTTGTGCTCCTCGGCGGCGATTTTCAGCAGCAGGCTGTTGACTGCAGGGTCGGCCTCCTCGGCGGCGGCTTCCTCATAGAGGCGGTAACTGTCGGCTTCGAGCTTCATGGCATGACGATAGGCGGCCAAGGACTCGGCCACGTCTTTTAAAACCTGCGCATCCCTCGGCAACTGCACGAAGACGTTGCGAACGGCATCGAGAATCGTCGACTCCGGCATGGCTTGTGCCGGGACGCCCGTCTTCAGGGCCCGGAAGATTTCGTAGTGGCGCTGTTCATCTTCGGCCAGGCGGTTGAAGATCGTCTTCAGACCTGGTAGGCAGGCGGTCTTTGCCAGGTTTTCATAGTAATCCTTGCCGGCGGCTTCCATCTCCAGCGCAAAATCGAATACGTTCATGTCGTTCTCCCTGAGATTGTGATTCACACAACAAGTTTTTTAACTCTAGTAGACAGCAGGGGCCTGTCAAGCCAGACATGACTTGACGCGTCCCAGGTCCCGTTCACCCACCCTTTGAACCCTCCATTCCCCAGTTCCAACTCAACAACGGTATTCTGCCGGAGAGCGGCAGAAATTCGAGTCTCAACTCGGGCAGGGTCAGCATCGCACACGTATGATTGAACCGGGTGCTGCCGGGGTTGATGACCAGGGGGTGGCCCAGCTGCTCTGCAAACACCTGGTGAGTATGCCCGACCACCAGGACATCGGCGGCAAACGACTGCAGAGAGTTGCTCCAGGAGGCGCGCTGCTGCGGGATCACCACACCCTCGTCATCCAACAGGCGAATCCCTTCCATCAAGTAGCCGAGCGGGCTGGCGTGGACCATGCAGATGGTTTTACCGGCGGCTGAGAATTCCAGCACGGTCGGCAGGCTGCGCAGGTAATCTGCCACCCTCCCCTGTGACTCATGTCGGGGTCGCTCGGACCACCAAAGGTCGTGATTGCCCAGCACGACCTTGCAGCCGTCTCCGAGCAGCAGGGCGACCGTCTGCTCAAGTTCGTCACCGTAGCCGGCCACATCACCTGCACAGAGGACACTGTCGACGCCAGCGTGGCGAAAGATCGCCAGAGCTTCCTGCAAAGGCTCCGCGGTCGCATGAACATCACTGATCAGGCCGATCTTGACAGTCATGCAAAGTCCTTGACGCTTCCTGCCGCCCGGGGCTCAGGGCCTCAGATTTTGCCAACCGGCGCCAGGTAAAGGGTGTACTCCTCAATGCCGTCGACTTTCAGCAGTTGGTCCATGCGCTCCTGGTGGTAGGCGGCAATGGCACAGGTGCCGGCACCGATCGCCTCGCAGGCCAAATAGAGATTCTGACAAAGGTGGCCGGCATCCAGGCCGATCACACGGTGAGCAGCCAGGTCGTAGCGCCATTCCATCCGGTATGGGACCACCGTCCAGGCAAAAGTCACCGGCGCTGCGGCGACAAAAGCCTGGCCGAGGGTCGCCTGGGTCAGCCGGGCCGGCAGATTGTCGACGGCATGCTCGAAAACCAGTGCATGTTCAATGGGCAGGTACCGATAGACGCCGTGTTCCAGAGTCTCGACTGTGTTGATCAGCAGGTAGGTCTCGAAGGCGTGCCGACAGCCGGCCGAAGGTACGGTCCGCAGGGCACAACCGGGCGCGAGGACCTCCTTGATTCCCTGGGTCGCCCAGAGCAGGAACGCCAGCTCCGCCAGCGTCAGAGATTGACTGCGAAAGCGCCGGTGACTGCAGCGCCGGGCAATCGCCGCCACCAGGTCGGTGCCCTGGAAAGCCTGGAACGCGTCCAGCCCCGGCAGGGTAATCGGTTGCTGTTCGGCCCCGGGCGGCTTCTGCAGCGGCGGCGGCTCAACACCGAGGTTCTGGTCCGTACGGGAAAAGTCAATCTGCAGGCGCAGAGAGTCCTTCAAAAATGCCCGGTTTCTGTCCATCCTGTCCCTGTCCATCGCTCCTCCAAACCACACCCCTTGGGGTCAGGTCTACACATTTCACAAAAACAGCAACGGACCCGACCAGACTTCAGGCTGCGTGCTGCCAGCCAGCGACGGCGAGCATCAGCCAGCCGACCAGGAAAGCCACCCCGCCCAGCGGCGTGATCATGCCGAGCGCCCGGATGTCGGACAGGACCATGACGTAGAGCGAACCGGAGAAGAGCACGGTTCCGCTCAGCAGAAACCAGCCGGCGGAACGGACCAGAGAAGTTTCCGGAAGCAGATGGCAGAGAATCCCGATCAGAAGCAGGCCGAGAGCATGCACCAGGTGGTACTGCACACCGGTCTGCCAGACGGCAAGCATGTCCGGTGTCACCCGGTTCTTCAAGCCGTGTGCACCGAACGCCCCCAGAGCGACCCCCAGAAACGCGCTCAGACTTCCCAGAAGGACAAAAATTTTCATCACGGATACCTTTCAAACCGAGGGGTCAGGTCTACACATTTCACAAAAACAGTACCGGGCGATGCGTGAGCTAAAATCAACCGCCAGTGCGCTTGACCGGCCATCCCCTGGCTTGCAGCAGCTCGACCAGGTGATCACGTTGATCGCCCTGGATCTCGATAATCCCGTCCTTCAGGGTGCCGCCCGTGCCACATCTCTGCTTCAACTCCCTGGCCAGAATCTTGAGATCCTCCGGCGGCAGAGGAATGCCACTGATCACGGTCACACCCTTCCCTTTTCGTCCCTTGGTCTCTCTGCCGACCCGCACAACGCCATCGCCCTTCGCTGTCAACGTCGCCGGCTTGCGACACGTACAGGCGGCGACAGGCTTGCTGCAGCTAGGGCACATGCGACCGGAGTTGCTGGAATAAACGAGTGTCGAGTTGTTTTTTACTGACACCGGGGACTCCTTGACGCTTGGTCCTTGGATCTTTGCAGACAGAAAAGCATCATATCAACCGACCTTCGTAATTGAGTTTAAAGTTGCGCCTTCTGCAGGTTGACTGGCTCGGTTGCGGATTCAAGATACCAAAAAGCGTACCAGATGAGCATTGCCAGGGCAAACTGCATCACGGGCATGGAGCTGCTTTCGGCCTCAACCGGGTCAAAGGACACGTGAACCATGTGCAAAAAATGTGAAATGTGTAGACCTGACCCCTAAGGTGGGAATTCGCTCATTTCGGCGGCGGCGACCGCCTGTAGCAGCAGATCCTCGAGGCCGGCGATGTTGGCTTCGCAGCGTTCGACCATCTCCAGGACGCCGCGGGTCTCGGGATGGGGAGCGATCATGAATGAGCAGCAGTCAGGATACGGCAGGATCGAATGCTCGTAAGTGCCGATCTGTCGTGCGATGGCGATGGTCTCATCCTTGTTCATTCCGACCAGAGGCGACAACACCGGCAGGTGTGACGCGCTCTGGATGCAGTGGAGGTTGTCGAGGGTCTGCGAGGCGACCTGGCCAACCGCATCGCCGGTAACGACAGCCTTAGCACCCTCTTGTTCGGCCAGCCGGTTGAGGATGCGCATCATGCAGCGTCGGTAGATAATCATGCGGTGATCGGCAGGCACGAAGGCGATGATATGCCGCTGCAGTTCGCCGAAGGGAACCTGGTACAGGGTCGAGCGCAACTGGTAGCGGGTCAGCACTTCGACCAGCTTTTCGATCTTGTCAGTGACGCCGCCAGTAAACTGGGTTTCGTTGCGGATATGGCCAAAAATCGCACGACAGCCCCGCTTCATCAGCATGTAGGCGGCCACCGGGCTGTCGATGCCGCCCGACAGCGACACCATCACCCGGCCACAGGAGCCGACCGGCAGGCCGCCGGGTCCGTTGAACTTGTCGGTGAAGAGCGTCGCCTCCTTGCCAGTGAGCTCGATATAGAGCCAGAGCTCGGGCTTCGTCAGGTCGACCTTCTTTCCTTCCAGGCCGCGCAGGATGGCTCCGCCCACCGCGCGGCTGATCTCCTCTGAAGTGAGAGGGAAATCCTTGTCGGTGCGCTTGGTCTTGACACCGAAAGTGGTGAAGTCGCGCCCCGTGAGCAGGGTGACCGCCCGTCCGCCGATGGCATCGATATCCTTGGGTGCGCTGTGCCCGAGGGAGAAATTGACGATCCCCGGAATGCGGCTCAGGATTTCACAGACCTGCTGTGGGTCGGCATCCTCGACCGGCCGGCAGACCAGTCGCCCCTGGCGCTTACGCACCTCGCGCACCAGGCTGCCGAGGGCTTCGCGTACGTGGCGCAGCAGGGCGTCCTCGAAATGGCGGCGATTCTTCCCTTTTAGGGCGATTTCGCTGTAATGGATGACGATACGGTTCATTAAGGCCTTTGCGTGCTGACCCCGGTCCCTAGAGCTACTGCCCCAACGGGCGGACCAGGGGACCTGCACATCGCTGCCCACCAGCTCAGGTTTGTGAAATCTCCACAAAACGCTCTACGGCGGTGGGGATATCCTCCTCGTGAATATTACCAAAAGCCAGGCGCAGGTAGCCTTCCAGACCGGGGCCGAACGCTTCGCCGGGCAGGCAGAGCAGGTGCGCCTGTTCGACCAGTCGACGGGCGGCCTGACGGCCGGTGAGCTGCGGCCAGGGATGTCGTACCCAGGCAAAGAAACCGCCGCTGGCGATCAGTTGGAAAAGATTCCCAGGGGTGGCGAACAGCTCCCGGAAGTGATCGTGACGGCGCTGCATCATCACCGAGTTGGCCGCCACCCAGGTATCGAGTCGCTCACAGCCGAAGCGCACCGCCTGCTGGGTGATGCGCGGGGCGCATACTACCATGCTGTCCTGAACCTTGAGCGCCTGGTGTACGAAGTCGGCACCGGCGACCAACGCCCCGGCACGGTAGCCGGTCAGGGCGAAGGTTTTGCCAAAGGAGGCGACCTGCACGAAATGACTCTGCCAGTCGGACTCGGAGAAGAGCGCGTGGGGTGGCGCGTCATTCGGCAGAAAGGCATTGTAGGTCTCGTCGAGGACCAGGGCGATGCCGCGCTCTTTGGCCAGCGTGTAGAGCTGTCGCAAGGTCTCGGGCGGGGTGACTGCACCGGTGGGGTTGCTCGGTGATACCAGCAGGATGGCACGGGTGAGCGGCGTGATCCGCGCGGCGATGGCGGCGACATCGGGTAGACCGCCGCGGGCGTCGTCGAAGGGGGCCCAGACGCAGTTTATGCCGAGGGACTGCAAAGCCATGGGATGGTCGAAATAAGCCGGCAGCTGGACGATGACCTCGTCGCCGGCCTGGCAGAGAGTCACCATCGCCAGCCAAAAGGCCTGGCTGGCTCCGATGGTCACGCAGAGTTCGTCAGCTGTCGGGCCCGCCCCATAGCGGCGCATATACCAGTCGCTGATCGCGGCGCGCACCTCAGGCAAACCTTCATCCGGGCTGTAGCGCGAGGTCATCGGGTCGTCGAGCAGACCGTGCAGGTGCGCGACCATCTCCGGCGCCGGAGCATAGTCGGGGACCGCCTGGCAGAGATCGACCAGCGGCCGGTCGCCTTGCGGCGGCATCGCAGCCAGCCAGGACTTGACCTCGGTAATCGGTGGGTATTGCACCTTGGTGATGTGCGGGGAGAATTTCATAGGGGTTGATTGCCCTCCATATTCGTCGATTTTGTCCAGCCGTCTGCATGATCATCAAGCCGCCTCAGTATAGCGCCACCCGCTTCCCGGTTGAAGATTTTTGTCAGATAAATATGGGGTCAGGTCTACACATTTCACAAAAAATGCACAGAAAAACTATTTCAAACTCGCAGCGGCTGTATTCTACAGAGGTAGTACGATATTTATTTTTTGCCTGATGCAGAGGACGAATCGACCTGGCGTTCAGCTGAAATGCCGTTAAAAGTAATAAAAAATGCATATTTGGCAAACAAGACGCCGTATTTTTTTTGCTTTCGCGTGATTTGCTGGTAATCTTGCGAATGTCGTGCAGGTTTGTGTCACTACCGTAGCCATCAATTTGACATGGTGTCAGCATTATCAGAACAAACAGACCGTCTTGGATTCTGTGGTCTTCTGCTTTACAGGCGAACGGGGCAGGCACAACAAAAAGGTTCCCACAGGGAAACATGGAGGAAGTGATGGCAGAAGGTACAGTGAAGTGGTTCAACGATGCAAAAGGTTTTGGTTTTATCGAGCAGGACAATGGACCGGATGTCTTCGTCCATTTTTCCCAAATTTCAGGCGACGGCTTCAAATCTCTCGCCGAAGGGGACCGGGTGAGTTTTGACGTGTCCCAGGGCCAAAAGGGCCCTCAGGCGTCCAATGTACGCAAAATCTGAATAAGTCTCTACATTGATGACAACACGGGCCCTGCGGTTTTTCGCGGGGCCCGTGCTTTTTAGCTCTCAGAATTAACAGACATTTTGAGACAACAGTCGCAGCTTTGGTTATATTTGATCGTCAGCCGAGCAGCTTTTGCCGCGACGTCAGAACAAGGATTGAACGATGCCAGCAGACAACCCGAAAGTCTCTCCCCTGCCCGTTGCCGATTGGGACCCGTCCCTTGCCCGGGTCCTGGACGACATGCAGGGGCAGCCCCTCAATGTCCACGCTCTCATGGCGCACCATCCCGAACTGCTCAACGCCTGGTGGAACTTCCGCAATCACTCGGTTGCCGGCGGTGCATTGGGGGGGCGCAGCGGCGAACTGGTCATCCTGCGCGTGGCCGTGCATATGGAATCCTGGTACGAGTGGGCCTCCCACGTGGTACGCGCCCTATCCTCCGGATTGAGCCTTGCTGAAATCGAGCGCAGCCGGCTGGGTCCGCAGGCCCCCGGATGGACGGCTGCGGACGCTTTACTACTACAGGCCGTGGATGATCTGATGAGCGACCATGCCATTGCCGCCGGTACCCTTACGAAACTCTCCAACTATTATGATACCCGCCAGATCATGGACCTGATCGCGATCCAGGGAATGTACGTGATCCTCGGTTGCATGCTCAACACCTGGGTCTTGGAACTCGACGAACGGGTGCGCGACAAGCTGCCCGCCGGTATCACCAGAAAACAATTCGAAACCGGGGCTTACAAAGGCTGAATCACCACATCACCCTTGGGGTGGTATTAGCAGGAGAGAACCGCATGCAAGAGATAAAACAGATCGCCGTGGTCGGTGGCGGCCTGATCGGTATGAGTTGGGCCAGCCTGTTTTTGGCCAGGGGGATGGAGGTCGTGGTGGTCGAGCCACGTTCGGAGGCGAAAATCGAGCTGCAGCACTTTGTCAAAGATGCCTGGCCACAACTACAGGCCCTGGGGTTGACAGTGACGGACACGGTCCGCCATGCCAGGTTCTGCACCGACGTGCAGGCGCTGGCCGATGTCGACTACGTGCAGGAAAATGGACCGGACCGCCTTGAGGTCAAGCGCCAGATGGTACGACAGCTGGAAGATGTGATCGCCCCGGACGTGGTGATCGCATCGAGTACCTCGTCGCTGCTGGCCTCCGATATCCAAAGCGCGGCACGTCACCCGCAGCGCATCCTGGTGGCTCACCCCATGAACCCGCCACACCTCGTGCCAATGGTGGAATTGGTGGCCGGCCGGCAGACCTCAGCCGCCAGCATGCAGATCGCAGAGGCTTTCTACCGGCAGATGCAACGAGTCACCATCCGCCTGCAAAAGGAGGTGGTCGGTCACCTGGCCAATCGCCTGACCTCGGCGCTTTACCGGGAGGCAGTGCACATCGCCGCACAAGGGATCGCCTCAGTTAAAGATATCGACCAGGCGATCGCCTACGGCCCTGGAATGCGCTGGGCCCTGCTCGGACCTCACCTCACCTACCACCTGGGCGGCGGCGCCGGCGGCTACCGGCACTATCTCGATCACCTCGGGCCGACCCAGGAAGCACGCTGGCGAGAGCTCGGCACCCCCGAATTGACGGAAGCACTCATAAATATTCTGGTCGCGGGGGTAGAAGAGGAGCTGGATGGACAGGACAAGGCTAGCCTGACACAGCGCCGCGACCAGGCCCTGGTCGAACTTTTCAAGCTGAAGAAGAAGTACGGGCTTTAG